>CAZYWZ010000169.1:0-11396 GCA_964651705.1 uncultured Verrucomicrobiales bacterium
TACGATGGATTATCCCCAACTTCCCCGTCATCTGCGGTCTGAAGTTTCTGGCTAGCCCCCATGCCGCGCGCGCGGCGCACCACCGGGGCAGAAAATGGTAGGCTGCGCCTTGGCGCACGCTGCCGAATCGAACGCCCGCGTGCGCCAAGGCGCAGCCTACATCGCGACCCAATTTTCGAGTCAGCCGTTTCTCGCTTTTTTGGGACGGGCTGAAGGCATAGTATCGCACGCGATGAATCCCCTTCTGCTGGTGTCCGTATTTTTTGGCGCGGTCGAACTCAAGCCCTCCGAGAACTTCATGCCGAATGGCTCCTTCGAGGAGGACCGGGACCGGAGTGGGGGTGCGGACGGATGGGAGGCGATGGCGTTCGAGTCTCCGGCGGTGCTCGGGTGGGATGATGCGGTGGCGCGGAGTGGCAAGCGGAGTCTCCGGATCGCCGATTCGGGCGGCGATGCGGGGGAGACGGACTGGAGACGCTGCACGGGCCGATGGGTGTCGGCCCGGCGGCCGGTGGAGCCGGGATCCGAGTATACCCTGGAAGTCTGGGTCAAGACCCGGGACGTCACGGGGCACGCCTCCGCGCATCTCGCGTGGCAGCGGGGCTCAAAGTGGTTGAGCGAGGTGCCCACGGAGAGGGTCACGGGCACCGCCGAGTGGCGCAAGCTTTCGGTGACTGCGAAGGCGCCGCCCGGGGCGGATACGGTGGTCGTGTCGATGAACCTCGCCCGCAGCCAGGGCACGGCCTGGTTCGACGACATGCGGGTCGCCGGGAGAAGCGATGAGCCGCCGCGGGTCGAGTACGTCTTTCGGGAGACGGGCGATTGGTTCCCTTTTGGGTTCCCATTGGACGACACGAATCGGGACAGCGTCGATCTCGCGGGCCTGCTGGACGCGCCCGCGGGGAAGCACGGGTTCGTGGTGTCCCGCCCCGATGGCCACATGTATTTTGAGAACGGCAAGCGGGCGCGGTTCATCGGCACGAATGTGGGGGGGAGGTCATGCGCCCCGGAGAAGGAGCAGGCGAAGACGATTGCGGCCCGGTTGGCCAAGTACGGGATGAACATGCTGCGGATACATTCCCTCGATAGCCGTTCCGGTGGGCTGATCGACTATGCGAAGGGCACGAGCCAGGAGTTTGACGCCGCGACCCTGGATCGCCTGGATTTCTTTATCGCGGAACTCAAGGGGCGCGGGATCTACGTCTACATGGATCTCCTGGATTACCGGATGTTCCGCGCGGCCGATGGCGTGGTGCACGGCGACGATTTCACGCACAACTGGGAAGGCTCGATGAAGGGCGCGTCGATCTTCGATGCGCGGATGATCGAGTTGCAGAAGGACTACGCGACGCGTCTGTTGACGCACAAGAACCCGTACACGGGCCTGAGGTATGTCGACGACCCGGGGATCGCGGTGATCGAGGTGACCAACGAGAATGGCGTGTTCTATTTCTTCCGCAACGGGGGCCTTTCGTTGCCGCACTATCGGGAGGCGCTCACGCGCCAGTGGAACGAGTGGCTCGCGATGCGGCACGGGGACCGGGCCGCGCTGGCGCGGGCCTGGGCGCGGGCCGGGAAGGGATCGGCGCTGCGCGACGACGAGGATCCGGCGAAGGGGACGGTGGCTTTCCCGTTCGGGAAGGCCGGGCGGCTCGACGACGCGCTTGAGGGAAAGGTGGATGATCCCGAACTGGCGGTCCCGCGCATCAGCGACGTGTTGCGGTTCCTGGCGGAGGTCCAGACCCGGTACTACGACGCGATGCGGGCGCACCTGAAAGCGATCGGGGTGCGGGTGCCGGTGGCCGGCACCAACCAGATGTTCTTTCACGCGGACACGCGGGTCAACGCGGAGGGCTTCGGTTTCATCTCCCGCAACCAGTACTGGCGGCACCCGAATCGTAACGCGCAGCCGTTTTCGAAGTTTTCCAACGACCCGATGATCCGCGTGGACCTGGAGACCGAGCGAAACCCGCTGGCGGTGGTCGCGACGACCTCGGTGGCCGGGAAACCGCAGGCCGTGGCAGAATACAACTTCCCTTGGCCGAACGAGTACCGGTGCGAGGGGTGGCTCCTGTCGGCCGCGTATGCCTGCCTGCAGGATTGGGATATTTTCCTCTACTTTTCTTACGGTGCGGAAGGGGACAGTCTGTCGATGTTCACGAGCCAGTCGGATCCCGCGCGGTGGGGGCTGGTGCCGGCGGCGGCGACGCTGTTCCATCGCGGGGACGTCGCCCGCGCCCAGAACGAGGTTCACGTGCTCTGCGCGCCCGAGGCGCTCTATGCGCCCCGCCCGGACACTCCGGATTCCAGGCACACGGAGTTCCGGTTCCTGACATACCTGTCGAAGGTCCGCAACGCCTTCTTCGATGGCGCGTATGCGGGAGGGGCCGATGTGGCGCTGGCCTGCGGGCCATCGAAGGACGCGAAAGTGGCCGAGGGGACCCGGGTGATCCGATTGGCGGGCGAGCCATGGCGCGAATGGCTGATGCCGCAGTTTGTCGAGGCGGCGCGGGCCATGGGGCTGGGGGGCTATGATCGGATCGCCGCGGGCGCGAGGCGCTTCGACAGCGATACGGGCGAGCTGTCGCTGGATTATGGGAAGGGCCTGTTCACCATCCGGACGCCGCGAACGCAGGCGGCAATCGGCTATCTGGCGGAGGCCGGGCCGGTGGATCTCGGGGGGGTGCGGGTGGAGTGCCAGACGGCATTCGCCGTGGTGAGCGCCACCTCGATGGATGGAAAGCCAATCGGGGAATCGCGAAGGATCTTGCTGACCGCGGTCGGGCGCGCGGAGAATACGGGCCAGGCGTACTGGCCACCGGAACCCGGGCAACTGGAGAAGAATCGGATCTCCTGGATGCTGCCCGCGGAAGGCCGGCCGCCCGTCATTGTAGAACCCGTCCGAGCGACCGTGATGCTGCCGTTGGGTGGCAAGGCCGCGGCGTATAGGCTCGATCCCACGGGCAAGCGGGGCGACCGGCTCGACGTGGCGACGGAAGGCGGGAGACTTCGCGTCGATCTCTCCGGGGCGCGCACTATCTGGTGCGAGGTGGTTGTGGACTGACGGGGTCCAAAGTTCCGGGTGTAGCCACGGTCGTCAGACCGTGGATGCGCGGGCCCATCTGTTACCAGATGGGCTACATTTTCTGCCATGGGGTGCGCGCCCAGCGGGGCACGCGATCAGGCGGGTTGCTGCTGGGTGAGGCAGTGGAGTGAGCCGAAACCGAGGACGAGGTCCACGGCATGGATGCCGACGATCGGCCGGTCGGGGAACAGGTCGGCGAGGATGCCGAGTGCGACGCGATCGTTGGGGTCGTTAAAGGTGGGGACGAGGACCGCGGCGTTGGAAATGTAGAAATTGGCGTAGCTGGCGGGGAGCCTCTCCCGATTGAAATAGAGCGGCGAAGGCATGGGGAGTGGGACGATCTCGGGACGGGAGCCATCCTCGAGACGGAGGTCCTGGACGCGCTCCCAGTTTTCGGCGAGCGGCCGATAATTGATATCCCGGCGGTTGGTCTCGCGGACCAGGACGAGGGTCGTGGGGTTGACGAAGCGACAGATGTCATCGATGTGGCCGTGGGTGTCGTCGCCGGCGGGTCCGGCGGCCAACCAGAGGACATTGGTGGCCCCGAGGTAGGCCCAGAATGCGGCCTCGTAGTCGTCGCGGTCCAGCCCTGGGTTTCTGACTTGTATCTTGGGGTGGAGGTAGCACTCCTCCGTGGTCAGGAGCGTGCCGCGACCATTGACCTCGATGCCCCCACCCTCGATCACGAAATCCCTGTTGCCGAACGTGGCGCGGAAGAGGGGCCTTTTGAGGATGCGGGCGGCGGTCTCGGGGACGCGGCGGTCTTTCTGCCAGTCGGGGTATTTGGCCCAGGCGTTAAAGTGGAAGTGGACGATGGCCGTCTCGGCGCGGGGCCGGCGGCGCCGGACAAAGATGGGTCCGGAGTCGCGGGTCCAGCCCCGGTTGGTGGGGTGGACGACGAACTCGACCGCCTTGGGGTCGGCGCCGGCGCGGCGCAGATAGGCGCTGGCCTGGCGGGCCTCGGCGCGGCTGTTGACCAAGATCCGGACGAATTCGCCGGGGGCGATCTTCCGCACGATCTCCCCGTAGACCCAGCGGATCGCGTCCATCTTTCCTGGCCAGTCGGTCTCGTTGTGTGGCCAACCGAGCCATGTGGCCTCGTGCCTCTCCCATTCGGCGGGCATCGAGAAACCGAGTTCGGCGGGGGTGGGCCCGGGGGATGGCTTTGGCTTTGGCATGGCGCGGCAGCATAGGCCGAGACACGGGGCGTTGTCCATGCCCCGCCTTGGGGGGCGGCACCGGGGAAGAAAATTGCAGGCTGCGCCTTGGCGCACGCTGCCGCATCGACCGTCCGCGTGCGCCAAGGCGCAGCCTACATCGCGACCCGATTTTCGTGCTAGATCCCGTGCCCCGCGCGCGGGGCACCACCGGGGCAGAAAATGTAGGGCGCGAAATCCCTTTCGCGCCACGGGCAACCGGCAGGGCCCTCGTGGCGCGGATGGGAATCCGCGCCCTACAGGCCGATCCCGTGGCCGATTTTCGAGTCAGATTCAATGCCCCGCCTGCGGGGCACCACCGGGGCGGAAAATGGTAGGCTGCGCCTCGGCGCACGCCGCCGAGTCGACCGTCCGCGTGCGCCAAGGCGCAGCCTACATCGCGACCCGATTTTCGTGCTAGGACCACCATCAAAAGGGTTGGCAATCCATCCATCGGTCGTAATGTTCGCGCCAACAAGGGAGAGCCATGGCCAAGAAATCCACGAAGACCAAGCGTCAGTCACGATATCGGGAAGACCTCAGCGAGATGCCGGATTGGCTAAAGAGGAAGAGGTGCCCGAACCGGGCCAAATACATGTCCGGGCCGCGCATCCTGCCCAGGGGCCTGACCGGCAAGGAGAAGTTGCCGGACATCATCGATGACGTATTCCTGGCTTACAATTCGGCCCGGCTGAAGGAGGGGTGCCAGCTCTTCGTGGACCGTATGCTGAAGCCCGACGTGCTCGTGGGCATGAGCTTTTCCGGGGCGCTGACGCCGGCGGGCCTGGGCTGCTCCTGCATCGTGCCGATGATCAAGGCGGGATTCGTGGACTGGATCGTCTCGACCGGGGCGATCCTTTATCACGACATGCACTTCGCGCTGAATTACCCGGTGCGCGTGGGCAGTTTCAAGATGGATGACACCGAGCTGCGGGAAAACGACATCGTCCGGGTCTACGATGTGCTGCTGGGATACAGCGACTGCCTGATGGCGACCGATGAGATCCTGAGGAGCATCCTGGTGCGACCCGAGTTTCAGAAGGAGATGGGGACCGCGGAGCTGCACTACCTGCTGGGCCGCTATTGTGCCGAGTGGGAGCGGAAGGCGGGCCTGAAGGACGTGTCGGTGCTGGCGGCTGCGTATCGGGCGGGTGTCCCGTGCTACACTTCGTCGCCGGGGGACTCGACCATCGGGATGAACGTCGCGGGGGTGGAGCTGAGGGGAAACAGGCTCCGCGTCAATCCGTCGATCGATGTGAACGAGACCACCGCCTTCGTGCTCGCGGCGAAGCGCGGGGGCGGCAAGAGCGGTGTGGTCCTGTGGGGTGGCGGCAGCCCGAAGAACTTCATGCTGCAGACCGAGCCACAGATCCAGGAGGTGCTGCGGATCAAGGAGTACGGCCAGGACTATTTCCTGCAGGTTACGGATGCGCGCCCCGACACCGGAGGCCTGTCGGGGGCGACGCCGAGCGAGGCGGTCAGCTGGGGCAAGGTGGACCCGGATCGCCTGCCGGATGCGGTGGTCTGCTATGGGGACAGCACCGTCGCGATGCCGCTGCTGACGCACTACGCGCTGGCCAGGCACAGGCCGCGCAAGCACAGGCGGCTGTATGACAAGCGCGCGGGGATGGTCAAGGCGCTCACCAAGGAGTATTTCAAGCACAATCAGGTGAAGATGCTCGACGGCTCTGGGCCGGACATCGATTGACGGGAGGGGCGGGTGGCCGGAAGGGCCGCGCGCCGGGAGGCCGACATGCACATGAAGCAGCTCCGGGGGATCGCCAGGGCACATGGCACGCCCGTGGTGGTGATCGATCACGCCGTGATACGCCGCAATTACGCCGCGTTCCGCAGGCATCTTCCGATGGTGCAGGCCTACTACGCGGTCAAGGCGAATCCGGACCCCGAGATCGTCCGGACCCTCTACCGGGCCGGGGCCAGCTTCGACGTGGCGTCTCTGCCCGAGTTCATGCTTGTCTATCAGAACATCAAGGGCATGTCGCCCAAGGCGCGCCAGGCCTTCATCTGGGACAAGATCATCTACGCGAATCCGATCAAGCCCAGGGAGACCCTGGAGGCGCTGGACCGGTATCGCCCGCTGGTCACCTACGACAACGCCGCGGAGTTGGATAAGATCAAGCGGTATGCCCCCCGCGCGGGGCTGGTGCTGCGGCTCCGCGTGCCGAACACGGGTTCCGTGGTCGAGCTCTCCTCGAAATTCGGCTGCGATCCCGGCGAGGCGGTGGACCTGGTGGATGCGGCGTTCCGGGTCGGGCTGGTGGTCGAGGGCCTGAGCTTCCACGTCGGCAGCCAGTGCACGAATTTCGAGAACTTCGTGCAGGCCCTCAACATGGCGGCCGCCGTGATGCGGGAATCCCTGGCCCGGGGGCGCGCGCTCAAGATACTGGACATCGGGGGCGGTTTTCCTGCCGCCTACAACCGCCACGTGAGGCCGTTCCCCGAACTGGCCGGGAAGATCCGGGCCGAGATCGGACGCCTGTTTCCGCCCGGCATCCAGATCCTCGCCGAGCCCGGGCGGTTCCTCGTGGCGACCGCGGCGACCTCGTTGGCGCGCGTCATCGGCAAGGCGATCCGGGATGGAAAGACGTGCTATTACATCGACGATAGCGTGTACCACACGTATAGCGGCATCATTTTCGATCACTGCCAGTATCCGGTGCGCTCGTTCAAGCGTGGGCCCAAGGAGATCTGCGCGGTCTTTGGCCAGACCTGTGACGGGCTCGACGTGATCTCTCAGGCGGAGGAGTTGCCGGATCTCGAAATCGGGGATCTGGTGTATTCGGAGAACATCGGCGCGTACAGCAATGCCTCGGCCACCTGGTTCAACGGGTTCCCCCCGGCGAAGGTGGTGCACGTGAATGTGGGCTGACGAGGGATGGGGCGCCCGAGGGGGTGTGGAGAAGCGGGGTAGCGGCATTGAAAAGGCGTGCGGGCGGTGGCGTGATTGGCCATACTATGGGTCAGGCGGCGGGCGTTTCCCCGCTGGCGAGGAGGCACGATGAAGTGGGACCTGTTTCGTAGGCTGTGGCCCGTCTCGGCGGGATTCTTGGTGATGCTGTGTTTCGGGTCGCTGTCGGCGCGGACCATGAAGGAGGGGGAGGCCGCGAAACCGGATGCGGGACCGGCGTATCCCCGGGTGAACCTTTCCCCTTCGTACGAGGTGGACCCCTCGTGGCCGGAGCGTCCCGAGGGGATGCCGTGGGGCCAGATGCCGGGCGTCGCGGTGGACGCGCGGGATCAGGTGTGGCTATTCACGCGGACGAATCCTCCGGTGCAGGTCTTCACCGCCGAGGGCAAATTCGTGCGCGCCTGGGGCGAGGGGCTCCTGACCAGTGCCCACTATCTCAAGATCGATCGCGATGGAAACGTGTGGGCGGCGGACCTCGGTCTCCACGTCGTACGGAAATTTTCGCCCGAGGGGAAGCTGCTGATGACGCTGGGCACCCCGGGGGAAAAGGGCGAAGACGAGCGGCGTTTGAACAAGCCGACGGACATGGTCCTGGCCCCGGATGGCAGCATCTTTGTTTCCGATGGGTATGGGAATGCCCGCGTGGTCCATTTTGATCGGGAGGGGAAATTCGTGAAGTCCTGGGGGTCGCTTGGCACGGGGGCGGGGCAGTTTTCTATCCCGCACGCGATCGCGATGGATTCGAAGGGGAGGCTCTACGTCGCGGACCGGAACAACGTCCGGGTGCAGGTCTACAGCCAGGCGGGGGAGCTCCTGGACTCGTGGCGCGACATCCTTGTGCCATGGGGCTTTTGCGTGACGGGATCGGACGAGATCTGGATCTGCGGGTCGTCGCCGATGCCATGGCGCACGGATCCGGCGTACCCGACCGCGCCGCTGGGTTGCCCGCCGAAGGATCAGCTGTTCATGAGATTCGACACCTCGGGCAAGTTGCGGCAGCTCTGGACCGTGCCGAAGGCCGAGGATGGCAAGGAGCGTCCCGGGGAGTTGAATTGGGTGCACGGGATCGCGGTGGATTCCAAAGGGAACATCTATGCGGGTGACATCATCGGGCGGCGGGCCCAGAAGTTCGTCCGCCGCCAGTGAGGGGATTCCGGTGGCGTTCTGCGCGAAGGGGCACCCGAGATGAGTCATGGGGCGTCTCTCGGCCGGCGCCGGTTTCTGGGTCTGGCGGTGGGGTGCGGCGCGGGGGCGGTGCTTGGCGCGCGCGCGGCGGGGGCAAACCCCGGGCCGGGCGAGGGATGGTACGAACGGGCCTTCTATCTGCTGCACTTGGATCACCATACCACCGACAAGCACGCGGTCGGGGCGTCGGCCGATCCCGAGGAGACCGATCGCCTCATCGCGTTATCGCGGCCGGACGTGATCCAGATCCACGCGAAGGGGAATCCCGGTTGGACGACCTATCCGACCAAGGTGGGTCACGCGCCGCCGAAGCTGTCGCGGGACGTGTTGGCGGTGTGGCGCGACATTGCGCGGCGGAGGGGGTACGCCTGGTCGATCTACTACAACTTTGGCCGGGATGGCGTGATCATGAGGGATCGGCCCGAGTGGAATCGCGTGGATGCCGGCGGTCGGCTCAGGGAGAACGCCCTCTGCTATCACACGGGGGTGGCCGAGGGGTATCTGTGGCCGATGATCGAGGAGGGGATGGAGCGGTATGGGCCGGACGCGTTCTGGTTCGACGGCTCGTGTTTCACGGTGGCCACCTGTTACTGCGCGAAGTGCCGCGAGCGGTTTCGGGGCGAGACGGGACTCGATGCCCCGACGGGCCCGGGAGACAAGGGCTGGGACGAGTTCAAGGAGATGCACCGGGAGATCTACCGCGAGGTGGTCAGGGAGACATGCGAGCGGATCCGTCGCCGGGATCCGATGTGCCGGGTCACCTTCAATTGGGCCTATGGCCTGCACATGGCCGAGGAACCGCCCGGGTTCGTGGATCATCTCACGGGGGACACCGGCAACTCGGTGGATCGGCTTTCGGCGGAGGCGCATTGGTACGATTCGCAGCCGAAGCCGTTCGACCTGATGACGACGGGGCATTACGTCGGCGGGGCGGGGGCGATCCCCAAGCCGTCGGGTCAGATCGAGCAAGAGATGGCGATCATCGTGGCGAACGGGGGGCGCTATCACCTCTGGGATAACCCGACGCCCGAGAGCGGCCTCGTGCCGGAACGGCACGAGTTCTTCGGTCGGGTGGTGGGGCCATTCCTTCGGGCGCGGCAACCCTGGTGCCTCGGCACGCGGCGGGTGCCCGCGGTCTCCGTGCTGCACACGTCGACGCACCACTATGCGGCGACGCGGAATTCCCCCTCCTGCTTTCCCAACGGATCGGCCGTTTCCCGGACGCTGCGCGGGGCATCCGAGGCGCTGGTGCGGGCGCACGCGGATTATGAGCTGATCTCCCGCGAGCGCCTGCTGCGCGGAGAGATCGGGACCGGGGTGCTGATCGCGGAAGATCTGGCCGCCGCCAAGGACGACGAGGTGGCGGCGCTGCGCGCGTTTGCGGAAAGGGGAGGGACGTTGCTGCTAACGGGTGGTGGCCTGCGGCTGGATGGTTTGGCGGGGCTCGCGGGCATGGCGCCTGCCGGGGCGATGCCGGCGGGTTCCGTGTGGTTGGCCAAGGCCAAGGGGGCCGACCTGCCGATGGGCATACCGCTGTGGCGGGCGGGGCCGAATAAGGACCTGGGCGTGACGACGCTCATGGCGGCGGAGTGCGGGAACGAGTCACTGGCGCTGGTGACGCGCCGGGCGATCGGGGGAGGGTCGGTCGTGGCGGTGCTGGCCCCCGTCTTTAGCCTCGCGGACCCCAAGGAACGGCCATCGCCCGGCATCGAGCCGTTTCGGGCGTGGCTGTTGGAGTTCGTCGCGCCTCGGGCGATGCGGCCCTTTGCGACGGATGCCCCGCCGACGGTCGAGATGGTACTGCGCCGCCGGGATGGGCAATCCATCTTGCACCTGGTGAATCGGGCGGAGGGGTCGAGGGAGAAATTCCCCGGCAAGCACGCGCATTGGAAGATCACGGGCATCCCGGAGGTGGCAGGATGTCGGGTGTCGCTGAGGCTCGCTTCGCGTCCCTCGTCGGTCGTCGCGCAGCCGGGCGGCCTAGAGATCGAGGGGTGGGCGCTTGATGGTGGCATACTGCGATTTCGGTGTCCCCCGTTCGCGATCCACCAGATGGTTGTGGTGTCGGAGGAGAGCGCGGGGCAGAGAACGGCGGCCTGACTCGAAAATTGGGTCGTGACGTAGGCTGCGCCTTGGCGCACGCGGACGGTCGATCCGGCAGCGAGCGCCAAGGCGCGGCCATCTACATTTTCACCCCCGATGGTGCCCCGCAGTCGGGGCGAGATGTCTCACTCGAAGATTCGACGCACCGATCGAGTAGCGAGGGGCTTGGGCCCGTCGGTCGGCTATCGGCGGGCCGATAGCGCAGTCCCGGAGTCTCGGGTGGGTTCTGTGTCGAACATTGGGCCCAGCGGTTCTCTCAGGTTCAGTCCGGCGTGAATCTGGTGCGATGTCTTCGCGGAGAGTTCGCGGTTCAGTCGGGTGGCGTATTCAATCTCTTGTTTCAGGACGAGGTTTTCCTCGCGCAGGCGGCTGGCGGCCATTTGCGCCAAGTAGCACTGCGACCACATCCACGCGAAACCCGCCAGCGGGCCCAGTAGCAGCATCGCGGTCAAGACCTTCATGCGGCCTCCCCGGCATGCCGCCGCGACCTCCTCCTCCTTGGCCCGGTAGAGATCCTGCCGCGGCGCGACTAAGCCGGATAATACAATAACACGCCCGAGCCGATTTCGCAAATCTGGGTGCTTCGACGGTGGGTTGGTCAATGACCCTGGGGCGATTGGCGGGGGGGCGTTGGGGGCGGCGGTCGGCGCGCGTCGGGGTTGACCTGATTCGAGAACGCGCCGTGTCATTCATGGGGAAACTTCGCGTCCATCGTAGCCGCCGACGTGAGGAGGCGGAGGTGCCAAGTGGCATGAATCCGCCTCCTCACGTCGGCGGCTACCAAAGCGGTCGCAAGTATTTTATTTGCAGATTATTATCTGAACCATGCCCGTTATCCGCGGTTTGAAGTTTCAGGTCAGCCCCGCCCCCGGCGCGCGGGGGCGGGGCTGATCCAGTT
>CAZYWZ010000170.1:0-11359 GCA_964651705.1 uncultured Verrucomicrobiales bacterium
CCTCGGTTCTTCCGTTCTTCCCGCATGCTAATCTAGAACTCATGGCGCCGCGACGAAATCTCGTCAGCGTCTTCGACCGATGCCGCATGCATCGTATAGAGCTTGCGTTCCCAGCATGCCGCATTTGCAGCACCTTCCAGCACACGCCCCTCACCGTACGGCCGCCGGGGCGAAAGGCAGCACGTTGTCCGCCCCCTCGCATTCCGCAACCAACTTCGCGGCCTCGCGTTGCGCGTGGGCGTCGATGACGTGGGAGTAGACGCGGAGGATTAGCGCCCCGCCGTCTTGGTGCCCCTGCCAATGGGCCACGTTCTTGACCGATACGCCGAGGGTCAAACATCGGGTTATGAACATCCGCCGCAGAGAGCGGGGCGAGTAGTGGGGGAAGCCGAGCCGCTTGCACGCCTTTTCCAGTGCGATCTTAGGGTCCTTGACCTTGAAGACGGGGGCCTCGGGGTCGGGGTTGCCGCCCGCCGCATCGCGCAACCTCTCCATCAGTGGGCGGGCCTGGGGGAAGATCGGCACCGCGTAGGCCGTGCGGGTCTTGACGCGGAAGAACAGCATCTCGCCCTTGGCGAAATCGACGTGTTTCCAGCACAGCCCCGCCGCCTCGGCCTGCCCCACCCCGCACAGCCCCATGAACTCGACGAGGTCCGCGCTATCCTCCGCGTGCTCCGCCCAGCGCTGGCCGCGCACATTCTCCACGATGGCGCGGAACTGCTCCCACGAGGGGGTCATGCGACGGGGGCGCTCCCGCTTGGCGTTCGGGATGCCCTCGGCGGGGTTGTCGGGGATGATCTTATCGGCCACCGCCTGGGCGAACATCGCCCGCACAGTCCAGAGATGCGCGTTGTGGGCGGACGCGCCGAAGCCAAAGCCCGCCAGCCACGTCTTTATGTGCCCCTGTCGGATCCTCGCGATGCGCCTCGGGGCATCCTGGGGCCAGCGCGCCAGCAATTGCCGCATGACGTGCCTCTTGATCGAAACGGTCTTCTCCGCGCCCCGGAGGGTGGCCCCGTAACGCTCCACAAGCCCCTCCAGAGTCATGTCCCCGGCATTGGGGTCCAGCTTGTCTTGGTCGTCCTTCCACTTTCTCAGCTTCCGGTCCGCCAGCTTCCGGTCCCTTGTCTCCAGGCAGTGGGATTTGAGTTTGCCTCGGATACGCGCGCGGGCATAGTACTCACCGGATGGCTGATAGACGTACAGGCATTGTCCCGCCCGCCGCCAAAGCTTCGGCTTCTCGGCGTCTGGGGGTGTTTTGGGGGCCCTTTTCATCTCCCCAAAGCATGCAGTATACAAAAACAGTATACAAGGGATAATTTCGGGACGCTATTGCTATCTCAAGTTGTTATTTATCAGTATATTATGGGTCGGTAGCTCAGTGGTAGAGCAGTTGGCTTTTAACCAATTGGTCGTGGGTTCGATCCCCTCCCGACCCATTCCGCCGCCAGACCAACAAGGCAGGTCTCGCGAGGCGCGATGGGGCACCACCGGCCGACGGCAATGTAGCCCATCTGGTCACAGATGGGCCACGCGTTGGAACATCCACGGCCTGGCGACCGCGGCTACACCCGGAATTATCGATCGAGATCCCATGCGCCGGCTGCGGGGCGCCACCGGGGCGGAAAATGGTAGGCTGCGCCTTGGCGCACGCCGACGAATCGACGGTCCGCGTGCGCCAAGGCGCAGCCTATATCGCGACCAATTTCCGAGTCAGCGGCCCCCGCCCATCGCCCGGGTCGGGGGCATGGCGTCGGCAAAGCCTGCATCCGTCCGGCGGAGTTCGGCGATCGCCTTGGCGCGAAGCGCCTCCAGCAACCCGCGATGTTCGGGCCGCGGCGCGAGGTTCGCCAATTCTTCGGGGTCGGCGTCGAGATCATAGAGTTCCTCTGCCTCACCCGGGACCAGCGTGCGCACGTACTTGAATCGCCCATCCCTGAGCATCGCGTACCAGGGGACCTTGCCCGTATCGGCGAGCCGCGCGTCGGCCGGAATCGCGTCGGTCTCCGAGCCGTAGGAGCGGCCGGTGTGCGTCAGGAGCATGGGCGAATCCCAGGGCGCGTTCTCGGGATCGCGCAGCAGCGGCGTGATGTCTCGCCCGTGGGTATTCCATGGCAGCGCCAGGCCGGCGACGCGACAAAAGAAGTCCACGAGGTCGGGGGAGTTGACGGGATGGCGGCAGACCTTTCCCCGCGGCACGACGCCGGGGTGTCGGATGATCAGCGGCGAGGCGATGGTCGCGTCGTAGGGCGCGACCTTCTGATTGAACCCGTGCTCACCGAGGCCATAGCCCTGGTCGGCGGTATAGACCACGAGGGTGCTGTCGGCCTGCCCCGATTTCTCTAGCGCCTCAAGCACCCGCCCCACGCCCTCGTCCAGCGCCATCGTGCACTCGTGCACCTGCTGGATCCATCGGTCGTATGCCAATCCCGCCTCGCTCGTGTCGAAGTTGTCCTTGCGCTTGCCCCGCCTGCGCATCGCCGGCCGCCCGTCCGGGCCTTTCACCCACGCCTTCGTCGTCTCGAGGTAGGCCGGCTTATCCGGCCATGGGCCATAGATGTCCTTCGGGACCGGGGCCAGATTGCCGGTCAATTTTCCCTTGTGCCGCTCCGCCGGGGTCGTCGGTCCGTGGATCGCGCCATAGCACAGCCACAGGTACCACGGCTTGTCCGCCTCGCGGTGCTTTCCCCCGATGTACTCCACGGCCCAATCGGTGTAGTTGTCGGTCGAATAGCCTTCCACCAGGCGCCCCTCGCCATTGAAGGCCAGGATCTGCTCACTGTAGTAATTACCCGCATTCTCGGGATGCGCGGGCCGGTTCCACACGATCTGAAAATCCCAGTCGCGCCCGAAGCCCGTGTCGGTCCCCGTATGCCACTTGCCGATCTGCGCGGTCTGATAGCCGTGCCGCCGCAACTCCGCCGGCCAGAAGGGACACCGTTTCGGGTCATAGGTACTCCCCGGATACGCGCCCTCCATCGTCATCGACTCGATCGCGTGCTGCAACCGACCCGTGAGCAAACTCGCCCGCGACGGCATGCACCACGCCCCCAGATAGCAGCGCTCGAAGCGGACACCTTCCGCCGCCAACCTGTCGATATTCGGGGTCTTGGCCCAACCCGGCGCCTCCGGGTAACAGCCCAGCGTCTTGTACGACTGGTCGTCCGCGTAGATGAAAAGGATGTTTGGCCGTCTGCCCCCTTCCCCCTTCGCCCAGGCGCCGGGGCCGACGAAACCGATCGCGAGGAGAACCGATGCCCAGCGCGCGAGGCGCAAGAGTCGGCCCATGCCGTAGCCCATCTGGCGACAGATGGGCGCCCCCGCGGCCGAACGAACAACGAGACGATGCCCCCACCTCTTGGCCCGCGCCGCCCATCTGTCACCAGATGGGCTACAAAAGGGCAACCTCCGACACCAGGCCACGGCGACTACCCTTCACCGCTTGGCCGTCGCCGCCGACAAGACCTCCTCCAGCGTCACCTCGGCCCCGCCGCGCTTCTTCGATTCATCCGCCGCGCTCATGAACGCGAAGATCTCTATCGTCTCGGCCTGCGGGACGGGGACCTTCTTCGTCTTGAAGAACTCGACCACCTGAACCAGCAGCGGCTCGTAGCCGCCGAATCCCACGTTCGCCACGACCTTTTTCGCCCCGAACACCGTGGCGCCGTAGTCGTGCTTGCCCTTGCGGGTGCCCCGGAAGGTCCCGATGCGCCCGTCGGCCCAGATGCCCGTGACCTGCTCGTAATCGGTCGTCTGCACCCGCCGCACCGCCTTGCAGCCGGGGCCCATGATCGTGAACAGCGTCTCGACCCCGTGGATGCCATACCAGTACAGGTCCGGATGGTGCTCATCCAAGGAGCACGGGCTGAACGCGTCGCAGCCGAGAATTTCCCCCACCGCGCCGCCGCGCGCCTCCACCGCCCACGGCGCGTACCGCAGCGACGATGCCGACCAGCACGGGACGCCCTTCTCTTCCGCCAACCGGAAAATCTCCAGCACGTCCGCCAGGCTCCCCGCCATCGGCTTGTCTATGAACACCGGCTTCCCAGCCGCGATCACCGGGCGCGCCTGCTCCAGATGCGGTCGGCCATCCACGCTCTCCACCATCACCCCGTCCACCATGCCCAGCAACTCGGGGATGCTCCCCACGATCTTCACCCCGAACTCGTCCCTGAGCTGCGCCGTGTATTTCTCGATCCGGTCCCGCGATGACGCGATATCCTCGGAACATGCCGGGAAACCCGCCACCACCCGGCACCCGTGCGGCGAGTTGGTCGCGTTGAACACCTTCGCGAATGCCACCGCATGCGACGTGTCCAGCCCGATCATCCCGATCCGAAAATCCTCGGCGCCCGCCACGCATCCCGCCGCCACCAGACAGACCAACCCGAACGCCGCCCTACGCGATTTTTTCATATGCGTTTCATTTTCTGCCCATCCGGGCAAACGGGAAGCCAAAAAACGTTTGGCGCCAGTCCCGCCGCACGGGCCGGGCCCCTCCCGCCGGCCCCCTTCAACGGATGAACCGCAGGCTCAGCGGGTACCGGAAGGACTCCCCGTTGGCGGCCTTCACCGTGGCGACGATCACGCACACCAGAACGAACAGCAGGACCGCCGGGACAAGGACGAAGCCCACGGCCACGAAACACAGGATCCCCGCGACGAAGATGTAGATCGTCGCCGAGATCTGAAAGTTCAGCGATTCCAGGGCGTGCCTGGCCACCTCGGCGCACTCGTCCTTCTTCAATAGCCAGATCACCAGAGGCGCGATGATGTGGCCGAATGGTATCACGCCCCCGGCCAGCGTCAGGATATGGCTCAGCACCGACCATGTTTTGATATCGCTCTGTGTCATGGCTCCTACTCCTCAGAATTGCCGCGCGGCACAGATCCTACGTCCCGCAAAACGCCGTTGCAAGGCGCCGGATCATTCATGGGGCAACGTCCCATGCCCCACGCGCGGGGCGCCACCGGGGGTGAAAATGGTAGGCTGCGCCTTGGCGCACGCTGCCGAATCGAATGCCCGCGTGCGCCGCGGCGCAGCCTACATCGCGACCCAATTTTCGAGTCAGTCCAACCCCAGGGCCCGCAGGGTGTCGCGATCGATGGCGCCGGTCACGGGGATGCCGCGCCGGTCCTGATACGCGATCAGGCCGTCGCGGGTCCGCGGGCCGAAGATCCCATCGACCTCGCCGCTATAAAAACCCCTGCGCCGCAATTCCAACTGCACGTCGCGCACGATCTCCCATTGCGAATAACCGCGATCCGCGGTCACGACCCGCGTTGTCGATGGCACCACCACCACGCGCGACCCGCCGTAGATGACGGGTCCGGGCCGATGATAATAGTAGGGCCTATACCCGTAATGCCGGTAGGGCCCATGGTACCGCGGGCCGTAGCAATGGCCATAATGGCCCCCGCCGATCCCCACGCTGACGGAAAAATCTCCGGCTCGCGCGCCCGTTGCCGATCCCAGCAGCGCCGCGAATCCGATCGCCCCGAGCCCAAACCATCTGATTCTATTCACCCTTGTCATCCTGGTCTCCTTTCGCCCCTTTTGACGCAAGGGCGAAGCCGCCGCTTCAAGCCATCCGCCCCAACATGCCACGGGCGCGCAGGATGTCATCCGGCACCGCCTCCACCTCGATGTAACCCCTTGCGCCATAATCCACGATGCGGTCGATCTCCCCTGCCAACAAAACCTCAAGATCTTGCCCCTTCCCCGAAAAGAGGCGCCCCTCCTCCTCGAACGTCGTCTCCGGGGGAAAGCAGACGCACGCGACCGCGGGAATGAGCTTCTTGCAGGTGAGCATGACACGCCGCATGCGATACGGGCTGGCCACGAGCACGGCCGAGCGGATGCCGTCGCCAAAACGGAAATCCGGCCATGCCGCCTCCAGGCCGCGCGCGGTGAACCGGACGTTCTCGGATGTATTGGTCGAGGCATCCTCCACCAAGATCGCGTCGTCTGGCACCCCGGGATGCGACTGCCTCAGGGCCCCCAGGAACGCCCGGGCCTCCGGTTGCCCAAGGTCCGCCGTGCCACCCCCCAACCCGCCGGTAAAAATTATTCGCCCCACCCGGCCCTCGCGGAACAGATCCCCACACACCCGCGGAATCCTCAGGTCGAAATGCCCGAAACCGATCGCCACATCCCCGCGCGGCGCCCCCGGCGACCGCACGTACAGGTAATCGAAGATTTCCCGCGCCGCGCTCAATCTTCCAACCCGTCCGGCTGGTCCCCCAGCGGCGCCTCGTCGTTGGACGCGGCCTGCAGCGGCCCGGCCTCCACCCGCATCCCGCCCACGAAGAGGTCCTTCCTCAGGTCCAGGCGAGGGGTGACGGTGCCGGACTCCCGCGCGCCATGCAGCACGTCCAGATCCAGATCGCAGACCAGTATCGTCTCCTCGTTCGAATCGGCCTCCGCGGCGACACCGTCCCTCGCGAACGCGAAGTCCGACGGCGTGAGCACCGCCGCCTGCGCGAAGTTGATATCCATGTTCGTCACGTCGGGCAGGTTGCCGACGTTGCCCGCCAGCGCCACGTAGATCTGGTTCTCGATGGCCCGCGCGTGGCAGCAGTGCCGCACCCGGAGGTACGCCTGCCGGTTGTCCGTGCAGAACGGCACGAAGAGGATCTCCATCCCCTGCTCCGCCAGATAGCGCACCGGCTCGGGAAACTCCGCGTCGTAGCAGATCAGCACCCCTATGCGCGCCTTGGGCGTCTCGATGACCTGGAGGCTGTTGCCGCCCGCGATGCCCCACCAGCGCCGCTCGTTGGGCGTCACGTGCAACTTCGGCTGCTGCAGCACCGTCCCGTCCGGCAGGCAGATGAAAGAGACATTGTACAGCCGCTTCTTCTCCATCACCGGGTGGCTGCCCCCGATCAATGTCAGTCCGTATTTCTTGGCCAGGTCCCGTACCAGATTCACGATCCTCGGCGTGTACGCCGCCAGCCGCCGCATCCCCTCCTGCGGCGAAAGCGCCCCCGTCTGCGAGAGCAGCTGGATGGTGAACAACTCCGGCAGCAGCACGAAATCCGATTTGTAATCCGCCGCGATATCGACGAAGTATCCCACCTGGTTCGCGAACTCCTGGAACGACTTGATCTTCCGTAGCTGGTACTGGACACAGGCGACGCGGACCTTGCGGCTGCCCCCGGGCTTCGGGCGGTAGCCCGGGTTGATCCACTCGATCAGGCTGGCGTGGTTGTGGCTCCGCGGGTCCCGCAGATAGTGCGGCACAACCCCCTTCAGCACGAACCCCTCGCGCAACTGGAAACTTAACACCAGGTCCCGGATCGCCCCAGCCTCGACCTGCCGCGCGTACTCCTCCGGCGAATACCGGTCCGCGTACTCGCCATAATTCCAGAGCCGGCCTCCGGCGAGGATGCGTCGCAGGTTCAGCTTTTTGCAGAGCCGCCGCCTTGCCGCATAGAGCGCCGCCCCCACCCGCTGCCCACGCGCCTCGGGATGCACGTACACGTCCGCCCCATAGAGCGTGTCGCCGCCCGGGTCGTGGTTGGTGAAATAGCCGCTGTCGGTGATCCCCGCCCACGTGTGCGGCCGCAGCGGGTCGGGGCCCAGATAGACGATCAGCGAACTGCACGCCCCCACGATCTTTCCCCCGACCTCCGCCACGAACTGCCCCTGGGGAAACACCCGCAGATGGCTCAAGATGTGCGAGCGGCCCCAGACCACCTGCTCCTGCGCCATCTGAGGATAGCACACGCGATTCAGCTCGATCAGCGCGTCCACGTCGTTGCGCGTCGCCTCCCGCACCCGCACCCTCGCCGCGCCCTCCTTCTCCGTTCTCGCCTTCGCCGCCATCGCCGATCGCCTCCTCCTCCCACATATGCCCCCATCGCACGTGGGTGACAAGGCCGCGATGCGGCCGAGGGCAATGATGGGCCACGGTGGCAGAATCCGGCGGGGGCCGGAGGGCCGATGTGGACTGCGGCGTGGCAGTGCCGCTTTGGATGGGCGCGTCGGCATCGGGCGCATACCGGGGCTGCAAATGTAGCCCATCTGGTAACAGATGGGCCCGTGCGCTCGGCCGACGCATCCACGGTCTAATGACCGTGGCTACACCCGGAACTCTCGAGTCAGATGCCGTGCCCCGCGCGCGGGGCACCACCGGGGCGGAAAATGTAGCCCATCTGGTCACAGATGGGCCGGGGCGAAGTTTCTGGCCAGTTCCGACTGGCCTTCGGGCGTGCGCCCCCGCAGAAAAGGGTTCAATCATGACCGCCGATCGCGATCCCGCCGCGGGCGTTCCGGGGCGTTCGCCGATGCCCCTGCTCGGCCGCCTCTCCCTCATGATGTTCCTGCAGTACTTCGTGCAGGGCTGCTACCTGCCGATCGCGGCACTGTACGTGGAAACCACACTCGGCTTCGCGCCCCGGGAGGTGGGGACCTTCGTCGCGACGCTGGCCATCGGGCCCATCCTCGCCCCATTCATCCTCGGGCAGATCGTGGACCGCGCCTTCGCGACCGAGCGGGTCATGGCCTTTTGCCACGGGCTGGGCGGCGCGATGATGCTGCTGTTGTACTATCAGACCTCCGCGTGGCCCGTCATCGCCCTGGGCACCGCGTACTCGATCCTATACGTCCCCACCATGATGCTCTCGAACTCCCTCGCCTTCCGGCAGCTGAGGAATAGCGACATGGAGTTCCCGTGGATCCGGCTGTTCGGGACGCTCGGGTTCATCGTCCCGGCCTTCATCATCGAATCCTGGTGGCTGCGCGGCCTCGGGGGACCGGAACTCGCCCGGGCGCGCGGCATCGCCTTCGCGCTATCCGGGATCTTCGGCCTCGTGATGGCGGCCTACTGCCTCACGTTGCCGCACACGCCCCCGATCCGCGACGAGCGCCACAAGTATGCCCCCGGCGTCGTCATGGCCATGCTCCGACAGCGGCCCTTCCTCGTCATCGTCGCGGTCACCTTTTTCATCTGCATCGCCCACCAGTTCTTCTTCGTTTTCAACAGCCCCTTCCTGCGCGACATCCTCGACACCGGCGGCTGGGGCGCGGCCGAGCAGCGCATCAGTTCCATCGGGCAATGGTGCGAGCTCGGGGTCATGGCGGTGCTCGGCCTCCTCCTGAAACGCCTCGGCTTCAAGCGCACCCTGCTCATCGGCGCCTCCGCCTACATGCTCCGGTGCCTGCTCTTCGCCGCGGTCTTCGCCCTCGATCTGCCCTTCGCCGGAAGGCTCGCCATCGCCGCCGCCGGCCAGGCGCTGCACGGCTTCTGCTTCGGCTGCTTCCTCGCGGTCGGCTACATGTACGTGGACCGCATCTCGCCCCCCGACGTCCGCGGCAGCATGCAGAACATCTACGGCGTCTTCTTCATCAGCCTCGGTTTCTTCTTTGGGGGCCTCGTCGGCGGCGAGGTCGGCGACTGGTTCACGACGGTCGCCGACGGCCACAGGACCCGCAACTGGCCCGGGATCTGGCTCACTTCCGCCGCGCTCTGCGCCGCGTGCGTCGCGGCGCTCGCGGCATTCTTCCCGCGCGATGCGGGCGGGCGCTCGTCGGCCTCCCCCTGACCCCGCGGACGCGGGCCTCCGGCACGCTGTTGCGGGCGCGGCCCGACGGCCTACCTTCTCCCCATATGCATCGCATCGACCCATCTCGTTGGCGTCACTCGCACGATTACGCCCCCGACTCCACGTCGGCCGAGAGGCGCACCCGCATCGTCATTGCCATCACCGCCACGATGATGGTCGTCGAGATCGTCGCCGGCATCGGCTTCAACTCGATGGCGCTGCTTGCCGACGGCTGGCACATGAGCACCCACGTGGCGGCTTTCCTCATCACCGCGCTGGCCTATCACTTCGGCCGGCGCCACGCAACGGATCCCCGCTATAGCTTCGGCACGGGCAAGATGGGCGTCCTGGGCGGATTCGCCAGCGCGGTGGTCCTCGCGGTCATCGCGGTGCTCATGGCCGCCGAATCCGCCCACCGCTTCTTTGACCCCCTCCCGATCCATTTCAACCAGGCCATCGCCGTCGCCGCCATCGGCCTCGTCGTCAACCTGGTCTGCGCGCTGCTCCTCAAGGAAGACCACGGCCACGGGCACCACCACGGGCATCACCACGGAAACGGGGACCTAAACCTCCGCGCGGCCTACGTCCACGTGCTGGCCGACGCGCTCACCTCGGTGACCGCCATCATCGCCCTCACCGCCGGGAAATTCCTCGGGTGGCACTGGCTCGATCCCTTGATGGGCATCGTCGGCAGCGCGGTCGTCTCCGCCTGGGCCTATGGCCTGCTGCGCGATACCGGCGGCATCCTCCTGGACCGCACCCCGGAATCCTCGGACCTTCCCGACGAGATCCGGCGCGCCGTCGAGGAGGATGGCGACTCCCTCGTCACCGACCTCCATGTCTGGCAGGTCGGCGCCGGCACGTATGCCGCGATCGTCTCGATCGTGGCCCACGAACCGAAGCCCGCATCGGCCTACCGCGACCTGCTCCGGGAGCACGAAGAACTGGTCCACGCCACCATCGAGGTCGCGCGCTGCGAGGAACGCGAGGGCTCCCTCCCCGCCCCCGCGCATTGACAGCCCCGCGGTCGCGCCACTATCATTCGGTCAACCCAACGAAACCACCCCCATGAAAACCACCACGGAACCAAATGCAAAACTGGCCGATGCGCTTAACCAAGTCCTGGCGGACTCCTACGCCTTGATGTCCCTGACGCATCTCGCGCACTGGAATGTCGAGGGGCCCGGGTTCTTCGCGCTGCACACCGCCTTCCAGACCCAATACGAAGAGATGTTCGCGGCGATCGACGAAATCGCCGAGCGCATCCGGGCCCTGGGGGCCTACGCCATCGGCGGGTTGGGCAAATTCGCCAAGACGGCGCAGATGAAGGAGTTCGAATCCCCGCTGCCGCAGGACGAGTACGTCCGGGCCCTCATCGTCGCCAACGAGAAACTCCTCGCGGATGCCGCCAGGGCCCGCGACATCGCCGGCGACGCGAATGACCCCGAGAGCCAAGACCTGATGGTCGAGCGCATCACGCTCCACCAGAAAACCGCCTGGATGCTCAAGAGCTTCCTGAAGGGCTCCTGACTCGAAAATTGGGTCGCGATGTACGCTGCGCCTTGGCGCACGCGGACGTTCGATTCGGCAGCGTGCGCCAAGGCGCAGCCTACCATTTTCCGCCCCAGTGGTGCCCCGCGGGCGGGGCACGGGATCTGACTCGAGAATTCGACGTAACTCTCTAGTAGCGAAGGGCCTTCGCCCTTCGGCGGGGAATAGGCAAATTTTCATCCCCGGTGGTGCCCCGCGGGCGGGGCACGGGATCTAGCTCGAAAATTCCAGCTGTAGCCATGGCCGTCAGGCCGTGGACCCC
>CAZYWZ010000171.1:0-11321 GCA_964651705.1 uncultured Verrucomicrobiales bacterium
CACGCTGCCGAATCCACCGTCCGCGCGCGCCAAGGCGCAGCCTACATCGCGACCCGATTTTCGATCTAGGCCTTGAACTCCCAGCCCTTGCGGTAGGCCGGCCGGCCGATGTACTGGTTGGCTTCGGCGACGTTGGTGACCTTCATGGCCTCCTTGTCCCACTCGACCGTCTGGCCGGAACGGATGGCGAGGTTGCCCAAGAGGACAAACTCGGTCAGCGGCGCCGCGTAGTCGAAATTCGAGCTGGTCTGGAGCTTGTTCTTGATGGCGTGCGCCCACTCCTTCTGCGGTTCGCCGGGATGGGTGCTGCGCTTCTCGGTCTTCTTGATCGCGCCCGACTCCATGGCCGCCTTGGTCTCGTCCATGAGCTTCTTGGGGTAGATCGCCGGGTTCTGGAGGTAGGCGTCCGCCTCGAAGATGACGCCTTTCTCGCCGATGAACATCATGCCGCTCTTGGCCTTCCGCCATTCCTTCTCATCCATGTCGTCCATGGCGGGATGCCGCTCGGGCTTGTTCAACTGGCCATTGATGAAGGTGCCATCCTGCCAGGTCACCTTCAGGGCCGGGTACTTGTCGGTGCCGGCGAAATGGTAGATGAGCGTGGACCACGCCGGGGCCTGCTCCATGTCGATCGGGGCCGACTCGACCTCGATCTTGGTGGGGATCTTCTGGTCCAGGAGGGTGAAGGTGCCATCCATGATGTGGCAGCCCATGTCGCCCTGGGCGCCGGAGCCATAGGCCCACCAGCCGCGCCACGCGAACGGATGCACGCTGCCCTTCTTGCCCCTGGCGTCCTCGTATTCGAAATAGTCGATGTGGGGATTGGCGGCGAGCCACAGGTCCCAGTCGAGGCCCTCCGGCACCGACGCCGGGATCTTCTTGAGCATGCCCTGCGGCCAGATCGGGCGGTTGGTCCAGAGGCGGACCTCCTTGAGTTTGCCGATGACACCCTGATCCACCCACTCCTTGGCCAGGCGCTGCCCCTCCATCGTGCGCCCCTGGTTGCCCATCTGGGTCACGACGCCGGCCTTCTTGGCGGCCTTGTGCAGCTCCCGGACCTCCCAGATGAAATTGCACATCGGCTTCTGGACGCAGATGTGCTTCTTCATCTTCACGGCCATCATCGCCGCCGGGAAGTGCACGTGGTCCGGGGCGGCGATGATGACGCCATCGATGCTCTTCTCGTTCTCCTCGAGCATCTTCCGGAAATCGGTGTACCCCTTGGGTTTCGGGGCGCCGGGCAGCCCCTTCTTCTCGTCACCCTTTTCGCACGCCGTGAGGACCTCCTCGAGGCGCTTGGGGTCGACGTCGCACATCGCGATGATGTTGTTGCCCTCCTGCATGGCGGCCTGCCAGTCGCTCTTGCCTTTTCCGTTGGCGCCGACGATGGCGAGATTGAGCTTGCTGTTGGGGGAGCCGGCCTGGGCGCGCATGATATACGGCGCGAAGATCGCACCGGCGGCGGCGCCGGAGGCCGAGGCCAGGAACTTGCGGCGGGTGGTGTGGGGGGTTTGCATGGCGGTCATTCCTTCGGGTTGCGGTTTGCCTCCGCGGGCCTCTCCCGCGGGAAATATCGCGCGATGATGCGAGGGGCATTCCGGCTGTCAATGAAATCCCGCTCTCTTGGGTGGATCGGATCGGCCGCGCGGCCTCAGAAGGGGGGCTTGTCGCCGCCCTCGTCCTCCTCATCTTCGTCCTCCTCCTCCTCCTCCTCCTCGGCATCCTCCTGGGCGCTGGCGGTGATGGACTCGAGGAACTCGGTCATGTCCTCGACGGCATCCCACACCTCGCGGCTGACGTAGATCGGCGCCTGGGCCTGGAGGGCGAGGGCGATGCAGTCGCTGGGCCGGGCGTCGATCTCCATGACCTTGCGGTGGATCTCGTTATCCACCTTGAGGATCAGCCGGGCGTAATAGGTGGAATTCCGGAGGGCATTGATGATGATGCGCTCGAGTTTGACATCGAGTGCCTGAAAGATGTGCCCGATGAGGTCGTGGGTGAGGGGGCGCTCCTTGGGGATGCCCTGGAGGTACATGGTGATGTAGGCCCCCATGCTCGGGTCGACGTAGATGATAAAGGTCTTCTCGTCATTGCCGATGAAGACCGCGCAGCCCTGATTTTTCTTCAGGAGCACCTCCTTGACCCGGACTGCGATCACGCCGTTTTTCACCCTGCAAGCATCGTAAGCGTTTCCCGGGAAAAGACAATAAGCGGCCGAGGCCGCGCCGCGGCGCTGGGCGCGGTACGCCGAGGCCGGTGGGATGGCCCAAGTCCTCGCGTGTCGGCGGCGGCGCGCGGGGGCGCCGCGTCACTCAGGGGGAGACTTTGGATCCATCGGAGGGCCGCCTCCTCGCCCGCCACGCGGGCGAGCTGGCTCTCGGTGGCTAACCCCGAGTTCGCAAATGTTGCAATTATAGTGGTTCCAAATTTCCGTTCAGCGCGGCCCCGGGCTTGGTAATAGCCGGGGGCCTGCTAGCGTATGTACCGTGAGTCAGGCGATGGCGAGTGAGGCATCCGAGGTGGCTCGCTGCGGCGAAATCCGGGCGCGGTTTCCGGATGGGGGTTTATTTGCGGGGCACGGGTGGCGCTGTGCGCCGGAGCCCTTGCGGCTGGGGGAGGGGGTGCTGGAGACGATCCGGCGGCTGGGTCCGGCGCTGCAGCGGTTCAACGAGGCCTGCAATCGCCTGTATCTGGACAGCGCGGCGGGGCGCGGGCCGGAGTGGATCGCGCGCTGGATGGACGCGGGGAAGCCGGCGGCGCTGGTGGCCTTTGCGCGCGACCGGCGATTGCGGGGCGAGCTGCCGCGCGTCATCCGGCCCGACCTGATCTTGACCGAGGGCGGCCTGTGCCTCTGCGAGTTGGACTCGGTGCCGGGCGGCATCGGCGCGACGGCATGGCTGCAGGAGGTTTACTCGGATCTGGGTTCCGGCGTGCTGGGGGGACCGCGCGGGATGCGGGAGGGCTGGGGGCAGATATTCCCCGAGGGGGATGTGGTCATTTCCGAAGAGGCCGCGACCTACCGACCCGAGATGGAGTGGCTGAATGCGGCGTCGGGTACCGTCTCGGTCGAGGGCGCCGGGGGCTATCGCGCCAGAGGGAGGGCCATCTATCGGTTCTTCGAGGCCTTCGACCTCCCGAATTTGCCCGGGGCCGATGGATGGCGCGAGGCGGTGCTCGGCGGGCTGGCGATGACCCCGCCCCTGAAGCCCTATCTGGAGGAGAAGCTGTGGCTTGCGCTCTTCTGGTTGCCCTCCCTCCAGTCGCGCTGGCGCGAGCTCCTCGGGGAGAAGCACCAATCGCTGCTGCGCCTGGTGATTCCCTACGGGTGGGTGGTCAGCCCAGAACCCCTGCCGCCGCACGCGGCCATCCCGCGGCTGGAGATCCACTCGTGGGAAGAGGCCAAGGCCTTCTCCCAGAAGCGCCGTCGGCTGGTGCTCAAGGTTTCCGGATTCTCCGAAAGGGCCTGGGGATCCCGCGGGGTGGTGTTCGGCCACGACGTCCCCGGGGACGCATGGGCCAAGGCCATCGACGAGGCCCTGGCGGATTTCGCCAATGGCCCCCGCGTGCTGCAAGAATTCCATCCGGGCGCGCGGCTGTCGGCGCGGTACCTCGGCGAGGGCGGGGGGATGGAGGCGATGTCGGCTCGGGCGCGGCTCTGCCCGTACTACTTCGTCGAGGGTGATCGCGAGCCGCACCTGGGCGCGGTGCTGGCGACGCTGTGCCCGGCGGACAAGAAGGCGATCCACGGCATGCGGGAGGCGATCATGACGGTGGTGGCCCAAACACCGGAGTCTCGTAGGCGGGATCGGGAACCAGCAGGTGCCCCGAGGGCCTCCGATCCCGATCATGGAGGATGAGCCAATAGTGGCCCGGCTCTTCCGGCCGGCAATCGATGCGGCCCCAGGGTAGGGCGACGGCGAAGGGGGCGCCCTCGCCGCGCCATAGTTCGACCGGTGCGCCGCGCGGCAGGTGCACCTCGTCGCCGCCAGATCGCGCGCGCAGGAAGGGCTGATCCCCGAGGTAAATTGCGGTCACCGATCGGCGCGCCGAAGGCTCGCGGTGGTCCAGGACGCGTGCCCGCAACGCGAGTGGCACGGCGCCCGCCGCGTCCGAGGGCGCGGCATAGAACACGATGACGCGCGACCCGCCCGGCGCCGGAGCGAGCCGCACCGGGGGGCACGGCTCGCAGCCCGGCGCGGTCGCCTCCACGCGGATCGCCCGATCCGGTGGGAACAGCAACCCGCCGCTGCAATCGCCGTGGGCGTAGCCCTCCCGCGACAGCGGCTCCCCATCGACCCGGATCTCCAGTTTCCCTGCCAGCCCCGTGGCGTTGACGAAATTGATCGCGGAAAACTCCGGCGACGGCGCCGCGCCGAGGGCGAGGGCGACCAGGACGCGGGCGGCATCAGTAGCGTGCGGCATAGCGGATCTCGACCCGATTGCCCCCGAGGCGACCCCCGGCATCGCGCTCGGGCCTCAAGAATAGCTGGTAGACGCGCCGTGCCTCGGCGCATCGCGAACCATCGGGGGCCAGGGCCTGCGCGAGGACGAAGAGGCGAAAGTTGCGGCTGCGGACCGAGGTCAGCCCGTGGATCCGCGCGAAGCACTCTTCGGCGCCCGCGTCGCCCCACTCCCGCGGCGCGGCATCGGGCCACTGGTTCGTGTTGCCGAAGAAGGCGCCCCATCGGTTCGTGATGGCGGCGAGCTCGGGGGTGGCGAGGAAGGGCCGGCAGGCGAGCACCGCGTCGGCAAAGGCCCCGCCGGCATCGGCCGCGCCGGGATTGGGCGCGGCGGGCTGCGGCAGGATGGCCGGGTCGCGACCCAGGAGGATGCCGGCGGCGAGCGCCCGCAGGCTCTCGCGCGTCGCGGTGTTCAGGTTGACGAGACCCGCCGTCTTCCGGGTGGGGGCAACCGCGAAGAGGTCCAACAGTTGCCGGGCACGCATGCCGGGCCGGTCGAACACCGGGAACTCGGGCCTGCCGAGGCGCAGGGTGAAACCGCCGCCCGCCGATGGCGAGGCAACGCCCTGTCCATCGAGGCGCGTCCATTGCGCCGGGTCGTAGAGGTTTCCCAATTCTGTAATCTGCGCGAGCTGGCCGGCGTTGCTGATGTGGGCGGGCGCCAGCCGAGGCTCCGCCTCCGGCAGCGGCAGATCCGTGGGCGCGCGCGCGTCGTTGCCGGGCGCGGTGCCTGGCTGCGAGGGGTGGCCACCGTCCGGCCATCGCGCGGGGTTCACCTCGGCGTAGTCGGGGTTCGCGATGCCGCGGCGGACGTTGCGGCCGCCCCAGCTCGAATTGCGGTCGTAGTCGTTGGCGTACACCCACGCCTGCAGCCACCACGACGCCCGGGGATCGCCGAACTGCCCCGCGCCATGGTCGAGCGCCGGGGCGGAATGGCCTTTCCACTTGCGCCCGGCCCGCCCGGGGCGGAGCGTCCCCGCCGTGCGCTGCAGCCCGCCGCGCGCCGTGTCCGCGGGAATCCCGTTCCAGAGGAATTCGTAACCCGACTCGGCCGTCTCGCGAAACCACAGCGGGGCGGCGACGGGCCGCCCGGCGTCGAAGGTGTATCGCGCCGCCGGGAAGGCGATGACCGCGAAACCGTTCGGGGGCAGATCCACCGGCTCGGTCCACGGCCCGGCGTCGGAGAAACGCCTCGCGCCATTGATCGTGATCGCGTGCCGGTTGCGGTTGCGGAAGGTCGCGGTGCCCACGGCGCGCTTGTCGGTGGGATTCCAGAGCTCGATGAAGGTCGTCACCTCGATGTGGACCTCGGGGCCCGCCCCGGCGACCCACTCGTATCGATCGAACATCTCGTTGACCAGGGGGTGGCTGTCCAGCCCACGGTGGCCGACGCCGATGGTCGGGTCCCCATCGCCGTCGGCGTAATCGATGAGGCACGCGGCCAGTATCCCCAGATAATCATCGGGCGGCCCCAGTCCCCCGCGGCGAGGCTCGAACTCCGGCAAGTTGCGCCGGATGTGCCCCGCGATCCCGGCCACGTCCCGGGCGCGGATGAGGGCATTGATGTCCGCCATCGGCTGGCCCGCATCCGCGTACCCGAACCCGAAGGGCACGATCCGTGGCTCCTCGTCCTCGCCGAGATTGGCGACGAAATTCGTGGCGTGCCCCGGCGCCTCGAAGATCTCGCGCAGCGAATCGGCGGTGGGCAAGCGGGCGCGATTCTCGACGAGGCGATTGTCTTGTCCGCTAGTGTCGCACGGCGAGGCGGGCTCGAACACCGTGAACGCGGCGATCTCGGAAGGGTCGCGCCCATCCCCGCGGAGATGTGTCCCGCCGGGCCCGAGCGCATTGCCCACCGAGCCGGCGTCGAGAAAGGCGCCGAGATCTTCGATCCAGTAGGCGTACCGGGCATTGGTGCGACCGGTGACGGGATCGATCAGGGGCGCCCACGCCACGGGGATGGGAGACCTCCACGCGAAGGGCGATACCGCCGCGTCTCGCCCGACGGCCCCGAACTCCACCGGCGGCGCTTTGCCGATCGCCGTGGCCACCACCCGGCCGCCCGAGAACAGCGGCGTGCAGCGGACCGCGGCCGCGCCGGCGACGGCGGGATCCGCGTCCCCGATGAAAAAGTACCCCGAACCGTTGGTTTCGCCGCGCAGGACCAGAAAGGCGTCGTGCCGCACCGCCGAGGCCAGCGCGTCACCCGCGTGCTCGAGCGCCGCCACGGCCGCCGCCTCGGCCCGGAGCCCGTACGCCGCGAGGCGCGCGGCCCGCAGGCCATGCAGGGCGGAGACCAGTGCGCCGGTGCCGACCGCCACCAGCAGCCCCAGCAGCAGCAGCACCGCGATGAGCGCGAAGCCGCCGCAACGCCGCTCGCTGAGAACGCGTGCCCTCATCGCAGCGGCAGCTGGCATCGGAAGGGGAATCCGCCCCCGCCGCCCGCCGCATCGACGCTGAAGGACACCTCGACCAGATCGGGCAGGTTCGTGGTAAAGACTTGCGGCGCCTCCCCCGCCACCGGGATGATCGCGAAACGCAGATCCCTCACCGCCGGGGCGAGGACCTCGTCGATGGTGGCCGCGCCGCGCCCCAGCGGGTCGCCGCCGCCCCGCAGGAGTTCCCCCGTGGCCTGTGCCGGCAGGAACGAGCGCACGAGTTCGTGCCCGCCACCCTCATGGTGGCGCCGTGCCCAGTATGCCACCGCGCAGAGATCGCCGTCGCCACCCGGGCGGGTCACCAGCGCGCGCAACCGCGGGCCGCCGTCCCCGCCCCCGCCTTCGATCACCATGTTGGTCAGGGACGGCGAGCGGCACAGCGCGCCCAGATCGGAGGCCATCAGGCCCATCGCGTGGCGCCAGAGGCGCAGCGCCTCGGCCCGCTCCCGCTCGCGGCCCCAGCCCCGCGTCGCCGCGCCCACGAACTGCACCATCAGCGCCAGCAGCAATACCAGCACCGCCGCCGCGGTCATCACCTCGACGAGCGTCGTGCCCCCACAACCCCTCGCGCCGCGTCTCACGGCGCCACCCCCCGATCCTCCGCGGCGACCGCCGTCATCAGCCGGAGCACCTCCCCGCCCCGCGGGGGACAGAAAATGGTCAGGCGCACCGGTCGGCACCGCCCCGCCCCCGACCCGCACGGGAGCACCTCGATGCGATAGAGCGCCCCCGGAAATTCCCCGTTTTGGATCTTCGCCCCCGCGTCCGCGAACCACTCCGCCGGACGACCCGCCGCGAACTCGCCGCGCCGGGCCAGGCACGCGCGGGCCACCGGGATCGCCCCCGTCAGCGCCGCCACATCCCGCGACGCCGACGCGGCCGCCGATGCCGCCGCCAGCACCCCCGCCAGCCCCGTCGCCGCCACGCCAAGCGCCACGACCACCTCCGCCAACGAATACCCGCCCCGGCCAAACCGGCGCGGCATGCCCCAGACACGCACTCGCATGAACCCTATCCTCTCCAGGGATCGCGCCAAACGGCCGCACCCGCGGCGAAGGCTTGATCCCAAAACCTGCCTTGATCCCGGGCGCATCGTAAGGGCGGCGCCCCGCAAGTCAAGGGCAGCATCACCCCCTGAACGCGCCGCGTCATTCGGGGGGAAACTTCATTCTCGCTGCCGCCTGACACAGGCGGCCTACAAAATTTCTAGCAGGGCGTCCCTGCAGACGCCACCGGGGGAAGTGTCAGGTGAGATCCCGTGCCCCGCACGCGGGGCACCACCGGGGCGGAAAATGGTGGCGCAGCCGATCGCCAGAGGCGGTTGGTCCGACATTCCGGCTTCGGCCTATCCCCCACCGACGGGCCCGCCATGGCGGGTAGACTCCGGCCCTTCGCCACTAGAGAGTTACGTCGTATTTTCGAGTCAGCGCGAGGCGCGCCAGCTCCGCGTAATAGGGGCACGAGCGCATCAGCCCGTCGTGCGTGCCGCTGGCGACGACGCGCCCCTCGCGCATCACGTAGATGATGTCCGCGCCGATGACCGTCGACAGCCGGTGCGCGATGATCAGGCAGGTGCGTTCCTTCCGGATCGCCTCGATCGCCCGCTGGATGAGCGACTCGGATTTCGCGTCCACCGAGGAGGTCGCCTCGTCGAGCAGCAGGATGGGCGCATCCTTCAGGAATGCCCGCGCCATCGCGATGCGCTGCCGCTCGCCACCGCTGAGTCGCCCGCCGCGCTCGCCCACCGCCTCCTCCAGGCCCCCGGGCAGCGCCCGCACGAAATCGTCCGCGCACGCCAGCCGCAGCGCCTCCCATAGCTCCGCCTCGCCCGCCCCCGGTCTTCCGGGGAGGAGGTTCTCGCGCACCGTGGTCGCGAAAAGAAATGCGTCCTGCGTCACGTAGGCGATCGCGTCGCGCAGGCTGGCTTTGGAAAACTCCCGGATCGGTCGCCCATCCAATAGGATCTCGCCCGCAGCGGGCTCGTAGAAGCGCGTCAGCAGCTGGAACAGGGTGCTCTTGCCGGCGCCGGTCGCCCCGACGATCGCCACGGTCTGCCGCGGCGAGGCCAAAAGATCCACGCGCTCGACTGCCGCGGCGCGCCCCTCGTAGGAGAATCCCACGCCGCGAAACTCGATCTCGCCGCGGATCGCCCCCGCATCGAGCCGCTCTCCCGCCCCGAGGTCTTCCTCCCGCTCGTGGTCCAAAATGCCGAACACGCGCCTCGCCGAGGCCAGCCCATTCTGGAGGGTCTGGTTCACCCCGTGCAGCCGCGCGATGGGCTCGTAGAGGAACCCGACAAGCAGGATAAATTTCATCAGCGCGCCGGGGGTCATCGCCCCCCCGAGACACCAGAACGACCCGGCCACCAGCAGCAGGACGAGACCCGCGTTGCCGAGGAACGTCATCGCGGGCGCGTAAACGGCCCAGGCGAGCATGAGGCGTTTCTGCATGGCGCGGAGCCGCTCGCTCCCGGCGGCGAATTCGCGCTGCTGCTCGTCCTCGTGGGTGTAGCTCTTGATCTGGCGGATTCCCGCGACGGTGTCGTGGAGCAGCGCGTTCAGGCCACCCGCCGCCTCGCGCGCGCGGAGGGCCCGCGGCGAGATCCAGCGCGCGTACATCCATCCGCCGGCCGCGATCAGCGGAGTCGGCAGCATCACGAGCAGCGCGAGCGGCGCGTCGGCCGCGAACAGGACCGCCGCGACGACCAGGATCTGAAATATCGAGGTGATCCCCTGCTCGATGCCCTCGAGGACGACCCGCTGCGTGGCCGGCACGTCGTCGGCCATCCGCGTCACGATGTCGCCGGTGGCCTGCCGGTCGAACCACGAGAGCGGGAGGTGCTGGATCTTGCGGTGGAGCTCGGCCCGCAGGTCGTGCGTCATCCGCTGTTCGAACGCCGTGTTCACCAGCGTCCGGAAGAAGGACAGCACCTCGCGGGCGAAAAAGGCCCCCAGGGCGATGCCCCCCGCCAGCCAGACCTGGTCGCGTCGGCCCGCGGGGATGATGTCATCGATGAACCACTGCACCACGCCGGGGAATACGAGGATCAGCGCCGTGCCCGCGAGCGCCAGCGCCAGCTGCAGCGCCGCCATCCGCCAGTGCCGCCGCACGAAGGCGATCAGCCGCCAAAGCGCCGCGCCCGGATCGACTGGGGTACTCTCTTCCAACGCATCTCCCGTTCCGACGCCACAGCATCGGCGATCCCGGCCCGCGCCGCAAGTCGCGGCCTCGATCCCAAATCCTCGCGTAAGGGTTGGCCTTGTGTCGCCCGGCGCAAGAGGCGCCGTGCGCCGCGTCCCATGGCCATCGTGGGCGGCCGCGTGAACGCGGCACTACGAGCGGTAGGGCGAAAGGCTCGCAGTGACGCCTTCAGGCGTCCCCGGTGGCCGGGCGCAGGCGCTTCGCAGGGCGGCGCAGGGACGCAGATATCTGTTGCCGATCGCGCCAGCGTTTGGCCGGGCCACCAGGGCCGACGGACCCGCGTCCCACCGGGCCGCAGACATCCCGAACCCCTTCCCCATGGAACCCAAAAAAAAAGCGGAAAACAGCCTCGGCGAACCAGGTGGACCCGTCTCGCTTAAATCGCAACGTCAGTGCGATGAGACGTTTTGGGATCTCTGCCCCGCCCGCGCCACCGAAGACCCAAGGCTTGACAGGCCATAAAGGTATATTTATTATACCACTATGGAGTTCGAGTTTGATCCGGCAAAGTCCGAGAAAAACCGAATCAAACATGGAATCGATTTCCTCACGGCGCAGGTACTCTGGCAGGACGAGGCCCGGCTGATCGTGCCGGCACGCTCCACTGATGAGTCCCGCGAAGCGATCATTGCCACGTTGGACGAGAGCTGTTGGACGGCCATTTACACGATCCGGAACGAGAGAATCAGGATCATATCGGTCAGGAGATCAAGAGATGAAGAAAAGCAAAGCTACCATCAAAGCCGCTGAACTGGACCGTATCTTTGATGAGGGCGGGGATATCACCGCCCATCTCGATTGGTCCAAAGCCAGGCGTCCCGGACTGGAACAAAAGCGGGTGAACGTGGACTTTCCACAGTGGGTCATCGACTCGCTCGACTTCCAGGCGTCCCGCCTAGGGGTGACCCGACAGTCGATTATCAAGGTCTGGATTGCGGAACGGCTCAAAGAAGAAAGAGAGCTAAGCAGCGCATCCAGCCAACGCGCTACCGGGCGCGGCTGATGCGCGTCGTTGGGCTATTTGAATGGAACATATCCTCGAGCCTGACTCGAAAATTGGGTCGCGATGTAGGCTGCGCCTTGGCGCACGCGGGCGTTCGATTCGGCAGCGTGCGCCAAGGCGCAGCCTACCATTTTCCGCCCCGGTGGTGCCCCGCGTGCGGGGCACGGGATCTGACTGGAAATACCTACGCAGCATCAAGGAGGAGATGCCGGAAGTGCT
>CAZYWZ010000172.1:0-11312 GCA_964651705.1 uncultured Verrucomicrobiales bacterium
GAATCTTCGAGCTAGATCCCATGCCCCGCGTGCTGGGCACCACCGGGGCGGAAATTGGTCGGCTGCGCCTTGGCGCACGCGGACGGTCGTTTCGGCCGCGTGCGCCAAGGCGCAGCCTACATCGCGACCCAATTTTCGAGTCAGTCTCCCGGAGAAAGCCCGACAGATTCCTAGCCCCGCCGGCGCCGCGCCGCCACGGCCAGGCACCCGCCGCCGAACAGCAGCAGCGCCACCGTCTCCGGCTCCGGGATGATCAGCAGGCTCACGTTGTCCACGGCGAAGTCCGCCGCAGAAAACGAACTCTCGAATCTCACTTGGCCGAGGCCGGTGACAATATTGGTGGAGGCGCTCATGTTCTGCCAGATCGTCAGGCCATTCGTCGTCCACATGTTCCCCGGATCATCCAAGGCGTAGAGCATCACGTCGTAGTTTGCAGTCGGGAGACCGTAGTCCTCCGCGACGATCGTGAGGTGGTACACCAGATTGGTGTCACCCGCGCCACCCACAAAGTTCCTGTCGTTGTTACCGTCCAGGGAAAAAGCCACGAAGTTCGTCGGCGTGATGGAGCGCCATGCCGTGTCGAAAACGTCGAGGCCCCCGTCGCCGTTCAGCCGCAAATTGATCTGCCCGTTCCCAGCCGAGTTCGCGAGCACGAGATTGAAACTCCGGGCGGCGGACGCCCCCCCATCCTCCGCGGCGAAATCCACGTCGAAACGCCAATTTGACCCGGGCGTCTCCACCGACTGCTCGAGGCGCCCCTTATTCACCGTGCCATCCAGATACGCCGCGGTGTGCGATCCGTCCACCAATCCGACATGGCGGCTAACCGTCAGCCCATTATTCGTCGTCCAGTGCCTGGCGAAATCCGCCGCCATCCCATCGGTCGCCACCACCTGACCCCGCTCGAACGTCCCGTTGCGCAGGGTGTTCCGGTCGATCTCCACGCTGTCCAAGACCACGTCGTTGGCCGCGTTCGCGCTGATGATGCCAAACTGGTGAAACGCCGTCACCGGCAGGAAGTTGTTCGTCGTCGCCGAGAGCGTCGCCCCCCCATCGATCTCCATCTTGAAGCTGTAGCCCGTGGCCGTCCGCGTCATCCGGAACACCGCCTCGTGGGCGTTGGTGTCCGCGATGAAGGGCTGGGACGCCGCACCAAATTGCCCCAACCCCGCGCCCCCCAGCATGTTGCCCCCACCGGTCGTGTTCTCGTCGTACAGGAATACCGCGCTTCCGGTGCCAGCCGCCGGAGTCACCGAGACGCGTCCCCCGAATCCGATCGTGTCCGAGGCCACCGTCCCCTCGTTGTCTGCCGTGTGCTGGGTGCCCCCGTTGTTCAAGATGCCAAAACGCAAATCGTTCGTCCCGGCCGACAGGGACGGCACCCGGAAGAGAAACCGCAGTTCCAGCGCGTCGCCCGCCAACTGCATGTCCACCTCGTCGTACGGCGGACCTACGACATCGAAAACGCCCGCCACCCCCTGAAAATTTCCCGCGTCCACGAACAGCGCGCTCGTGCTCCCGATGCCGCCGGCCCCAGAGTCATCGATGATCCCCGTCGTCCCCGCGCCCCCCGTCGTCGGCCAGGCACCCATCAGGCCCGTGTCATCGAACCGATTCGTCGAGGGCGTCTTCCCGGAAAAATCGTCCTGCAACACCAACTCGCCCCGCGCCACCAACCCCACCGCGCAAAGGCAGACCGAGGCCGCCGAGACCAGCCCAGAACGCCGCATCCTCGCCATTCTCATTATTTTATCAGTCTGCGGCACGGATCGTCGCCGTCAATCCCACAATCCGGCGCCGGATCTCGCGCATCTGCCGCCGGTGTATCCGCTGGTGCATCGCCGCAAGGCACATCCACCCGTGCCCGTCCAACGGCCCAAACCACGGATGAGGCGCCGTTTCCCGGGAGCCCAGATCCCCCAGCCGCTCCGCCAATGTCTCCTCAAAGACCTTGTTGAATACCCGAAACTGCTCCACCACGTCCTCCGCCACTTGCCCCGTCGGCTTCAATTCCCGTATGTCGATCGTCACCCTCGGCGCCCGCCCATTGGTCAACGCCACGATGATCTCTCCCATCCCCTTGCCCGCCACCATCAGATGTTCCAACACCATCGCCGCCGACCAATGCCGCGAGCTGTCCTCGATCCCCAACAGCCGCGGCACCAACACACGCTCGAACAACCTCCCCTCCGGCACGCGCCCGCACTCCTCCAATATCAATCCCCCCTCCCCCTGAAAAATCTCCCGCGCCCGACCCCACGATGTCGTCCAGCGCCAATACGGAAAAATCAGGACCCCCACAAGCGCCCGCTCCCAGCCGCGCAGCCCGGCCCCGGGAGCCTCAAGCCCCAGACCCGGCCCATCCACCTCACCCGCACTCATATGAAACCTTCCACTCCGGCCACCCCGCCATTATCCGATCGCCCCGCCACCTTGCAACACCGGCCGCAAACTCCCGACTGGCGCACGCCACCCGCATGCCGTAGGTTTTGGCGTCCGATGGCCACCGCAAACCGCAAACCGCGATGAACCTGCCCAACCAGCTGACCGTGGGACGCCTTGGGATGACCGCGGCCTTCGTGGCGGTGACATCGATCCCGTGCGGCTATCAGGCCACGGTGGCGATCGTTCTTTTTTCCATCGCGGGGATCACCGACTGGCTGGACGGATGGCTCGCGCGCCGCTGGAACCTGATCACCGACTTCGGAAAGCTCATGGATCCCCTGGCGGACAAGATCCTGGTCACGGCGGCGTTGCTCTACCTGCTGCAGGTCGGGCGCGTGCCACTGTGGATGGCGGTGGTGATGGTGTCGCGCGAGTTTCTGATCACGGGCCTGCGGCTCATCGCATCGAGCAAGGGGGTCGTGATCCCCGCCGACAAGACAGGAAAACACAAGACGATTTCCCAGCTGGTCGCGATCCTCGTCGCCCTCTTCTGCCTGGCGACCGCCGAACAGGGGTTCTCGGGGCAGTGGCTGAACCTTCTCGGGGCCGCCACGATCTGGCTCTTTGCCTGGGCGACGCTGATCACGGTCGCCTCCGGCCTGTGGTATTTCTGGAAGAATCGGCGCTTTGTGTTCGACCCGGCGGCACACAAACCCACCACATAGACAGGAACCCATGCCAGCGGATCAAGCCCACACCACCGCCGGCGCCCTCGCCGAACTCCTCTCGATCGCCCGCGATCGCGGCGCCTCCGACCTCCACCTGATCGCCGGCGCCCCCCCGCTGCTCCGCGTCCAGGGCGACCTCTTGCCCCTGCCAGAACGCGGCGCCATCGACGACCCCTCCGCCCTGATCCTGCCCGCGCTGTCCGAATCCCAGCGCCACCGGCTCAACGGGGAACGGGAGCTGGATTTTGCCCTGTCCGTGCCGGGCGCGGGGCGCTTCCGCGGGAACGCCTATTGGCAGCGCGGCCGCATCGAGGCGGTATTCCGCCGGATCGAGGACCATATTCCCGCGCTGGCGGATCTGGGGCTTCCCCCCGTCGTCGGCCGCCTCTGTTCCCTGCGCAATGGCCTGGTCCTCATCACCGGCCCCGCCGGCTCCGGCAAGAGCACCACGGCCGCCGCCATGATCGACCACATCAACGCATCCCGAAGCTGCGTGATCATCACGATCGAGGACCCCATCGAGTTCGTCCACGCCAATCGTCTCGCCGCCATCAAGCAGCGCGAGGTCGGCTCCGACACCCCCTCCTTCGCCTCCGGCCTCACCCGCGTCCTCAGACAAGACCCCGACGTCGTATTCGTCGGCGAGATGCGCGACACCGAAAGCGTCGCCTGGGGCCTCCGCGCCGCGGAGACCGGCCACCTCGTCATCAGCACGCTCCACACCGCCGATGCCGCGCAGACCGTCAACCGGATCGTTTCCATGTTCCCGGCCGACAAGCGCCCCGAAGTCCTGACCCAGCTCGCCTACTGCATCGAGGCGGTCATCAGCCAACAACTCGTCCCATCCCGGCAGGGCCCCCGCCGCACGCTCGCCTGCGAGGTCATGATCGCCAACGCCGCCATCCGCACCTGCATCCGCGACCACCTCCCCCACCAGATCGCCAGCCACATCCAGCTCGGCGCCCGCGAGGGCATGCAGACCATGGACACCTCCCTCGCGGCCCTCGCCCACCAGGGCCGCATCTCCCGCGAAGAGGCCGCCGCGCGCATGAAAGAACCCGCGCTGCTCGACGGGCGGCGCTAGCCAGAAGCTTCAGACCGCGGATGACGGGGATGACGGGGATATTCTATTGAAATTCAGTTAATTGTGAATCCGGTGGTCGCCTCCAAGCTGAGGCGGCGGCCCATTTTTTGGAATGCGGTGGCAGAGCGTAGCGGCGACACCGCTTTGGCGTCCGGCGGAGCCGGGACCCGCGCCAGGGCCAACGCCCGCGCTCCCCGCGGTTCCAAAGCGGGGTCGCCATCCGGCCGACGCCGGATTCTGCCACCGCACCAAAGGGCCCCTCGGCCAAATCGGGAGTTTCCCCATGAATGACCCGGCGCGTGCCCGCGCCGCGGGCGGGGCTATCCCGAAATTCCCGGGTGTAGCCACCGTCACCAGACCGTGGAGGCCCATCTGTGACCAGATGGGCTACAATTTCACCTCGAGCACCTTGGCCCCCGCCTCATCGGGCTTCAGCCCCTTGGCCGACCACCCGTCAGGACGATCGCGCCCCACCTTCACGGTATAGCTCCCCGGCCCATAGACCCCGGGCCGAAACTCCGACCCCTTGATGCGCATCGTATACAGGATCTCGCCATCTTCCTCGCGCGCGACCTGAACCACCGGATCCTCGAAGTCGGTCACCCGGATCGTCGGCAGATGGCCGAAGACCTTGCGGCCATCGTTCTCCTCCATCTTGAAGGTGATCGGCCAACCGGGGTACTGGGCGGCATCGCCCCCGGCGAGATCCGCGTACCGAGGCCAGCACTCGAAGGTGACCGTCCGCCCTTTCTTGTCGAACCGGATCAGGCCGTAGCCGTCGCCCAGGTTGGCCCCGGGGTCGCGCTGCTTGGCCGCCATGGTCTTGATATCCGCGAACGCCGGATTCGCGTAGGCCAGCATGGTGATCCGATTGTAGAGACCATCCAGGTAGTCCCCGGTCCACGGCAACGGGCTCCCCGGCACCGGATTCACCCCGGCCTTCTCATCCTCCGGCCACCACCAGCGCCCATAATAACTGTTGATGATGGCCGGATTCGTGAAGGCGTAGGGTCCGTCGCGGTGCGCCTCGATGCCGTGCTTGACCACGACCGTCAAATGCTGGTCCCCGCAGAGGTGGCACGCCAGCGCGCGGCGCAATGCCTCCAGCGCCTTGTTCCGGCCAGCCTGCGGCCAACCGTTGCAGTCCAGATCTGCCAGCAGTCGATTCTCCTTCGAGCCATGCATGTGCACCGCCCCGCAGAACGCCGTCTGCGAGAGCGCGGCCTTCATGCGCGCCCCGGTCCAGTCCTGGCCCCATTCGTGCAGGAAAGCCAACTGCCGCTCGCCCAGCAACTGCAGGCCGGGAAGGTCTATCTTCTTCGGGTCATAGCCCGGTTCCCGGATGTGATCGGGCCGAGGCCCCATCTGCGGGATCTTGCCGTTGGGGCCACTCTTGAACTTCCGGTCCTCGAGGATCGCGAAATCGATGCCTCCCACCCGCAGGCGCGTGAAATATACCCCGATGCCCTGGCCCACCGGCCGGGGATCGACGGGATCCGGGAGGTGCGCCGTCTGGCAGCGCTCCACCATCCGGATGTACTCCGCAGGGAAGAAGTAACCCCCGGTGTCCCCGGCTTGCGTGTCGGCGACCTTACCCTCCTCTCCCCACAGGTTCCCGTGGCCCACGTCGTGGTCATCCGGGATCGTCACCACGGGACGATCCTTGATGATCTCCCGAAACTGGCGGCCCCAATCCAGCCACGCCGCGGTGTGCTCGGCGTGGTCATAGCTCTGGTCGCCCGCAAAAAACAGCAGGTCCGGATCCTGGCGCTTGAGCTTCTCCACGATCTCCGTCCGATCGCCACGATCCTTGTTCGAATTGCAGGAGAGGGATCCCACCACGATCTCGTCCTTGCCGATGGGATCTTTCCGGATCAGCCCCTCGAAAACCGCCAGGTCCCCGTGCCGCACCCGATATGGGACATCCCGCGTCCCATCCCATGGCTCGATCCGGAAATGCGCGCTCCATCCGGGGTAGTGCACCGGCGCCCGCGCGGCCTCCTCCCAGCCATCGCCCCGCCGGAGCTCCAGCCGCACCTCGCGCGGTTCCCCGGGCCTCAACGGATACAGCTGCGCCGAGAGTTTCAGCACCCCCCCGTCGTGCGTGTAGAGGGCGAACCCCACCACCTGGTCCCTCGGCACCCGCACCAACTGCGCCAGCGGGCCCCGCGCCGGCGCCTCCCAGATATCCTCCCGGCACGCCAGATCCAGCTTCGCCCCCCGCTCCCCGGGGAACGGTGACTCCCCTGCCCGCGCCAACGCACAACCACACAAGAACACCAGCATCGGTCCCATCCAAACCAGCTTCGACATGCGACCAGCTTAACCCTCCGGTCTCCTTAAGGTCGAGCGTGAACGCCCGCCCGGCAAGATTCCGTTTGAAAACCCCGCGCCCGCCCCGAACATCGCCACATGATCCGATCTCTCGCACTCGCGACCATGACATTGGCGCCAATGACATTTCCCGCGCGCGCGACGGACGCGCCCCGCCTCGCCGATCCCGCGCCCAACACCCGCATCCTCAAGATCATCCACGGCTGGCCCGACGATCCCAAGGCGCAGGACGCGCGGATCGCGCAGCTCAAGGCCCAGGGCTTCGGCGGCGCGGTCTGCAACGTGGCCTTCGATGGCTATCTGGAAACCGAGCTCAAATGGCAGTCGTTCCTCCGCGCCGTCCGCCGCATGAAGGAGGAGGGTTTCGCCCTCTGGCTCTATGATGAGAAGGGCTATCCCTCGGGCACCGCCGGCGGCATCGTCCTCCGCGATCACCCGGAATGGGCCGCGCGCGGACTCCTCATCGCCGACGCCACCGCCGACGCCGGGCAGACTGTCGCCCTCGAATGCCCCCCGGGGAAACTCGTCCTCGCGAGGGCCTTTCCCATCCGCGACGGCCAGATCGCGCTCGACGAAGGCCGCGATATCTCGGCCCAGATCGCCAACGGGAAACTCGCCTGGACCGCGCCGGAAGGCCGGTGGCACGCGATGATCTTCACCGACGAGGCGATCTTCGATGGGACCCACGCCGCCCTCAACGTCTACGCGAAACAGGCCTACGTGAACCTCCTTCTGGCGGAACCCATCGCCCGCTTCCTCGATGTCACCCACGACGCCTACGCCAAACGCCTCGGCCCCGACCTCGGCAAGGTCTTCGAATCCACTTTCACCGACGAGCCCTCCCTCATGAGCTGTTTCCTCCGCCCCATGCCGTGGCGCGTGGCCGCCTGGTCACAGACGTTTGCCGAGGAGTTCGCGCGCCGCCGCGGCTATCCCCTGCCACCCGTGCTCCCCGCCCTCGTTGCGCCCTCCGGCCCCCGGGGCGAGCAAGCGCGCCACGACTTCTGGCAGACGGTGGCCGAACTCGTCTCGGACAATTTCTTTGGCCAGATCCAGCGGCGCTGCGCCCAGTATAACATCCCGTCCGGAGGGCACCTCCTCATCGAGGAGTCGATCGCGGCGCACGTCCCCTTTTACGGGGACTTCTTCCGCTGCATGCGCCTGCTCGATGCCCCGAGCATCGATTGCCTGACGAGCCTGCCGGAGCACGTCCCCTGGCACATCGCGCGATTCGCCCGGGGCGCCGCCGACCTGGAGGAAAATACCCTCGTCATGTGCGAGGCCTCGGACCACTCGCAGCGCTACCGCCCCGAGGGCGACAAGCGCCCCAGGCGCGATGTCACCGAGGCGGAGATCCGCGGTTCGCTCAACCGGCTCTTCGTCGGTGGGGTCAACGCCATCACCAGCTACTATTCCTTCTCCGGACTGGACGATGCCGCCATCCGCCGCCTGAACGAGTGGACCGGCCGGTGCTGCGCCGCCCTCCGCGGCACCCGCTCCGCCTCCCGGATCGCGCTCCTGTACCCCGCCGAGAGCCTCTGGACCCAGACCTTCGCCTCCCGCCATTCCGCGAAGGACTCCCCCGGCGCGCTCGCCATCCAAGAATACTTTCTCGGGGCGGCCCGGGCGCTGTTCTCCTCCGGCCGCGAATTCGACATCATCGACTCGCGGGCTATCGGCGACGCGACGGCGGGGGAGGGCGGCATGGCCCGCGGCGACCAGCGGTGGCAGATCCTCATCCTCCCCGGCGCGGACGCGCTCCCGGCCAGCGCCTGGGAAAAACTCGTCCGGTTCGCCGACTCTGGCGGCATCGTCGTGGCCCTCGGCGCCATGCCGCGCCTGGCGATCCCGGCGGACGGCGGAATCCTCGCGCGCGCCCGAGATCTGTTCGCCTCCGACCCCACCCAACCCTCTTCCAAACCCAATCGCAAGGGGGGTGGTGGCATCTCTTTCCCCGCGGGCAGCGAAGACCTGCTGCCAGAAGTCCTCAACGGCATCCTCCCGCCAGATGCCATTTCCAGCGAACCCGCGACCCCCGTCCGGATGACCCACCGGCGCTCGACCGCCGGCGACGTGTTTCTCGTCATCAATGACTCGCCAATCCCGTGGCGCGGCGCCGTCCGTTTCCATGCCTCCGGGACGGGGAGTCTCGTCGATCCAGCCACCGGCCAACCGCAAGAGCCCAACCCCGCCCCCGACGCCCCAACGTCCGCCATAGACCTCGCGCTGGAAGGATTCGGCGCGAAAATCGTGCGTTTCGCCTCATGCGCCCCGCCCTCGCCCGCCCGCATCCCCGCCGGCACCCAACCGGGCATCCAGACCGTGCCACTTCCGGTTACCGGTCCCCCGATCCCCGGGACGGGCCCCGCCGTTCAAGCCACCCTGGAGCCTGCGCCCACCGCCGGATCCTGGACCGCCAATTGCCTCCTCACCAAAGACCGCACCGACTCCTGGTGCTTCCTCCGCTTTGCCTACCAGAACCCCATCGATCTGGGCGGCGCCTTCGGGATCGCCATCGAGTGTGAGATCCCGGCGGGACAGGCATCGCCCGCCCGCCTGTTCGCCTACCTCCACGAACACGGCGGCGGCGACTACATCGCGGATCTTGGCAGGACATCCGCCGACGCCGGAAGACGCATGCACTACCTGGCCCTCCACCGTTTCCGGCCGTTCGGGCAATCCCGCGACCCGAATGGTCGCCTCGATCCCGATCGCATCGCCGCCATCTCCGTCGGCTGGGGCGGCTACTCCGGCGGCGCCGACGAACGAATCGCTTTCACCGTGGCCCCCCCGCAGATAGCCAAACCAGACTCCGGTCACTTCTTCGGACCGACGCCCGCCAGGCCCGAGGAGACCTCGCCCCGCTCCACGAAACGCACGCCGTAGCGCTCGGGGAACTTGCCCTGGAGCAACTCCAGCGTGATCACCGATCTCTCGTAGAGCGCCAGCGCCCGAATCTCCCCCTGCCTCAACGTCCGATAATACTCCGGCCTGTCGGACGCATACGACTCCCCGACCCGGCGGGCGTCCCGCGCCTTCTCGTACGCGGCAAAGGCGTCGACGCAGGCCTCGAACGCCCCCTTGAACTGCTCCCGAAGGTCGTACTCCAGATTCTTCAGGCTCTCTTCGGCCGTCCGATAATCGACATCGTACTGGTCCCGCTTGGCCTGCGCGGCAACATCCCCGCCGAGCCCGATCTCCACCCGCACGCCCATGCCCCAGTCCGTCCGGTCCTGGTTTTCCATGCCCTGCCATACCTCATCGGTGTCCTCGCCAAAACCCGCCAGCCCCGCCCGCCCGTACACATCGACCTTCGGCAGCAGGTCGCTCTTCGCCTTGCGCAGCCGGTGCATCGCGGAATCCATCCGCATCTTCGCCACCTGATAATCTGGCGCCTGCAGCACCAAGCCCATGAGGTTCCCGTTCTGCGGCACCGCCGGGCACGCGGCCGGGTGTATCTCCAGCGGCCGCACCCACTGCTCCGGCTGGTCCTTCCACCACTCCTCCCGCTCCCGCGTCTGCCGGATCAATTGCCTCTGGAGATCCGAGATCTTCTCCGCGGCCGCCTCCCGGGCCTCCGCCCACTGCTGGACGTCGGCCTCCTCGGCCTCCCCCATCGCCAGCGCGTCCCTCGCCTTGGCCTCGAACTGCCTCACCATGTCAAAGTCGTCGTACGCCGCGTAGAGGTCCAGATACGCCCGCGCGATTCCCGAGAGCCGGCGCGCCAACGATTGCCGCCAGGATATGTCCGCCGTCTCCAAACTCGCCCGCGCCACCCGGATCTCCGACATCGTATACTGGGCCCCAAAGCCTCGCAGCAGCGGCTGCGTCACCGTCAGCGCCGCACGCCCATCCGCCGTCTCCCGATACGGGTAGATGTAATTCCCCAATCGGTCGGTCCGGTCCCACATCGAACTGTCCGTCTCCCCGTACGTCGCATCCAGCGATACCGACGTCCCGATCGGCAGCTTCGAACTGACCCCCGCGGTCATCGACTTCGTCCTCGTCTGGTCGGTCCGCAAAAATTTCTCCCCCGGGCGAAGATAGTTGTAATCCCAGTAGTTCTGGATCCGGTCGCTCTCCGTGTACCCCGCGGTCGCCGAAAGGCGCGGCTCGAAAATCCCCCGCTGCAGTTTCAGCCACGACTCCGCGCGCTCCAGCGGCAGCTTCTCCATCATCACGTCCGGACTCTGCGCCAGCGCCACCGCCATGATGTCCGTGATCGAAACCATCACCTCCCGCGGCGCCCCCTCCACCGGCTCCCGCGATACCTCGACCCTGTTCGTCGCGACCGCCTCCGCCCCCGCTTCCGCCCCACCCACCGGCAACTCCGCCGTCGCCGCCGCCGTCAGCGCGCTCGACGTCAGCGGCGCCACCCAAACCAGATTCGTCGGCTCCGACGCCACCGCCCGCTCCCTCGTCGCCTTCTTCGCCGCGGCCGACTTCGTGGCCACGGATGCCTCCTCCCCAAAGGACTCCAGCCCGCCCGCCCCCGCGGCCCCCAGCAGCCCCAGGGTCAGCCAGACATAAACCCTCACAGGCACACCCCTCCCACGCGCCCTCGCACCCACCATCGCCTCTGTGCCATCACCTAACAAAACGCTCTCCCTCTGCTTCCTTCTCAAAACTCTACAGCCCAACCTTCCGGCCTCTCGCCCCGGATCGCACGCCTTATGCAAACAACTTTAAAAACCCTTCCCGATGGCGCAAGTCCAAACGTTCCATGCCAAAACGGCCGCGCGCCCGGGGGCTTGTGGGCCCCTCGGGCGCGCGGTCCTGGC
>CAZYWZ010000173.1:0-11278 GCA_964651705.1 uncultured Verrucomicrobiales bacterium
GTCGGCGGTCATTGGCCTCGGCCTCTCATCCCGCGGCTTCCTTCCCTACTCTACTAGATGGCGTCTCTGCGAGACGCATGGGGAAACTTCTCCCCGTGACGCAGGCATTCCTGCCTGCGTCGGCGGCTACCAAAGCGGTCGCAAGAGTTCTATTTGCAGGTTATTATCTGAACCATGCCCGTTATCCGCGGTTTGTAGTTTCAGGTCAGTGCGATGAGCCGAGTCGCGCGCATAGCGCCAGCAACCGTTCCCTCAGGGGGCGGGATCGATCCGAAAAATTTCTCTGGAGCCTCTCGTACTCGGCTCGGCCGTGGGCCGTCTCGATGGGGATCGGCGCGAAACCGATGGCGCCCAGGTCGTAGGGGCTGGCGCGCATGTCGGCCTCGCGGATCTCGACGGCAAGCGCGAAGCAATCGGCGATGAGTTCGGATGGCGCGAAAGGGTGCAATTTGAAGGCCCACTTGTAGAGGTCCATGTTCGCGTGGAGGCAGCCGCATTGCTCGTTTTCCGCGGTCGTCTCGCGGGTCGGCCCGAGTCTATTCAGTGGGCGCGCCTCGGGTGCGAAGAAGCGGAACGCGTCGAAGTGGGAGCAGCGGATGGCCTGCGACTCCACGAAGGTCGCGATTTCTTCGGGGCCGAGTCGAAGCGGCCAGCCCGCGTGACGGACCCGGGCGGGTTCGAGGCGATAGACCATCGCCCATTCGTGCAGCCCGAAGCAGCCGAAGAACGGAGGCCGATCGAGGGTCGCATCGAGGAGGCCGCGCAGCCATCGGAGAAATGGAAGGCGTTTCGGGGGGAACGCGCGAACATCCAGCGCGACGCCGCGGTCGGTCTCCGCATACTGCGGCCAACGGAGGAAGGCGTGGGCCTCATGACCGGCCAGGATGAGATCGGGGCCGGGGTGCCACTGGCGCAGTTGGGCGGGGCGGAAGGGATAATAGTCGAACAGGAAGTCGTAGACCGGGTGCCGTTCGCCGCGCGAGGCGCGCCGCTGGTGGGGGTCGGTCCATGCCCGCACCCGCGCCTCGTGCGCCGCCGCGCGCGAGAGCCAAGCGTCGGGGGGCAAGTCTTCGGCGGTGCGGATTCCTTCGGGCACGAGGGAAGGGTAAATGCCGCCCCGCATTCTGCAAAGCCGCGGGGATCTCTTGGCGGCCGGATGCCCGGGACGTCTGGCCCAACCCGCCCGCCGATTGAGCATGAGCCTTGGGCCGTCCGGTCGCGGGCCCGATTCTTGCGTGCGCGCCCGGGCTTTTCGGTTATCCTCCGGGCATGAAAATGATCCAGGAGTTCAAGGAATTCGCGATGCGGGGCAACGTGATCGACCTGGCGGTGGGCATCATCATCGGCGGGGCGTTCGGGAAGATCGTGTCGTCGATGGTCAATGACATGCTGATGCCGGTGATCGGACTGATCATGGGCAAGATCAGTTTCGCCAACCTATTCGTGACGCTGGATGGGAAGAGCTATGGCTCCCTGGCGGCGGCGAAGGAGGCCGGGGCGGCGGTGATCCCGTACGGGCTCTTCATCAACTCGGTGATCGACTTCGTGATCGTGGCGTTCTGCCTGTTCCTGATCATCAAGGCGATCAACCGCTTCAAGCGCAAGGAGGAGACGGCCCCGGCGGCGCCCCCGGAGCCCCCGGCGGATGTGAGGCTGCTGACGGAGATCCGGGATCTGCTGAAGCGCTAGTCGATCCGGATGATGGAGGCCATGGGGAGGCCGGCGAGTTTGGCGCGGCCGTTGAGGAAGCCGAGTTCGACGAAGAAGGTGGCCTCGGCGAGTTCGGCGCCGAGGGAGAGGATGAGCCGTGCGGCGGCGGCGGCGGTGCCGCCGGTGGCGAGGACGTCATCGACGAGCGCGGCGCGCTGGCCGGGGCGGAGGGCGTCCTCGTGGACGGCGACGGTGGCGCTGCCGTACTCGAGGTCGTAGGATTGTTCCCGGGTGCGGTAGGGGAGCTTGCCTTTCTTCCGGATCGGGACGAAGCCGATGCCGAGCTGCCGGGCGATCGCGCCGCCAAAGATGAAGCCCCGCGCGTCCACGGCGACCACCGCGTCAAGACCGATGTCTTTGTAGCGGCCGCAGAAGGCATCGATGGCCAGCGCGAAGAGCTTCGGATCCTGGAGGACGGGGGTGATGTCGATGAACTGGATGCCGGGCTTCGGGAAATCGGGGACGGTGCGGAGCGCGGCGCGGAGGGCCTGGGCGGCGGGATCGTTCATGCGGGGCGAGGTTCTGGCAGGGGACGAGCGAAGTCAAATGTCTTTCGGTCTGACCTGAAACGTCGCGGCGTAAGGCGGACACTCCTGTCCGCCGAGTTGGCGGGGTGCGCCACTTCGTGGTGGCGGACAGGACTGTCCGCCGCGCTACGCGGCGATCCACCAGTTGGGTGGGGAGAGCACGCCACTTTGTGGTGGCGGCCAGGAGTGTCCGCCTTACGCCGCGCCGCGTTTTGGGGCGTGTGGAAGCCTCGCCGGAGGCGATCGGCTGCGGGCTATCCCTCTTCGGGGAGGATCTTCTGGACGAGGCGCTCGATGCCGTCGCGGGCATACTCGGAGGGGGGGTAGAGGCTCTGGGCCTTGAGGTACCAGGCGAGGCTGGAGCCGGTCTGGTCCCGCTTCTCCAGGTCCTGCGCGGTGCGGAGGCTGCGGACGAAATCGGCGGCCTGGGTGGTGAAGTCGGCGCGGAGCTGGTTGAGCTTGTTGTCGTCGGGGAAGTCTTTGAATACCGTCTCGATGCTCTCCCATGCGCCGGCGTAGTCGTTGCGGCGGGCGATCTCCTGGGCGCGGATGACGGCGCCCTCGATGATCTGCATGTCGTCGAGGACCTTGCGGAGGGTCTCCTGCTTGTCGGGGTAAAGGGCGGTGGCGGCGATGAAGCGGACCTTGTCGTCGAAGATCTGGCGGAAATTCTTCTGCTGGATGAGGCGCTCGAGGTCGACGAGGGCCTGCTGCTGGACATCGGTCTGGCTGAAGATGGCGGCGGAGACCTTGGCGAGCTCGGGGTTGCGGGGCCAGATCTCGGTGGCGAGGCGGAGCTGTTCCTCGAGGGTGGCGCGATCGCCGGAGACGGCGGCGGTGCGGGCCTTGGCCAGGTGCATCGAGCTGACGGTGCGGGCGGTCTCGATGGCGGCCATGGGTTTCGAGGCGTCGAAGTCGGTGGCGATGGACTGCAGCTCCGCGCATAGCTGTGCGGCGCGCTCGTAGTCCTTGACCTCGAGGGCCGAGAGGAGCTGGTTGCCCAACTGTGCGAACTTCAGGGCCTGGCGTTTTTCCTCGCGTTTGATCGAGCGGACCTCGGGCATGTATTCCCCGAGGACGAAGGTCTCGGAGAGGCGCTCGGTGGCGCTGGCGAGCTCATTCTTTCCGAGGAGGAAGCGGAAGGCCTCGACGCCCTCGGTGACATCGCGCATGGCCTCGCTGGCGAGGGAGTCCAGGACCCCGAGCGTGGGGGGGAGGCCCGAGGCGTCGGTCAGGAGTTTCTCGGTCTCTTTGCCGACCGCGAGCTTGGTGTCCCCGTCGGCGAAGACCGACCGGTAGAAACGGCTGGCGATGACGACGTGCTGGAAGCGGCGCTGGAGGAAGAACTGCATCACCAGGGCCTGGAATTCGATTTTCGCCTGCAGCTCGGAGGCCTGGGTCTTGAGCTGGTTGGCCTTCATCATGGCGTTGACCTCGGCGAGCCGCGTGACGTATGGCTGGAGGCCGAGGTCGCGCTTGAGGTCCTGTTCTTTGGACCACTGCGCGGCGAGGGCGGGATTCTTGGGCGGGGTCTCGCCGAGGCGGTTGTTCTCGGCGCGCATGCGCGCATTCCACTCCAGCGAGCGCTTTTCGTCGGTGAGCACCTTCTGGGCCAGCTGGATCCGGCTGACCTCGCGCTTGGAGAGCCAGACGGTGTAGACGGCGTTGGCCAGGGAGTCGCAGAGGTTGGCGTCGATCCGGTATTGGGATGCCTTGGGGAGAAGGCTCCAGGCGTCATTCACCTTCGAGGCATCGACGTTCTCCGGGGCGAGCATCGCCATGATGCGACCGAGGAGTTCCCGGTATTCCTTCTCCTCCTCGGTGGTCTGCTCGGCGGCATTGAGGAATTTCTCGAACCGGGAGCGGAAGATGCGGTTGTCGGTGATCTTCCAGACCTTGCCGTCCCAGCTGATGATCTCGTTGCCGATGTCGAGCGCGGGGAGGTCCTTCCCGAGGAACTTCGACGTCCCCTGGGTGGGATCCTGGGGAGGCTTCTGCTGGGCGGGGGCGGGGGCGGTCTGCGATTGCGGTTCGGCCGCGGTGGCGGGAAGGAGATTCGGGGCCTGGGCGCGCCCCACCCCTCCGGCGAGTCCGGTGATCGCGGCCGCGACGATGGCGATGCCTCTCATGGGTCCGACAACTAATGATTCCATGGTGCGGTGATTTTTCCAGAGGATGGAACCGCGGCGCGGCGTGAGAGTCGCGCCGGGGCGTCAGATTTTCTTCATGTCTTGGACGATGACCACGCCGCCGGCGCCGATCTCCACGCGCAGGTTGAATTTCTGGCCCTGCTGGACATTGATGTGGTTGAGGTCGGCCGGGATGAGGACCGGTAGGGGTTCCGCGACGTTGTCCTGCTCGACGCGGATGGAGAACATCCGGCCCTTGGCGGGATGCCAGCCGAGAGATTTCTCCACGGTGCCCTGCACCTTGTAGACGTTGCCCCGCAGGCTGTTGGCGTTCTCCATGTAGGCACCCATCACCAGGGGCTGGAGGGTCCGGTACGGGTCGCCAAAATATTCGAATAAATAGCGCCCGCCGGCGATCGCCGCGGCGCACAGCAGCAGCGCGGCCACCCACCAGCCGGGGTTGATCCGGGAACTCGCGCGTCGCGCCATCGTCATCGGGACGGTACGCCCAAATCGTGTCGTGGCAAGGGGGTTCGGCATCTGGTCGCGCGGTTTCGGCTCGCGGCGTGACCCTGACGGGAAGTCCCGGCCTGGCAAGGTCGGCGGTAGCTTGGTTTCGGGACGCCAGCCCAGCGGGGAATTTCTCGTGCAATTTCATTGTGGTGTCGTTGCTGGGGTGGTTAAGGTGGATTGTACAACGCCGGTCATCTGCCGGCTCGCGGTGTCGGACAGATGCTGTTGGGGCCGGGAGGAGATCGGGAGGACACTGCTCGTGTGGATTTGGTTGAAGCGATCGTTGGCGTATCTCCTGGTCCCAGTTGGGTTCGTCCTGCTGTTGTTCCCGCTGAGCACCCATCGCATGGGGGAGGCTGAGCGGGACTTTCTCTTTCTGGAAAACAGCGTGGACCTTCTCGCCGCGGAGAAGCCCGCGGGCGCGGCATCGCCCCCGGCGGGTGAGGACTCGATGGAGGAGAAGATAAAACGAATGAATGAGCGGCGGCAGAAAAGGGCGCAGGAAGAGGCCCGAGCCGCCGAAGCTATCAATCCACACGGATATCCCCGAATACGGCCCGAAGATCTGGCGCCTTATCCGGCCCTCCTGGATGCGGTCGGGACATTGCAGCGCATTTGGGCGGGCATCCCCTCTCGCCTAAACCGGCAGGACGCGGTCCCGGTCGGGGAGTGGCATGCGTTCCGGGAGGCCGCGGGGCTGTCGGAGGAGGATGGGGCTTTTCAGTACGGGCGCCACATTTTCAAGGGGCGCGTCAAAGCGGAAAGCGTCGCCGTCCCGGTGGAAGTGACGCACCTCAAGGCCGGGTGCAAGGTGGCCGGCGCCCTCTGTCTGCTTGTGGGATTTGCCGCGCTGTGCGGGAGCTACACCCGTCCGGCCGGCAGCGGCATACGGGTCGGCCGGCGCAGCGCCATCATCATCTGGGATGTCGCGATTATCCTGGTCGGTCTGGTGTTCGCCTGGTGGTTCGTGGAATTCGTCCTGGCGAAGGGCTTTCGGACCGCGACGGAGTGGGGCGAGGATTTCGCCGTTGGGATGGGCATCTTCTGGGTCGTGCTCGCCAATCCGGTGCTGGCGCTGATCACCAGCGCGATGTCAGCCCAGACCCTGTGGATCACCGGGGAAGCCGTGGTGCAAAAAGGCCTGTTCGGTTCGTCCTCCGTGGGGTGGGCCGAGATCGAGGGCATCGGGGTGACGAACGCATTCACGCCCCGCAAGGCGGGCGGTGTCCCGGCCCCCCACCGCGTGATGAAGATCCTCGAAATCCACGGGGGCGGAAAAACCTTGCGCGTGCTGGAGCCCCCGTATGCCTCCACCAAGAAGATGATCCTGGAAACGCTGGCGGAACACGCGCCCGACGAATGGAAAGAACGCATCGCGGCCGTGGCAAAGGAGTGGCTGTCCCAATGGTGATGCACCTGATCCACCGCTGTTGCCTGGGGGTTAGCCTGTCGATCGCCCTGGTTGGCCGTGTCGACGCCATGGCCCCTCGGCCGGTCCCGCCGCCTGTCCCGATGGAATTCGTCCGCGCCGCCTATGAGCCCGAGGCCGCCGCGATCGCCATCGAATGGATCGTGCCCCGCGTGGAGGCCGTGGGCCCCCTCGACCGGCTCGAGTTGCTGATCCTCAATGCCAAGGGCGCCGCGGTCTTCGGCGCCCTGCAAAACCTCAGTGACCGTTGCGATCCCATCCCGCCCGGCGCCTTCGGCGTGGCTCTCGATCCCGCCATCGACGACCGCTCCATCCAGAATGTCGCCAGCGCCGGCCAGAACGGGCAATGGGATCAGGAGGCGCCCGGCGGCACCCTGCTGAAACAGAGCGTCAGCGAAGTCAGCGGCGGCAATCTCGGCATCGCCTTTTGGATCGCCCCGAAGAACTGGAAGCCCGACCGCTATCTCATCGCCGTCCGCGCCGTCCGAAAGAACAGCCGCCCGGAGCCCTGGCGCCATCTGGCGACCTGCGATATTCCCCGCGAAGTGGCGGGGATATCGGCGGCGGGCCGACGCCAGGTGAAACCCCTCTTCAGGCATGCCGGGAGTGGCGGCCCAATGCCGGCCGAGCACATCCGCCACGTCACCCTCATCCGCTACGAGAAGCTGCCGCAGGATGAAGGGGTCGTCATGAAACGCTGGGCGGGCGACACCGGCGGCGACTTCAAATATGTCGAGATCGAGAAGCGGACCCTCGGGCCGACGGAATTCCTTGAGGCGCGCCTCCAACTGGAACCCGGTCTATATCAGTTCAAACACAACTCCGTCTCGGGAAAGCCCCCGTCCGGCTTCTACGGCCAGAGCGACCTATTCGAGGTGCGGCCCGGGGCGGGACTCATGGAAGTGCAGGTCAACCTGAACGCGGCGCTCTAGGAGGATAAGTCATCAACGACCCGTCCCAGCCGGCCCCGCCTCCCACTCGGCCGCCGAACGGAAACGCTTTTTTCCCATAAGCCAATAAATACATGAATATCAGCATCGGAGGATCGCGCCATGAGACGGAGTTTTGCAATTGTATTTCTATCCAGCATGGCTGGGGCCTGGCTGAATTGTGAGATCCTCGCCCAGGGTGCCGAGGGATCCAATCCGTCGCGACCACCTCCCACGAAGGCGGAAAAACCTTCCCCTGATTGGAGTAATGTCGGGGGCGTCGATGACTTCCTGGCCGAATACGTGGTCAGCCACCCAATCGCCAAGAAACTGATCGCGGACCGGTATGTCAATTATCTGCACGATAAATTCGGCGACCGCCTGAAGGTCCTGAACGACCGCCTCGATCCCGTATTCAGCCCCACCGATTGGATCCAGGCGGTCGATCACGCGGCCAATGGCGAATTCGATCAGCTGAAGACCTTTGCGGCGGAGGCGGTGGGCAAGAAGCTTGTCGAAACCCTCTTCCCTGTGGGCGGCACGCTTTTAACCCAGGCCTACGATTACGCGAAGATGGTTTCCGCTGAAGTCCAGGCATGGGGCAACCAAAAAGACGTCCAGGCGTTCGTGAAGGGGTACATGTCGGCAGACAGGAAAATCGACTGGGAGAAAATGACCTCAAAACAGATGACGGTCGCTTACCTGAATGCCTCGATTCAGAAAGAATGGGACGAATCGCGGGAGAAGTTCGGCAACGCGCAGTGGACACAATCGAGGGATGTCTATCTGGACAAGCAGCTTCGGGTGCAATGCTGGGAAGCGGTCATGGACATGGCCGCGAAGTATCGCAAGCATCTATCGGCTAAAGAGGCGCTTCGGGAGGAAGCCCGCGCGGAGCAGCGGCGGCTCGTCGAGCATGCGCGACAGGAGTACTTGCGGTTAACAAAGATAGCCAAGCTGCTGTATTACGCGGGGGAAGTGCCTTCGCCTAGAGTGGATGATTGCGCGGAAAAAATAGCGTCATTTTTGAAATTGGATAAGGCCGGCCAGGAGGCGCATCTCGAGAAGGCGAGGCGGGGTTACGCGGAGGCGATGGGCGAGCGGGACGTGAGGCGGGCGGAAGATCATGCGAAGCGATTGGGCGATCATTACAAGGCCTATGGCGATGATGACGCGGTGAATCGTCTACTGGCCTTCCCGGAGCCAGAATACAAGCTGTTCTATGACAATCTTAGGAGCGCCACGGAACGGTTGCTTTCGGGCAGGCTAACTTACGAAGTGTACCGGGGCTTCGTGGATAGAAATAAGCGGGCGTGGGAAGATCTGACCGTGTGGGTGGTGAGAGCAAAGAAAGAGGCATTCGCGCTGACGGATCGCGTCGGCGTCTATGGGGAGCCGGAAAAGGAGGCGAGGGCCAAGGGCAATCGATTGGAGAACGATGTGGCGGAGCACGGCCAAGGGATCGCGAGGCTGATCGAAGAACTGGAAAACAAGGTCGCGGCGAAGGTGAGGTCCAAGATCGCGGAATACGATGCGATCATTAAGTCCGGCGGCGCCAAAGAAAGAGGGGTGGCGCGACAACCTGCCCAACCCTCTCAGGGCGAGAGGCTGGGTTCATCCGTGGCTCCGGTGGCCAACTCGTTCTCACTGGACTACCTGGAAGAGGTTCCCACATCCGATGTGCGCACGACGGTCGATACAGTGCCCCAGAGGGCGGGGGCCGCGGCGCAGGGGGATGTCATCCAGTTCTCTTATGATCTGGAGGCGGCGGTGGGGGGCGTCGGGGAACGGCTGCATGTGAAGGCGGCGCAGCGGATCGACGCGATAAGGGAGGATGATGACTCGGCAGACTCTCTGGGGGGCGCGCGTCATGCGGAAACGGTGGAGCGATGGATCTGCGAGAATCAGGCTTGGGTGGATTGCGCGACGATCCGCGGGTTGCGCCAATTCGAGGCGCCGGAGGCACTGCGGGAGAGAGCGATGGCGGCGGCGATTAGGCGGCGCGACGCCAGGGTGGACTCTATAGAGAGCGCAGAGGTCCTCGTGTCACAGGAGGGCCACGTGCGCGATGTGCGTGACTATTTGGCCTTCACCTGCGAGCAGACCCGCGGGCGTGTCTCTGCCGCAAAGGCGCTATCGGAACGGGCGGCGGAGCTTGCGTCGATGTATCCGTTGAAACGATTCGAGCCTTCCGTCTCCGTCCCGGGCGGGCTTTCAGGGCAGGATGCGCGCAGGATCCTGGATGCTGCGAGAGACACTCCCGATTCGGTGACGCTCCCCTTTCTGGTCGATGTCCTAGATCATCTGGATGCGGTCACGCGGGATCTCGGCGCGGGGGGCTATCAGAAGATTCTGGAGCCGAGCTACCAGGCGCGGAATGAGCCGCAAAAGTACTTCTTCGAGAAGATACCCCATTATGGCACGTATTACTGCAGGTGGGATTTGCATGGCGGATTCGCGAAGGAGAAAGCGGGGTTCAAGGCGCTGCAGCCACACCTCAGGGCATTGACTGAACGCATAGGCAGTGTGCCGGAAGGGGATCTGGATGACCTGCGGGAATTGCACGTGCGGACTCTCGAGCTCAAGGGATGCTCGGAACGGGCGCCCTTGCACAAGTGGGAGAGTCAGAGCATCGAAAGGGCCGTCGAGGACGCGTCAAAGTTGAAGGCCGTGGCCGATGCGATGGATTGGGTGCGTGTCGCGCGGGAACGTCTTGAAAAGGGAATTGCCGCGAGGGATCGGATACAGGAGTTCATGAAATCGAATGAGCCAAGGCATCGGAGCCTGATCCAGTCGTGCATCGACAAGGCCATCGGGCTCCGCGGAGCGGATCGGGCGGCGGCGCTGGCGTCCGCGCGGAAAGCCCATGACCACGCGCAGTTCGCATTGATCTACCTGCCTTTCGCGCTGACGGAACATAATACACTACTCGCTCGCAGTGAGGCCCTGGTGTCCGAGTTGAGCAGCCAACACGCAGGAGCGGGCGGGGATCCGGAAACGGATGTGGCGACCGGCACACTGGCCGTGAATCTGCAGCGGGGTCGCCGGGCCGAGTCGGTCGCGGTCGCGATCACCATCACGGATGTCAAGGGGCGGAAGGTGGGCGAGGGCGCCGGCCCGCATCATCTGGCGCCGGGCGAATACATCGTGAATACCTTTGCGCGCTACATGGAGAGGGATCCGGCCTCCGCGCATGTCCGATTGTCTTCTGGGAAGAAGGAGGTGGTGAATGTGCGTGTCTGGCAGGACGAGGGCGAGGATGATGACGAGCCGGGGTCGGCGATGCCGCCCGGCCCCGGGCCCGCGGCGGAGACCTTCGAGCGGGCTGTCGTTTTGCCGTGCGCTCCGGACGAGGACTTTGTGCGATCCCTGTATCACTGCATCACCCATCGGGAACCGGCGCCCGAAGAACTCGGTGCGCAGGTGGGGCGCCTGCGGGGCGGGATCACGCGGCAACTGATGGTGACCTATTTCTTCGCGTCTCCGGGGTACGTGAATGAGAAACACGACGGCGCCCGGTTCATGACGGACGCCTGCCAGGCGATCTACGCGCGCCAGCCCACCGCGGCCGAACTCCGGGCGTGGCCGAGGACGGATCGCAAGACGATCATCAGCGAGATGTTCAAGAATCCGGCACACCTGGCCGCGACGCGGGATTGCGCGGCCAAGTGGCGCAAGGCGCCAGCCGACGCGCGGACCGACGCGGCCCACGAGGATACGCCGCGCCAAGACCCAACAAAATCCCCGGCCTACGAGAAATACATGGAGGCGTTCAATGCCATGGCCAGGATCATGGCCGCGGGCAAGGGCGGAACACCCGAAGGGCAAGAGGCCCACAAGAAATACATGCAGGCGAAAGAGGCGTATGAAAAATCGCTCAAGGGGTCAACGCCGGGGGCGAAAATGTAGCCCCTCCGGCCACGGAGAGGCCTCGCGTTGGGGGTCCACGGCCTGACGGCCGTGGCGACATCGGGAATTTTCGAGCTAGATCCCGTGCCCAGCACGCGGGGCACCACCGGGGCGGAAAATGGTAGGCTGCGC
>CAZYWZ010000174.1:0-10973 GCA_964651705.1 uncultured Verrucomicrobiales bacterium
CTGCCGAATCCACCGTCCGCGTGCGCCAAGGCGCAGCCTACATCGCGACCCAATTCTCGAGTCAGCGGCGGCAGAGCGCGCGCCGGATCTGTTCGGCGACGATCTTGCCGCTGAGGAGGACGAGGGGGATGCCACCGCCGGGATGGGTGGTGCCGCCGCAGAAGAACAGGCGCCTGTGCCTGGGGTGGCGGATGGGCGGCCGGAGCAGCGCGGTGCGGGGCGAGTGGCTTGCCCAGCCATAGAGGGAGCCCTCCCAAGCATTGTCTCGCCTCCGGAAATCGGCGGGGCCGAAACTGGCGCGGCACAGGATGCGCGAGGGGTCGGGCGCGGCACCGAACTTGGCCAGCCGCCGGAGGATGACCTCCTCGTAGCCGCGCGTGTCCGCGTTGCAGTACGCCGGCGCGTTGACCAGCACGAACCAGTTCTCGCAACCCTCCGGCGCGTCGCCCGGTTGCGCCCGCGAGGTGATCGCGACGTAGATCGTGGGCTCCGATGGCATGCGCCGTTCCCCGAAGATCTCGCGGAATTCCCCCGGGTAATCATCCGAGAAGAATATGTTGTGGTGCGACAGGGCATCGGATCGGCCGCGCACCCCGAGCCACATCACGAAGCCGGAGCACGCCAGATCCTCGCGCTGCAGACGGCGGGCGCGGCGCGCGTCGGGCAACCAGTGCGCGTGCGCCGTGATGGCGTCGGCGTTGCAGAGCACCGCGTCGCCCCCGACGGCCAGCAGGTCGAACACCTCGTGGCCAAAGCGAAACTCGGCGCCCTGGCGCCGCGCGAGGGCCTCGATGGCGCGCGGGATCCGGGCGATGCCTCCCTCGGGATACCACGCGCCGAACTCGGCCTCGACATACGGGATGATCGCGAAGGTCGCCGGCGTCCGGTAGGGCGAGGAGCCATTGTACGTGGCGAAGCGATCGAAGATCTGCCGGATGTGCGGATCGCGGAAATATCGCGCGTGCAGCGAGGCGAGGCTGCGCAACGTGGCGACCTTCGGCAGGTGCCGGAGCGCGGCGAACCCCTTCGCGCCGAGCGCCCGCCACCAGTCGCCGGGCGCGTGGTGCAGGAACGCCTCCGCCGAAAGGTCGTAGATGCCCCGCGCCCGGGCCAGGTATCGCGCGACATCCTCCCGTCCCCAGAACGCGCCGTCCTCGTCGATCCGCGTGCCGTCGGTCCAGAAATAGCGGCACGCCGGCTCGACGCGCCGCAGGGAGATGTGGTCCTCCATCCGCTCACCGCAGAATTCGAACAGCTCGCGCAGCACCTCCGGCATCGTCACCAGCGAGGGCCCGCAGTCCCAGCGGAACTCGCCCGCCGCCGTCCGTTCCCGGCGCTCCGCCGCCTTGCCGCCGGCCGAGGCGTTCTTCTCGAACACCTCCACGCGATATCCCATCCGCGCCAGCCGCGCCGCCGCGGCGAGGCCCCCGATGCCGGCGCCCACGATCTTGACATGCATCCGGGCGATATCTTCGCCGGAAACGACGGGCCGCGAAAGCCAGAAACGGGGGGCGCTTTGTGGTTGACCCAAATCCTCGCGTAAGGATCGCTCCCCGAGTGACGTGCCCTCAACGAACCGTATAGGACACAGGCACGTCACTGTGCCAAGTTTTGTAGGGCGCGGATTCCTATCCGCGCCACGCACGGTCCTGCCGGTTGCCCGTGGCGCGAAAGGGATTTCGCGCCCTACATTCCCAAGTGTTGCGCCCCCGGGTAGTGCCTTGCGCGAGGATTTTGGGGTTGACCGGCGCGGGGGACGCGGCTACTGAAATATCAGATAGCGGCACTGCCATATCAATTCTACGGAAGGGAGACGATGGGCATGAAGACCACGAGGGCGACTCGCCATGCCGCCGTCGCGCTGTGCCTGGCGGCGCTCGGCGCCGGGCCCGCCGCGGCGGCGACCGTGACGTGGGATGGTTCCACGGACATGGACTGGACGCAGCCGGACGCCACCAGCTGGGGCGCCTCGACCTACACCAATGGCGACGACGCCAGCTTCCTCGGGTCCGGGACGGGCACGGTGACGATCGTCGGGACGGTGAACCCCGGCTCGGTCCTGGTGGACGGGACCGCGCCCTACACCTTCGCGGGCGGCACGATCGCCGGGTCGGCGACGCTGACGAAGCGTGGCGCGGGGGTCCTCACGCTGTCCGGGAGCAACACGTATTCGGGCCTGACGATCGTGACGAGCAACGGCGTGCTGGACGTGGGGGCCATCGGCGCCGGGGGCCTGAGCGCCAACAGCGGGCTGTACCTCGGCACGACCAACACCGGCGCGCCGTCCGCCTACGGCATCCTTCAGGGCAACGGCACCTTCACGCGCTCGCTGAGCGGCAGCGCGACGCCCGCGGCCGGGCAGATCGCGGCGAAGGCCGGCGGTTTCGCGGCGCGGGGTGGCGACCTGATCGTGAATTTCGGCGGCAACACCAACGGGATTTCCCTGAATTCGGGCGGCCACGTTTTCGGCGACAATTTCGTCTTCGGGTCGGACACGGCGGACGGGAAAGTCATCGTCCTCAATCCGATCAACCTGAATTCGGGGGGCGAGCGGACGTTCACGGTCATTCCGGGCATCGGGGGCGACGCGGCCACCGCGGCGGAGCTGAGGGGAACGCTCTCCTCGAGCGCGCTGGGGGGCGGGCTCCGCAAGCAGGGCGCCGGCATGCTCATCCTCTCCAACACCAACAATACCTATGTCGGGAAGACGTGGATCCAGGACGGCGCGCTCTCGGTGGCGAGCATCAGGAACGTCAACGGCGGCAATAGCTCGTTGGGGGCCCCGACGAATTCGGCCTCCGGGACGATACAGATGGGGTCGGGCGGCACGACGGGGCGGTTGCTCTACACGGGCTCGGGCGACACGACCGACCGCGCCATCGATCTGGCGGGAACCACGGGCGGCGCGATCCTCGAGCAGTCGGGGACGGGCCTGCTGCAGTTCACCACGAACTTCACGGCGACGGGCGCGGGCGCCAAGACGCTGACGCTGCGGGGTTCCACGGCCGGGGTCGGGGAGATCGCCGGCTCCATCGTGGACAACAGCGGCGCGAACAAGACCTCGGTGACCAAGGATGGGACCGGGACCTGGATCTTGTCGGGCGCGAACACGCACGGCGGGGACACGACGGTCTCCGGCGGGCGCCTGGTGGCGGCAAATGCGCTGGCCATGCAGAACTCGACGGTCGATCTCCAGATCGACGGGGGCGTGGCCTTCAGCAACGCGACGTCCTTCGTGTTTGGCGGGCTTGCCGGGTCGGGAGATCTCGGGCTCACCAATCTCGGGGGGGGCGCGCTCACCCTGCGGGCGGGCAACAATGGCGCGAGCACCGCGTACTCCGGTTCGCTGGGCGGGGATGGCGGGCTCGCGAAGATCGGCAACGGCGCGCTGACCCTGTCCGGGAGCAACGCGTACACCGGCCCCACCGCGATCGAGGGGGGCACGCTCGTCGCGGGATCGGACCACGCGTTGCCCACGGCCTCGGTGCTGCACTTCGGCTCGACGAACCGATATCTCCCCGTGACGACGTCGGGCGCGCTCGACCTGAATTCGGCCAGCGCGACGGTCGCGGGACTGAACGTGTTCGTCAACTCCTCGGCCACGAACTCGATCGCGATCGGGGCCGGCCGCTCGCTGCAGGTCGACGGCAGCGTGTTCGTCGGCGCGAACTCGAACACGGCGCAGACGACGACGATCCTCCGGGTGGACGGGGACGGGGAGTTCCGCGTCAGCGGCGCCAACGCCAATTTCACCCTGGGGGGCTCGACCAACAACTCGGGCAACGCGGCGACGCTCGACATGTCGGGCCTGGCGACATTCTCGGCGGACCTGGGCGCCGGCACCCTGCGCGTGGGCGATGATCCCACGCCGGGCGCCGGCAGCGGTTCGACCCTGATCCTGGCATCCAACAGCACGATCCGCGCGAATGTGGTAAGGACGGATGGCGGCGCGGCCTTCCAGTCCCAGGATATCCGGCTCGGGGCGGGATCCAACACGATCCACGCCAATACGATCACCATCGGCATGGGCGCCACCGGTCGCTCGAACAGCAAGATGAGTTTCCAAACGGGCACGGGCACCTTGCAGATCCGGTCCACCAATGGCACCGGGCGCGCGAACATGACAATCGGCTACGGAAGCTATGGGACGTTCGCCACCACCACCGCGGATGTCGATCTCGATGGGCATGACGCGGACCTGAGCTTTGGCAATCTGCTGATCGGCGGGCGCACGGGCGGGGGTGGCGGGGCGGGCACCGTCGCGAGCCTGGAGTTCGATACCGGCACGCTCGATGCCAGCGCTGTCATCGTCGGGGATCGGGCGGGAACCTCGGGCAACACCGGCCTGGTCAGGGCCACGCTGGATTTGGGTGGCGGCACGGTGACGGTGGGCAATTCCGGCATGATCGTGGGGCGGAACACCTCGACGCTGGGCGCCAACAGCGTCTCGGGCGTCGTGAACGTGGCGGGTTCCGCCGCCATGACCGTGGGGGCGACCGGCGGCACCAGCATCACCCTGGGCAGTTCGGCCAACAGCGGGGTCTCCGCCTACGCGGCGCTGCACATCGGGGACAGCGCCACCGTGGCCGTCAATGGCGATATCATCCGGGGGTCCGGGGCCGGGGCCGGGTCGGTCACCTCGATCCTTTCGCTCGCCGGGGCCGGGGCCACCCTCGACATGCGCGGCAATGACATCACCGACTTGACCTCCATCACCTTCGAGAACGGCACCCTCCGGGACGTCGGCGCCGTGAATGCGCCCGTCACCCTGGCCGGCACCGGGCAGCGCCTGTTCCTACAGGACAGCAATGGCGTGATCTCGGGATCCATCGGCGGGGCGGCGGGGCTGTCCAAAGCCGGCGGGGGCAGGCTGGATCTCGCGGGCGCCAATACCTATGCGGGACTCACGATCGTCTCCAATGGCACCCTCGCGGTCAACGGCTCGCACCTCGGCGGCGGCCAATACACCGTGGCCTCCGGCGCGACCCTCGGGGGCACCGGCCTCATCGACGCGGCGATCGCCGTGCTCAGTGGCGGCGCCGTGGCGCCGGGCAATTCCATCGGCGCCCTGACCACCAGCAATAGCTTCGACCTCGACGGCACGCTGCTGATCGAATTGGACAACGGCGCAGGACCCGGGGGCCTCAGCGACCTGCTGGATGTCAACGGTCTCTTCGATCTCGCCAACGGCGTTGTCCAGTTCGTCTTCACCGGCACGATGACCAACGATTACTACATCTTTGCGGAGTACGACACCCTCTCGGGCAGCGCGTTCCTCAACGCGCTCAACACGCCCGAAGGCTACGGGATCGACTACACCTTTGGCGTCGGCGGCAACCAGATCGCGCTGGTCATCCCCGAGCCCTCGACGTTTGCCCTGTTGGGGCTTGGCGCGGCGGTGCTGCTGGGCCTGGCGCGCCGCGGCCGAGGCAGCAGGAAGATCGCCGGATAGGGGCCCCCCAAATCCTCGCGTAAGGATCGCTCCCCGAGTGACGTGCCCTCAACGAACCGTATAGGACACAGGCACGTCACTGTGCCAAGTTTTGTAGGGCGCGGATTCCTATCCGCGCCACGCACGGTCCTGCCGGTTGCCCGTGGCGCGAAAGGGATTTCGCGCCCTACATGCCCAAGTGTTGCGCCTCCGGGTAGTGCCTTGCGCGAGGATTTGGGGGCCCGATCCTGCCTTGGCAGGACGAGAGCGCGACCCTACATACGGACCTCATGCGAGGCGTGCTATGAACCGGTCCTGGGGGCCATCCTTCCTGCCGGAGGGGTTGTTGGCGTGAACCTGCCGCGCGCCATCCACCGCGCCCGGGCGGCGGTCGTCGATTTCGTGACGTTCGAGCTGGTCAACCTGATCCAGCACCGGCACGCGGCGGCGGCCATCACGCCAGAGGGGTTGGAGAAGTTCTTGGCCGAGTGGGAGGGTGTGCCCGCCGAGGCGTTCTTCGATGCCCGTGACTTGCCGCTGGAGTTGGATGCCGCGCGAACGCCGGACGGGCGGCTCTCGTGCGCGAGCCCGCTGCCGCTGGGGATGGAACGGAACGATCGTTTCGTGTGCGAGTTCTTCCCCGCCGGCCCGGCGTGGGACCGGCCGGTGATGTTGCTGCTGCACGGGCTGATGTCGGCCAGCGCGGTCGGCTATCGGGCCTGGGCGCGGCGCGTCAACCGGGAGGGTTGGCACGCGGCCTTCATCCACCTGCCTTTCCATTACGACCGTTGCCCCTCCGGCCACATCAGCGGCGAGCTGGCCGTCAGCGCCGATGGCGCGCGCACCGTCGGCGGTGTCCGGCAGGCGGTGGTTGAGATCCGCGGCTTCATCCGAGGCCTCTTGGCGCGCGGTGTCCCTCATGTCGGTTGCTGGGGCATGAGCTACGGGGGATGGATCGGCGCGCTGCTGGCGGTGTTCGAGCCTGCCGTGCGCTGCGCGATGCTCATGGAACCCATCGTCGATTTCCAGCACGCCACGTGGGAGTCGCCCGCCACCCGATCCCTGCGCGGTCACATCGGCCGCGGCGGCGTCACCCGCGAGATGGTCGCCGCGCTGGACCGCCTCGTCTCCCCCGCGACCATGCGACCGACCTGCGACCCGGAGAATATTGTCCTATTGGCCGCCGAGTTCGACCGCATCGCCACCCCGGAAGTGATCGAGGCGCTGGCGCGCGCCTGGGGATGCCCACGGTACCGGTGCTACCCGCAGGGCCACGTCGGCTACCGCCTCATGCGCGAGGCCTTCCGTGAATGGCGCGACGAGCTGAGGCCGAAGCTGGCAAAGAACTTAAAACCGCGGATCACGGATGCCCTAGATACTTCTCCATAATCGAGGCGCTTGTGAATCCGGCGGTAGGCAGAGAGCCCTCCCGCCCGCGCGGCGGGTCAGGAAGCGGCCCATTTTATGGACCGCGGCCCTCCAATGGATCCGAAGTTTCCACAGGAATGACGCCGCGCGCTTGCGCCGTCGCGAGACCCCCGCAAATTACCGGCATATGTCTTTCGGGACACCCGCCCATCGGTGGTTTTTCGCGACGCTCGCCCTCTGCGCCGCGGCGCCCGCGCCCGCGGCGTCGTGGGAGCGCCTGCCCTTCGGCACCGTCTTCAAGGGGGAGGCAAAATTCGGATCGCTGAGGAAGAATGCGGCTGCGGAGAGCTGGGCGACGCTGCCCATCGGGGAACGCACCGCGGCGGTGGGCCGCGCGCTGCTCGGCACCCCTTATAAGTCCTTCACCCTGGAGATCGACGACCGGATCGAGGCGCCGTCCGTCAACCTCGACGGGCTGGACTGCTGGACGTTCTTCGAGGTCTCGCTCGCCTTCGCGCGGATGCTGGATCACCCCGCCCAAGAGCACACGCCCGGACGCATGCTGTCCTATATCGAGCTGGACCGATACCGCGACGGGAAATGCACCGGGGAGTATCTCTCGCGCCTCCACTATCTGGTGGACTGGCTGGCCGACAATGATCGCCGCGGGTTGGTCAAGGATATCACGCGCGACCTTCCGGGCGCGGCCCGCCACAGAAACCTCTGCTGCGAGATGTCCAACGGGTGGAGGCACTATCGCTACCTGCGCGCAAACCCCAAGCTCCTCGGCCCGATGCGAGAGCACGAGCGGCGCATCACCGCCATGGAGGTCTGGCACGTCCCGAAATCCCGCGTCGCCGCCATCGAGCCAAAGCTCCAGAACGGCGACATCATCGGCATCACCACCCGGTACCAGGGCGCCTTCTGCTCCCACGTGGGCCTCGCCCAGCGCGATGCCAAGGGGGTCCTCCGCTTCATGCACGCCTCCTCCCAGAAGGGCGTCCGCGAGGTCATCCTCGACGCCCGCCTCAGCGACTACCTCGCCCGCTTCTCCGGCCACGCCGGCATCATCGTCGGCCGGCCCCAGCGCTAGCCCGGATTGTTCACGCGCAGACCGAATAATCCGCGCGGAGTGCCGACACGAAGTGTCGGGGTCGGCCACGAATGGCGCTAAGTTAAGCCATGTTTGGGAGGGCCCGCGGCCTCGCGGGCCGGGTCGGCCGAGGCATCCCGCATGCTGGTGGCGCGCGGACGCCGGGGCCGGCGTCCCTCCCGACTGAGGGCATGACGGCGCCAATTCTGGCCAAGCATCCCAACACCCCCTTAAGAGCAAAGGGCGGGACCCGCGGGTCCCGCCCCCGTCGATCCGCCCTCCGGGATCAGCTCACCTTGACGTCGATCGTGCGGGGCTTGGCCTCGTCGCTCTTCGGCAGGGTCACGATGAGCAACCCGTCCTTGAACGTGGCCACCACCTTCCCGGCGTCGGCGTCCTCGGGCACCGTGAAGGAGCGCACGAAGCTGCCGTGGCTCCGCTCGATCCGGCGGTAGCGCCGGCCCTTCTCTTCCTTCTCGGCATGGCGCTCGCCGGTGATCACCAGCACGCCATTCTCGACGGTGACCTTCACGTCCTCCTTCTTCACCTCGGGCAGATCGGCCTTGATCGTGTAGGCCTTGTCATCCTCCAAGATGTCCACGGAGGGCGCCCAATCCGCCGAGAGGAGCCACTCGTCCCGCTGGTCCCCGCGCGCCGACGCCGGCCGGTTCATCGCCGTGGCCAACTGGTTCGAGAAACGCTCCAGATCCCGAAAGGGATCCCACTGTGTCAACGCTCTCATGCCAACACCTCCTTTCCTTCCTCGGGCGGGAAGCCTCTTGCTCGGCCCACCTCCCGCCCCATTCTTCGGGAGGGCCTGCCCACCTGAATTTGCGCATGGACTATGCCAACTCCTGCCATGGAGCGATTCGCGCGTAACTATCTTGTTATGTGACATCTACGAAACCAAGCCGCACCCCCATCCCCATGCCGATCGGAGGATGTGCCCCCTTGGCGCAACCTGGCCGGGTCAAAATGTCGCTGGCTCGAAAATCCCCGACGTAGCCACGGCCGTGAGGCCGTGGACCCCACCGCGCGGCCCCTCCGTGACCGGAGGGGCTACATTCTCACCCCCGGTGGTACCCCCGCAGTAGGGCGCGCCGCGACACCGGGAGCGGTCCCACCGCTCCGAATAGTTTCCTCGCGCCGAATCTGGCGATATGTTAGACAGAATCCATGGCCTCTCGATCGCGACGCGGCGGGCGATCTCGCCGGAGGCGCCCGTCGGGATGGTTCCCCCGGCTCGCCGCCCTCGCCTTCTTCGCCCTCTTGGCGGTTCTGCTCTGGCAGGCCTGGCGCACGCGAGAGAGTCCATCCGTGGAAGACCAAGTCCTGGAGATGATTCGCGAGAACCCGTCGGCCGAGGTGCTTGCCCCCGGTCCATCCGGGGCCGCCTCCGAGGATGTCCCCGAGGTTTTCCGCGTGCAGGAGCCCGCGCCCGGCGCGAAGAAACGTTAGCCGGCGCGTCGCATCTCCTGGACGGGTGCCGCCGGGATGACCGGGAAATGCACGCCGGCCAACACGCGTTCCACCGGCGTCGGCACCACCGTGACCGCGCTGATGGCGCCCCCCTCCGATTCCGCCGCGGAACCCATCGCCAGCAACCGCGTCGTCGGCCTCGCGCTGGTCACCTCCACCAGATTTTCGACCACGAACTTCGCCGGGACCTGACCCAGGCGGATCTCATCGCCCGTCTGCAGGATCGCGTCCTTGATCCGGTGCCCCCCGACGAAGGTGCCGTTCGCGGACTCGAGGTCATGGATCGTCACCCCATAGTCGCGACGCTCGACGCGGGCGTGGTGGCGGGAGATGGAGGGCTCGAGGATCATGAGGTCATTGCCCTTGGCCCTGCCGATCTGGAGGACGTCCTTGTCGAGCCGATAGACATACTCTTGCCCGTGCAGCCAGAACTTGAATCCGGGCGATGGCGCCCGGGCGGGGCGTTCCGTGATCGCGGGGGCTTCCTGCGCCGCCGCCGACTCGTCCTGATAGCGCGCGGCCTCGAGCAGCAACTCGACATACGACAGCTGGATCGTCCGGAACTGCGATCCCTCTTCCAGCGTGAATGCGGTGGGCGGGTCGGGGAGATTGATCATGTCGATGGCGGCCTGCACGCCGCGCCGACCCCCGAACACCGCGTCCACCACTTCCCCATTCAGGAGGAAGATCCTCCCGCTCTCGCCGCTGTGGAAGATGTGGAGGACGCCGGTCTTGCGGCCGAGGGCGAACGCCTGGATCTGGTCTGCCACCGCGAGGGCAGAACCCATGCGGATGGTGCCAAGGTCTGGCAATTCGGTCGCGGTGTCCATTGGAGACAAACCCGCGATCAATCTACCGCCGGCGGGGTGCCGCGTAAAGCGATTCGATTGTCCGAATCGTTCATCGGGCGCTTTCCGTTGCCCGCGTGCGGGTTACGGATAAACGGGATCCGCCCCCTGAACGGCGGATGCGCCAGGGCCACGGGGCACCCCCGGGCCGGGAGTCACTCCGAGTCGGCTTGATCATTCGATCAAAACACGCAAGGTGGGCGAGCGCCGCACGCGCCCGGCAACGATCGCCATGCACCTGACCAACCTGACCCGCGCCAACGAGATCGGCGCCAACTGCTACCTCATCGAATGGGAAGGGACGACCTTTGTTCTGGATGCCGGCCTTCACCCGAAACTGAACGGGCCGGGCGCGTTGCCCGAACTATCCCTGTTGCCCGAAAGCGGGGTCGACGCGTTCTTCGTCAGCCACGCGCATCTGGATCACGTGGGATCGCTGCCCGTCCTGATGCGGCAGCAACCGGAGGCGCACGTCCTGATGACGGAACCGACCGGGTTGCTCGCCGACCCGCTGCTCCACAACGCGGCCAACGTGATGCAGCGGCGCGCCGAGGAGGGTCGCGACGCGATGGCGCGCCTCTTCGGGCACCGGGAGGTATCCCAGTCGGTGAAACGCTGGCGTTCCTGCCCGCTGGAGCAGGAACGCCCCCTGGGCGATCTGCGGTTCCAGTTCTTCTCCGCGGGGCATATCCTCGGGAGGGTAGTGTCCTAATTTGAAATCGATATAGATTCTTGGGCCCGTGGCGTGTCCCTC
>CAZYWZ010000175.1:0-10858 GCA_964651705.1 uncultured Verrucomicrobiales bacterium
CTGCTCGCTCGGGTGAGCAGAATATGCGCAATTATTTATGACGCTCAGTATAGCTGCCGGGGTGATGGGTGTTGAAGGAAATCTCTGGCGGTGCTTGCATGGGGGGCAGTTTGAGCGCGAGGAGATCTGGCATGAGGCTGAGGCGCGACTCGGATCGCATTCGGATGGAGGCGCGGAGGATGGGGCGGTGGCTGCCGGGCTGTTGGGTCGCCTTGGCCTGCGCTTTGGGTTTGGCGTGCCGGGGGGCGGCGGGGCCGGAGTGGCCGCCGGTTGGGCGGGAGCAGCGCCCGTGGGCGTACAACTGGTGGCTGGGGAGCGCGGTGGATCGGGGGAATCTCGCGCGGGAATTGCGCCGGTATGCGGAGGGTGGGCTGGGGGGCATCCACGTGATTCCGATCTACGGGGCCAAGGGGGCCGAGGCGCGTTATCTGCCGTACTTGAGCGAGGCGTGGGTCGAGATGCTGCGGTTCGCGGTGGAGGAGGGGGAGCGCCTGGGGATGGGCGTGGACATGACGACGGGCACGGGATGGTGCTTCGGGGGACCGGATATCCGGCCCGAACTGGGGAACCTGGGGGCGGGCGTGGTGCGGACAAACATGGCGGGAGAAGCCGGCTACACCCTGGAGGTGAGGCAGACGCGCCGGAAGGTCAAACGCGCGGCCCCGGGGGGCGAGGGGTTGATGATCAACCCATTTTCTGCGGAGTCGATGCTCGCGTATCTGGCGGGTTTTGATCGGGGGTTTCCGGCGGCCGCGGCGCGGGGACTGCGGGCGATGTATCACGATTCCTATGAATATTTTCACGGGGGTAAGGGATTTGATGCGGGGTGGGCGCCGGAGGTGCCGGCGGCGTTTGAGAGTCGGCGCGGGTATCGCCTGGAGGACCACCTGCGCGAGCTCGGGGGAGGGGGCGACCCTGACGTCGCGACGCGCGTGTTGGCGGACTATCGCGAGACGCTGTCCGATCTGATGATCGAGGAGGTATTCCCGCAGTGGGTTCGCTGGTCTGCGGCGCGGGGCCTGCGGACCCGCAACCAGGCGCACGGCTCCCCCGGCAATCTGCTGGATCTTTACGCGCTGGCTGACATCCCGGAGACGGAGATGTTCGGGCGCGGGGAGCGCGACCCGCTGGACTCCGGTTTCGATGCGAGATTCGCGGAGGGCGACCGGGACCCCCTGATCTCGAAGTTTGCCTCGTCGGCGGCGCACGTCGCGGGGCGCCGCCTGGTCGCCGCGGAGACCGGGACATGGCTCGCGGAACATTTCTGCGAGACGCTCGAGGAGATGAAGTGCCTGGTGGACCTGCTGTTTGTCTCCGGCGTCAACCACGTGATCTATCACGGGTGCTGCTATTCGCCCGATGACGCGGCGTGGCCCGGCTGGGTTTTCTATGCCTCGACGCAGATGAACCCGCGGAATCCCATCTGGCACGACGCGCCCGCGCTGAATGCTTATATCGGCCGATGCCAGGCGATCTTGCAGTCGGGCGAGCCGGATAACGACATCTTGCTATACTGGCCGATCCACGACCTGTGGCACACGCCCGCGGAGGCCGCGGGCGTCTTGGATCCGATCGAGTGCGGGGTGCACCGAAGGGAGTGGTTCGACGGGCAGGCGATATCGGCGACGGCGAGGCGGCTCTGGGAGCGGGGCTGGTGTTTCGATTACGTCTCGGATCGGCAGCTGGGAAGCGCGGGGGTCAGGGGAGGTGCGATCCGGGTGCCCGGCGGAGTCTATCGGGCGATCGTTGTGCCGCCGACGAGGCACATGCCCGTTGATACCTTGCGGCGACTGCTGGCGCTTGCGGAGGGCGGGGCGAGCCTCATCTTTGAGGGAGAGCTGCCGCGCGACGTGCCGGGGATCCACGAGTTGGACCGTCGGCGCGAGGAGGTGAGACAATTGTGCGGGGGATTGCCGATTGGGGAGGCGGGGGCCGTGCGCGTGGCGAAATTGGGCAGTGGGCGGGTGTTCGTGGGCGAATTGGAGGAGGCATTGGGGGCGGCGGGCATCGCGAGGGAGGGCCTGGCAGATGTTGGGGGCATCCGTTTCATCCGGCGGAGGCATGCGGGTGGGCGCGACTATTTCATTGCGAACCAGGGGATGGAAGTTTTTGACGGGTGGGTCACGCCCGCCGGGGGCGGGGCGTGCGCGACGCTGATGGATCCGATGACGGGTTCCGTCGTTGGCGCGCCGCGGCAGGCACCGGAGGGGAGCGGCGCCTATCGCGTGCGGCTCGATCCGGGGCACACCGTTATCTTGCGGACACTCGACGCCGCGGGAGCCAGCGCGGGTGTTGCCGATGCCCGGTGGTTCATGGCGGAGGACGGGGCCTGGCGTCCGGTGCATGGGCCGTGGCGGCTGGAGTTCGCCCTGGGCGGGCCGGAGATTCCGCCCGCGCGGGAAATGGCGGATCTGAAGTCATGGACCGACATGGGGGATCCGGCGACCGAACGCTTTGCTGGCACGGCGGTTTACCGGGCGGGGTTCGATGCCCCGGGAGAGGGACCGTGGTTACTCGATCTCGGCCGGGTGCGGCACAGCGCCCGGGTTCGGGTGAACGGACGGGAGGAGGGGACTTTGTTCATGGCGCCCTATCGCGTGTTGCTCTCGGGACTGAAGCCGACGGGTAACGAGCTGGTGGTGGAGGTGACGAATCTCGCCGCCAACCGGATCCGGGACATGGATCGGCTAAAGGTGCCGTGGCGCGTTTTCCACGATGCCAATGTCGTGAGCATCCGCTACAAGCCATTTGATGCCTCGGGGTGGCCCCCGATGGAGTCGGGCCTGCTCGGGCCCGTCCGCATCGCGCGAGCGATCCCCGCACCGGCCCCGCCTGTGCGCGGGCGCCAGGACTGACTCGAGAATATGACGTAACTCTCTAGGTGCGAAGGGCCTTCGCCCTTCGGCGGGGCTGACTCGAAAATTGGGTCACGATGTAGCTGCGCCTTGGCGCACGCGGATGGTCGATTCGGCGGCGTGCGCCAAGGCGCAGCCTACCATTTTCCGCTCCGGTGGTGCGCCGCGTGCGGGGCACGGGATCTAGCTCGAAGATTTCAGTAGCGAAGGGCCTTCACCGTGCGGCCGCGCCAAACAGCGTGACCGGGCCGGGGGATCTGTCTAGGGTCGGGGATGGCGATCCTTTTGGCAGAGGTGCTCGTGATTCTGGCGTTGATCGGTGCGAACGGCCTGTTCGCCATGACCGAGATCGCGGTGGTTTCGGCGAGGAAGTCGAGGCTGCGGAGCCTGGCTGAGGCGGGCGACGCGCGCGCGCTGGGGGCGCTGGAGCTGGCGGGATCTCCGAATCGGTTCCTGTCGACGGTTCAGATCGGGATCACGCTGATGGGGGTAATTGCGGGTGCCTTCGGCGGCGCGACCCTGGCGGAAGATATCGCCGGGCAGTTGGTCCATGTCCCGTGGTTTGGCCGCTATGCCGAGGGCATGGCATTCGCCATCGTTGTATTCGGCATCTCGTATCTGTCCCTGGTGCTGGGGGAACTCGTGCCGAAGCGGCTGGCGCTGATCGCGCCGGAGCGCATCGCGATGGCGTCGGCCGGCCCGATGCGGCGCCTCTCGGTGCTGGCGAAGCCGGCGGTGGCCGTCCTGAGCGCATCGACCGATGCCCTGTTGAAGATCTTTCATGCGAAGCCGATCGAAGGGGAGGCGGCGGTCACCGAGGAGGAGGTCAAGGTGCTGGTGCGCGAGGGGCTTCGGGGTGGCGCGCTGAACCGCGCCGAGACCGAGATGGTCGAGAGCGTCCTGGAGTTGGACGTGCTCGCGGTCCGCGACATCATGACGCCACGGCCCAAGATCAACTGGCTAAATCGCGACGACAGCCACGAGACCGTCTGGCAGAAGATCGTCGCGAGCAACTACTCCCATTTTCCCGTATACGAGGGGAACCGTGACCATGTTGTGGGGATCGTATCGGTGAAATCGATCTATGCGAACCTCGCGGCGGGGGTGCCCGTCCGGCTGGCGGACCTGATGACCAAGCCGCTGGTGGTGCCGGCGACGCAGAACTGCATCCAGGTGCTGGAGACCTTCAAGCGGAGCGGAAAACATATCGCGCTGGTCGCGGATGAATTTGGGGCGATCGTGGGTCTGCTCACGCTGCATGATGTCATGGAGGCGATCGTCGGGGATTTTCCCTCGCAGGACGAGCGGATGAAGCCACGGGCCGTCCGCCGCGACGACGGGTCGCTGCTGATCGACGCGATGATGGAGATCGAGGCGCTGGGGGATGTGCTGCCCGATTTTCGATTCGAGCGCGAGGAGGAGAGGGATTACCAGACACTCGCGGGGTTCGTGGTTAAAGCGCTGGGGCGGGTGCCGAGCGAGGGGGAGAAGTTTACGGAGCAGGGATACGTGTTTGAGGTTCTGGACATGGACCGGCACCGGGTGGACAAGGTGCTGATCCGGCGTCGCGGGCAACCGTCTTCGTGACGGGGTCGGCGACTCGGCGGGGATCGTGGCCGGCAGCGAAGGGAGGAGACATGACACCCAAGGAGAGGGTATTGGCGACACTGGATCGGAGGCCGGTGGACCGGATGCCGGTGGACCTCTGGCACACGGCCGAGGTGGCGGCGGCCCTGCGGGAGCATTTTGGCGTGGCGGACGACTTCGCGATGTGGCGGGCGCTGGGGCTGGACAAGATCGTGTGGGACTTCATGGATTACCGGATGGTGGCGGGGGAGCGTGCGATGTCGCAGGCGGGGGCGGGCGCGGAGAGCGCGGGGGCGCGGACGATGTGGGGGGTGCCGTTGAAAGCGGTCCAGAGCGGCGAGGCCCATTACATGGAGTTTGGCGCGGCGCCGCTGGCGGGATATGATACCGCCGCGAGCCTCGGGGATTACCCGTGGTGGCCGGAGGTGGATCGATTTGATTATGACGGGGCCGCGGCGCTGGCCGAGCGGGCGTCGGCGGAGTACGCCGTGATCGGCCCGTGGGTGTCGTTCTTCGAGATCTATTGCCAGATGCGCGGGTTGGACACGGCGCTGGTGGATCTGATCGAGGACCCGGATTACGTGGATGCCGTCCTGGATCGGATAGAGCACATCCAGGCCGAGATGATGCGGCGTTTCTTCGAGCGATCGGCGGGGCACCTGGATCTGGTGTTCGTGAGCGATGACATCGCGGGGCAACAGAATCTGATGATCTCCCCGTCGATGTGGCGCCGGCACCTGGAGCCGAGGATGCGGCGCTGGTGCGAGCTGATCCACGCGCACGGGCTGCGCGTATTCTATCACACCGATGGCGCCGCGCGGGAGTTGATCGGGCCGCTGATCGATTGCGGGATCGACGTGCTTAACCCCATCCAGCACGTGTGTCCCGGGATGGACTGTTGGGAATTGAAGCGAGAATTTGGCAGCGACGTGATTTTTCATGGGGGCATCGACAACCAGTTCGCGTTGCCGCGCGGGACGGCGGACGACGTGAGGCGCGAGACGCGGCATTGCCTCGATACGCTGGGGGCCGGACGGGAGGGATACATCTGCTGCTCGTGCCACAACGCGCAGGCGGGCACGCCCGTGGAGAACATCCTGGCGATGGTCGATACGGTGAAGGGGTGGTGAAGAGGCCAACGGTCCAAGGCGGCATGATCGGGGTTGTTGTGACGCCCGGCCTCGTGGCAAGATCATGGGCATGCGTGCGAAAGAGTGGGTTCGTTTCGGAGCGGCGGCGTTCGGCGTCCTGGTCGCGGCCTGCGGTTGGGCGGCAGCCGCGGGCGATCGCCCGAATTTCGTGATCTTCATCACCGATGACGAGAGCTGGCTGGAGCGGAGCGCGTATGGGTGGTCGAAGCTCCCGACGCCGCACTTCGATCGGGTGGCGCGGGAGGGGGTGCTGTTCACTCATGGCTACACGTCGGCGCCCTCGTGCGCGCCGTCGCGGGCGGCGTTGTTGACGGGGAGGAATTTCTGGGAACTGGAGGAGGGCGCATTCATCCAGGCGTGGGTGCCGGGAAAATTTTCGGCCTTGCCGGATCTGATGGAGGCCGGGGGATATCATGCGGGTCACACGGGCAAGGGTTGGGGGCCGGGGGTGGTTGGCGAGTCGGGGCGGAAGCGAAATCCCGCGGGAGATCTTTACAACAAGGTGAGGCGTGAGGCCGAGAGAGGGATCAACCCGGTGGATTACGCCGGGAATCTGGAGGCGTTTCTCGATGCGCGGCCGGAGGGGAAGCCATTCTGGTTTTGGGTGGGATGCACTGAGCCGCATAGCCCGTGCGCGAAGGGCAACGATCGGAAGTTAGCCGATAAGCACGGCGTGGGCCTCGAGGACGTTGGGGTGCCGGGGTTTCTCCCGGACACGCCAGGGGTGCGGCGGGCCCGCGCGAATATCCTCTATGAGATCTGTCATGCGGATGAAGACCTGGGGCGCGTGCTGAAGGTACTCGAGGCGCGCGGGGAACTGGGGAACACGCTGGTGATCGTGACCTCGGACAACGGGACCCAGGTCCTGAGATCGAAAACGAACCTGTACGATTGGGGCGTGCGGATGCCGCTGGCGATGATGTGGCCGGCGCGGATCAAGCCCGGGCGCAAGGTGGACGACTTCGTGAATTTCATCGATTTCGCGCCGACGATGTTGGAGGCGGCGGGGTTGCCGGTGCCGGCGGCGATGAGCGGCAGGAGCCTGATGGGTATATTGGGTTCCGCGGGTTCCGGTAGGATCGATCCGGGCCGCTCGTGGACGGCGGCGGGACTGGAGTGGCATGGGGAATTCGATCCGGTCAACCTCGCGGCGCGCATGATCCGGGACGAGCGATACCAGTACATCGTTAACTTTTCCGATGGCCCGCGGCGGGTGCTCGACCCGAAACGGGCGCTGCCGGATGCGGCGTATCCGAAGACGGCGGAATCGGAGGGCGAGATCGGGCTGATCGAGGCCCACCCGGATCACCCGGGGGTGAAGGGGTTTATCCCGCTGCTGGTGGCGCCGCGCCCGCGGGAAGAGCTGTATGACTGCCGCGAAGACCCCTGGCAGCTCGCGAATCTGGCCGATTCCCCCGCGCATGCGGAGGTCAAGGCTAGGCTGCGGGCACAGTTGGAGGAGTACGGGCGGCGGACGGGGGACCCGAGGTTCACCGGGGAGATGGAGATTTTCCGACGGACCCGTGAGTTCGTGCAGGAGAGAAAGCGGAAGGGGTATAAAGAGTGAGAGAGATGGTGCGTGCATCACTATTGGCGGGGTTCCTGTTGGGATCTTGGGCGCCGGTGGCCACCGCGGCGAAAGAAAAGCCAAATTTCATTGTCATTTTCATTGATGACCTCGGGTACGGGGACATCGGGCCATTTGGGGCGACCAAGCAGAAGACGCCGAGCCTGGATCGCATGGCACGGGAGGGGGTACGGCTGACGAGTTTCTATGCGGCGCCGGTATGCTCGGTCTCTCGCGCGCAGTTGCTCACGGGCTGCTACGGGGCGCGGATCTCGGTGCCCGGCGTGTATGGTCCCGGGAGCAAGAATGGATTAAGCCCCGCGGAGCACACCGTGGCGGAGCACCTGAAGGCGATGGGTTACGCGACGGCGTGCGTCGGGAAATGGCACCTGGGCGATCAGCCGGAGTTTCTGCCGACGCGGCAGGGTTTCGACCGCTATTTTGGCATCCCGTATTCGAATGACATGCAGCGGAAATCGACCGAGACGGGCGAGAAGGTCGTGCCGTTGCTCCGGGACGAGAGGGTCGTCGAGCTGCTGACGGATGAGGCGCAAGGGCGCATCGTGGAGAGGTACACCGAGGAGGCGGTGGCGTTCGTCCGCGAGAGCGCGGCCCGGCCATTCTTTCTGTATCTGCCGCACACGGCGGTGCACACGCCGATACATCCGGGTGCCGCATTTGCGGGAAAATCCTCCAACGGGCGTTTCGGGGATTGGGTCGAGGAGGTGGACTGGTGCACTGGCCGCATTTTGGAAGTGCTGCGAGAACGGAAGCTGGAGGGGCGGACGCTGGTGATATTCACCAGTGACAATGGCCCGTGGCTGATCAAGGGGCCGGATGGCGGCAGCGCGGGGCCTTTGCGCGGGGGCAAGGGCAGCACGTGGGAGGGGGGCGTGCGGGTGCCGACGGTGGCGTGGTGGCCCGGGCGGATCCCGGCAGGCGGCGCGTGCGATGGCGTGGCGGGCACGATCGACCTCCTGCCGACATTCGTGGCGCTGGCGGGGGGTGCGGTTCCCCCGGAGCCGGCGATCGATGGGCGAGACATTTCCGGGCTCTTGTTTGGAACGGGGGGGGAGCCGGCGCGCGAGGCGCATTATTACTTCGCGGGGTACAATCTGCAGGCGGTGCGCCAGGGACCTTGGAAGCTGGCGATCGCCGCGCAGCCCGAGACCATGGGAAAGGGCGTGGCCAGCGACGCCGCGGGCGCCTCGCCGCGCCTGTACAATCTGGATGACGAGATCGGCGAGCGCACCAACGTGGCCGACCGGCATCCCGACGTCGTGGCACGGCTGCGTGGCCTAGCGGAGAAGATGGGCGCGGAGATCGGGGGCAAGGAGCCGAAGGCGAGGCGCCCGGCGGGCGAGGTGGCCGAGCCGCGGACGCTGTATCCCTCCGAGGGGGGGAGGTCGAGGGACAAGGCCTCCAAACCGGACGCCGGCGAGACGGTCAGGCTGGAGTCTTTGAAGCCAGGGGATGTTGTGCCCTCTGGCGCGGCGCCGGTGGTGGCGAATGTGCCATTCAGGATCTCGTGCGAGGTGGAGACCGATCAGCGGGATGCGATCCTCGTAGCGCACGGGGGCATCGCGGTCGGGTACGCCCTGCATCTCAAGGGGGGTCTTGTCGTGTTCTCCGTCCGCACGGGCGCGGGGGATGCCATCGCGGAGATCAGTTCCCCGGAACCGATCGCCGGGCGGGTGAAGATATCGGCGGGCCTCGGGGCGGATGGCGCCATGACGTTGAGTGTCGATGATCGGGTCGTGGCGTCCGGGAAGGCGACGGGGCTCATCCGCCGTCAACCGCAAGAGGATTTCTGTGTCGGGCACGATGCGGCGAAGCCGGTGACCGCGTATGCGGCCGAGGGAAGGTTTGTGGGGGCGATCCGCGGGCTGAAGGTGGAGATGGCTCAATGAATCGTCTGGGCTTGTCCCTTGGGGTGGCGCTCGTTCTGTTTCCGTGGGCGGGGAGCCTTGCCGCCGGAGGCGGGAACCCGGCGGAAGAGGCCGGCAAGGGGACTGGGAGGGTGACGTTTTCCATGCACCGGGAGCGGGAAGGGGAGCCCCTTCGGGTCAAGTGGCGATACCCGCGGCGGCTGGCGGCGCAGTTCGAGGGGCAGGCGTCGGCTGAGGCGCGCACGGCATTTGGGATCGGGGAGATGCGCAAGCAGGCGGCGGCGGGGGATCGGGTCAGCGAGTTCGAGCTGGGGTATTTTTACCTATATGGTATCGGGGTTCCGAGGGATCTGGGGGAAGCGGAGGCGCGGTTTCGCGTCGGCCTGGAGATCGGGCATGGTGAGGGGGCATGGCGCCTGGGATGGGAATTGGCCTATGGGGACGAGGGGAATCGCGACGTGGCGAAGGCGGCGGACCTCGTGCTCGGCTCGCTGCGCGGGGGTTGCCGGGCGGCGGTCGAAACCGGCGTTGGCTTGGCGCAGCATCTGGCCAGGAAGGCGAAGCCCCGCGATCCGGCGCGTGCGGGCGAGATCGTGGAGGCGGTTCTGAAATTGAAACCGGATGAAGATTCCGCGCTTATCCTGGGTGCGATGCTGCGTCTCGACCGAAAGGACTTTCATGGGACGTGGGACATGGCGACGCGGGCGTTGGGCGCGCCGGGGGTGTCTGAGAGGAACCGGGTTGTCGCGCGGTCGTTGCGCTGGGCGTCGGCGCAGCGCGCGGGAAAGGTCGGGGAGCTGGATGCGGCGGACTTTCGGGAACCGCTGGCGTTTCTCTCCCGCAAGACCCCGACGCCGGTGCGGATTGCCGGGGGGGTGATGCTCTCCTTCGGGGCGCTGGCGGTATTGGGCCTTCTGGCATTCGCGACGAGACGATGGGGTGCCGGGGGGCCGGGGATATTGCTGACGGCCTGTTGGGTGGGTGTGCCGGCGATCGCGTTTGGCTTCGGGCTGCTGGCGCCGATCGTGGCGACAGGGGTGGGGATCGCGGTGTTGGGGGCAGCGGTGCTGGCGCTTCGACCCGAGCTGAGAGATGCTTACTTCCCCTTTCGGCGGTTGGACTGGGGTGCCGTGATCCGCGCCGCCGGGTCGGTGGTCGGTAGCCTCGCGGTTGTCTATGCGATGGCCGCGGGCTATGACGCGGCGTACACCGCTATCACCGGCAGGAGCCCCGACCTGCAGCTCGTGGCGGCGCTGCTGCGGGCGGAGACGTTCCCGGAGTTCTCGATGCTGCTCTTCGTTGCGGCGGTCTGCATCCCTGCCGTGGAGGAGATCGCATTCCGGGGATTTCTGTTGGACTGGTTGCGCCGGAGGCTGTCGTGGGGATGGGCGATCGGGATCGGGGCAATCGCGTTCGGGATGATCCATGGGTTGGCGGCGGCGCTGCCGACCGCGGCCATCGGCTTGGTGGCGGGGTGGCTGCGGATGCGTCACGGGAGCCTGTGGGCGCCGTTCGCGCTGCACGGAACGAATAATGCGGTGGCCGTGGTCCTCTTATGGGCCGGGGTGGTGTAGGACGCGCGCCGCGTCGTTCAGGGGTAGACTTGGCCTCGTGGCGCCGCATCATTCATGTGGAAACTTCCCCTGGTGGCGCACATCCGCCTCCTCACCTCGGCGGCTACCCTAAGATTCGCAACTGCTGCAATTGCACGGATTTATCTTCGGTATCCGTGCTATTCGAGGTTTGAAGTTTCGGGTCAGCCCCGCCCCCGGCGCGCGGGGGCGGGTCCAGCCAGAGTCCACCACGCGC
>CAZYWZ010000176.1:0-10812 GCA_964651705.1 uncultured Verrucomicrobiales bacterium
TCGGCAGCGTGCGCCAAGGCGCAGCCTACATCGCGACCCAATTTTCGAGTCAGCGGCCCGGCGTGCTGGCGAGGTCGTAGGAGGTCATGGGGACCTGGGTGTAGCCCATGGTGCACATGGTGACATCGGCGCGGTAGATGGGGTCCTGCATGAGGGTGACGCGGCGATCGCGGGCGGGGAGGGTGGTGGAATAGATGCGCATTTCTCCGGGCAACGAGGCGATGATCTCCTCGCGCCAGTCGCCGCAGATATCGGCGGTCAGCACCCAAGAGCCCGGGGCCTTGCCCGGGTGGGTCTCGCCACCGTGATCCAACACCCGATCGCCCCGGAGGATCTCGCGCTGCGGGTCGGCGTCCCAGTAGGCCGTCCGCACGCCGAACCCGAGGTCGATCTCGCGGCTGAGGATCTTGCCCTGGGCGCTCCAGAGCCAGCGGTCGCCGGTGGGTTTGTGGTCGGCGCTGTCGGCCCCGTAGCATTCGGAGCCGGGGTGCGCGGGATCGATGTCGGAGCACAAGCCGTAGGAGTGGATATGTTTGGTGGGCTTGTCCCAGGACCATAGGATCTTGCCGCTCGGGGCGTCGACGAGGCACATGCCGTGCCTCGGCTGGCGGGTCTCGATCCCGTAGTAGATCTCCATGCCGGGCCGCGTCGGGTCGATGTCGCCGACGTAGCAGTGGTCGGGGTGGCCGAGCCACGTCGACCAGAGGGGCGTGCCATTATCGTCGATCACGGCGGAGCCGAGGATGACCTCGTCGCGCCCGTCGCCATCGATGTCGGCGGCGTGGGTGAAGTGGGCGCCCTGCCCGCGATAGGCGGGCCCGCCCTCGGCGTCGGTGTATTTCCACAGGGGGAGCAATCCCTTCCCATCGAACTCGTGGGCCTCGGCCTTCATCGTGGTGTACGTGCCGCGGAGGGCGATGAGGCAGGGGGTGCGGCCATCGAGGTGAGCGATGGCGAGCTGGTTGCGGCTGGCGTAATTGTAGGCCCTGTCGTCCTCGCCGAATCCGGAGCGGTCGGGCCACGGGGCGCGGGCGCGCTCTTTGCCGGTGAGGCCGTCCCAGACCACGAGCCACTCGGCGCCCCTGGTGACGCGGCCATCGGGGTCGCGGGGGTCGCCCTCGCCGATCTTTGCGGCCACCTCGGCCCTGCCGTCGCCATCGAGATCCCCCGCGGTGTAGGGCGAATACCAGATGCCCCGCTCGATGCCCCAGCCCAGGTCATGGCGCCACAGGAGGGTCCCGTCGCCGCGCCGCGCCTCGATCTTGTAGGTCTCGGGCGAGGGCTTCCAGTATTTGATCCATGGGTCGATGTTGGCATTCGGGGTCTTCAGCACGAAGTCGTAGCGGCCGTCGCCGTCGAGGTCGACGACGCCCGCCTTCTGGAAGGTGTTGGTGCCATCGAGGCCGATGCGCAGGAAGGCGGCGCCGTCGGCCGACGCGCCGACGATGGCGTCGGGCGAGGGGGCGCCCTCCTGGCCGCCGGTCATCCCGCGGACGAAGTAGCGGGCGCCGGGGGCGAGGGTGGCGCCTTTGTGGTTGAAGTCGGTGGTCAGGGAGACGGGGCTGTCAGTGAGGCGGGCGGGGTCGCTCCCGCCCTCGGCCCGGTAGACGTGGAAGGCGATATCTGGGGGATCTTCCCGCAGCAGCCGCCAGGAGAGATAGACGCCGTCCGGCGCCGGGAGGGCGACCAGGCCGCGGTCGAGCTTCTCTGCCACGCGGGCCTTGGCGTTGCCCTGGACCTTGGGTTTCGGTTTGGGCTCGGGCCACGGCGTCAGGGTGATCGTGTCCAGATAGGCGGAGCCGGGATTTCCCGCGTTGGCGAAACGATCGTCGGCCCAGAACTCGAGCATGCCGCCGCGGATCTCTTCGGACTTGAGCCAGACGCCGCCCAGGAACGGCTCCCATGTCTTGCCATCGCGCGAGAGCGCGAGGGTGCGGCCGGTCTTGAGTTCGACGGAGTAGCGCCCCGGCTTGATCCCGGCGATGCGTACCTTGAGCGGGGGCGCGCCCTCCTCGGGGGAATTTCGGTCCGCCTTGGTGACGGGACTCTTGAGGACTTTTCCGCCCGACCATTTCTTTTCCGCGTCTCTGTCGGTGCCCCAGAGGTTCCAGTGGCTTGGGCTGTCGGCATCCGGTTTCCAGGCCGCTGCCGGTCCCGCGACATCCTCGGCCTCGAAGACGAGCTGCGCCGGCGCGGCGGGGGCAGCGATTGTGGCGAGGACGATTCCGATAGCGGCGCTGAGTGTCATGCCGATGCCTTTTTCTCTGCGTCCCCGCGCCCCTGCGGGAGACCGTGCTTGCGGTATTATTCGGGCAGGGGCTTGCCCTTGGTCTCGGGGGCGAACCAGATGAGGATCATGCCGGCGACGTAGATCAGGGTGATCTCCGCCATGGCCTTGCCATAGTTGCCGCCGAGCAGCCGGACCAGCTCGCCCATGTAGAGGGTGCCGATGGCCGCGAGGATCCGGCCAAAGTTGAAGGCCAGCCCTTGGCCGGTGGCCCGCACGCGGGTCGGGAACAACTCCGGCAGGTACAGCGGCAACCAGCCGTAGAACGCCGCGCTCAGGCCGCCGACGATCCAGGTCACGGCCCAGAAGAGCCAGCCGTCGCGCATGTCGAGGAAGTTGAAGAGCCACCCGCAGAATAGCACGCAGAAGAGGCACAGGCCGAAATAGACCGGCCGTCGCCCCCACCAGCCGCCCATCATCGAGGCGAGGAAGCACCAGATGATGGCGGCGGTCGATATGAGGATCTGCACGTTGGCCTTGGCGCGCGCCGAATCGCCCGCGATCCGCTTCCAGGTGGCCTCGGGCAGCTGGGCCTTGGCCTCCTTGAGCCGTTCGCCGAGATCGTGGCCGATGGCGTCGGCCATCTGGCTGCCGGGCAATTCTTTCTCCACCAGTTGCGCCTGGGTCATCTGCTCGACCCAGGAGGGGATCCAGCCCGAAACGGCGGCCCACGTCCCGATCAATGGGATGGCCGAGAACGCGATGGCCAATAGGGTGGTCTTGCGCAGGCCCTTGCCGAAGATCTCCACCACGGGCATCTTGACCGCGGTCTTGCGCGATTGTTTCCATTTCTCGGATTCGGGGACGAAGCCGACCACGAACAGCGCCAGTATGGCGGGGGACGCGCCGACCAGCATGATCCAGCGCCACGAACCCGCGGTGACCGGGAAGAGGCTCGCCACTATCGCGATGAAGAGAAATCCGAAGTTGGCGGCGGCGCCGATGGCCCCGGCCAGCTTGGGGCGGTGTTTTTCCGGCCAGCATTCGACGACGAGGGCCACGGCCACGGCCCATTCGCCGCCCATCCCGAGCGACGCGATGAAGCGGAACAGGCCCAGGTGCCACGCCTCGGTCGCGAAAAATCCGGCGCCGGTGAAAACGGAGTAGACCACGATGCTCGCGGCCATCGCCCGGACTCGTCCCAGCTTGTCGCCCAGCCAGCCGAACAGCAGCCCGCCGAGCGCCGCCCCGATCAGGAAGCACGCGGTGATGATGCCGGTCCAGCGGCCGACGTCCGCGTCCCCCACGTCCGCGAGGAGTTCCTGGAGGGCCGGGCGGGCCACCAGCGGGAAAAGCCCGATCTCGACCCCATCGAACATCCAACCCAGGAAAGCGGCGGCGAGCGTGATCCAGCGAGCGCGCCAGACGGCGGAGGATACGGCATCTGTCATAACCCGCGCATTCCAGCGCGGGGGCGGGCGGATTGGAAGCGCAATCGTGGCGGGGCGCCGCCGGCGCAGAAGGGTAGCCCATCTGGTGACAGATGGGCCGGGGCGCTGGGCCGGCGCGTCCTCCACGGCCTCACGGCCGTGGCTACACCGGAATTTTTGAGTGAGGGGCGGCTCTGGCAGAGCGGACCGAGAGCGGCTAGAGTGATTGGATGGCAGGCATTTTTGGAACGGTGGGCGGGAGGGTGATCGGGCGGGAGCACCTGGCTTCGGGGGGCGGCGGGGTGGTGGTGGTGAATGCCGTGACCCCGCGGGGTCTTGGGCGACTGATGGGGGAGATGCGCCATTCCGCCGTGGCCTGGGGCGAGGGACCGGGGGAGGTGTCTGGCGCGGCGGCGGTGGAGGCGATGCGCTACGGGAAGTGGGTGGTGGCGAGACCCATCGGCGGGGCGGTCAGGACCGATGTGCTCTTGCGGTTGGACGAGGGGGTGCTTGCTGCGGCGCGGGAGGCGGGCGCGCCCGTGGTGCCAGCCTGGGTGTTTGAGGTGGATGGGCCACCGTTTTTCGTGATGAGCCAACAATACGGCGCGGTGGCTTCGCGGGCTCGGGCGCGGGGGCAGATCCGTTTCGGGAAACCGATCCCGGCGGGGGCGTTGTCGGTGGCGCTGGTCCGCGCGGCGCTCTACGAGCTTGGCGCGGAGTGCTTCGAGGCTCGGGAGGACGTGGCGGAGCATCTGGGTTACGCGTGCCTGCGCGGGCTGAAGGCGAGGCTCTTCGATCCGGTGCTGGTCGATGCGTTCGACGGCGGGAAGACGCTGACGGGCGGAAAACTGCTGGCGGCGTCGATGGCGGTGGCCTCGTGGCTGCGGCGGCACGTCGGGGAGCGGCGCGTGGGAATCGTCTTGCCTCCGGGGGCGGGCGCGGCGGTCGCGAATCTCGGGGCCGTGCTGGCCGATAAAGTGCCGGTGAACCTGAACTTTACGGCCGGGATGTCGGCGAACGAGTCGGCCATCCGGCAGGCGGGGGTCCGGGTGGTGATCAGCGCGTCCGCGGTGCGCGCCAAGGTGGCGCAGTTCCCCTGGCCCGAGGCCACCCACGACCTGCGGCAGATATTGGCGGACTTCGGGAAGGCAGGGCTCGCGGCGCGGCTGGCGGCGGCGGTGGCGTTGCCGCTGCCCGCGCTGGCGCGCTGGCTCGGGGTGCCCCGCCGCGGGGGCGCCTCGGAGGCCGCGCTGCTTTTCACCAGCGGCAGCGCCGGCGACCCCAAGGGCGTGATCCTCAGCCACCGGAACCTCGTGGGCAACGTGATCCAGGTCGGCGAGACCCTGCGGTTTTCGCGGGACGACAGCCTCTTGGGTTGCCTCCCGATCTTTCATTCATTCGGTCTCACGGTGACGCTCTGGTACCCGCTGTGCGGCGGGCCGCGCGTGGTGACATACGTCAGCCCGCTCGACGCGCAAAAGCTGGCCAACATCGTGCGCGAGCACGGCGTGCGCCTCATGGTCAGCACCCCGACGTTTTTGCGGGGCTTCCTGAAAACCGTCCCGCCCGAGGACCTCGAGAGCCTCGCGATGGTCGTCACCGGGGCGGAGAAATTGCCCGTGGACCTCGCCGAGGCCTTCGAGGCGCGATTCCGGATCCCTCTCCGGGAAGGCTACGGGCTGACGGAGACCTCCCCGGTGGCCAGCGTGAACCTGATCGATCCGCCGCCCGATGGCAACCGGCTCAAGGGACAGGGCAGCCACCGGCGCGGCAGCGTGGGGAGGCCGGTGCCCGGGATCGCTGTGCGCGTGACCGACGCGGAGACCGGCGCGCCGGTCACCCTGTTCGAGACCGGCGTGCTCTGGTTCCGCGGCGCGAATATCTTCGAGGGCTATCTCGGGGACCCGGACCGGACCGCCGATGTCCTCCACGGGCGGTGGTTCCGCACCGGGGACCTTGGCCGCATGGATGAGGACGGGTTCATCTATATCGAGGGCCGGCTGGCGCGCTTCTCGAAGATCGGTGGCGAGATGGTGCCGCTCGCCAGCCTCGAGCAACATCTGAACGCCGCCTTCGACATGATCGACGCGGAACGGCCCGTGTTCGTCGTCTGCCGGAGGCCGCACCCCGTCCGCGGCGAGGAATTGATCGTGCTCACCACGCTGGAGGCCAGCGAGAGGGAAATCGCCAGGCGGCTCCGCGAGCGCGGACTGCCCAACCTCTGGATCCCGAAGACCGTGCACCGCATCGAATCCATCCCGGTGCTCGCCAGCGGGAAACTGGACCTCAGGGCCTGCGACTCCATGGCCAGAGAGGCGCGCTGAGCGGCGGGCACCACCGGGGCGGAAAAGTGCAGTAGCCCATCTGGTGACAGATGGGCCACGCGTTGGAACATCCACGGCCTGGCGGCCGCGGCTACACCCGGAATTTTCGAGTCAGCGCGCGGGCCGGACCGTGGCCGCGCGTGGGATGGCGAGGCCGAATTCGTTCTGGGCCCGGTATTGCTCGTAGCGCTCGAGGATCGCCTGCACGTAGGCCCTGGTGCTCGGGTAGGTGATCGACTCGATGAACTGTGTCGCGGGCATCTTGTCGCCCCCCGCGGAGGTCGCCCAGCGCAGGGCCCGCGAGCGCCCGGCGTTGTACTCGGCCAGGGCGAAGGGCACGGGGTTGTCGCGATCCTCCCAGCGGGCCAGCGCCCGCGAGAGATACCAGGTGCCGGCCATGATCCCCGTGCGCGGGTCGGTCAGGTTATGCTCGGTGAAACGCGAGATGCCGGCCGCCGCCGCATACTCCTGGCCCGCGGTCGGCGTCACCTGCATCAGGCCGCGTTCCCGCGCCTTGCCCACCTTCTTCGGGTTGAACTCCGTCTCCCGCCAGATGACCGATTTGATGAGGTGCGGGTCGACGTTCCACTGCCGCGCCGCCTCCAGGATCCACTCGTCATAGAGGGACGCCTGGTGGCTCTCCTGCTGGTTGATGTACACCGCGATCAGGAAAGCCGCCAGCGAGCACGCCACGAGTCGGATCAGGAAGCCCATGCGCCTCTCCAGAAAACCCAGATCCATTAGAATCGAAAGCAAAATCAGCAAGCGCGGGGCGGTCTTTTCGGTGGCGGCGGTGGTCCCGCGGTGCAGAATGTGTGCCGATGGCACGGATCGCGAGGGTGGTGACGGACATCGCGCTGGATCGCGCCTTCGACTACGAGATCCCTGCCGGTTTGCGGGGGCGGGTCGAAGTGGGCTGTCGGGTGCGCGTGCCTTTCGGTCGGAAGGAGGCGCTGGGGTTCGTGGTCGAACTGGCCGAGGACAGCGATGTCCCGGGGCTGCGCCCGCTCGCGGGGCTCGTCGGGGAGGGGCCGCTGGTGCCCGCGCCGCTGCTGCGGCTGGCGCGGTGGATATCGGATTACTACATCGATCCCATCGAGCGGTGCCTCCGCTCGGTGCTGCCGGAGTCGGTGCGACGGGAGGATTTCGGGCCGCGGGTGCGGCTGGTGGCGCGGCTGGTGCCCGGCGCGCCGCCCCCGGGGAAGAGGCTGACGGCGGGGCAGGAGGGCGCGCTGCTGGCGCTGGGCGCATCGGGCCCGATCGCGCTGGCGGACGCGAAGGGCCGCGGGGTGTCTCCGGCGTCACTCCAATCGCTGGCGCGGCTGGGGCTGGTGTCGATCGCGCCAGAGAGCGAGGAACGCGACCCCTTCGCCGGGGCGGAATTCGCCAGGTCCGAGCCCCTGGCGCTCAATGGCGAGCAACGCGCGGCGCTGGATCGGGTCGTGGCGGAGATGGGATCGCCTCGGCCGAGGCCGGTGCTGTTGCAGGGGGTCACGGGCAGCGGCAAGACGGAGATTTACCTCCAGGCGATCGCCGCCTGCCTGGGATCGGGGAGGGGCTCGATCGTGCTGGTGCCCGAGATCGCGCTCACGCCACAGAGCGTGGAGAGATTCAAGTCGCGGTTTTCCGCGGCGGGCATCGGGGTGGCGGTGCTGCACTCGGGGCTGTCGGCGGGGGAGAGGCGGGACGAGTGGCACCGGATCCGTTCGGGCCGGGCGCGGGTGGTGGTCGGGGCGCGGTCGGCGGTCTTCGCGCCGGTGTCACCGCTGGGCCTGGTGGTGGTGGATGAGGAGCACGAGCCGAGCTACAAGCAGGCGGAGGCGCCGCGCTACCACGCGCGCGACGTGGCAATCGTGCGGGGCCATTTCGAGGGCGCGGGGGTGCTGCTGGGGTCCGCCACGCCATCGCTCGAGAGCCTCCACAACGCCGCCCGCGGCAAGTACCTCCTCGCCCGGTTGACCGGGCGGATCGACTCGCGGGCCCTGCCGCCGGTGCAGGTGATCGACATGCGACAGGAGGCCGCGCGGCACCGCGGGCCGGTGGCCCTCTCGGATCGGTTGGTCCGCGCGATCGGCGAGCGCCTCGATCGGCGCGAGCAGGCCATCCTATTCCTCAACCGCCGCGGGCATTCCAGCGCCCTGGTGTGCGTCAAATGCGGGTTCGTGGTCCAGTGCCCCGACTGCAGCATCTCCCTGACCTATCACCGGCGCCCCGAGCGGATGCTCTGCCACCTGTGCGGGTATTCGGCACCCGCCCCGCGCGCCTGCCCCGACTGCGGCGACCCGCGCATCCGGTACTCCGGCACGGGCACCGAAAAGGTCGAGGAGGCCGTCGCGCGCATCTTCCCGAAGGCGAGGGTCGTGCGGATGGACTCCGACACGATGACCCGGCGCCGATCCTACGAGGAGACTTTCGCCGCCTTCCGCGCCGGCCGCATCGACATCATCGTCGGCACCCAGATGATCGCCAAGGGCCTCGACTTTCCCAACGTCACCCTCGTCGGGGTCATCAGCGCCGACACCGCCCTGCACCTGCCCGACTTCCGCGCGAGCGAGCGCGTCTTTCAATTGCTGACTCAGGTCGCGGGCCGCGCGGGCCGCGGGGATGCCCCGGGCGCGGTGCTGGTCCAGAGCTTCACCCCGCACCACGCCGCGGTGCAATTCGCCAAGCGGCACGACGTCGATGGCTTCGCCGATGGGGAGATGGAGGTCCGCCGCCAGTTCGGCTACCCGCCTTTTGGGCGGGCGATCCTGGTGGGTTTCCGGGGGGAGGAACTCCGGGCGGTCGCCGCCGCCGCCGAGGAAATGGGAACGGCACTAGCGTCGCGGCTCCGCGGGGGGGCGTTGCTCGGCGGCCCCTGTCCCGCCCCCATCCCGAAGATCCAGCGGCAGCACCGATACCAGATCTTTCTCCGCGGGCCAAAGATGGCGCCGATGGCGGGGGCGGTGCGCGAGGCGCTCGGCGAGTTCCGCGCGAGGCGCGGGGTCTCCGTCTCCGTCGACGTGGATCCCGTGTTCCTGCTCTAGTCCCAGTTGGTGATCCACTTGTTGGTGCGGCCCGAGTTATCGCCGGCGGTGCTCCAGATCGAGACGCTGGGGTACCGCGGGTTGGCCGTCAGGTTCGTGGCGCTGTTGTATCCGTAGGGCTTGCCCCAGGGATCGAGGATCATCTCTCGGGTGTTGTTCGGATCGTTGACGCGGTCGGGCAGGTAGGCCTTGCCGTCGATCGGCACCAGCGCCTCGAACAGGAGTTCGGCGGCCGCGGAGTAGCCCGCGGAGCTGGCCCGCGGTTCCGAGTAGGGGGAGCCGTCGGTGCTGTTGATCTGGGGCACCTGCCCGTTATCGTGGCGGTATCGCTCGACCGCGGTCTCCAGCGCCCGGATCTCGGCCTCGGCCTTGCGCCGCAGCGCCTGCTGCTGCGCCCCGGAGGAAGCGTTGATCACCAGCGCCCCCAGCGCCACGACCACCGACATGGCGAGCAGCATCTCCAGCAGCGAGAAACCCGAGACCGAACCGCGCGTCAACCTCATGCCGTAAGACTCACACATTCGCCGGCGCGTGGCAAGCGTTGCCACGGCGTTGACTTGGGGCGGCTCATGCACGATGTTAACCGCGTGGAGCCAGTGCGTATCGGCGTCGTGGGCGCCGGCGGCGTGATGGAACAGGTGCATCTCCCCGCCCTCCGGAAAATCGAGGGCGCCGAGATCGCCGCGGTGTGCAATAGCACCATCGAGAGCGCCGCCGCCTTCATCCGCAAGAATGGCTTGGGCGCCCAGCCGGTGGCGACCTGGGAGCAGGTGTGCCAGGACCCGAGCCTGGATGTCGTGTGGATCGCGGCCCCCCCGGGGATTCACGCCGACGCGGCATGCGCCGCCCTGGGGTCCGGAAAACACGCGTTTTGCCAGACGCCCTTGTGCCTCGATGGCGGCGAGACCACCGGGATGGCCGCCGCGGCCCTCGGCCGACCCAATCTCGTCAGCGCCGTCTGCCCCTCCCGCTACGGATTCCGTTTCTCGCCCTTCGTCATCGAACTCATCCGGCGCGACACCCTCGGGCCCCTCCGGCAACTCGCCTTCCAGGGCGCCCGCAACACCGCCGCCGACCCCGCCGCACCGCCTCACTGGAGCCAGCTCTTCGAAATGACTGGCGTGAATTTCCTCAACGTCACCCTCATCGCCGACACCCTCCTCCGCTGGGTCGGGTTGCCCGTCCGCCTCCGCGCCCAGACGCGCATCTTTGACGAGGTCCGCGACGGGCGCCTCATCGAGGTCCCCGACTATGCCGTCGTCTTCGCGGAATGGGAGAAGGGACTCGTCGGCCACTTGGGCTGGAGCGGCGTCGCCCACGGCCCGGAGCGGAACCGCTTCGAGTTGCACGGCGAAAAGGCCTCGCTGATCTACGACTTCGATGCCGAGGGCGTCTGGCTCTGCCAGGGCGCCCGCGGCCGCTTCCAGAAGATCGAGGTCCCCGCCGATTTCACCGCCGAATGGCGCGTGGAGGAGGAGTTCATCCGCGCCGTGCGCGGCGAGGGACCCAGGCCCAGGCCGGATTTTCTCGATGGTGCCCGCGCCATGGCCCTCGCCGAATCCATCCACGAATCCGCCCACATCGATGACTGGGCCGAAGTCCACCGCCCGGACGAAGAACTCTTCATCTCGTGATGTCGCGCGCGATGCCCCCGGCATCGCAACAGGCGCAACCCACCAAGAAAAAATCTGAAAAAGCCTCTTGACCCCAGAAGGTTCTCTGTTAGAAAAACCGACCCCACTCAAAAGGTGGGCCGCTCTTTGACAGACCGGAGGAGACAGCAAGCCACGAAGAGAGAGAGCTAG
>CAZYWZ010000177.1:0-10580 GCA_964651705.1 uncultured Verrucomicrobiales bacterium
TCGGCAGCGTGCGCCAAGGCGCAGCCTACCATTTTCCGCCCCGGTGGTGCCCCGCCTGCGGGGCACGGAATCTAGCCAGAAACTTCAAACCTCGAATAGCACGGATACCGAAGATAAATCCATGCAATTCCAGCAGTTGCGAATCTTAGGGTAGCCGCCGAGGTGAGGAGGCGGATGTGCGCCACCTGGGACTCCGCCTCCTTACCTCGACGCACGACGCATAAGAAGTTTCACCACGAATAATCCGGCGCGTCGAGAGCTCTGGCTAGCGCCGCCCCGCGCGCCGGGGCGGCGCTGACTCGAAAATTGCCGGACGCTTCCCGCAGCCGAACGCGTAAGCGTTTGGCCGCCAAAGCCTCACGGCTCGGCTACATTGTCTGCGCCGGTGGTCGGGCGGCTGCCGGATGACAGGATCCTTGAGATCCAGACCTCACCGGCCGGACCCTGAGCCCGGCCCCATCCCACGCAAGGCCCAGGATCTGTGCCGCCTGGCCAAGCGAAGGCCAAGCCATGGCAAGAAGAACAACCCGAAGGCGGCCATCTTGAAGCACATCATCCCCTGGTAGTGAAGGAAGGCGAACGCGTCCCGGTCGATCGGGATAAAGCGCGAATGGATGCCGTACACCCAGTCGCCATAGACCCCCACCATCACGAACCAGAACAGCAGCATCGCGACGCTCAGGCCGAAACACCAGAGTAGCGCGCGCGATATCAGATCGAGAACCCCTTCGAATTCCGGTGATGTCATGGCCATGACCCTCGACTTTGAATCTGCCCCTCTTCTGCTTTCGTGGCAAATGGATCAGGTAAGCCCGATTGTCCCGGATGCATCCAATCTCGGCCGCAGGCCCGTGGAGACGGTCTCCCTTGCCCCAGAATCCTACTCCTCCTTCTGCCGCGTCGGCTTGGCGTAGTACGGCGCCCGATCCCAGAAATCCGTCTCGCCTTTGGCCCGCGGGTCACCCGTCGCCTCCATCCAGCGCGTGACGCGCTCGCGCAGCCGCATGAGCGTTTCCGCATAGCCCGGATCCGCCGCGACATTGTTCGTCTGCCCGGGATCTTCCGACAGATCGAACAGCTCCTCCGGGGGCCGCTTCGCGAACGCCAGCTGGAAGTAATGCCCCATGACCGCGTCCTTCTCGCCGGCCTCGATCAGCGCCTTCGTGGGCGTCCAGTCGATGTCGCCGTACTCGTCCACGGACCAATAGTATTCGGGATCGCCAGCGGGCCAGCGATCCGGGTTCAGATTCCGGAGATACAGGAACTCCCGGGTCCGGATCCCGCGCACGGGGTAGCTCAGGTCGCCCCTGCGCACGTTGGCGTGCCGCTCGCGCTCGACGAACACCGCATCCCGCCCCGGCTGCGCTTCGCCGCGCGCCAGCGGCAGCAGGCTCAGCGAGTCCATGTCCTCGGGAACCGGGATGCCCGCCGCCTCCAGAAACGTCGCCGCGAGATCCGTCAGGCTGACGAAAGCATCGGTGCCTTGGCCCGCCGGAACCTTCGCCTTCCAGCGCAGCGCCATCGGGATCCGCGTGCCGCTGTCGTAACAATTCGCCAATCCGCGCGGCATCTGCCAGCCATTGTCGCTGGTCATCACGATGAGGGTGTCATCCAGCAGGCCACGAGCTTCCAGCAGGCGCACCATCTCGCCCGCCTCGCGGTCGAAATCCATCACCTCGCAGGCGTAGTTCAGGATATCATCGCGCACCGTGGGATGATCCGGCAAGTGCGGCGGCACCACCGCATCCTCGGGCCGCAACCCAACCTTGTTCTCCCGCGCATCGGTCCACGGGCGATGGGGATGTCGGCTGCTGAACCAAAACCAGAATGGCTTTCCGGCCGGGAGCTTTGCCATGAACTCGTCGAACGAGGCGAACTTCACCCCGGCCGGGTTCCGGGTCCGACCGCTCTCCTCGACCGAGCCGGGCGACCAACCCTTGCCCGCGTAACCGATCTCATAGCCCGCCCACTCAAGCATGTCCGGAAAAACTGCAAACTTCGCGGGGAGGCGTCCCAAGAGATTCGCGCCGTCCTCGAGCCGATGGCTGACCTTGCCCGTCAGCATCGCGGCGCGCGATGGCGCGCACGAGGGATGTGGCGCAAACGCGTGCGTGAAGAGCACCCCCTCGCGCCCCAGCCGATCAAACGTCGGGGTCTTGCAGAGCCGATCCCCCAATATGCCGGCGTGCGGCCACGACCAGTTGTCCCCCATGATCAATAGAATATTCGGCCGCGGCTCTCCGCCACAGGCTGCCCCTCCACCGCCCCAAGCCAGCGCGGCCAGACCGACCGAGGCCCATCCCTCCAACCATCGAACACTCATCGTTGCTCTCCTCGCCAACCGCGTTGCTTGCGACCGCCCGTGGGGAGTCACTCCAGACCCGGCATCCTCAACTCCCTGAGCGTCCGGCCGCCGAGCGGCACGTCGGGGTGAAGGCCCATGGTGCGTTTGTTGTCGCCGCTGCCGGAGCCCGGCTCGCGGAACACGGCCTGCCAGTTGATGGCGAACTCCTGGAATTCATCCTTCATCCGCGCGGCGCGCCCCCAGTTGGCAAGGACGATGGCACTCGCGTCCGCGTCCTGGCCCTTGCTGGCCTCCAGTTTCTGCATCCAGGCACGAGCATCCACCACGAGCCCGGCGAAATCGAGGCCGCATTGGACGAAGCGCAGGCGGCGGCGGTATTTCTCCTCGGCAACCCTGAGCGTCTCACTGGCCGCATCGAGATGCGACTGTGCCCGCGCGAACAACTCTGGTGTGTATTTCTTCGGCAGGTCAAAGGCCCGGTGACGGCTGGGCTCCTCGGCCACGAACTCCATGCGCGCGCGCTCCAGCAGTTGCCAATAGGCCTTCAGCTCCCCAGAGGCGGGACCAAACCCGCGCCGATAGTAGTCGTCCATCAGGGCTTCCACATCGGTCCGCGGATCCCACGCCAGGTGCGCCAGCGCGTAGTAGTGCGGCCCCTGCGTGGCCCAGTGCAGCCAGAACAGATCGAAATAGAGCCCCACGCAATTCGTGTCGGCGACAAACCGAAAATCCTCGCCCGCCTGCGTCATCGCCACATCCGGCATGCCCCAGCTCAGGCCCGCCGGGCTTCCGAGATTGGGACGCCACATGAGCTGCTTCGCCACCTTCGCCCAGCCCGCGTGCTGCCGCATCGCAACCTGGCGCTCCGACGGCGAACGCATGTGGAAGTTGGCCACGCTGGAGATGATCACGTTGTCATCCGGCACGATGCCGATCGGGGGATTGCGGGCCAGGCCATATGCGTTGAGCTGAACGAAGAGCTCACGGCCCGGAAAGCGCTCCTCCAGCAAACGCGCCAGGGTGTTGGCAAAACGCACGTCCCGATCCGTCTGCGACACGCCCTGAAATTTCACCCCGCCGCCAAAGCCCCACTCCATCTTTTCACCGTCCGGATGATCCCAGGCGAGGCAGTTCGCGCAGGTGCAGTGGCCGCTGGTGTACCCGTCGTTGGGCGAGACGTTGACGACGCGCAGGAGCGGATCGGCGCGGACTCTCGCCGTCGTTTCCTCCAGCCATTGCTGCCAAACCGCCGGGCTCGAGGCGCAGAGCTTCGTATTCCGGGAACTGAAGGCGTTGGGCTTTCGGCTGCCATCGGGCGCGGCCGCGAAGTATTCGGGGTGGTCCTTGCCGTATTTCTCCCACCAGTCGCCGAAGCCGTGCCCGCCGCTCATGTCCATGGAATCGAGCTGGACCCGATGGAACCTCGCCCAGAGTTCCTCGCCGCTTTCCCTGTTGTCACCCAGCGAGGCCTTCACCAGCATCCCGCCCCGAGAGCGAATCTGCGGATGATAGCGCCATTCCATCGGCGCGATGGCGATCCGCTCCCGCGGGACGAAATCCTCCTCGCCCGGCCACAGCCAGCGCACGCCGAGCTTGTCCCGGATGAAGGAATACACCGCGTTCGCCGTCCCGTACTCCTGCTGGATGCCGGTCTTCATCGCCAGTCGCCCCTTCGCCTCCATGTGGGCCGGATTCCACCGGTCGCGCCCCGCGATGACGACGTGATTCTCGTTTGCCGCGATCAGCGTCTCCTCGGGATGCTGGAAATCAAAGTCCGTGGCCGGGAAGAGCTCCCTAACCGCCGGCTGCACGCCGACCCAGATGGCCCGCTCCGGCAACGGACTCGGCTCGCCATCGATGACGCTCGGCCGCCGCCCGCTGATCGTCTCGATGTACTCCGCCAGCGTCACCGCCGCGTCGCGGGTGCGCGGCGGCGCGCCCCCGAAGACGACGATGGGCGCCGGCGGCGCGTCTCGGGAGACGAGGACGAAATCCGCGCCATGCAACGCGACGAGCGGCGCGACCAAGGGCAAGGTCAAGGAGAGGCTCGCTCTCATGGATTATGGGCCATTGATGCAAAACAGGTGCTTTTCTCCCCGGATGAGAAGGCGCCCATCGACCGGAACGGGCGAGGCGATGATGCGCTCGCCCATGGGATTCTCGCCCAGCAGCTTCATCCGGTCGCCGGCGCGAACGACGAAGACCACACCGTCCTCGCGCGCCGCATAGAGGATCCCATTGGCGATCACCGGCGAGGCATAATATTTTCCCCGCCCCGGTAGCGCCTCCTCCCAGAGTGTCTTGCCCGTTGCGGCATCGAGGCAGACCAGGCCACCGCGGTCACGCAGAAGGCACACCCGATCCTGCCAGAGGACGGGCGTGCAACAGAAGATGCCGAGGTCGTCCCGTTTCCAGACACGGTGCGTGGCCGAGACGTCGCCCGCCCCATCGACGCGGATCCCCTCCATGCTGCCCTGGTTGCGGTCATCGCGGCCCACCGGTATCACCGCGATGCCCTTGTGGATGACCGGTGTCGCAATGGCGGGCCAGTTGCCTGTCCCCCCGGGATTGAATCCCCCGCACGACCACAGCAGCGCGCCATCGGCCGCCGCGTGTGCGGTCAAGTGATCCGCGCCCCAGATCAGAAACGCGGGTCTACCCTGATGCTGGAAAAACACCGGCGTCGTGTAGCCATTGTCGTTCTCGTTCGGCACCTCGAAATTGCGCTTCACCTGCCAGCGCATCTCCCCTGTGGCCTTGTCGAACCCCGCCACCCATGAGTCCCCGTGGTGCATCCGGGCGTAGATCACATCCCGCTCTGTCACCACCGGCGAACTGCCCTGATCCCAGACGTACACCTCAGGGCCGAACTTCTCGGTGAGGTCCATTTTCCAGCGCACCTTCCCATCCAACTCCAGCGCCGCGAGGACCCCGCTGCGAAATCGGACGAATATCCCCTTCCCATCCGTGACCGGCGATGCGTTGCAGCTGCTCCCGAGTTTCGTGTGCCTCGGCGGGCTCTCCGGACCCAATTTCGTGAGCCACATCTGCTTCCCCTCCGTGTCCAGCGCCAACACGGCATCTTGGCCATCGGCCGGGGTCGTCAGAAAGATCCTCTTCTGCCAGACGATTGGCGTGGACCCACCCTTGCCCGGCAACTCCACTTTCCACGCAACCTTGTCCGCGCTCCAGCGCGTCGGGTACTCGCCCTCGGGCGCGCAGCCATCAGCATTCGGCCCACGCCACGCCGGCCAATCCTCCGCAAGAGCGACAGACTTCAGGAAAAAGACGACCAAGGCGATGATTCCGGCTCTCACAGGGCTCCGTTCTATCTCTTGAATTCCCGACGGCCCAACGCTTACGCACTCGGCCAACCTTTTCAAGTCTGCCCGCAACCTGCACTCAGCGCGCCAACACGGATCTCTCGGGTTGTCGTCGCCTCCCTGCGCGGTGAATCAGGGGCGGCCGAAGGCGCCGCGACCACCGCTGACAGGCGCGCAGGATTTGATCTGCGGGTGCGGCGCTTTGGCCAAGCCTTCGGAAAACTGCTTCAACGTGGTTTTTGCCCCGCGATTCGTCGTGGCCACGGGCGCGAAACTCTCGCCCTCGTTGCCCGGCTTGCGGTCCGCGCCCTTCTCGATATCGCCGTAGTACAGCCCGCTGCTGTGGCTCGTGAGCATGCGCGGCGTAATTGCATATTTTGCAGGCACGAGCTGGCCGTTTTCCAACACCTTCGGCTCCTTCCATTCCGGACAGCGCTTCGAGATCGGCTCGTCGAGCGTGAACTTGCCCTCGTCGTAGAGCGCCATGGCGCACGCCGCGATGATCGGTTTGGTCATGCTCTGCAATCGGAATATGGCGTCCTTCGGCAGCGGCTTCTGCGCCTCGATGTCCTGCCAGCCGAACGCCTCGAAATAGCCGCGCACGCCGTTGCTGTGGATGAGGCCGATGACACCGGAGACTTCCTTGTCCTCCACCGCCTGTTGTAGCGCGATGTCGAGCTTCGCGAGCATATCTGGTTTGAGTCCGGCCTTGCTGGCTCCATCACCATGGGGGCGGGGTTTGAAGTCGCCCGCAGTCGCTGAGGCTCCATTCGATGCCGAGGCGCCCGGCACGTCTGGCGATGACGGGGCCTTCGTCCCGTTGGCTATGCAGTAAAGGCGGGCAGATGTGCGAATCAGGAGTCTGCCTCCGACGATGGCTGGCGTCGCCATTCCCATGTCGTCATGGGCAAGCCGATTGGCGTGAAGGAATTCGAAAACGTCCCCCGCGCGCAGGACGTGGGTCACGCCATCCTCATCGAGGCAGTAGATCTTGCCATCCGCGGCCCAAGGGGAGGCGGTGAACGCCCGACCCTCAGGGATGCGCTCGCGCTCGTACAGCGCGGCACCCGTCTTGGCGTCGTAGGCCGAGAACGTGCCGCGGTCCAGAAGCACGTACAGGCGGCCCTGGTACAAGAGCGTGCTTGGGTTATACGGTGCGGCGAACGGCTGGCACCAGGCGATGGATGCGTTCGATGCCTGGCCCCGCGACAGCGAGATGTCGCCGTTGGCGCCGGGACGGATCGCGTAGATCGGCCGCAACCGGCTCCCGACGAACCCGGAAGTGACATACAGCAGATCATCGCCAGCGAATGGCGTGGCGATGGTTATGCCGGACATGCCTTGGAGGGACCAGAGTTCCTTGCCGTCCAGAGCGTAGGCGCGGACCTTGCCGGAACCCGGCGTGATGATTTCGGCGCGGTGGACATTCTGCCAAACGAACGGCGTGGACCAGTTGCTCTTCTCGTCGCGGTCCACACGCCAGATTTCCTTCCCCGTCCGCTTGTCCAGCGCCAACAGCCACGATGCCTCCTCGTTGTCGTTGACGATGTAGAGCCGGTCGCCGTGCAGGACCGGCGAGGCCGCCGTCCCCCAGCCGTAGCGGGTCCTGTGCGGCTCCATCGGTTTCGACCACCCACATTTGCCGTCGAGGTCGTAGGCGAACACGCCGATATTGCCGAAATAGAAATAGACTTGCTCGCCATCGGTCACCGGCGTTTCGGAAGCGTAGCTGTTCTTGATGTGAATCGGACTGGAGGGCTGCCCTTCGTGCACTTTCTCCTTCCAACGGACGTTGCCCGACTCCAAATCGAGGCAGTAGACCCACCACTCGTGGACGCTGGCCGGCGGCTGTGGCCGATTACCCCCGAGGTAGAGACCCTTCTTTGGCGGCTCCGAATCGCCGCGGTTGATGACGGTGGTGAGGAACACGCATCCGCCCCAAACCACGGGCGACGACCAACCCCGACCGGGAATATCGGCCTTCCAAGCAACGTTCTCGGTGGCCGACCAGCGCTCTGGAAACGACGCGCCATCGGCGACCCCGCGCGCGCCCGGCCCACGAAACTGTGGCCAGTTGTCCTGGCCGTGTGCGACTGTCGCAACCAGTAATATGCAAATGGTTCTCACGGTTGTTTCCTTGCCTTGAGGTGTCTGATGGACGAATCCGATTTGAGACGAGTCGCCTCCCCTGCCATGGCGATGCTGCGGCTGGTGGCCGGACAACGCCGACACTTTCATTTTGAGTCATCCTGACCGGCTGGCCGGCGACGACCGCCGAAATTGGCCTTAACCTCGTCGAGGGTCAGGGCGCCGTCGTTGTTCTTATCGATCTCCTTGAACGCGCCCATCGGGAACTCGGCCGGCATGAGCTTCCCGTCGCCGTTCTTGTCGAATTGCTTGAAGCGTTCCTCGATTCCGACGGCGGCTCTGCCGCGCTTGCCGCCAGTTTGAGTCCGGCCATCTTGCCGGGTCCACTGCGCGGGCATCATCTGTTTGTCCCACGCGGCGTAGGCGGATTCGAGCTCCTTTAGTTTCTCGGCCTCCTTCGCGGCGAGGTCGGTCTTCTCGCCGATGTCGTCCTTCAGATTGAAAAGCTCCACCCCGCCGCTGCGGTCTTGCACGAGCTTCCAATCGCCGACGCGCGCGGCGTTTTTTTCGCCGGCGCGCCAAAAGAGCTGGTCGTGCGGGCGGCCGGTCTGTTTGCCGAGCAGGAATGGGAGGAGATCGACGCCGTCGAGCGGTTTGTCGGTCGGCGCCGGCACGCCGACGGCGGCGAGCGCGGTGGCGTAGCAGTCGAAGCCCATGACCATCTCCCGATAGACCATGCCCGCCGGCAGTGTGCCCTTCCACTGCGCGAGGAACGGCACCCGGATGCCGCCCTCGTAGAACTGGCCTTTGTATCCGCGCAACGGCTCGTTGCTCGCCGTGGTTTGCGGCGTCGGGCCACCGTTGTCACTGTAGAAGAAGATCAACGTGTTCTCCTCCTGGCCGAGCGCGCGGACTTTGGCGAGCACGCGGCCGACGGCATCGTCCATCGCGGCGACCATGCCGGCGTGGATGCGGCGTGTGCCGGTCAGGTTGGGGAAACGGGCCAGGTATGGCTCGGTCGCCTCCATCGGCGAGTGGACCGCGTTGAACGCGACGTAGAGGAAGAACGGTCTAGCCGGGTTCTTGGTTCCTGGTTCTTCGTTCTTGGTTGCCACGCATCGTTCGATAAAGTCCACCGACTCGCGGGCAAACGCGTCGGTGAGATATTCCCTCTCGTCGGTGACCGGCTGGCCGTTGCGGATGAGGGGATCGGTGTCGGCCTTGCCGGGCATGTAGGTCCGCGCGCCGCTCAAGAAACCGTAATGATAATCGAAGCCGCGCTCGTGCGGGCGCAGGCCCTCTTTGAACCCAATGTGCCACTTGCCGACCATGCCGGTGGCGCAGCCAACTGCCTTCAACCGTTCGGCCAACGTCGGCTCGGAGCGGGGCAGGCCGAAGTTCTCCGCGGCAAAACGCTCCGGCCCAGAGTTGTGTTCGAAGCCGAACCGATGCTGGTAGCGCCCGCTCATCAGGCCCGCCCGCGATGGCGAACAGACGCAATGCGTCGCGTAGCCGTCGGTAAAACGGACCCCGTTCTTTGCGATGCTGTCGATATTCGGCGTCGGTATGTCCTTGCAGCCGTTCGCTCCGAGACCGGCGTAGCCGAGGTCGTCGGCGAGCAAGATGATGATGTTCGGGCGGGAGGGCGCCGGCTTTTCCAATGATTGGAGAGGCGCTGCGGCCAAATTTCCAAGCATTGGAAAAGATCCGAGCGCGAGGAGATGGGTGATTTTCATGGTTTTCTCACTTACTCAATCCGCATCTTCTTGATCGCATCGGTCTCATAGAGCCTGGCGGAGAACTCCGCGAGCAGGGTTCGGTCTTGCGGCGTGCAGATGGCTTCGCCGGTGAGCGTCTTGAGATTGGCGTCAATCTGGCTTTGCAGGTGCATGCCGATTGCGAGGAGGTCAACGCGTTTGTCCTGCAGCACGTGGCGGATTGCGGCGCCGGGCAGATGCGCGAGCCGCCGCTTGTCAAAGCCCGGCACAAGATAACCCGACCACCGGCCCAGCCAGCCGCCGCCGATGACTTTCATGGCGACGATGCCCATGCCGGCCTCGTGCGCCCTGGCCAGACAATCATCGCGCAGTTTGGTCATCCGGGGCGTCCACACCGAGTTGTAACCACGCGGCATGTAGCCGTAGGACAACATACACATCTCGAAGCCCCCGGAGTTGATCAGGGCCAGCGCCTTGTCGAAGTAGCCGTGCGCGGAGAACCCGATGAACCGCGTGATCTTCTCGGCGCGAAGCCTCACCAGTTCGCCGTGGATCTTCATCGCCTGCGCGACGCTCATCTGCTCCAACCCCGGCGAACCGTGAATCAGAAGGATGTCCAGATAATCGGTCTGGAGCTCCCGGAGAGACTTCTCGACCGCCTTGCGCACTTCTTCCGGCTTGGTGGTCTCGACCTTAGTCACGAGGCACACGTCGCCGCGCCGGCCCTTGAGCGCCTCGCCGAGAATCGCCTGGCTTTCTAGGTAGTTGCCAGCGGTGTCGAAGTAGCGGATGCCCCGGTCGAGAGCGTGACGGACCAGAGCGATGCGGTCCTCGTGCGACAGCGGATTGCGCCAAGCTTTGGGCAGGGCGGCGCCACCGTAGCCGAGGATCGGAAGTTTGAGGCCGGTCTTGCCAAGCGTGCGGGTGGGAATCGCATCCGCGGACGGCCCCGGCGTTGCGGTCTGTGCGCCAGCGGCCGTCATGCGCTCGCAGACTGCGACCGTGGCAAGCGCTTTTGTTGTGCGCGCCAAGAACTCGCGCCGCCCGAGAGTTCCTCTCGTCTTCATGGGTAGTCCTCCGTCCTTCCCACCAGTAGAGTAGGGAAGGAAGCCGCGGGATGAGAGGCCGAGGCCAATGACCGCCGAC
>CAZYWZ010000178.1:0-10189 GCA_964651705.1 uncultured Verrucomicrobiales bacterium
CGCCTTGGCGCACGCTGCCGAATCCACCGTCCGCGTGCGCCAAGGCGCAGCCTACGTCGCGACCCAATTTCCGAGCTAGATCCCGTGCCCCGCGTGCGGGGCACCACCGGGGGTGAAAATGTAGGGCGCGAAATCCCTTTCGCGCCACGGGCAACCGGCAGGGCCCTCGTGGCGCGGATGGGAATCCGCGCCCTACAGGCCGATCCCGTGGCCGATTTTCGAGTCAGCCGCCGTGCGCCGAGCCGGGGATCGTCATCTGATCGATGATCTGGAGGATGTGGAGGGCCTCCTCGGAGCGGAAGCGTTTTTCGAAACCGGTGCCGACGATGAGGATGGAGCGGTCGTTGGGGTCGGCGAAGACCATCGAGATGTGGCGGAGGTTGAAGTAGACGAGTTCGCCATTGGCCCGGCTGATCTTGAGGAATGTCTTGTTCTCGTCCATGCGATCCTTATGCGCCGGGCGTGGGGCGGTGTCGAGGGAAGAGCGGGCGCTGGCCCTGGCGCGGGGATCCCGGCTCCGCCGGAAACCAAAGCGGTGTCGCCGCTACGCTCTGCCACCGCAGTCCAAAAAGTGGGGCGCCTCTCGTCTGCCGCGCGGGCGGGCAGGCTCTCGGCGGCCACCGCCGGATTTCCAATTACGATGGAATATGGCCGCGATCCGCGGTTTGACGTGTCTAGCCCAGCGCGGCGTTGGGCGGCTGCGCGTCGATCTGGTCTGGGGGCGTGATGCGGCGCAATTCGACGACGTCGTCGACCTGTGGGATCTGGCGTTGCTCCAGGGCGTCGGTGAGCCGCTTGAAGTTGCGGACGGCGACGGATCCCATCTGGTCGGTGAACCAGAGGATGGGCGATGGGCCCTTTTTCAGGCGGAGGATCAGCCCGTATGAGGAGGAAGAGGCGAGGAGCATGGCACGGCCCGCCTGTCCGGCCCGGGCCGAACCTCGCGAGGGGAGCAGCGCGGCGAGGAAACTGAGGACGACCAACCACTTCGGGGGTTTGAGTTCGGCGCGCTGGATGGCGGCGATCTCGGAGAAAGCGATGGGGCGATTGAGCGTCACGGTGTGAATGACGATACCGTCTGGCAGGAGATCGATCGACCAGCAGGCGTAGTGGATGACCCAGGGGATGAGATAGGCGCCGAGGGCGGCCAGTATCCAGAAGACCGCGGTGAATGGCAGCAGGTAGGTGAGCGCGGCCTGCGTGCTGCCGACGATCATCAGTGGCAGGCCGAAGAATGGCAGGAACAGCAGGGCCGTGGCGACATCGCTAAAGACCAGTCGCCAGGTGGGCCAGGCGACCGTATCTGGGCCGATCTTGCGGCGCGGGGGGAGGATGTAGCAGAGGAGGCCGAGCCCGAGCAGCCATGGCCATGCGGGGCGGAGCGGGTACGCCATGGCGTCGGGGATACCGAAGCTCGGCGCCCCGAACGCGGCGATCTCTGGCGCGGGATGCAGGGAGGCGAGCAGTTCGGGATCACCGCCGCCGCGGAGCCGCAGGCGATAGGTCTCGGCCATCTTGACCGAGGTGGCGATTGCGGCGAGGGGAGCCTCGTCGCGCCAGAAGGTGAGACGCGATACTCTCGTCGGCTCGCCGAAGGGAGGGGGGCGATCGATGTCGCGGCGGACGTCGTCGTTGATCCGGTGGAGCCACGCTTCGGGGAAGGTGCCGCCGCGGAATACCCCCAGCGCGTCAACGAAGAAGGCTTTCCACTCGGGGCCGGAGACGGCGAGGGCCGGCTCCGTGTCCTCGTCGCGTTTCTTGAAGATCTCCTCTGCCATCTGGTGTGCCTTGCCGGGATCCTCCCTGGCCTCGGGCATGGTTTGCATGAGGAGTGGCATCGCGAGGCTGACGCGCGCGCGGCGGGCGGCTTCTTTGGATTCGATGGGACGGACGATCCAGTACGGTTCGAGGTGGGTCCAGAAGGCGACGCAGCAGGCGAGGGCGGCCAACCCGAAGAGCCCGACGCGGCGAAAGATCTCTGCGCCGGCGGTTGGCGCGATTGGCCTTGGGAGGTCCCACAGGCGGGCGAGACCGCGCGACGCGATCGGGACGAAGGGGATGATGCACGCGGCGGCGGCAAGCCATGGGGCGCGATGCCGCAGGGGCCAGCGGTACGCTTCCGGGACCTCCCAGAATGTTGCGAAGTCGTAGGGCCCGATCTCCCTGTCCCTGTCGCGGTCGGGCGCGATCCATTCGATCTCGAGGTACCGGTCATCGCCGGAGTCCAACTGGAGGTACCATGGGCGGCCGTCGGCGGCGTCCGTATCCAGAGAGGACAGGGGCCGCTCGGACAGAGGCAGGAACAGGGAGTGGAAAGTGCCGTTCTTCAGCAGGCGGTTGGCCACGGTGCGAGACCAGTGGGGGGGGAGGGTCCTGCGGTCCAGCGAGTCCTCGATCGTCTGGAAGAAGAGTTCCCATTCCGCCCCCGCGACCCGCGTGAGGCGCCGGGCGGTCGATGCCGCGATGAAATCTTGGATCGGCATCGAGGCGAGGCGTTTTTCCTCTGGGGTGCGGGCCTCGTCCCATCGGCGCCTGTACGCCTCCTCCATCGGGGTGCCATCGCGCCGCGATTGGCTGTACACCTCGTCGGTCTCGTGGAGGCTCAATTCGGAGAAGGCCTTTTGGCGGAACCCCCAGTCGACGGTGGCCACCCGCCAGCAGGGGGATTTGATGGGCATGGACCAGGCGACCGCCCAAGCGATCGCGGCGAGGGCGACCGCCGATAGCCAGCGAAGCATGAGGGTGGGGCGTCCTCCGCCGCGATCTGGGGCGGGTCGGGTCGGAACCGCGCGGGTGGCCATGGCATAGAAATTCTGTTTGAAAGTGGCGTACGGCAAGAACTATTCTTATCGCATGGAGCGGGGTGATGGCGGACTGGCGCGCCTTTCGGCGGGCGCCCTATTTTTGACCTTGGCCTTGGCAGGGGCGTGCGGTGCGGAACCGATGCTGAGGGTGGAGCCGGAGGCGGCCCCGGTCGGGGGCGAGGTCACGGTGCGGGCCGAGGGGTTTCGGGCCGGTGCAGAGTTGCGCTGGCGATGGAATGGGCGGCTTCGCGCGGAGCGGGTGCGCGGCGATCAGGTCGTGCTGAAGACGCTTTCGGCTGGCGAGGGCGCGGTGTTCGCCCGGGCGGGCACGCAGGAAGCCGAGATCCGGTTTCCGATCGGGGGCAGCGGCGGTGGGAGGACGGAGGCGCCGAGGCCGCCGGAGCCGCCCCCGCCACCGGAGCCGCCCCCTCCTCCCGAACCGCCACCGCCGACGGAGACGATGCAACGTCCGGAGACCGCGTCGGCCCCGCCCGAAGAAGGGGCCAAGGATGGGATGGTGGTCGAAAAGCACCCCGATGGGAGCAAGGCGGCCGAGGGGCGGATGAAAGATGGGGTGCGGGAGGGTAAGTGGACCTTCTGGAGCAAGGACGGCTACAAGGTCGGCGAGGGGGAGTATCGCGAGGGGGAACAGGTCGGTGCCTGGACCAAGTGGGACGCGAAGGGTCGCGTGATCCGCGAGGGGGTTTTCGAAGGTGGCCGCGAGATCCGCTATGCCGAGACCGAATGGGATGAGCAGGGTCGCAAGGTGAAGCAGGAGACGGTGGCCCGCTCTGGCGACGAAAAGATCGAAGAGGTCGTGGAGTGGGGCTGGCACGAGAACGGAAAGATGATGGGGGAGAAGCGCACACGGAACGGCGTGCGGCACGGGGAGTGGAAACTCTGGGACGAGAACGGCCAGCTGATGATGTCGGCCACCTTCACCAACGGGTGGGTGTTGCCCCCCGAGGAGGCGCTCAAGGAGCCGGCGGCCAAGAAGGCGTCCGAGATATATCTGGGGGTGATCGCGCTGGAGACGAATGACTTTGCGCGCGCGGCGGCGCTGGCCGGGGACCTGTCGCCGGAGGAGCAGGGGGCGCTTTCGGGGATGGCATTCAAGGCGCTCACCGCGATGGACGAATACGACACGGCGAAGTTCGAGCGTCTCTATCGGCTGGTGATCGACGCGTGCCCGGCGACGGAGCGGGCCCACGAGGCCCACTGGCGGCTGACCCACATGTACCAGCAGGCGTACGACGAACCGCAGAACGAGAAGATCGCGGCGCTCCTGGAAGGTTTTCTCGGGCGGTACAAGGAGTCGACGGTGGTCTCGATGGAGAAGTATCCCGACGAGATGCTGGTGTTCTCCCCGCTGCGCTCGCTGCACCAGGCCTACGAGGAGATGAAACGCTGGGACAAGATCGCCGAATACTACGCGAAGGCCGTCGCGGAGAAGAAACCGATGAAGCCACAGGACCATTTCGATTACGCCAAGGCGCTGGATGAGATGGGCAAGAAGGCGGAGGCCATCGAGTGGTACGAAAAGTTTTTGAAGGTCGAGCCGGACAAGGAGTCGTTCACGGTCGAGCTGGCGCGCGATCGGGTGAAGGAGCTCAAAGGGCAATAGAGGGGCATCCGTCGGGCACGGGCGGCGGGTCCCCGTGGAAGGAGGCGGCGATGTGGCGGGTGGCGGCGGCGGTGGGGCTGGCATGCGCGGCGCGGTGCGCGGCGGACATGCCGGCGGTGGATATCTATAGGGTGCAGTGGGACGCCCTGAAAGGGGCGGTCGTGGCGATGGGCGGCGACTCGGGATCCTTTGCGGCGGCGGTGGAGGGGGGAGCCCAGAAAGATGCCGTCGATGCCGTTCCCGGGGTGCTGGTGTTCCGTTCGCCCTACGGGTTCACGGGGCCATTCAACGAGTTGCTGCGGTCCGCGTTCGCCGCCGGTCGCAAAGCCGAGGCCGAGGCGTTTCTGCGAGCCGTCAATGGGTCTCAGTGGATAAAGGGGCAGCTCATCGCGCGGGACGGGGGAGATTACACAGTGTCGGTGGCATGTCATGGGGAGGCGGGGGGGAATTTCGTCGTCGAGTACACGCACCGGTTTGCGGACGGCCGCAGGGCGACGCACAGCCACCATGTGAGGGCCCCGTCCGGGACCCCCGCGCTCGGTGATTTGGCCTGGCTCGCCGGGGCGGAGGAGATCGTGATCGAGGATCACTGGATCGGCTATGGCCCCGCCTCGCCCGCGATGGCAGACTACACCCTCAGGCGGGAGGGCGGCGACTTCGTCGGCAAGGCGGCGTTTTCCGCCGGCGGACATTTCCGGCCGAAGCCCAAGAAGGACTCTTGCGATGTACGTGTGCCGGGTGCCGCCGCGGCCGAGTTCTTGAAGATGTTAGCCGGCTGCGCCTCCCGGGAGGGGGAATACAAGCCGGCGATCGGCCACACCGACGATTATCCAAAGGTCCGCATCACGCTGAGGGATGGCGAGAGGGCCGCTGTCTTCCGGTCCGAGTCGCAGGGGGAGTTCCACGCCCCGTGGGCCGTCGAGCAGGACGGGAAGACGCGGGTGGTCGATGCCGACGGGCCGGGCCGCGCGCTGAAGGCGCTGGAGCCGCACCTGGCCAAGGAGCGCTTCAGGGCGCTCACGAAGGAGGTCGAGGGTGGTGGCAAAGGGGGCGATGAGCTCTAGGCCGTCCCGGCGTGTTCGGGCGATCGCGCTGGGGCCAGTCGCGGTCGCATGCGGTTTGGCATTTGCCTCTGCGGCCGAACCCGTCCTTGTCGTCAACCCCCAGGATGTTGTCGTTGGCCAAAGTTTCACCGGTAGGGTGGAGGGCGCCGCGGCGGGCGCTGCCGTCAAGTGGTCGGTGAACGATCGGGCGCGGATCGCGCGCGCCGACAGCTGGAAACGCGAGGCCGTCTTTCTCGCGCTCAAGCCCGGCCGCGCGGAGGTGACGGCGGCGATCGGAGGGAGACGGATGTCGGTTGAAGTGCCGGTGGGCAGCCCCCCGGATCCGGGCGGCCGACCGGACGGGAAATCTGGCGGGGGCAAGGCCTCGGGTCCTCCCGGTGGGCGGACCGTGACGGAGGCGCCGGCGGGCGATGGGGCGGGATCGGTCAGCGTGAACCGCGGCACAGAGACAGTTCTGGGTGGCGAGGTCGATCGCGGCGGGGCGATGCCGCCGAAGGGCGAGGTCGAGGGAGGCTCGACCTCTGTCGCGGTGGGCGGCAGTGGCGTCAAGGTCGGTGGTGGCACCGTGGTGGTCAGTCCCGACCCCGGCGTGAAGCCGGGCGGCGCTGACGGCGACGGGATGGGGGAGGACAGGTTGACGCCGGACACCTTTCGGTTGCCGCAGCTGCCGGTGCCGGAGGCCTCGATCCCCGCGCCGATCGAGCTGGATCGCCTCGATATGGTGATGTGGGCCGGTTGCGTGTCCGCCGCGCGTGAGGCGATGCGGCTGGTGTATGGCGAGATGACGCCCGAGGAGGAGAAGAAGTTCGAGGCGAGATGGAAGTCGTATCTGGAGTATCCCTGCAAGGAGGTGGTGGACTATTTCAATAAGCTCAACCCGTTGCTGGCGCAGTTCCTCGCGTTTCGGCGCGCGGCCGCGCAGACGCTCCTCGCCATCGATCACGCGCAGTACGATGCGGCGCACCTTGTCGCGTACAAGGATCTCGCGGGATTTGCGGAGAGGATGCGGGGGCTGGCGATGCTGCGCGCGCACCTGGCATCCTTGATCAAGGCCCTCGAGTTGCTGTGCGCCGAGATCGAGGCCCTCGGTGAACCGCCAGATGCCGCCGCAGCGCAGGAGGCGGCGAGGCGGAGGCACCGCGATGCCATGGCCCTGTTCGCGGGCGGCTCGGGCCTGGAGGGGGAGTGGGCGGGGACCCATCGGCGCGAGAAGATCGAGGGCGACATGTCGGTCGGCGACAGCGTGGCGAACATCCTCCTGACGGGTTCGGTGCTCGACGCCATAAAGAAGGCGGCGGAGGAGAAGATGACCCCGGAGGAGCGGGAGAAAAAGCGCCTCGGGGAGAAGCAGAAAGAGGAGGCGTGGGCCTCCGGCAAACCGCTGTCCCCGGAGATGGCCGAGAGGTTTCCGGTGCGCCTCCTATTCAGCCGGGCCGAAGATTCGGACGGCAACGAGGTCTATCACCTATACAACTTCCAACCGAGCGAGCCCAAGCGCGAAGATTACGAGAAGAGCGGGCGCCTCAAGCGCTACGAATTCGATCGGGCGGAGTGCGGCCAATGGATGGGTGCGAGGAATTTCGTCTGGCCACCATTCGACGAGGGCATGGATTTCTGGAGCCTGGAGCACGAGTCCCGAAATCCGTCGGATTGGCGGGATCGCTGGAACTGGGAATTCGATGTGGAGGGCGATGCCCTGACGATCACGGAGAAGGGATATTACGCCGACGATCGCACCGACATGAGCGGCAGCAAGAGCCTCGGGGGCAAGATGCGCAGCCACCGTGTCTGGGAGTTGAGGCGGGTGGCCCGCGATCCGCGCTTGGCGCGGCCCGGGGATTGGTCCGTGGAGGCGGCGGTTCGCCCGATCCGGCACCCTTCGAGCGCGTGGGTCCTCAAGGGCGCAAAGGTGAAACCCACCGAGGGTCCGATCCCGGAGGGCGACAGCGTGGTGGTGGCCCCGGACGGGTTGTCGGCGACCATCACGCACACCGAGAAGCGGTGGGTAGCTTCGGGCGGGGGAGGGGGAGGGCAGAACGTCATCCTTCCCTCCGACGTGGAGGAGGTCGGGGGCGGTGGCAGTTATAAGATCGTGACCTACGTGTCGCGCCATGGGCTGGCCAAGGCGCCGCCCGAGAAGCTGAGGCCGGGAGACAGTTTCGAACTCGAGGCGACGGTGGCGGTGGAACCGCCGCCGGAGAAGGACCGGGGATTTCTGCGCGCCAGCACGCTGGTGACCGATTGGTTCACCCGGGAAGGGTTGGTCGGTGCCACGAAGTCAGCCGACGCCGACGAGGAGAAGGGGACCCTCGTGGCGTCGGTGAAACACCGGTGCCCGGCCATCCCGGATTGGCCGTATGAGCCGGGCCAGACCATCCCGGTGACGATGCTCGGGCGCTCGTATGGCGAGGTGGGGGTGGAATTCGCTTATGAGGCGGTGCCGATGGAGTTGGCGGATCAGGTGGACGCGGTCAGGACGGTGGAGGGCGCGGGGACCCGCGCGGGGTTGCCGGAGGGTCTCGATCCGGCGCAGGCGGAGCAGGTGAAGTTCCACGAGACAAATATCGAGTACTTCAAGAGGGAGGTGGTTCGGCTGGAGGGGGATCTGCGGGGCGCGCCCGACCCGAATGCCGCGGAGGAACTGAAGCGCCGTCTCCTGTACGCGAAGGACGCCATGCAGCGGGAACTGGACCAGATCCAATACATCAAGACGGGCGAGTATGTCCGTACGCGCACGGAGGCCGACGACTTCAACCAGCGCCTGATGGCGGAGCAGAGCCGCCTGATGGCGGATCACTTCGGGACGCTCTTTCGCGTCATTGAGCGGATGCCGCGACTCATCGCCACCGCGCCTCCCGGGGAGCGCGACGCATTGAGGAAACGGTTCTTCGAGGTCGTGAATTCCAAATCGATCGCCAGCGGCGATATCGGGGACATCCGCAAGGTGGCGGACGAGATCGGGGAGCGGATCGGCGGCATCCGGCGCAGGGAACTGGAGAAGGCGGAGAACGAGGCCTGGTGGGCCGACGCGAAGGTGACGGCGCTCGAGGTGACCAAGGGCGCGGCGGATTTCTCGCTGATGGTGTGCGCCTCGATCGCCTTCGCGCCGGCGCTGGCGGCGTCGGCCACGAGTTTGGAACTCGCGGCGGCCGCGAAGGGCATCGCGCTATATACGGGATACGCGGCCTTCACGACGGGCTACATGGATGGCAATCCGGCGGGCGCGGTGCGGCAGGTGCTGACCGGCATCACGATGACGGGCGCGCTTGCCGACCAGATGATCCAGGGTTACCAGCAGGGCGTGGTGGGCGCCTACGAGCAGTATGCCCGCGACGTCGTCAAGGCAAACGTGCCGGGCGCCAAGCCCGGCGCGGGGCCCGGGCCGGTGGATGAGGTGTCCGCGGGTTGGAGTTCCGCGGCATGGGAAGCGGGCAAGACGGCGCTGCTCATGGGCGCCATGAAGCTGGGCATCCATTGGCTCTGCGGCTCGCCGCCCACGCGCCCGCGGTTCGAGATCTCGGGCGGCCGGAGCGCGAAGAACTTCAAGGGGGGCACGCAGATGGCGGGCTGGCAGACCATCGACGACTTCACGCAGATGGAGGCGTTTCAGCGGGCACAGGCCGCGGGGCGGATCCGGGCCCAGGAATTTCAGGAGATCTCGGAGCAGTACTGGGCCCTGCACAACCGGCTGCGGGCGGGTGGCGCCAGCCTCAGGGACCTGGCCGGCAACGCCGAGCTGCGCATCATGCAGCGCCGGATGACGGAGGCCTACTCGCGCGTCAAGGTCGATTACCACGCGAAGATGATGCTCAACCAGAGTGGCAACACCACCGCGATCAGTCACTTCAACAAGATCGACACGATGCAGATGGAGAAGGTCCGGGCGCGCCTGGCAGAACGGATGCAGCAGCAGGGCTACAGCCGGCAGGAATACAAGCTGTTCAGCAATTCCGCCTCGTCGGGCAGGGCGCCCATCGACGTGGATCTGGGGGCGGTGGAACCGCGGGGCAATGCGCCCGCATTCGGCCAGTGGTTGCGCGGACTCACCAGGACGGAGGGCGGGAGGGTGACGCGGATCAGCCTCCAGGAGTTTCGGCAGGCGGGGCAGAGAAATCTTCGCGGCGCATTCAACGAGGTCATGGGCGTGGACATGGATGAGCCATTCCTGCTCTTCACGCACAGCCGGCATCCCGAGGCGTACAAGGATCTGGCGTGGCTGGGCAGCGACCGCGTGCGGCACGTGGTCGTCGATGGGATCGAGGCCGGATGGACCGGGCAGGCGGCCTCCGTGACGCGATTCAAGATCGACGAGTTGCGGGACCTCGCCGGAATGGACTGTTATACGAAATTGCAGGAATCCTGCCGGGGCATGGTCAAGGATTTTGACACCAAGCTGGCGCCCTTGCTCTCGCGGGCGAAGAATCCGGAGGCGTCTCGGCACATGGGCGAGCTGTACGAGGTGATGCGCCAGTTTTCGCGCAATGAGATCGGACCGATGGAGGCCGACCGCCGCATCCGGATGCTGACCGGTGGCCGGGGCGTCGCCGAGGTCGCCGAGCGCTTTCGGATGATGCTGGAGGGGTTGGCGGGCAACGCGCGGGTCCGCTGACTCGGAAATTGGGTCGCGATGTAGGCTGCGCCTTGGCGCACGCGGGCGGTGGATTCGGCAGCGTGCGCCAAGGCGCAGCCTACCTTTT
>CAZYWZ010000179.1:0-10162 GCA_964651705.1 uncultured Verrucomicrobiales bacterium
TCGAAAATTGGGTCGCGATGTAGGCTGCGCCTTGGCGCACGCTGCCGAATCGGACGTCCGCGTGCGCCAAGGCGCAGCCTACCATTTTCCGCCCCGGCGGTGCCCCGCGTGCTGGGCACGGGATCTAGCCAGAAACTTCAAACCTCGAATAGCACGGATACCGAAGATAACTCCATGCAATTCCAGCAGTTGCGAATCTTAGGGTAGCCGCCGGGGTCAGGAGGCGGCCCGATTTTGGACTGCGGCGGCAGAGCGCAGCGCCGACACCCCTGCCTCACGGGCCATCCGCGGAACAGCCTGCGCGTCAGAGGATTCTCCCTCCGTGCGCTCGACCCGATCCGAACTTTGAAGTTTTTTGCGAGGCTATTCCCTCCCGCCCCTTCGCGCCGTCAGCCAATAGACTGCCGCGCCCAGCAGAAGCGTGCCGACGCCCATGAGAGATTCCTCCGTTTGCCGCTCGAGCAGCGCCACGTCGAACCAGATCGCCATGCCCAAAAAGAGCAGCGGCGGCAGGGGGTACCAGGGCACCCGAAAAGGCCGCGGTAGCCCCGGCTCGCGCCACCGCAGCCAGATGACGCCGAAGATCGTCATCATCAGCGGCACCGAAAGGACAAACTCCACGTACAGCAACACGGATTTAAAGGAAGCGCTCAACAGCATCACCAGCGCCAGCAGGGTCTGCACCCACAGGGCCACCACCGGCAACCCGGCGCGATTGCGCGTCGCCAGCCAGCGCAACGCCCGGTGATCCTCCCCCATGGCCAACGTGACCCGGGGCCCGGCCCAGGTCATCGCGCTCACCGTGGATATCAGGCCCAACCCTATCAGGGCCGCCACGAAACGCGCGCCCGTCTCCCCAAACGCCTCCCGCGCCGCCACCAGGGCCACCTCCACTTTGCCGGCCATGGCCGCCATCGGGGCGCTGGCCAAGAAGGCGGCGTTGATAAGGACATAGAGCGCCGTGACCGCCAGCGTCCCGCCGATCAGCGCCAGAGGCAGCGATCTCCCTGGTTCGCGCACCTCGCCGGCGATGTACGTGGCGGAATTCCACCCCGAATAGGAGTACATCACGAAGACCAGCGACACCGCAAAGGGCGCGCTGAACACCATGGACGCATCCCCGTGCGACGGGAGAAAACGTACCGGCTGCGACGCGCCAAACACCAGCAGGGCGACACACATCCCACCGATCAGCAGCACCTTGAGCCATGTCGAGACCCGCTGCACCGCACCGGCGAACCCCAGATTGAAGGAGTGCGCCACCGCGGCCACTAGGACCAAGCCCGCCGCCAAGGGCGCCCGCGGCAGGCCCGGCATCGCCCCGGCCAGATAATCCGCGAAGGCCATCGCCGCCAGGGCGATCGGCGCGGAGAACCCCACCGTCGCCGAGACCCACCCCGAGAGAAATCCCGGGAAAGGATGAAATATCCTGGAGAGAAAATGGTACTCGCCTCCCGAGCGGGGCAGGGCCGCCGCCAGCTCCGCATAGCACAGCGAACCGCACAGGGCCATCACCCCGCCGATGAGCCACAGCAGCAATACGCCAAACCCGCTCGGCACCGCCTCCACCTGAAAACCCGCGCTGGTGAAGACCCCGATCCCCACCATGTTCGCCACCACCATCGACGCCGCCGTCCCCGCGGAAACCCCCCCGCGGGGAACCCGGCCACCACCCGAATCGCCTTGCGGGACAACCTCGCCCATAGCATCATTATGCAGACATCGTTTCGGCAAGGGAACAGCAAACCCGGAGTCACCCATGAAACACACCATCGCATTCATCGCCGCGGTCGCATGCGCCGCATCCATCGCCAGCGCCCAGCTAACCCCCGCAGAAAAGGCCTCGGCGGCCGCCGAGGCATGGCTCAAACTCGTCGACGATGGCGCCTACCCCGACGCCTATAAGACGAGCTCGGAAAAATGGCGGAAGCGGATGAACGAGGACAACTTCTCGCGCCTCCTAAAAATGCACCACTCCCGCCGCGGGGACTTCAAATCACGCTCGCTCCGCTCGGCCGAGAAGATGAGCGGCGAGAACCTGGCCGAGGGCCAGAAACACGACATCATCTCGGTGCGTTTCTCGACGGAGTGGTCTGACGCCAAGGGCACCGAATTGGTCAACGTCGTCGCAGAAGATGACGGCGAATGGCGCGTGTTTGGCTACACGATCCAGGGCTCCAGCGACCGCAGCATCCCGGATGCGGCCAAGCAGGCGGGCGAGCCGGCCGCGAAAGACAAGAAGGCCAAGAAGGACAAGAAGAAGGACTAGCCGAGTTCCCGCGCCCGCCGGGTCGCGGCCATCACGGCCTCGATGAAGGCGGAGCGGATGCCCCGGGCCTCGAGTGCCTTGAGTCCCTCGACGGTCGTGCCCGCCGGGCTGGCGACATCGTCCTTCAGCCGAGCGGGATGCTCGCCGGATTCCATCACTAGGCGCCCGGTGCCGAGGACCGTCTGCGCCGCGAGGCGCAACGCCAGCGACCGGGGCAGGCCCGCCGCCACGCCACCGTCGGCCAGCGCCTCGATCACCAGGCACAGGTAGGCGGGCCCACTGCCGCTCAACCCTGTCACAGCATCCAGCTGCCCTTCTGGAACCCGGACCGCCAATCCGACAGAACCCAGCAACCGTTCGGCGACCGCCGCGTCCGCATCGACGGCCCGGGAGCCCAGGCTGTAGGCGGAGGCACCGGCGCCGACCAGTGCCGGGGTGTTCGGCATCACGCGGATCACCCGGAAGGTCGCGGGCAGCAGGGATTCGAGCCGCGCCAGTGGCACGCCCGCGGCCAGGGAAACCAGCAGCCTCGGCGCCGCGATCCCCGCCAGCGGCGCCAGCGCGTCGGCCACCTGCGCCGGTTTGACCGCCAGCACGATGATGCCGCACCGCTCCGCCAGCGCGGAAACCGACGCCGCCCTGCCCCCACCCGTCTCCCGGACAAATCTCTCCAGCGCCTCGGGGGACACGTCCGCCGCCACCACGCTGCCCGCGTCCCACGCCCCCGACCGAACGACCCCTCCGGCCAGCGCTGTCGCCATCCGGCCGGCCCCCAGAAATCCTAGATCCACATCCTTGTCTTTGGTCATGGTGCCCATCCTTCGGACATACCATACCCGTTCGCTCCGCCATACCGAAGAGAATTTCGTCGCCTTGCGCACAGCCCGCCTTGCGCCAACCTTTCCCGGGACCGGGCCGTCTTCCGGCAAAGGCCGATAATTCACCCGACCCGAAGCCCTTGCCATGGAACCGACCGCCGCGATCCTCTGCGTCGATGACGAGCCGCAGGTTCTCACCCTTCTCCACAGGACCTTGAACGGCGCGTTTGCCCCGGCCATCCGGGTCATCGCCTCCGGCTCTCCCGGGGAAGCGCTCGCCCAAGTCGAGGCGCTCGCAACCTCGGGCCGCGATCTCATCGTCCTCGTCACCGACGAACGGATGCCCGGGATGAGCGGCGAAGAACTCATCGCCCGCACCCGCGCCCTGAGCCCCGCGACGCCCGCGATCCTCATCAGCGGTTTCGCCTCGACCGAACTGCTCGGGCGGGTCATGGGGCACTCCGGCCTCTTCCGCTACATCGCCAAACCGTTCCAACCCGCCGAACTCATCGCCGCGGTCCGGGACGCCGAGCGCGCCTTCTTCCAGCAGAAGGAATTCCGCCACCTCGATTCGCTCATGCGCCAGGCGGCCGGCTCTGGCGCCGCACCGCCCGAGGCCAGCCGGATCCTCCAGCGGCAAGAGGCCCTGCTCGAGCTCTCGCTCAATAGTTCGCAGAACTTCGAGTCGCGCCTCTTCGCCATCCTCGAGCGGACCGCCGATGTCTTGGAGGCCGACCGGAGCTGCTTGCTCCAGTACTCGAACGTGTCCGAATGTTTCGAGTGCACCCACCTCTTCGACGCCAAGACCGGCGCGCACCACAGTCCCCGCACCATCCTGTACGCCGCCGATCACCCGTCCTATGCCGCGGCCATCGGCAGGGGCGAGATCGTGATCGCCAAGGACGTCGCACACGATCCCGGGGCACTGCCCTCCATCGCCGGCCTCCACCAGCTCCGCGTGACCGCCTCCATCGATGCCCCCGTCTGGCAGAATGGCCGCCTCATCGGCGTCCTGAGGGGCGAGACGTTCTCCGGCCCCCGCGACTGGACCCAAGAGGAAATCTACTTCTCGATGCTCGCCGCCCATATGATCGGGGCCGCCCGCGAGGCCGAACAGCGTCACCGCGCCGAGGTCCGCCTCCGCCAGGCCGAGGAGCGCTACCGCGCCATCTTCGAAAATGCCGTCGTGGGCATCTACCAGACCTCCATGGACGGCCGCCTCATTTCCTGCAACCCGGCCATGGCCCGCCTGCTCGGTTTCGAGAGTCCCGCCGCCATGAAAGGGGCCGTCTCCGACATCGCGGGGGAGATCTATGCCGACCCGTCGCGCCGCGATGAACTCATCGCGCGGCTTCGCGAGAACCAGGTCGTCGTCGATTTCGAGAGCACCCTGCGCCGCCGCGATGGCACCATCCTCTTCGTCTCCGAGTCCGCCCGCCTGGTTCCAGATCCCGCCGGCGGCATCGCCTACATGGAGGGCATCATCCAAGACATCACCCCCCGGGTCCGCGCTGCCAGGGACCTCAAATTGGCAAAAGAGGCCGCGGAGCACGCCAACCGCGCCAAGGGCGCCTTCCTGGCGACCGTGAGCCACGAGATCCGGACCCCCCTCAACGGGGTCATCGGATTGCTCGATTTCCTGCTGGAGAACGGCCTTCCCACAAACCTCCACGCCCACGCGCGCCTCGCGCAAGAGAGCGCCCACACCCTGCTCGCCACGATCAACGACGTCCTGGACTTCTCCAAAATTGAATCCGGCCGCTTCGAGTTGGCCGAATCGCCCGTCGACCTGCATCGCTTGGTCGCGGACATCATGGCGCTCCATGCCCCCGGCGCGGCGGCGAAGGGCATCGGGCTCGGCGCCACCGTCGATCCCGCGATCCCGCGCCGCGTCCTCACCGACCCCCTGCGCGTCCGGCAGGTGCTGCAGAACCTCATCGCCAATGGCATCAAGTTCACGGACGCGGGGGACGTCAGCCTGCGCCTCCGTTCCCGGGCCGACGGCAGAGACATCATCATCGAGGGCGCCGTCGAGGACACCGGCATCGGCATCCCCGCCGAGGCGCACGACCGGATCTTCCGCGAATTTGAGCAGGCGGACAAGACCACCTCCCGGCGCTTCGGCGGCACCGGCCTCGGGCTCGCCATCTGCCGCTCCCTCATCGAGAGGCTCGGCGGCGCCATCCGCGTCGAGAGCGAGCCAGACAAGGGGAGCCGCTTCCTCTTCCATTTCCGCGCCCGGCCGGCCCCCGAAGCCGATGCCGCCCGGCCGCCCCCGCGATCGCCCGAACCGACGCGGTCCCTCCACATCCTATGCGTCGAGGACAGCCCGACCAACCAGGCGATCGCCCGCATGCAACTCGCCCACATGGGTCATTCCGTCGAAATCGCCTCCAACGGCCAGGAGGCTATCGCCCGGCTCTCCCGCGCCAACTTCGACGCCATCCTCCTCGACATCCGAATGCCCGTCATGGACGGCATCGGGGTCGCGCGCCACATCCGCGACACCGGTTCTCCCGTCATCGATCACGCCGCCTATGTCATCGCCATGACCGCCGACGCCATGGAGGGCGACCGCGAGCGCTACCTCGCCGAAGGCATGGATGATTACATCAGCAAGCCAGTCGCCCCAGAGGCACTCCGCGCCGCCCTGGCCCGCGCCGGGGCCTACGCCGACTCCCGCAGCCAGCCGCCCCCGGCACCTCCCCCGGCCGCAGGGTCCCAACCCGAGACCATCGCGGTAGAGGCGCTCTGGCCCATCTTTGCCGAAGAGGCGTCCGCCCTCCTCCGCGAGATGGAACAGGCCATGGCAAACGGGGATGCCGCCCGCATCGCGCGCGCCGCCCACACCCTCAAGGGTTCCTCCGGAAGCTTCGGTTGCCACCGCCTACACCGCCTCTGCGACGGCATCGAAAAGGAGGCCGCCGCCGGCCACTCGGATGCCCTCCACGAATGGCTCCGACAGGCACGATCGAAACTCGACCACACCCTCATCGAACACCCCCCGATCAGCCCCCCCTCCTGAGCGCGCGGCCCAAAAAAATGGAAACTGGCTTGATCTCGTGGCCGCAAATGGTCAGCTTCGAGCCGGCAGATGGATCTGCCGCCAACCCTAATCGCACCCTGACGGGGATTGCACCGACGGCCATGCTCGACTCATTGCAAGAACTGTGCGCCCGCAAGGAATCCGGGAGACTGGATATCCGAAAGGGTCCTTTCGGCGGCACGGTCTATCTGCAATCGGGCAACGTTATCGACGTCGATGTGCAGGGCCGGAAGGGGCCGGAGGCCCTGGCGGAACTCATCGGCCTAAGGGACACCATCTTATACTGGTTTCAGGGGGCCACGCCCTATCGCCACACCTGCTATATCACGCCGGCGGAACTGACGGCGCTCGCCCAGGGGCCGCGCGACCCGGCCGAAGGCGCCCGGCGCCCCGCCGAGCCCTCCCCCGCCACCACCCAGACCCGCGGGCTGGGCGTCGCCATGCCCAGGCTCACCGAATACGAGATCGTGCTGCAGGCGACCGATCCCGCGCACAGGCCCAACCAGCGCGTTCTCGGCCAACCGCTCAAACCGGCTTACCTCATCGGGGCCTCGCCAGACTGCGATATCCAGATCGATCACTATTCCGTCTGCCAGATGCACGCGGCCCTGATCATCGAGGACGACATGATCCGCCTCTGGGATCTCGGTTCGCACAACGCGACGCACCTCAATGGTGACCTCGTGGAGGAGGGGCTCGTCCAGAGCGGCGACACGCTCCAGATCGGCGACATCGCTTTCCGGGTGACCCTGCGTTCCCTCAAATCCGCCCCCGGCCCCCAGCCGGTCTCGGCGCGGCCGACCTTCCGCCCCCCGCCGAATGCCCCGATACCCTCCGGCCCACTGCGCTTCGAGACCATCCGCCAAGAACGGAAGCGCGCGGAGATGGCGGACAACCCACTGTTCAAACTCTTCGGCGCAAAACGCTCCGACAAGACGCCGCGGCGGTGAGTCCTTGAGCCGCGGCCGACGGCATGCTAGCTTCCGGACGCCCCCAGGGGTCACACCGTGAACATACTCATCGTCGAAGACAGCGTCGCCACCCGGAAGCTCCTGGCCACCCTCGTGAACACCGGCGCCGAGAAACACCAGGTCTTTGAGGTGGGCACCGCCGAGCAGGCCCTGGATGTCATCGGCGAGGACAACGCCCCAGGCATCGATATTTTCCTGATCGACCAGAATCTGCCCGGCATGGATGGGGCGAGCCTGGCGCGCGCCCTGCGCGAGCGCTTTGGCGGCACCGGCGCGAACTATCCCTATCTGATCATGGTGACCTCGGACAATTCCGAGGCGACCATCAACCGCGCCCTCGAGGCCGGCGCGAACGACTACATCACCAAGCCCGTCAATCTCAAGGTGCTCAACATCCGCCTGCGCGTGGCGCGGACGCTCGCGGAACTGGGCCGCTTCGGCCTGGAGGCCGAGTATTTCCGGTCCCTGGCTCTCGGCGCGATCAATACCGCCACCCTTCCCATGGCCATCTGCCAGGGGCCGGCGCAGATGCCGTTTCTGCCCATCGCGTTCGCCAACCGCGCCTTGGCCAAGTGGCTCGACACGGGCCAGGCAGAACTCGCGGGCCGCTCCCTGGCCGAGATCCAGATGTGGTCACCGGAGTTTTCCACGGCCGTCGCCGCCGCGCTCCGGGCAGGGAAATTCCTCCAGCGGCCGCTGCACTCCATGTCGGGGGATTGGAACAAGGCCGGGGTGACCTCCGCCTTCATTCCCCTGAACATCGAGGATGGCGCCCCAACCCACGCGCTGGTCATCCAATCGGTGGAGGGCTAGCCTGTGGCCCGAGTGGCCACCCCAAAAGATCCGTCGGGCGCCCCCGAGAAACTCGAGGGGCAGATCGAGAGGGTCACCTTTTACAACGAGGAGAACGGTTTCGCGGTGCTTCGGGTCAAGGCCAAGGGCCACCGCGACCTGGTGACGCTCGTGGGCCCCGTGGCCTCCGCCAACGCGGGGGAATTCGTCGAGGCCTCCGGGCGCTGGACGGTCGACAGGACCCACGGGCCGCAGTTCTCCGCCGAACGGATCGAGTCGCACCCGCCCACGTCGCGCGAGGGCATCGAGCGCTTTCTGGCCAGCGGCCTGATCCGGGGAGTCGGGCCGCACTACGCCAAGCGCCTCGTCGCCCGATTCGGGGAACGCGTCTTCGACATCATCGAGAGAGAATCGGCCCGCCTCGAGGAGGTCGAGGGCATCGGGGCCGGGCGCCGCCGCACCATCAAGCAGGCCTGGGAGGCGCAGAAGGCCATCCGCGACATCATGGTCTTCTTGCACGCCCACGGGGTCTCGACCAGCCGCGCGGTCCGCATCCATCGCACCTACGGCGACGAGGCGATCGCCAGGGTGACGGGCAACCCCTACCTGCTGGCGCGCGACATCCATGGCGTCGGCTTCAAGACCGCAGACCAGATCGCCAAGCAGCTCGGCATCCCGCATGACTCCCCGCTGCGGGCGTGCGGCGGCCTCGAGCACATGCTCCACGAGCAGACCGGCGCGGGACACTGCGCGCTGCCCAGAGAAGCCCTCGTCCGAGAGACCGCCAAACTGCTGGACATCGGCGAGGATCGCACCGCGGACGCCCTCGGCCAGCTCCTCGGGCGCGGCGAGTTGGCGGAAGAGCCCATCGGAGGGGAAGACCTGATCTTCCTGCCACAGATGCAGGCCGCCGAAAAGGGCGTCGCGAGGCTCCTCCGCGCACTCTCCGGCGCGCGGCCGCCCTATCCGCCGATCGACCCGGAGCGGGCGGTCGCGTGGTGGGAGGGAAAATCCGGCAAGACCCTCGCCGCCGGGCAGCGCGACGCCATCCGCGCCGCATTGGAGAATCGCCTGCTGGTCGTCACCGGCGGCCCGGGCGTCGGCAAGACCACCCTGCTCAACGCCCTGCTGGCCATCCTGCGGGCCAAGCGCGTCCGCCCGGCCCTGTGCGCCCCCACCGGCCGCGCCGCAAAGCGCCTGGCCGAGGCCACCGGCATCGAGGCCCGCACCATCCACCGCATGCTCGAGTTCCAGCCGGGCCGCGGCGGCTTCGCCCGCAACGAGCGCAACCCCCTGGACCACGACCTCCTCGTGGTGGACGAATGCTCCATGGTCGACGTCCCCCTCATGCACGGTCTCCTGCGGGCCCACCCGCCACGCGCCGCGCTGCTCTTGGTCGGCGACGCCGACCAACTCCCCTCCGTGGGGCCGGGCAGCCTCCTCGCCCACCTCATCGAGAGCCGCATCTGCCCCGTCGTCCGCCTCACCGAGATCTTCCGCCAGGCGGCCGCCAGCCGCATCATCGCCGCCGCACACGCCATCAACGCCGGCAGGATGCCAGACCTCGATGCCTCGGATCCCGGCGCCGATTTCCATTTCTTCCCGCGCGAGGAGCCCGACGCCATCGCGAGCACCGTCATCTCCCTGGTCGCCGGCCGGATATCCAAGAAGACCGGGCTCCCCCACCGCGACATCCAGGTCCTCTGCCCCATGCACCGCGGCCCCCTCGGCACGCGCGAGATCAACGCCGCCCTCCAGCGCGAGCTCAACCCCCCCCGCCACGAACAGCCCGGCGTCGAGCGCTTCGGCTGGGAATTCCGCCCCGGCGACCGCGTCCTCCAGACCGAGAACAACTACGACAAGGACGTCTTCAATGGCGACATCGGCGAGATCACCCGCGTCCTCCACGAGGACCGCGAACTCCGCGTCCGCATCGACGACCGCGAGGTCGCCTACGGCTTCGACGAGCTGGACGAGCTGCAGCCCGCCTACGCCATCAGCGTCCACAAGTCCCAGGGCTCCGAATTCCCCGCCATCGTCATCCCCGTCTCCACCCAGCACTTCATGATGCTCCAGCGCAACCTCATCTACACCGCCATCACCCGCGGCAAGCGCCTCGTGGTCGCCGTCGGCCAGAAGAAGGCCCTCGCCATGGCAATAAACAACGCGCACACCACCCGCCGCATCTCGGGCCTGCTGGAACGCCTGAAGGCCTGACTCGAAAATTGGCCACGGGATCGGCCTGTAGGGCGCGGATTCCCATCCG
>CAZYWZ010000180.1:0-10066 GCA_964651705.1 uncultured Verrucomicrobiales bacterium
AACGAATCCACAGAAAAATCATCCCCCGGTGTCGTCTTTGCTTGAGTCAACACGCACCCCGGGCCACTAGCATCTCGGGACCAGAAGACAGGACGGGCGGCATGAATACTTGCGTGACAGGCGATCGATGGCGCCGCGGCATCCCGCTGTACGCCGCGGCGATGCTCTTGGGGGCCACCGAGCCGGGCCAGGCGGACCCGGCCCCCGCCAACCGGTACACCGAAACCATCCGGACGCGGGCCGGGGCCGAGTTCACGCTGGAGATGGTCCCGATTCCGGCCGGATCTTTCACCATGGGCAGCCCCCCTGCCGAACCCGGCCGCAAGGAGCACGAGGGCCCGCAGCGCGAGGTGCGGATCAAATCCTTCTACCTGTCCACCACCGAGATCCCCCTCGGGCTTTTCCAGGCCTACTACGAGGAGACCGGGACCGGCAAGAAGGAGGGGGGCGGCGATGACGGAGAATCCGAGGAGGTGCTGTCGCCCGCCCCGGCGCTGCCCGCCGGCGTCGATGCCGTCACCGGCCCCACACCCGTCTATGGGGACATGACCATGGGCTTCGACAAGACCCACCCGGCCATCGGCATGCGCTGGAACAACGCGGCCACTTTCTGCAAGTGGCTCTCCGCCAAAACGGGAAAGAAATACCGCCTGCCCACCGAGGCCGAATGGGAGTATGCCGCCCGCGCCGGAAGCGACAGGCCACTCGGCGCGGCAAACGGCCCCGATGACCTCGGCGACTACGCCTGGTTCGACGACAACGCCGATCGCCAGCCGCACCCCGTCGGCCAGAAAAAGCCAAATGCCTGGGGCCTCCACGACATGCAGGGCAACGTCTGGGAATGGGTCCACGACTTCTACGCGCCTGATGCCTACGCCCACGCCGGGGGCGACAACCCCACCGGCCCCGAAAGCGCCGAACGGCATGTCGCGCGCGGCGGTTGCTACGACTCCGGCGCCGACGAGTTGCGCTGCGCCGCAAGGGGCTTCGAGCAGGACTGGTGGTCGATGAACGATCCCCAGATCCCGCGGAGCAAATGGTGGTTGCCCCAGATGGACGTCATCGGATTCCGCGTCGCCCGCGAACCCTGACAGAAAGGTTGGAAATGCCATGAATGCCGCCCGAAATTTCCTGCTCGCGTCGGCCCTCGCCGCCGCGCCGGCCCACTCGCCCGGCGCCGCCCCCCACCCGAACATCATCTATATCCTCGCCGACGACCTCGGCTACGCCGAACTCGGCTGCTATGGCCAAAAGAAAATTAAGACCCCGAACCTCGATCGCTTCGCCGCCGAGGGCATGCGCTTCACGCAACATTACTCGGGCAACGCCGTGTGCGCGCCCTCAAGATGCTGCCTCATGACGGGAAAACATCCCGGCCACGCCCATGTCCGCAATAACCGCCAGGGCAAGCTCACCGAAGACCTCGCGCGACAATACGGGACCGAGTTCCCCGGCCAAGAGCCCATTCCCGACGAAGCGATCACCATCGCCGAGTTGCTCAAGCAGAAGGACTACGCCACCGCCGCCATCGGCAAATGGGGCCTCGGCCACTTCGGCACCAGCGGCGACCCCAACCGCCAGGGATTCGACCTCTTTTTCGGCTACAACTGCCAGGCCCACGCCCACAGCTACTACACCGATCACCTGTGGCGCAACGGGCAGAAAGTGATACTCGATAACGACCCCCCGGTGCCCGGCCACGCCAGCCTCGCCCCCGGCGCCGACCCCAACGACCCCGCCAGCTACGCCCCCTTCAAGGGCAAGGACTACGCCCCGGACCGCATGATCGACGAGGCTCTCGACTTCATCCGCCAGAACAAGGGCCGCCCCTTCTTCCTGTACTTCCCCTCACCCCTCCCCCATGTCGCGCTCCACATCCCAGACAAGGAACTGGAACCCTATCTGGGCAAATGGGAGGAGACGCCTTTCATCCGAGACAAGGGCCACGGCTACACCCCGCATTTCACCCCGCGCGCGGCCTACGCCGCCATGATCAGCCGCCTCGACAAGGACGTCGGGCGCATCCTCGCCCTCGTCAAAGAACTCGGACTCGATGAAGACACCCTCGTCCTATTCTCCTCCGACAACGGCACCACCCACCTCGAAAAAGAGGTCGATTACGAATTCTTCGACAGCGTCGGCCCACTGCGTGGCCTCAAGGGCAGCCTATACGAGGGCGGCATCCGCGTGCCCATGATCGCGCGATGGCCCGGCAAGATCCGGCCCGGCGCCACCGCCGGCCTCGTCTCCGCCTTCTGGGACGTCATGCCCACCATCGCCGAGATCACCGGAACGGATGCCCCGGAAAATATCGATGGCATCAGCTTCGCCCCCACGCTCCTGAACCGGGCCAAGGACCAGAAAACCCACGGTTTCCTCTACTGGGAATTCGTCGCCTACGGCGGCCAGCAGGCGGTCCGCATGGGTGACTGGAAGGGCATCCGCCAAAATATGCTCCTCCGCAAGAACCCCGACCCCCTCAAGATCGAGCTCTACGACCTCAACGACGATATCGGCGAGGCCCGCGATGTCGCCGCCGACCACCCCGACATCGTCGCCAAGATCGCCGAGATCATGCGGGCCGCGCGCTCGCCCAGCCCGGAGTTCCCCTTCGCGCCGCTGGATCAGTAGCGCCTCAGACCTCTTTCCACTTGCCCGGCACCGGCACCGGGAAACGCCCGTCCTCGCCCATCTTGACCGGCGGCGGGCTGTCGTAGGCCAGGGTGTCGAGATAGTCGCAGAACTGGAATTCCGACGCCATGATCTCGTCCCAGGTGACCGGTTGCCCCGTGTGGCACGCCGCGCGACCCATCAGCGCCGCGAGGTCGGAATAGCAGGCCCGCTTCACCTCGTTGTGCGGGCGATCCTTCCGGATGCTGTGGATGAAGTTGTTCCACTCGTACTGCCACGGGCTCGCCATGTCGCGTTCCGGCGTCCACGCGATGTGCTCTTTCCCGATCCTCTGGTCCTTGAACATGTGGACCGTCGCCGCGTGCGTCATCCCCGAAAATTGCGCCGCGCACTTCGTGCCATGCACGAAGGTCGCAAATTCCTTCCGGCCCTTGTCCATCCTCCGGAAACCGCAGAAGGCCTTGGTGCCGTCCGCAAAGGTGTATTCCATCGAGTAGATATCCAGGTTCTGTCCCGCGTCCTGGCTGTCCGCGATGCGACCACCGTGCCCCTCCACGGAGACCGGCCATGCGTCCTTGATCCAGCAGCACTCGTCGATCTGGTGGATGAGGTTGTCCACCATGTGGCCCGACCCCACCCAGTAGAGGTGTATCTTGCCCAGGCCCAATTGGCCCATCAGCTCGTTGGCCCCCTCCGCATTGGGCTTGAGCCAGCTGCCGCCTCCCCAGCGATTGGCCCGTATCGCGTGGATCTCGCCCATCTCCCCCGCGCGGATCTTTTCGATCAGCGCCGCCCGCGCCGGGGAATGCCGGCACTGCAGCCCCGCCAATACCTTCACGCCCTTCTTCTCCGCCTCCTCCCCCGCGCGCAAGATCCGCTTCACCCCCGCCGGATCCGACGCGAACGACTTCTCCATGAAGACGTTGATACCTTTCCGGATCGCGTACTCCACGTGCACCGGCCGGATGTAGGGCCGCGTCGTGCACATCGCGATGTCCCCGGGACGCAGGATGTCGATCGCCTTCCGGTACGCGTCAAATCCCACAAATCGCCGCTCCTGCGCCACGTCCACCCCGTCCTTGAAAATCTCCTTGAGCGCATCGTGGGACTTCGCCATCCGCCCCTCGTCCAGATCCGCCATCGCCCACAGCTTCACCGGACCCTCGTCCTTCACCGACAGCGCATCCTTCACCGCCCCCGAACCCCGGCTCCCGCATCCGATCAGCGCCAGCCGGATCGTCTCGTCCTCCGCCGCAAATACCCCCTCCGGACGCAGCGCCCCCAGCACCGCCGCCCCAGCCGCCATCGCCCCCCCAAGCCTCAAAAATTCCCGCCGGTTATACGTCGCGACCCCTCGTCCTCTGTCCATCGTTCCTCCTTGGCTGATTTTCTCCAATGTCAAAAAATCTGACGGACCCCACCCAATAGTGCAACACGAATTGAATCTCGTGTCGCGATCCGGGCTTGCCAAGCCACGCGGAAAGGCTATCAAATATCGCTCGGTTGCGCCTCGATAGCTCAATCGGTAGAGCAGTTGACTCTTAATCAATTGGTTCCAGGTTCGAGTCCTGGTCGAGGCACGCTATTTCTTGGGTCGGCCCAACGACCTGCGGAGATAATGAATGGGCGGGGGCCTAGTTCGCCCGGGACGATGGAAGGTGACACATGCCTCAGCGCGCGGTGGTGATCGGGAGCGGTTTCGGCGGGTTGGGCGCGGCGATCCGGCTGCGCGCCAAGGGCTATGATGTCCAGTTGCTCGAGATGCGCGACAAGCCCGGCGGGCGCGCCTACGTGTACCAGCAGGACGGCTTCACTTTCGACGCGGGCCCGACCATCATCACCGCCCCGTTCCTGATCGATGAACTTTTCGCGCTCGGCGGGCGGAAGACCGAGGATTTCATCCGGCTCGTGCCCTGCCGCCCCTTCTACCGGATCGTGGCGCACGACGGGACGACGTTTGACTACACGGGGGACGAGGCCGAGATCATCGAGGGTATCCGACGCCTCCGGCCGGATGATGTCCCCGGCTATCGCCGCTTCGTCACCCGGACCAAGGCCATCTTTGACCGCGCCTTCCTCGACCTGGCGGACCAGCCCTTCTCGTCGATCCTGGACATGGTCCGCGTGGCGCCCGACCTGGTGCGCCTGCGCTCGCACGAGTCGGTCTACCGCATGGTGTCGCGCCACGTCAAAGACCCCTTCCTGCGGGTGGTCTTCTCGTTTCACCCCCTGCTGGTCGGCGGCAACCCCTTCGACTCCTCCTCGATCTACGCGATGATCCATTATCTGGAGCGCGAGTGGGGCGTCCACTTCGCCATGGGGGGCACCGGCGCCCTGGTTCGTGCCCTGGTCCGTCTCTTCGAGGAGATGGGCGGGACCCTCCGGCTCAACGCCCGGGTCGAGGAGATTCGGGTCGAATCGGGCCGGGCGACCGGCGTCCGACTCGCCGATGGCGAGACGCTCCCCGCGGACATCGTGGTCTCCAACGGGGATGTCGCCAACACCTACCGGCGGCAGATCCCCGCGGGCTGGCGCCGCAAGTGGACCGACGCCCGCCTCGAGCGAATGCGCTATTCCATGGGCCTGTTCCTCATCTACTTCGGCACCGACCGCACCTACCCCGACCTCGCCCATCACACGATCGTCCTATCCGAGCGATATCAGGGCCTCTTGGACGACATCTTCCGCCGCAAGGTCTTGGCCAAAGACTTCTCGCTCTACCTCCACGCCCCCACCCGCACCGATCCCTCGCTCGCGCCCCCGGGCTGCGAGTGCTTCTACGTCCTCTCCCCCGTCCCCAACCTCCGCGGCCAGATCGACTGGGAGAAAGAGAAGGAACCCTACGCCGACGCCATTCTCGCCTCGCTCGAGAAACTCTGCCCCGACCTGCGACGGCATGTCATCACCCGGCGCATCATGACGCCCGCCGACTTCGTGACCGAGCTGGATGCCTACGAGGGCGCCGCGTTCCAGTTCGAGCCGGTGCTCACCCAGAGCGCGTGGTTCCGGCCCCACAACGTCTCCGAGGACGTCCAAGGGCTCTACTTCGTCGGCGCCGGCACCCACCCCGGCGCCGGCATGCCCGGCGTCCTCTCCAGCGCCAAGGTCCTGGACCGCGTCATCGCCCCGGCGGGATAATTCGCCGGAGCCCTTGCGCTTTTTCCAGAAGGCACGCTATTTTCCCCCATGTTTCGAAGGAACTGCGTCCGGTGGGCGATCGCGGCAGCCTCCCTGTCCTGCGCCCCCGTCATGGCCTTCGATACCGTGATCGTCGACGCCGGCCACGGCGGCAGCGACCGCGGCGGCATCCCGCGCCAGCGGATCCCCGAAAAGGAGTGGACCCTGAAGACCGCCCTCCGGCTCGCCACCGAACTCAAACAGCGCGGCTTCGAGGTCGTCATGACGCGCACCTCGGACCACGACGTCTCCCTTGCCCAACGCTGCCGGATCGCCAACGCTAAAAAGAACGCCATCTTCGTCAGCGTCCACTACGACGCCTATCGGCGCGAGGCCGCCGACGGCATCACCACCTACTACGCCAGCAGCCGCAGCGAAAAACTGGCCCGATACGTCAACTCCCGCATGAGTTCCGCCCTCCGGCCGAAGACGAACCGCGGCGCCAAGCGCGCCCGATTCTACGTCATCCGAAACACCCTGTGCCCCGCCGTGCTCGTCGAGTGCGGCTTCCTCACCAACGGCGCCGAGGCGAGGCGCATCCAGACCACCGATTACCAGCAGAAACTTGCCGCCGCCATCGCCGATGGCGTCGCCGATTACCGGAAATACCGGACCGGACGATGATTCCCACTGCGACCTTTACCTCCCGAGAACCCCACCCCACAATGCCAACGCTATGAAGATCGCCCTGCCCTGCTTCGACCAGAACGGCATCCACGCCTGGGTCTGCGACCATTTCGGCTGCGCCCCCTGGTTCACCATCTACGATTCCCAGTCCCGGGAATGCGCCGTCTTTTCCAATGGCGACCAATACCTCGACGAAAATGGGCGCTGCAACCCGCACGCCGCCCTCCGCGGCCATGCCGTCGATACCGTCGTGTGCCGCGGCCTCGGGCGCCGCGCCCTCACCTCCCTCCACGATATGGGCATCCAAGTCTTCCGCGTCGAGGCCGGCGAAGTCGGTGAAGCCATCGCCGAATTCGAGGCCGGAAAGGCTAAGAAAATGACCCTCGACGACGTCAAATCCTGCCCCAACCACCCCAACTGCGACCTGGCCTGACTCGAAAACTCCAGACGTGGCCACGGCCGTGAGGCCGTGGACCCCCGCCGCCCGGCCCCTCCGTGACCGGAGGGGCTACGCTTTCACCCACGGTGGTGCCCCCGCACCCCGCGACACTTTAGGCGCTTGCCACCCGGGCCGATCCGAGTTAGGTTTCCCCCGTTAGATCGCCGGGGGCGTCAAGGCTTCGACTGAAGCGATGAAGCGTCCGTGGCGGGCCGAGGGTGTCAGGCGACCTCGCAAATCCCACCTGGCAAAAAACAACTGCCAATAGCGAACTGGCTCTCGCGGCCTAATATCCGCGACGTGGAAGGCCTGACTCCGGCTGGGGTCTCTCCGCGTTATTAGCCGGACGGAATCGGTGGGCGGGCCAACGGCCCATCGGTCACGCGCATAACAGGTGGCTAAGGGCGGGAGGGATGTCCGCATCCATCCCCGCCACGAAAAACCAATGCGGACTACGCCCGTAGTCATGGCCGGGGACTCGATTCAGGACGCGGGTTCGACTCCCGCCGCCTCCAAGGCTTTTTCTCGGGCAGCGAGGAGCGCTGGCGCGTGCTGAGCACGGATGTCTTGGCCAAGTGGTGGGAGCGTTGGGGTGTCATCACCGTCATCTCCATCCTCTGTTACGCGGCGATCACGCGGCTGATCTGGCACGGGGTCCTGGAACCCAGTTTCGCCCACCTCGAGTCCCAGGAGGCCACGAGCGACATCGATCGCTGCACCGCCGCGCTGCAACGCGAGATCGACAGCGTCGCGCGTACGACCACCGACTACGCGACGTGGGACGAATGCCATGATTTCGCGTCGGGAACGAACCCCCGTTTCATCGAGAAAAACTTCGCGTGGTCACATCTGGGTGCCGCCATGGGGATGCACCTGTTTCGCATATCGGACACCGACGGCAAGGTCCTCGCGTCCGAGGCCTCGCCCTACCTGCCAGCGATCAATAGGGCGGGGTGGCTCGATGCCCTCCCGCTGGCACGCCTGACGGCCCTGGTCCCGCTGGGCCCACCCCCCCATTCCGACACGGTTGCCGGAATCGTGAGGGGCCCCGCGGACCCCCTGATCATTGCCGCAGCCGCCATACGCCGCAACTCGGGCGAGGGGGACTCGGTCGGCCACATGATCCTCGGTCGCATTCTCGATGCCACCCTCGTCTCGAAGATATCCCAGCGCGCCCATGTGCCCTTTGGGCTGATTGCGTTCAGCGATCCGCCGCCCGCGGGCCAGGCCACACCCGAGACCGACAGGATCACCCTGACTCGACGCGACGCCGAGAATCTCCGGGCGGAGATCGTCATCCCCGGACTGACCGAGGCGGCCGCATTGCGCCTCTCGGCCACCCTCCCCAGGGCCGTCATGGCCCGCGGACGGCATGCCATGCACATCATCGATGCCATCACCGCCATCGCCACCGTGCTCATTGCCTTTCTCTTCGGCAGGCAGGGGCAGAGGGCCCACCAGCTCAGGCTCCGCACCGACCAACTCGTCGACTCATGGCACAAGCTCGACGACGAGAACCGACAACGGATGCAGGAGCTCTCCCGGCGCATCGAGGCCGAGGGGGATCTCCGCCGCCTCCGCGAACAGCTCGATGCCGTCCTCAAGGCCATCCCCCTGCCGCTTTTCGCGAAAGACACCGGGGGCAGGTACATCCTCTTCAACCCGGCCTTCGAGGCGTTCTTCGGTGTCCGCGGCGAGAATCTCATCGGCCGCACCGCGGACGAATGCTGGCCCTCCGCGCACGCCAGGATCTACCACGAGCATGACATGAAGCTCCTTCGCGAAGGCGGTCTCCAGATCTACGAGCATCGCCTCCAGGACGCCTCGGGACGCGATCGGGACGTCATCTTCAACAAGGCTTGCTTCTCGAACTTGGACGGAAGGATCGCCGGACTCGTCGGCACCCTCACCGACGTCACCGCCGTAAAAGAGGCCGAATCCAACCGCAGGGCTTTGGAGCGACAGGTCCAGGAGGCCCACAAGATGGAGAGCCTCGGCCTGCTCGCCGGCGGGATCGCCCACGACTTCAACAACCTGCTCATCGCGATCCTCGGGCGCGCCGATCTCGCCCTCCTGCGCATGCCCTCCCACGACCCTGGCAGAGAGGACCTCAACGCCATCGTCACCGCCAGCCACCGCGCCGCCGACCTCTGCCGCCAGATGCTCACCTATTCCGGTCGAGGACGATTCGTCCCAGAGCACTTCGACGTCAACGCGATGATCCGGGAACTGATCGGGCTGCTCCGCGTCTCAATCTCTGAAAAGATCGACATCGGCCTCGACCTCGAGCCCGACGCCCCTTGCATCACCGCCGACGCCACCCAGATCCGCCAGGTGATCATGAACCTTGTCACCAATGCCGCCGAGGCCATCGGCGACAGATCGGGCAACATCCGCATCCGCACATGGATCGGGGCACCGCTTCAGCAGGGCGGACCCGGGCCGACGGGCGGCCCCCGCGCCGTCCCGACCTCCGCGGCCTCAGTCCACATCGAGATCGCAGACACCGGTTGCGGCATGGCCCCGGAGACCCTCGGCAGAATTTTCGACCCCTTCTTCACGACCAAATTTACCGGACGAGGCCTCGGCCTCGCCGCCGCCATGGGTGTCGTCAGGGCCCACGCGGGCACCCTCTCGGTCGATTCGCAACCCGGGAAAGGCAGCACGTTCCACCTCGCCCTGCCCGCCGCAGCCCCACAATCCAAGGCACCCCCACCCCCATTGCCGCGGCCCCCCGAGACGATCGATCCTGGGCCATGGAAAGGTAGCGGCACCCTCCTCCTTGTTGATGATGAGGACTCCGTCCGTACCGTCGCCGCAAGAATGTGCGAGCACCTTGGTTTCTCTGTCATCGCCGCCCAGGATGGCCCACAGGCCATCCGGATGCTCAAGGAGGCCGACGGGAACATCTCCTGCGTCCTGCTCGACCTCATCATGCCCGGCATGGATGGCATCCAGACCCTCGCCGCGCTCCATGCCATCAACCCCGCCATCCCCGTCGTGCTCTCCAGCGGCTACACCCAGGACGAGGTCAAGCGCCGCTTCGGCGAAGCGGGCTTCCGGGCCTTCATCGAAAAACCCTACCAGCTCGCCCAACTGCGCGAGACCCTCCGCACGGCCATCGAGACCGGCAGGCCGCGCTAGCCAGAAACTTCACGCCGCAACGGGGATGGGTGTGATCTCGTAACCCAT
>CAZYWZ010000181.1:0-10061 GCA_964651705.1 uncultured Verrucomicrobiales bacterium
GCGCAGCCAGGTCCACCGCGCGGCCGTCGGTCGCCGCGAACCTCAACTCGATCGTTTCGCCGACCACGGGCGTCCGCAGCATCGACTCCAGCGCCCGCATGGCCGCCTGCACCTGCGCGCCCACCTCTCCCTCCCCCTCCTCCGGATGCTCCTTGAGCCGCGAGTCCACAGCGGCCCGCGCCCCTGCCACGGCCCTGGCTGCCCTAGCCTTGTTGCCGGTCTTCAGAATCCGCTGGGCCAGCAAGTTTCCGACGGCAAACCGGCCCGCAAGACCAACATCTTGGTCCGCGAGGACCAACTCCCAAACCCGCTCCAAGGTCCGGATCTGGCCCTCGATATCGCCGGCCTCCTCCCACGCCTCTCCGGCCTCCAACCACGCCTTGCGCAGGTCCCCGGCCCCCGGGTACTCCCTCACGTATCGCTCCAGCGCCTCCGCCTTCTGGCGCGCCGCCTCTCTCAGCACCGAGGCAACGCCGTCCTCGCTCAGCGCCGTGGCACACAACGCCATCCAGAACCCCCAAGCCAAGAATACCCCCCAGAGGCCCCGGACCATCCCAAAATCCCATAACCCGAATCGAAACCCGGACTCCTCGCCACGTTGCCATCCAAACAGCGGTGTTCTCATGCCAGTCAGACAAGCCAGATGCTCACACTTGCGACAAAATCTCAACCGCGGCAGTCGTCCGTCCCCATCCCAAACCGGCCACCATGCCCACAACGACCTACGCCACAAGTTGCAGGAGCCCCACCATCCAAAGCACCATGGTGACCAGAGCGCTGGCCAAACCGGGCCACAACAGTCTTGTCCCGCCGAACCGCGCGCGGGCAACCAGCCACCAGATCATCATCACGGGCCAGCCACCAAAGAACACCAACCACACCAAGACGGAAGCGGAGCGTGGCTCCGCCTCGCCCCAGCCAAAATCAAGGCCTATCCTCGCCACCGCGACGCACCCCGCCAGCAGGCACCCCAGAAACACCACCGCCATCGCGTCGGCATCCGCCAGGATGTCAAATCCATCCACGAGGGCACCCAATAGGGCCAGGGGCACCAATGCCAACGCCAAACCCCCTGGTGCCCTGACCGCATCATGGCCTCGCCCGAACAGGATGCCTGGTCGCCAGCCGACGCCGACGAGCCGTACGCCATCCCGCACGAAGCATGCCGCCGAAACCGCCACAGAACCCGCCGCCACCGCAAAAGCGATCCGGCCATCGGCCATCCATCCCGCCCCGATCCCACAAGCCAGCAACAGGGCCACTGTCGGCGGACCAATCACGCCAATCCACGGCGCTCGAGCATCTCCGTCGAGCCACCGCCCCATCCACGTCTCTCGTCCCCTGGCGACCATACACACGCACTCCATCAGGCAGGCGCCCAATCAAACGGGAGATATTAATCTGGCAACGATACGCATTTCATCTCCCGCCAAAGTCCTCTCGGTATCAGTAAAGACACGACTCAAAATCTTGAGGCCCATCCCGCCCGATCGAAAACTGGGCCCTTCCATCCCCTCCGGCGCCGCATCGCATGCGCGATACGCCAAGCATATTTCGCCGTGCCCATCCCTGAGACTCATCCCGATCCGTAAGCGCGCTGGCCTCCCCTTAAACTCGTGCCGATACAGGTTGGAAAGCAGCTCGTCGACACCAAGAATAATCAAACCTAGCCTCGGTTCGTCCACTCCGGCGATCGATAATCGATCCTCCAACCACGCGCGGACAGCCGAAAAATTCCTCGGATCGCAGGCCAGTTCAAACGCCGCTGGAACCCAATCTCGCTCACTCACCCACAGAATCGTGGCGTCATCCTCCCGATCGCCACCCCCGTCGTTAAATTCCTCGAAGGCCCGGACGAATTCCTCAAACTCGCGCTCCGAGGGCACCTGCTCCCACCGCACCGAACCCATGGCCGTTTCGGAAAAGAACCCTCCCGATCGATTCCGGCTTTCGAGCACCCCATCCGAAATCATCATCGCCCCACGAAAGCGTCGCCGCGGAAAAGCAAACGCTTCAAACACTTGGCCCCCTTTCAGACCGAGAGGCCTATGCCTCGCCAGCCGTCCCGGATCTATCCTGCCATCGTCGAGCCAGACCAACGGCAACTCGTGCCCCGCGACCAAGACCTCGACGACATCCGGTCGCAGAACGAGAAAGCTGGCACCCGTGAACCGACTCCGGTGTACCATGTTGCACAGCACGGCGTTGAGCGCGCCGACCCACGCGCCGAGGCCATGGCCGGCCAATTCCGGCAGTCGGCCGCGAATGACGGTGCTCACCCTGACCATTTCAAGTGCGGCGGGGATGCCATGGCCACACACGTCCCCGAGCGCCATGAAATCCAGTTCCGCTCCCACCCGCTCCACCATGAAGAAATCGCCCCCCACCGCGCTGGCGGGTCGATAATAGGCCCGATACCTTCCCCAGGATGCCTCCCCGTCAGGATCTGGCAGAAGGCGCCTCACCAGATCTCCCGCGATCTTGATCTCCCGATCCAATTCGGCCCGCTCGATGGCCCTCCGCTGTTCCTCGATCCGCCGAACCGTTATCCCGACCAGCCCAGCAAATGCCTCGAACACCGCCAGCTCGTTGTCCGAGAACACAGACCGCCCAACGGGGTTGAGGGCCTGCATGACCCCGAGGCAGTCGCCCCCCTCCGAAAGGGGCACCGTCATCATCGCCCCCGTCTTCGAGCCGGAGGCATGATCGACGCCCCCGTAATGCGCCGGATCTCGCGAGGCGTCGCCCGCGATCTCCGGAACCCGCGACAAGAAAACTCTCCCCGCGATTCCGTGTCCTCGCGGTATCCGGATCGCCGATCCACCCCTCAGGCGGTTTTCCGAACTCCTCATGATCAAGTCCCCCGTGACCCTGTCCGCCAGTGAGATCGAACAGGCCTGACATTTGAAATCCCGGCAGATCGCCAGCAACAGCCAATCGATCAGTTCCTCCAGATCCCGGGTTCCTCCCAGCCGACGCGCGGCCTGCACCAAGCTCTCCATCGGATCCATACCGCCGCGTCCCCTTCCCCAACCCTCAGCGCACCGCTTTCCTCGTTCCCGTATTGGTCTCAGCCCGATCAATCTGGTGAAAGGCCGCGCCGTCTACCGAATTTGTCCGGTTTCGCACGACGCCAACCACGGCGTCCTTGCTCGGCTTCGTCGTATCCGATCCGCCCTTGCCGAACACAATGCGGTGTGGCTCCCGCGCGATCTTCTCCGAAAAGTACTGCGCCAGCACCAGACTCACCCTCAACTCCGTCACCGCGCTGTCCACCTTGGCCATCACAGTGTCCATCCTCGAGGCCAGTTCACGCACCCGCTGGGACAGCGCGACGCCCGTCGCGTTCGTCGGACTCACCGTGTCCCGCACTTCCGCAGAAACTGCCGTCAGATTCGTCAGCATCTCTCCCAGATTCTGCGTGAATTGCGGCAGATTCGTTGAGACGGCATGGACGCTGGAGAATATCTCGTCGAGCTTGGGATCCTTCAGTCGCCGCGAGAACTCCCAGACGCTCGTCATCAGGTTATTCGATCCCCCCGGATCCACACCGGCAACCACAGTGAGCTGTTCTTTCAAGTTGGAGGAAACCGCCGTCGCGTTGGAAAGGAACTCTTCCACCCGGGCCATGTTCTCCCTGCCCAGAAAATTCCCGAGTTGGCTCTCGCTCTGGCGGCCGCGAATCCGCGCTCCGGGCGCGAGGCGCGCATCGGCCGCGGAGGCGCCCGCTGGAATCACGAGGGTCACGCGCCGGTCGCCCAACAGAGACGCCGACTCCACCTGCGCCTCCACGGTGGCTGGATAATCGGTCATGTTTTCGATATCCATCTCGACGATCACATGTGGCTCCGCCCCGGCCCCGCCGATGTCCACCTTGGTCACCGTGCCCACCCGCACGCCAGCGAAAAATACCGGGCTATTCCGCGTCAGACCCTGCCCATCGGGAAAGACCGCGGCGCACTTGCCGGCCCTCTTGAAGGGGTTGCCCTCGATCGCCACAAACAGCGCCGAGGCCAGGATCATGCTGCAGACGATCACCGACAGGGCGATCAGCCAGTCGGCCGAGGCGCTGGCCAGGGATCCACGGACCCGTATAGTTTTCATGGCGCTTTCTCCTTCATTTCATCATCGTCCGGCAGGCTCACGAGACCCTGCACAAATTGCCTGACGATCGGATCCCGGCTCGCCCGGATCTCATCGGGCGTGCCCAATGCGACCACCGTCCCCCGCCTCTCCCCGGTTCCGAGCATCATGATCCTCGAGGCGATCCGAAACACGCTCGTCATGTCATGGGTCACGACCACCGCCGTCGCGCCGATCTTTCGCGTCAGCCGCACGGTCAAGTCATCCACCACAGCCGTCATCACCGGATCCAGACCTGACGTGGGCTCGTCACTGAAGAGCAACTGGGGATCGAGCGCCAGCGCGCGGGCCAAACCGACCCGCTTCTTCTGTCCCCCGCTGATCTCCGATGGCCTCTTGTGCAAGTGCTCCTCCATGCCCACCTGCCGCAGCTTGATCCGCGCCGTTGTCTCGATGATGCTGGACCTGAGCCGCGTGTGCCTTCGGAGCGGCAACGCGACATTCTCGAACACGGTCAACGACTCCAGAAGCGCGCCGAACTGGAACACCATCCCAAACCGGAGGCTGACTTCCAACAGCCCGGCTGGGTCGGCCGTCGCCATATTGGTCCCAAGCACCTCGACCGCGCCGGAAGTCGGTTTGAAAACTCCGGTGAGATGTCGCAACAGGGTGCTCTTGCCGCAACCGCTGCCCCCCATGATCACAAACACTTCTCCGGGATAAACCTCGAAGCTGATGCCGTTCAGAACCGGCGCGGCCGATCCGAAGCGCCTGACCAGATCCCGGACCCGCACCAGGGGTTCCCCGCGGAACCCGTCGCGCGATACGATGGTATTGGGACACGACGCCGCTTCCATGTCAGATCCCCGCGACAAGATAGATCCCGGTCAAGACGACGTCGCTTATGAGCAGTGCCAGCAGCGAGGCCGCCACCGCCCCAGTCGTCGCCTTGCCCACTTCTTCCGCCCCCCCCTCGACGGCCATGCCCCGCTGGCAGCACACGAATCCCACCACGACCCCAAAGACCAGGGCCTTCAGGGCGCTGGATGGAACGTCGACGCCGTGCGAGACATCGAGCGCCCTCTCGATGAAGTATCCCATCCCCATGTCCAGGCGACTGGAACAGTACATCCACCCACCCACAGCGCCCGAGAAAATGGCAAACACGTTGAGGATTGGCATCATGATGACGAGGGCCAAGAACCTCGGCGCCACAAGGAAGTGCCGCGGGTCGATGCCCATGACGCTCAACGCCTCCACCTCCTGAGAGACCTTCATCGTTCCCAATTCCGCCGCGAGGGCAGACCCGCTGCGCGCGATCACGACAACCGCGGTGAAGACCGGGGCCATCTGCTTGATCAGGCTCGAGAAGACCAGAGGCGGGATGAAGCTTTCCACGCCCATCTTCCGCATCGTCCCGGCCGACTCCATCGCCAGGACCAAGCCCATGCAAAGGGCAATGGTCGCAACCATCGGCAGCGCCTGTACGCCGATCCTTACGAGATGCCTCGCCAATTCGGCGGGTGAACACATGTCAAAGCGCGCCGCCCGGCGCGCGATAAGCGCGACGAGCCCAAAGGCAAATGTCAATAGACCCCGCACTGGCGTCACCCTGTTGCGCACACCCCGTTCGACCGCATCACTTCTCCAACAGAAACTCCCCCTCGATACCCGCGGTCTCCAAAGACGCGAACGCCCTTGGCACCAGCCCCGACAACACGATCCGCGCGTCTGGCCCCAACGTCCTATTCGCGCCCCTCCACCTGTCGCCCAACTCCAGCAGCGCAGCCCATCCCGAGGTCGCCACAAATCCGACCCCACGCATGTCAACCACGATCGAGGCGACCTCCCCAAATGCCAACAAAGACAACGCTGTGTCCAACTCCTCGGTCCCAACCAAATCCAAGTCACCCGCGAGTGTCAGACGGAGAATGCCACCACTCAACTCTTTCTCAATGTCCATCGTGCGTCCCGCCCTCCTCGCCCTGCTATCAACCACTCTTCTCCCGCTGGCCCAAACAGTTCCGACATCGGACGCATGACCGGCGCATGGATCAAATCCTGCCCCAAAACCCCAAAATAATAATTCGGCCCTCCGGGCCTCTGGCCCGGAGGGCACAGGGTAAAAGAGTAAAACTGCATAGCGTAACACCCCCGCCTACGGAGAGGACGCCGCCACCACACAACGAAACCCGATGTTATAACCGCGGCCACCGACGGTGCCGCTGTAACGCCTGGAGGAAGCGAGGGAGTCGGGGTTGTCGTCCACATATGAACCACCCCGCAGCACGTGCCAAGGGTGCTCTGAATCATACAGATCCTCGCACCACTCCCACACGTTTCCGCCGATGTCATACAGCCCGTTTCTGTTTGCTGAAAAGCTGCCCACAGGTGCGGTCCCATGATAACCGTCCGATCCCAGAATGATGCTCTCGGGCATCCAGTCTCCATCGCCCTTTCGATTGTAATTCCCCGCCCGCTGTGGCGGCGGCCACGACTCGCCCCAGGGGTACTTGCTCGTTCCTACGGCCGCCTCCCACTCCTGCTCGCTCGGCAATCGGTATAACCGCCCCTCCTTCTGGCTCAGCCACGCGCAGAAGGCTTTCGCGTCATCCCATTTCACTAACATCGCCGCGTGATCTGGCGTTTGCGTAAACGGCATATCGGTCCAAAGACGCCCCGTTTTCCACTCGAACCCACTCTCCTTGACGAACGTCTCGTAATCCCTCACCCGCGTCTCCCAAATGCAGAAGAGCACCTGCGTCCCCGGCACGGGGACGAACTTCATACCGAGGGAATTGACGAAGGGATTCTCGCTGGTCGCCCGCGGAAGCTGCGGGAGTGGTGCCGCAGCGGTCGGCGCCGCCTGGCCGGCACCCGATGGCGCGCCGGCAATTGGATCGATGCCTGGACCGCCAGCCGCGTCCCGAATCTGCATCAAAAGACCCGCGTCGGCGCCCGCGTCTTTCAGGCGTTTCAGGTCGTCCGCCTCGGCCCCGCCGCGGTAGCCGCGCTCTTTGACGAGCTGCCCAACCTCTGCCGGGGTCGTTCCCGCGCCGAGCAGCGCCACGACGTCGGCGGCGGTCAACGGCCGATCCTGTCCCGCCGCGCTGACACAAGATAGGATCGTAAACGCCAATGCACGGATCATCCAGCCACCCGGTTTGCGCATAATGTCGCCTCCAGAAGTCTTCCCACCGCCAAAAGAAGAAACACCCGCGCCGCCAGCAGACGCGACTTGGGCTCTGGCAAGCACAACAGCAGGCCCTCCAGGCGCTCGGCGATACCCTCCCGCAATGCACAGAGCCGCGCCTTGGCGTCGATGAGGCGCACTGGCTTTGCCCCGATCATGTAGAAATAGTCGGACAAGGACGACGCCGTGTTGGTTGCCGCCATAATTCTCACTGGTTTATTCCGGGACCCAGTGGGACGGGCCACTGTATACCTCAGGGGCCGCAACCTTAGGGGCCGCAGCGACTGCAATGGTCACCTTTGAAAGCACCTTATCATTTCCTGGTAATCTCGCGGTGATTGTATTATCTCCATCATTCAGCGCGATCGTTGCCGAAAACTGCCCGCTTTTGACTGCAATCAATTCAACACGGTCACCATTTGAAAGGAGCACGGATTGGATGCCAGCGTACTTGACAATCCCGCTCACATTCGCGGTCCGGCCGGTCGTCTTCGAATACTGCGATGGTGCGGTTATGACAACCGCGTCCTCGGGAATCCACATCAGCGCAGGCAGAACACCATCAGTTGATCCGCCATAAGCACCACCATCTTTGGCAATATCAGGATCCGCCGGGCCTAGCATGTCGACATTCACAATCTTGAGGTTGTCGGCGCTTCCCGGCGGGATTTTCTCGGCGCGCTCGCGGTCCGCATCGTTCCACTCGGGTGGCCCGAACCACACATAATACTCCGATGTGTTCATGTATCCGTTGCTTCCCTTCCCCTCGTTGGGGAAACTGCCATACCAATAGATCGGCTCGTCGGGTTTCTTCCCACGACCCACGGCGTAGATTCGGATCTCGCTGCCGGAGCTGTCCCAGCCGGCGTGGGAGCGCTTGACGACGAGTTTTCCCTCGGCGTTGAACCCGCTGTCGCGGGTCGTGAAGCCCTCGTAGAGGGTGTAGCAGATCTTCCCGGCCTCGACCTTTCCCTGGTAGTAGCCGTTGATCCACACCAACAGGTCCGAGTGGTGGTTGTTTTTCAAAAACACCATGCCGATCTTATTCGCGTGCGCGGCGTCGGCGCACAGGGCCGCGCCAACGCACAGCGCCAGCGCGCGCAACAGCCGTGTAACAGGGCGCGTGTCGGCCACAGGATTCGGCCTCCAGTCCAGTGTTCGGTCGCATTTTGTCATGGGTGGGTCCCTCTGATATTCGCTTTTTGGCTTCGAATTCGGTTCGCTAATGCCACCAAGCCTAACCATTTCCTTCCTTGTTTTCGCGGCGCACGATCTCCAACTGGCGCGTCAACGCCGCGGCCGCGGCTGGATTCCCTACACTCTCCAACGACGCCTTGAACCGCGCGCCATCCACCGATTCCAGCGCCAGCAGGAAAATTGCCACCTGCCTGCTTCCGTCCTGGGCGGCGAGCTCGGCGGCGTACTCAAACAAGGCCTTCCAAAAGGCAGCGTCGCCTTTCCGCGCCTGGCCGGCCGACTCGATGCCCGCTTTCAGCAAATCCAGAAGATCGACGTAGCCCTCGCGGCTCTGCTCCAGCAGGGTGGAATCCCTTCTGAGGGCGGCGGCGGCAGCGGACAGCCGCGAGAGCATGTCTTCCCCGAGGCTTCCGACCCGCACGGCAACCCCCTCGGCCTCGGAGGGACGCAGCCCGGCGCGCGAACCCTCGCTGAAATAGCCCCTGAGCGCTTCGACCTGCGGGGAATCCGCCCCGTACGCCGCCACCGCTCTCGCCAGTGCCTCCTGATTGCGCCCCGCCGCCATGAGCCTATTGATTTCCGCCCGGGCTTGATCAGTCGCCAGGGCTGTGCTCCCAGCCGACAGTTTTGCTTCCGAATCAACACCCCGACCGCTTTCGTAGGCGTTCTGAAGATTGCGCTGCGCGGTGGCATGGCCCTGCGCCGCCGCTTTACGGTACCATTTCACCGCCTCCACATCATCCTTTTCAACGCCACGGCCATTGTAGTACGCGAACCCCAGATTGTTTTGCGCCAAGGCCTGGCCCTGCTCCGCTGCTTTGCGCCACCACTTCACCGCCTCGGCCTCATCCTTTTCAATGCCCCGGCCGTTGTAGTACGCGTGCCCCAAACTGTGCTGCGCGTCGCTATCGCCCTGCTCCGCCGCTTTACGATACCACTTCACCGCCTCCCCATCATCCTTCTCAACGCCCTGCCCGTTGTAGTACGCCCGCCCCAGATTGTGCTGCGCGAACACCTGGCCTTGCTCCGCCGCTTCGCGCCACCACTTCACCGCCTCCACCTTATCCTGATCAACACCCCAACCATTGCTGTACGAGTTCCCCAGATTGTACTGCGCGGGGGCATCGCCCTGCGCCGCCGCTTTGCGATACCACCTCACCGCCTCCGCATCATCCTTTTCAACTCCACTGCCATTGTGGTACGCGAGACCCAGACTGTTTTGCGCATCGGCGTGGCCCTGTTCCGCGGCCTTGCGGAACCACTTGGCTGCCTCGACGTAATCCTGCGCGACACCCACGCCGTCCCGGTACTTGCACCCCAAACGATATTGGGAATTCGCGTCGCTCACCCCTCCTTCCCCTGTCGCGGCCGTCGGATCTGCTTGGGCGCCGGAAGTTCCTTCCGGCCCTTGGGCGCGATCGGCGGCTTCCCGAACCTGCATCAGCAGCCCCGCGTCGGCACCTGCGTCCTTCAGGCGCTTGAGATCCGCGGCCTCGGCCCCGCCGCGGTAGCCGCGCTGTTTCACAAGCTCGACGACCTCCGCCGGGGTCGAGCCCGCGCTGAGCAGTGCCGCCACATCGTCCGCCGT
>CAZYWZ010000182.1:0-10052 GCA_964651705.1 uncultured Verrucomicrobiales bacterium
TTGTGCCGCGGACTTCGCTAATTTTTTTGCCCCGACGATGAAATATCCGGGCTAGTCTTCCTCCGGCCGGCCGGTTGCCCGGACGACCTTGACTTCGGCTGCTGCTTCCCATGTCGCTTTCGCTTCATGTTCGACTCTCGCACAGGGGACTTGAACCCCATCAGGACTGCGCCCATGCTGGGCGCACACTAGGTAGTCGAGGCAACCGCCGTCCAAAGCGCTCGTTTCGTGCCAACATCTTTGGGTGATTCAATCGGTGAGGATTTGGACACATCACTGAGGCGGTGACCTCACTACCGACGTTGAGCGCGGGGAGATGGAGGCTTTCGACGGTCCCACCGCGGTTTCAGAGATCCGACGCGCAATTGCATGAGGTATCGCCTCCGCAGGGCCGTAGGCTGTTGATACGGGCGCAAAGGAATCAGTCCTGCAAGCGGTGCATCGGCTGCCCGACGATGCGGATTCCACGGCCATCGCCGAGGAGATGGCTTTCCTTGCGGCTCTGGATCAGGGCGAGCAGGACATCGAGGCCGGTCGAATCGTTTCGAATGAGACTGCGAAGATGATGCTCGAGTCGCGGAAGATTGCCTACCGGATCGACTCCAGCGCGAAAGCCGTTTATGTGGTCCGAATATGGCATGCGGCCCAAGACGAGACTGAGCGACCGGGAGGACCCTTTTCATTTGCATGACCGTCACTGGGTCCTAAACTTTGGGGCATGTCGAAGAGTCTGGCAGCCGCGGTGGACCCCCGCTTTCTCAAGGAGGAGGGCTCCGAGGTCTTCACGGGCAACGAACTGATTGTCAAGGGGTTGCTCGAGACTGAGGGCGGCTCGCATCTCTGGACGGGGTACCCGGGTTCGCCGGTGGCGGGCTTTTTTGACACGATCGAGCGCATCGCGGAGGTGCCGAGGCGGTACGGGATCCGGGCGGTGCTGGCTCACAACGAGGCGCTATCGGTGGCGATGCTCAATGGCTCGCAGATGCTGGGGTTGCGCGCGATCGCGGTGATGAAGAGCGTCGGGGTGCACGTGGCGGCGGACGCGCTGGCGCTGGGGAATCTCGGCGGGGCACATCCCGACGGGGGCGCGATCATCGTGATGGGGGACGACCCGTGGAGCGATTCGACGCAGGTCCCGGCAGACTCCCGCTATCTGGCCAAGCATCTCTACATGCCGGTCCTGGAGCCCTCGGACAACCAGGAGATCAAGGACTGGATCGACATCGGCTTCAAGCTGTCGCGGGAGGCGGAGCTGTACATCGGCTACCTCATCACGACGAACCAGGCCGACGGGGGCGGCTCGGTGCGCGTCCGCAGGAACAACCTTCCCCGGATCAACACCAACAGCCCGGTCGAACTGGACACGTCGGCCGTGGATTTCGAGAACAAGGTCCTCCTCCCGCCCCGGACGTGGCGCAAGGAGCAGGACTTTCCCTCGCGCTACCGTCGGCTGTGGGCATCGGCGGAGAAGTACGGGGTTGATCGCCTGGCGCTGCCGGCGGGCGCGGCCCCGGGCAGGCGCCATCGGTACGCGTTTGTCTCCTCGGCGCTGGCGTTCTGCTATCTCGAGCACGCGCTGGCGGAGATGGGGCTGACGGGCGCGTTTCCGGTGCTGAAGCTCGGCGTCACCTTTCCGATAGATCCCGCCCACATCCGCCGGCTGGCCGGGGTGGCCGAAGAGATCATCGTGATCGAGGAACGGCGCGGGTTCATCGAGGAGCAGGTCGCGACCATCGTGCTACACGAGGGCCTTGGCGCCAAGGTTTGGGGCAAGGCGTTCCCCGGCGGCGCGGAGGGGGTGCCCGCCCACCGCGGCATCAACCCCTCGATCCTCATCGAGCACCTGGCGCCGGTGCTCCTGAAGCTCCGCGATCCCCTGATCCGCATCCCGACCGCCGCGGTCGAGGCGGAGCTGGCGCTCGTGCAGGAGACGGCTCGGGCCGACGTGAGGCTCGCCCCCCGGACGCCGACCTTCTGCCCCGGCTGCCCGCACCGCGATTCGGCCTCGCTGCTGGTGGAGATCAAGAAGTCCTTCCGGGACGCGGGATACATGGCGCGGCGGCACAAGCGCGGTCCGGTGGACCTGGTCTTCCACGGCGACACCGGCTGCTACACGATGCTGATGTTCGAGCCGACCAAGGACCTCATGCACAACTACAGCGGCATGGGGCTCGGCGGCGGCACCGGCCTCGGCATCGACGCCTTCATCACCAACAAGCAGGTCGTCTTCATGGGCGACTCGACCTTCTTCCACTCCGGCCAGATCGCCATCTCCAACTCCATCAAGAACGGCCAGGACCTCACCTACATCATCCTCGACAATCGCACCACCGCGATGACCGGGCACCAGATCACCCCCGGCCTCGACAAGGACATCCTCGGCAACGAGACCTTCACCCAGAACATCGACCGCATCGTCTCGGCCATCACCCGCGACGGCGGCGCCGAGGTGGTCCGCACCAACCCCGCCGACCGCGACCACTACCGCCGCGTCCTCGAGCAGACCATCCTGCGCGAGGGGGTCAAGATCCTCATCGCCGACAAGGAGTGCGGGATCACCTTCCACCGGGCGCGCGCCCGCCAGGAGCGCGCCGAGATCCGGAAGCGCGGGTTCCTGCGCCAGAAACGTTTCGTGAACGTGGCCGCCGACGTCTGCGAGCACTGCCTGGAGTGCACGCTGGCGACGGGCTGCCCCGGGCTGACCTTCGTGGAGACCGACTTCGGCCGCAAGGTGCAGACGGATCTCTCCTGGTGCGTCGCGGACACCGCGTGCACCAAGATCTACGCGTGCCCTTCGTTTGAGGACATCACCATCGTCCGGCACGAGAAGCCGAGCCCGCGATTGGCCCGGCTGGGCCTCGACAGCATCGCCGCGCCGGCGCCCCGCGGGTTCGAGGACGCCTGGCGCGTCTACCTGGCGGGGGTCGGCGGCATGGGTGTCGCCAGCGCGACGGCGACGCTGGTGCGCGCCGGCCACCGCGAGGGTTTCGAGGTGCGATTCTGCGACAAGGCGGGCCTGGCCATCCGCAACGGCGGGATCTACTCGCACATCACCTACCTGAAGCCCGGCAGAAACCACTCCTCCAACATCATCCCCTACGGCAAGGCCGATTTGATCCTCGGCATCGACGCGCTGGAGGCCGCCCGGGGCCTGGACCCCCACACCAACCAGCGCGTCGGTTGCCGCTCCCGGACCGCCGCCATCGTCAACACCTCGAAGACCCCCACCATTCTCACCCTCCTCGGCAAGGACGATTTCTGCGTCGCGGACATCGAGGACACGATCCGTCGCCACACCATCGCCGACCGATACTTCAGCCACAATGTCTTCGAGATCTCGGAGCGCTACTTCGGCACCAAGCTGTACGGGAACATCCTGATGATCGGCATCGCCTTCCAGCGCGGCGAGCTGCCCCTCTCGATCGAGAGCCTCGAGTGGGCCATCCGGGAGACCATGGGTCCCGCCGCGGCGGACAACTGGAAGGCCTTCAACCTCGGCCGATGGGTCGCCGCGCGGGGCGCCGCCGAAAAGCCCGGGCCCGAGCCGACCTACAACGATGTCATCGCCGAGAAATCCGCCCTCCTGCGCAAGCGGGGTCGCCGGGGCGAGCGCCAGGCCCGGCAGCTCTTCCAGCTGGTCACCCGGGCGGTCGAGCCCCTGCGCCTCGATCAGGAGAGCCTGCGGCTCTTCGCGATCCGGATCCACGACCTGCTCCAATATGATGGCCCGGCGTACGCCCAGCGGTATATCGACTCCGTCCTGTCGGTCTATCGCCGCGATTCCGCGCAGCACGATTTCGGCGCCACCAAGGCCGTCATCTGGAACGCCCACCGCGTCATGGCCATCAAGGATGAGATCTGGGTCGCGCACCTGCTCACCAGCGAGGAGAAGTACGCCCGCGACAGGGAGCGCTACGGCATCGACCCCGAGCGCGGCGACCACATCGTCTACCACCACATCAACCGCCCCGAATTCACCATCGGCGCCCGCACCTTCCGTTTCAAGATCCGCTCCCGCGACTGGATGCTCCGCCTCATGCGCGATTGCCGCTTCCTGCGCCGATGGCTCCCCGCCTGGCACGCCAAGGAACGCGGCTTCCGCGACTGGTATCTCAAGCTCGCCGACGAATTCCGCTTCTCCCGCGACGAGGACTATCGCGCATGGATCCGCGCCCTCCGGGTCCCCGAGTCCGTCACCGGATATCGGGAAATCCGCTACCCCAAAATGGAGATCGCCCGCCAGCGCGCCGCCGAATGGCTCAGCCAGACCGTCGCCCACGCCAGCAAGGCCCTGTGATGCCAGGCCCCGCCTGCGGGGCGCCCCCGCGATGCATATTCGCGGCGAAGCTGCCCGCCCGTAGCGAAGCCGCTTCCGGCTTCGGCCTATCCCCCCGCCAAAGGGCAAAGGCCCTTCGCTACTAGAGGGTTTCGTCGAATTCTCGAGCCAGCCCCGCCACCAACCAGATCGGGATCCAGTTTTTTTAACCATATCATTGGCAGCGGGTTACATAAAATCGCGAAGCTCCTGCCCGACGGGGACACGACTGCCGTGGCATTTTATTGCCGCGGCCAGAATTTTAATTGAACGAATCCCCGCCGGCCCTGTCAAAATAGACACATCGGGCCTTGGCCGGTGCGCGTTCCTTTTGGGAGCCCCTTCACTCCCTTTTTCCTTGGCGCGCCGGATCAAGGCCCCGATTTTTGGTCGGGTGCGTCGGCGTTGAGCTGCAGGGCGGAGGGGATGCCATAGCGCTTGAGGATCCGCGCATCCACCTCGGGCAAGTTCCTCGCGTCGAGGACGATGCGATTGAGGCCGAGCCCCTCGGTGAATTCGAAGATCAGGACATCTCCGGTCGGGTTGCGGACCGCATCGATGATATCCCGCAGGACGCGGATGGGGCGACCATTGAGCCGCTCCAAGGGCTGAAATCTCAACTGGTGGTAATCGACATTGATGGGATCGGGAAGCACCTGGCTGAGGAAGACGATGGAGGGGCGCTCCTCCGTGGGCAGGTCATCGCGGTAACAGGCAAACCGGACCGGCGCGGACCGGCCCATGGAGCGCATCAGCGGTTCCGTCAGGGGCTGGAACACCAGTCCGCCGACGATCAGGTATTCCGGCGGGCGGTCGAAGGTCTCCAGGGGCACCAGATCGACCGAGAACGACGCCGCGGGCAGGCGGTACTCGACATCTGCGACACGCCCATCGCGGACGATCTTCATCGGCACCGCATCCCCGGCCCAGCGGCCGCGATCCGCCAAAAATTCGATGCTCAGGAAGCCGAACTTCGGGTCACGATAGTCGCCCTCGGGGTTCACGCGGAACCCATCGATCTCCAATATGACGTCCCTGGGCTGGAGGACCTTCTCCGGCTCGGGGTACCGGGGCACGCGCGTCACGATGACGCCCCTCTCCGCGTCAGGCGTCCGGAGTTGGGCGAGGGTATCGGGGTTTCGGCCGGGCTGCCACTCGAAGGTGAAGAGGCCGAGGCCCCGATATTCGCCGGCGCGCACGGCGGCGATCACCTGCTCGGCGAAGGTGGCGGTGATGACGTTGATCGATTTCTCGTAGGCGGAGGCCGCCATGCCGATGACCTCCCCGCCCCGGGTGACGACCTCGCCCCAACCGGAACCCTCGACGTCGGCCTTCACCTCAAGCGCCAGCGCGTGCGCGTGGCTCAGCTGCGATCGGCGCGACCGGACATCGGTGATCTCCCCTTTGGCGTCCTCGAGCCTCCCGTCGCGCCAGCGGCGCACGGTCACCTCGCCGGCATCCGGGACGACCTTCGCCAACCGCGCCGGCAGGAGCCCCTCCCAGAAAAGCGCCTCGGCCGACCCGAGCAGGGCCAGGTTCGCGTGATAGTCGATCCACTTGACCTGGGCGGGCCACCATTTGCCGCGCCCCTCGCGGCGGACGGTGACGAGGGTGTGGTCCCCGAGGTGCTCCGCGGTGGTCAGGATCGTCTCGCCGCCGATGACGACGCCGACCTTGTCGGTGTTGGACGTCTCGCGCACCCAGGGCTGGGAGTAGTCATATTTGTATCGCGTGGCCCGGATCGACACGACGGACTTCTCCCATGTCTCCGGGGACTGCTCGGGCAGGCAACCGCACAGCAGCGCGGCGATGGCCACCCACGGGGCATGAAGGTATCTGCTCATCAGAGGCGCCTGTCCGCCGGGATCGAATAACGCCCCAGGATCTCCTCGTGCGCGGCAGCGGCCGCCTCGCGATCCAGGCAATCGAAACGTCCGCCCGGCATGAATTCGATGAGGTGCTGCGCGTTGGTGCAGGCCTCGATCGCGCGCACCACATCCTCCAGGCGCCCGATCCGCACCCCATTGATCCGGTCCACCAGGCTGCGCCCGCCAGCCAGAAGGTTCGCGTTCACCTCGTGCCTCAGCACGTCGGCGAGCACCACGGCCTCCGGCCGCCATCCGTCAGGATCCTCCCACCGCCGGAATTTCAGCTCGTAGATCAGCTCCGGCCCGGCGACCGATGCCCAGCTGCGACCAAAGGTCTTCAGATAGTCGAGGCTCAGCGGCAGGAACACGAGCCCGGCGTGGACAAAATACCGCGGCAAGACATCGTACTGGTTCCCCTCGGTGCGGTCGGCGGCGAACACCCGGGTCGGGAGTTTCACGGTCTGCTCCCGGCCATCCCGCCAGACCAGGAGATCGATGCTCTCGCCGTGCTGGGCCATGTCCGTCGCCACCCCGGCATGCACCCGGTGCCCCTCGTAGAGGATCGTCTGGTCGCTCGCCACATCGTAGGGCCCGATGCGGAAGATGACATCATCCACCCTGAGCCGCTCGCGGACCTCCGGTATCGGGAAGAGGCCGTCCACCCGGGCGCCGCGCGCATCGTCGGGCAGCCCGAGGTGCCGCCGATAGGCCGGGTTCTGCATCGAGGCGAGGAACACCCCGAGATCCGGGAACCCGTCGTACTTCCCGTCCTCGATGTCCTTCATGAAATGCCCAATGATCGGCACCGGGATGAAAAAACCGGTGTTTTCCAGCTGCGTGATCGCCTGGAACGCCACGCCGACGACTTTGCCGTCTTGCAGGACGGGGCCGCCGCTGTTGCCCGGGTTGATCGCCGAATCGGTCTGCACCGCCAGGAACGAGCGGTTGCCGATGTGCGAGTACGGCTGCATCTCGATACGGGACACCACCCCCCGGGTATAGGACAGCTGCTCCCCTCCGGCGGGATAGCCATAGGTCACCACGTTCGACCTCTCCTCCGGCAATTCCCCGAACTCCAGCGGCTCGAGGCCCTCGAAAAACACGGGATCGCCCACCTCCAGCAGCGCCAGATCGCAATCGTGCCCCACGAATCGGACCCTCGCGTTGTATAGCCTCGGGTCGCCCAGCCGCCGCACCAGGATCTGCCGCGCCCAGCTCACCACGTGCGCGTTGGTCATGATCCGCCGGCCCCGGATCACGAACCCGGATCCCGTCGCGCGCTGCACCGGCTCGAATCGCCACGGCGCGTCCCACACCGGCGTCTGGCTGAAATTGATGATGCTGACGACCGACTTCTCTGGCTCCGCCGCGCCGAGACTCGGCAGCGTGTCCCCCGCGTCCATCCGCAACGTCTCCGCCCAGGCCGTGCCAGAGCCCGCCGCCAGCCACGCCGCCACAGCCAGAGAACGCATGCTCATCGACACCCACAGACTCTGGGTGCCATCCGCCAAAGCGTCAAGCTGGCCAAAACGCCCCAAAACGCGCCATAACAGGGCCGTCGCGCGGGTCGCCCACGCTCCCCGCTACGCCGCTGCCGCGTTTCAAGAGCGGGATTCCGGTGTAGCCGCGAGCAGCCTGTACACGGCAGCCCAAGGTCACTCGACCCGCGTGAGAAACTCGCGGTAACGCGGCTCCGCGCCATGGACCACGTCCAGGTAGAGCTTCCTCAACCGCCGCGTCACGGGCCCGACCTCCCCGCCGCCGATCACCCGGTCGTCGATGGAGCGGATCGGCGTGACCTCGGCCGCGGTGCCCGTGAAAAAGGCCTCGTCTGCCCCGAAGGCCTCCTCCGGCCGGATGTCCCGCTCGACGACCCCGATGCCCTCGTCCCGCGCGATCCGCATCACCGTCGCGCGCGTGATCCCGGGCAGGATCGCCCCCAGCCTCGGCGTGTGCAACTCCCCGCCAATCACGAAAAACACGTTCTCGCCAGACCCCTCCGCGACATGGCCCCCCACATCCAGCAGCAGCACCTCGTGATATTTGGTCCCGCGGATCTCGTTCACCGCGAGGATGCCATTCAAGTAATTTCCGGTGAGCTTCGCATCCGCCACGGTCGCGTCCGGCGGGATGCGCGGGTAGCGGCTGATCTTGAGATCCACCATCTCGTGCGGCAGATACGCCCCCCACGGCCAGCAGGCGATCACCACGTCCACCGGCGCCTGCTCCGGGCTGACGCACATCACGCCATACCCGAAGAACGCGATGGGCCTCAGGTACCCCTCCTCCAGGCGATTGCGGCGGACCAGCTCCACGCTCGCCGCGCGCAGCGCATCCCGGCCGAAGCGCATCGGCATCCGGATCGAGGCCGCGGAGTAGAAGAGCCGGTCCAGGTGCGCGTCCAAGCGAAAGATCGCCGTCCCCTCGGCCGTCCGGTACGCCCTCACCCCCTCGAAGGCGCCCGCCCCATAGTGCAGCGTGTGCGCCAGCACGTGCGTCCGCGCCTGCCCCCACGGCACGAATTCCCCGTTGATCCAGATCTCTTCGGTCGCCTGCATCGTGCGCCCCCGCGCGCACCGATCTTGCCCCGTCCCCCGGCGGCGGTCAAGATCGCCCGGGCATCGGGCGGGCGACGTCCGCCGTCTTCCTGTCCAGCGCCCCGCGGACCATCACGAGCTCCTGCAGGTTCTCCGCGGTCAACAACCCGACGAGGGTCCCATCCCGCAGCACCGGGATATTGGTGACCCCCGCCTCCCGGATCATGCCCAGCGCCGCCTCGATGGGGTCGGACTCGCCGAGCGGGGGACAACCCCGTATCATATAATCCATCACCGCCGCGTCCCGGCCCGCCTCGGCCAGGCCCCGCACCAGTTGCGGGCGCGTCAGTATCCCCACCACCTTGTCGGACCGCATCACCGGAAAATCGTGCTGCGAGCCCGCCAGCAGCTCCCGCGCCGCGTTCTCCAGGGTGTCCGCCTCCACCAGCGTCCGGAACCGCGTCAGCATCGCGTCGCCCACCCGCAGGCCCCGCAACGACTGGTTGGTCTGCACCGCGTCCGCCTCCGCCTGCGCGCCCAGGAAGACGAACAGCGCGATGAATACCAGCAGCGGATTGCTCAGCCAGATCAATCCCGCAAACCCGAAGACCACCGCCAGCGCCTTCCCGATCCCCGCCGCGATCCGCGTCGCCGCCACGTAGTCCATCGTGCTCGCCAAGAGCGCCCGCAGCACGCGCCCGCCGTCCATCGGAAACGCGGGGATCATGTTGAAAACCACCAGGACCACGTTGGCCACCGCGAGCGACAGCAGGAAATTCCCTCCGCCGATCTCGATGCCGTGGAACGCCTCGAGGCCTCCCTGGAAGATCAGCACGCAACCCAGCACGATCGCGATGACCACGTTCACCGCCGGGCCCGCCAGCGCCACCAGCAGCTCCTGCCACGGCTTCTCCGGCATCCGCCGCAGCCGCGCCACCCCGCCGATCGGCAGGAGGATGATATCCTTGGTCCCGATGCCAAACTGCTGGGCCATGAGCGCGTGCCCCAGCTCGTGCAGCAGCACGCAGCCAAACAGCGCCAGCAAAAACCCGGCCCCCTGCACCGCCATCCCAACGCCGCCGCCCTTGAAAAGGTACAGCGTGAAGATGAACCCCAGAAAGAGCAGGAACGTCCAGTGCACGAAGATGTCGATCCCGCGCACCCTGCCGATCCTGAATGACCACGTCATCATTGCCGCCTCCAAAAGAAGAACTCTATTCTGCGCGCCCGCCGCGGCCAGTCAAATGCGCTGGCCTGAAACTTCAACCCCGCTGGCGTCTCGCAGAGACGCCCTACAAATTTTGTAGGCCGCCTGTGCCAGGCGGCAGCGGG
>CAZYWZ010000183.1:0-9910 GCA_964651705.1 uncultured Verrucomicrobiales bacterium
CGCTACCCGATTCCCCCTCCCCGTAGCGAAGCCCCTTCGGGCTTCGGCACGCCCCTTACGCCACCCTCAGTTCCACCTTTTTCCCCGCCACGGAGAGATTCTCCCGCACGAACGCCTCGTCCCAGAGATTCGAGTTCACCGCGGCCACGTTCGGGTTCTGCAATGCCCAGAGATATGCCTTCAGCGGCGGCTTCATCTCGCCGGGCACGATCCGCTCGAGCTTGTCGATCCGCCATTGCGGTATGGGCTGCATCGCCCGGTGGTGCGTCGCCACCGCGTGCGCCACCTTCATCGCGATCACGCCCATGTCCTTCGCCGCCGCCTCGCGAATCGCCCCCTCGACATAGCCCCCGACCACGATGTTGTACGCCACCATCCCCATGTCGTACTTGCCCGACGCCGCCGCGGCAGAAAGATTCCCCGCGGGATCGTTGTGCGAAGAAAACCCCAGAAAACGGAATTTCCCCTGCCTCCGCAACCGGTCCAGCGTCTCGTGCATCTCCTCGTTCGCCAGTTCCTCCGCCGCGTCCGCGCCATGCGGGCACAGCACCACGTCAAAGTGATCCACGCCGACGCGCCGGAGACTGCCCTCGATCGAACGCGTGATGTATTCCCTGAACTTGCTGCTCCCCTCCACCAGGTGCCGGTAGTGCCGCATCATCGCCGCGCTGACATACGCGTAGTCGAAATCCCCCGCCTGCCCCGGATAATAGCTGATCGCGTAATCCGGCCGATCGATCCCGCGGCTCGCCCGCAACTCCCGCGCCCGGCGGATGACCTCCCGCTTCTTCTCCGACGGCAACCCTTGAAAAACCTCCTGGTATAGCGTGTTCCTCAGTGGCTTGTGGTCGCTGATCTTCGTCGCCAGGAAAACGCGATCCCTCGCCCCGCTCTCCTTCAGAAATTTCCCATAGGCGAGTTCCGCGTCGCCGCCCGGCCCGTAATTCGGCGCCATGTCCAGATAGTTCAGCCCCATCTCCAGCGCCAGACCGACGTGCCGATAATTCGGCGTCCGGATCGGATCGCCGCCGCACACCACCTCGGAGATCATCATCCCCGTCCGTCCCAGCCGACGATAGGCCATCCCCCCCACACGGTTGCGCCACTCCGCATCGGCGGCACGCCGTTCCCCACATCCAGCAACCCCCGCGGCCACCGGCGCCGAGAGCGCCCCACCCGCCACGCGGCCCAAGAACGCCCGCCTCGTCACCCCTCCGACCCAATCGCGCGCCTCTCTCCGTGCCATGAAACTACTATACCGAACACCCCGAATTCGGAAAGCGGCGCCGCACGGTCCTCGCGCGAGGCGTTACCCAAGGATGTGGGACCCCGCCATCATTGACGCGCCCCGCGTTGCCCCCCATGATACCTGCCCATGACCAAGCGCGCGGGTGGTTCCTCCCGTTGCCCCGCCCACGAGGGCTGCGGCTGTCACATCAATCGGCGACAATTCCTGACGCGTGCCGCCATGGCCGCCGGTGCCCCGGTGATCCTCGGCGGCCTCGGCGCCTGCGGGTCGGGCGCACCAGATTTCGCCCGCATCCGGGCGTGCGGCCCGGGATCGAAATACGTCGCGCGAGTCCGCGCCGCTTTCGTCCGGAGGAAGGGCGCCTACGGCATGCGCTGGCCCGGCGAGGTCTACGACGGCGAGGCCAGCCGCAAGCAATACTCGACCCTCCTCGTGGAGGAGGCGAGACGCATCGGGATCGACTTCCGGCTCCGCCCCGAACCCCTTTACTCCCTAGACGAGGCAAAGGCTTGGATCGCCGAGGCAAAAGCCGACGCCGCCGACGGCCTGGTGGTCATGGTGCACGACAGGCAAGAGCATTCCTGGCCCACCGCCTACCTCGCCGCAGAAAGCGGGATCCCCTCCATCATCTACTCCCCGCTGGGGACCTCGTTCACCACCAACACCACCCGCCTCGCAACCCAGCCCGGCTGCGTCGTCCACTCCACCGACGATTTCGATCGCGCCCTATTCGGCATGAGGATGCTTCGCGCCGGCGCCAGACTCCGCCGCAGCCGCTGCGTCGTCATCCGGGGCAACGAGCGCAAGGAGGTGCCACTCGCCGATAGCGGCATCTCCCTCCGCTACATCCCCGCCAGGACCTTCCTCGAAACCTACGAGGCCATGCCAGAATCCGACGACGTCCGCGCCCTCGCCCGTCACTACCTCGCCACCGCCCGCCGCCGCTCCGGACCCACCGAACAGGATGTCATCAACGGGGCGAAGTCGTACTTCGTCGCCGCGAAGATCCTCGCCGACGAGGAGGGCGACGCGATCTCCATGGATTGCCTCGGGGCCCTCGGCCAATCCACGGTCAGCCTCCCCTGCCTCGCGTGGTCCCGCATGAACGACGACGGCATCCCCGCGGCCTGCGAGGCCGACACCGGCGCCATCGCCTCCCACATGGTTGTCCAGGCGCTCTTCGACCGGCCCGGCTTCCAGCAGGATCCCGTCGCCGAGACCTCCCGCGACGCGATCATCGGCGCGCACTGCTCTTGCCCGACGCGCCTCGATGGCTTCGATCACATCGCCGAGCCCTTCGACCTCAAACACCACCACGGCAACCGCGACGCGGTCCCCCGCACCCTCTGGCGCGCCGGGCAGCGCATCACCTGCCTGGACATCCTCCCCCCGGCAGCGAAACGCCCCACCGACGATCCCGCCGCACCCTCCCACCGCTCGACCTTCCTCATCTCGACCGGCCGCGTCCTCGAAAACCTCGAGGTCCCGCCCGCCGGAGGCTGCGTCGTCTCCGTCATGGTCAAGATGGATGGCGATAGCCCAGTGCTCTCGTTCCCCGGATTCCACCAGCTCTTCTTCTACGGCGACTTCAAACAGCACCTGATGGAATTCTGCCGCCTCTACGGCTTCAACGCGCAGGTCGTGTGAGGCCCGCCGCCGATCAAGCCACGATCCTCCACAACATGCCTTCCCAGGAGAACGCACGATCATGAATCCTACCATCTCACTGCGCCTCTCCGCTCTCGGACTGGCCCTCGCGGCATCGGCGCCCCAGGCGCACGCCGCCGCGGGCACCGCGCCCATCGCCTCCTGCGACTACCCCGACGACGCCACCGCGGCCGCCGCCTGGACCCCGATGAAAGGCTCCGCCCCGGCGACGAGCGCCACGGCCGCCGGCCGACGCGCCCTGCGGTTGCCGTGCAATTTCGCTGGGACGGAATTCGGGCGGGCCTCGTGGGATATGTCCTGCGATCTCGATCTCGCGGATTGCCGCGGCATCCAGTTCGATGTCTTCTGCACCAACGCCACCCCCGTCTCCTATTTCAGCATCTATTTCCAGACCGAAGGGGGCTGGTATAGCGCGCCATTCCATCCGGACTCCCCCGACGGCTGGTCCACCGTCATCGTGCCCAAGGCGGCGACTCGCGCCGAGGGCGCCCCCCGCGGCTGGGCCAAGATCCGGGCGATCCGCCTCTCCGCCTGGCGCGCCGAGGATAAGGATACCGAGTTCTTCATCTCGGGGTTGCGCAAGGTCGGCGCGATCGGCGCGGACGCCACGATCGCCATCATCCGGGCGGAATCGATCGCCGCCACCCGATCCTCCGAGGCGGAATCCGCCGAACGCTTTGCCGAGACCGTCGCCGACGCCCTCGCCCGCGAGAATCTCCCCTGCGCCATGCTCGGCGACCTCGACGTCACCGCCGAACGCCTCGCGCGCGCCAAGATTGCCATCCTTCCCCACAACCCGTCGATCCCCGATGCGACCGCCGATGCCCTCAAGGCCTTCGTCGCCGCGGGTGGCAAGCTCCTGATATGCTTCACCGTCCCCCGGCAACTTCGCGGCATCATCGATATCGGCCCAAGCGATTTCGTCTCCGGCCCCGCGGCGCCGCGCTTCGCGACGATCGCCCTCCGGCCCGGTGCGCTGCCCGGCGCCCCCGCGACCGTCGCCCAACGCTCTTGGGGCATCCACGGCCACGGGAAGGTCCCCCCCGGTTGCCGCATCCTCGCGGATTGGCTCGACGAGGACGGAAAGCCCACCGGCTACCCCGCGATCCTCGCGACAGATCACGCGATCATCATGACCCACGTGCTCCTCCCCGATGATCCCGCGAACAAGGGCCGCCTCCTGCTCGCCATGGTCGGCGCCCTCGACCCCAATATCTGGGCCGATGCCGCCGCCGCCCGCATCGCCGCCGTCGGACGCATCGCCGGCCATGCCTCTTTCGCCGAGGCCGCCAACGCGATCCGCGCCCCCGGCACCGAGACCGCCCTGGCCGAGGCCGAACACTCCCTCGCGACCGCCAAGGCCCACGCGGCCGCCGCGCGCCACATCGAGTCCATCGATGCCGCCGCGACAGCCGCGCGGCGCACCCTCGACGCCTATTGCATGGCAAAGCAACCGGCGCCCGACGAGTTCCGCGCCTTCTGGTGCCATAGCGCGTACGGCGTTAAGGGCACCGATTGGGATGTCGCCATCCGCCGCCTCGCGGAGAACGGCTTCACCGCCATCCTCCCCAATATGCTCTGGGGCGGCGTCGCCTTCTACCCAAGCCAGATACTGCCCCCGCACCCCGACCTGCCAACCCGCGGCGACCAGATCGCCGAATGCCTCGCCGCCTGCAAAAAGCACGCCGTCCAACTGCACGTCTGGAAGGTCAACTGGAACACCGGCCGCCACGCCCCAAAAGACTTCCTCTCGCGCATGCGCGCCGAGCGTCGCCTCCAGGCCGACGCCACCGGCAAATCCGAACCCTGGCTCTGCCCCTCACACCCCGCCAACCAACAGCTCGAGATCGACTCGATGCTCGAGATCGCCAAGAACTACGACGTCGATGGCCTCCACTTCGACTACATCCGCTACCCAGGCGGCAACCACTGCTTCTGCGACGGATGCCGCGAGCGATTCACGAAAAGGATCGCCGCCCCCATCGCGAAATGGCCCGCCGACGTCCTCGCCTCCGGCCCCCACCGACAGGCGTGGCTCGACTGGCGCCGCTCCCACATCACCGCCGTCGTCAAGGCCGTCAGCCAAGGCGCCCGCGCCATCCGCCCCGGAATCCAGATCTCCGCCGCCGTCTTCCGGAACTGGCCCACCGATCGCGACTCCGTCGGCCAGGACTGGAAGCTCTGGTGCGACCTCGGATACCTCGACTTCGTCTGCCCCATGGACTACACCCCGAGCACTGCCGCCTTTGCCGCCATGGTCCAACGCCAGATCGGGTGGTCCGGCAAAGTCCCCTGCTACCCAGGCATCGGCGTCAGCACCTGGGCCAGCCCCGACCCCGTCCGCACCATCGCACAGATCGAAGCCGCCCGCCGCCTCGGTTGCCGCGGATTCACCATCTTCGAATACGGCGCCGCCGAGGCCGACGACCTCCTCCCCCTCCTCGGCCTCGGCATCACCCGAAAACCCTAGCTCGAATATTCCAGACGTAGCCGCGGCCGTGAGGCCGTGGGCCCCCGCCGCGCGGCCCCTCCGTGGCCGGAGGGGCTACACTCCTCCGCCCCGCCGCGGCCGGACCCTACTTCCAGCACGCGAGCGTCCCATCCTCCAACGCCACAAATAGCGCCCCACCCGCGGCGATCAGGCCATCGAACACCGGCGGCGAGGGCAATTCCCGCTCCGCCAGCACCGCGCCATCCTTCGCCGCGATCGCCACCATCCGCGCCCCGCGCCTCCCCTCGAACGCCGCGAGCGGGTCGGCCGGATCCATCTCGTCCGGCGGACCCGCCACGAATAGCACATCGCCCGCTTTCACCATGGCCCGGACCCGCACCTTGACCCAGATCTTCCACACCGGCGGCTCCGCCCTCGTGTAGCCGATCATCTTGTCGAGGCCGAACGCCGGAGAGTCGAGCTTCTGCATCCCGTCGCGCCTCTCGTAGTCCGACTGCGGCAACCACTCCACCGGCTTCTTCGCCCCCTCCTCGCCCACGATCTGCGGCTCGTTCGTGTTCTTGTCCGCAAACAGGAGATACCCCTCCTTCCCGGGAAAAAACATCGGGCTATGCACGTTCCGGCGATAGAACGGATTGACGGCATAGGTCATCCCCTCATCCACGACCAGCAGTTGCCCAGCCTTCGGGGCCTGGTTCGCCAGCTGAAACCCCGGCCAGCGCTTCGAATACATCCAGAAGGCCCGATTGTACCACGCGTCATCCAGCAGCCCCGAAGTCGAAAACACGTGCAGCCCCACGTCCATCTCGCCCTTCGAAGACAGGACCTCCCCCGGCTGCTCCTCCAGCGCCGGCGTGAATCGCTTCTGCCTCATGAAGATCGCCCCGCCCTCCGCCACCATGACGTCGGCGTTCGCGCCCAAGAGATAGAACGCCACGTCGCGCTCCTCAGGCCGCTTCGGGAACGGCCCCTCCACCAGGCCCCGATGCAGGACCTTCCCCGTCGTCGGATCCAGACCGTACAGGCGGATGCCCCCGTCCATGTACCCCGAGCGCCCCGCCGCGAAGTACACCACGTCGCGCCCACCCTCCGCCGCCACCAGCACGCTCCCATGCACCGGCCACGCGGACTCGAATTGCTCCCGGCACCCGATCCGCCGGTCCACCGGCGCCGCCAGGAAACTCCACGCCAGCGCGCCATCCTCCGCTCGCAGGCAGTGCACCCGCCCATCCGCACAACCGAACAACACCATCCCCCGATGCACCGTCGGCGGCGAATCGATCCTGCCACCCGCCGTGAAGGACCAGATCGCCTTACCACTCACCGCGTCCAAGGCCAAGACCCGATGCCCGTCCCTCTCGGCCACGTACGCCCGCCCACCCGCCACCACGGGCGCCGATAACGGCCCTCCCAACTTCGCGGACCACGCGGGCGCGACATCGGTGCCCACGGGATCCGGGCTGCTCGCGTGCCGCGCCGCATCATGGCGATAGGTCGGCCAGTCCCCAGAATCCCGAACTTCGAATTTCGAATTTCCAACCTCCCCATAAGCCGGGCCTTTCTCCAGCCGGGCCTCATCCGGCACCGGCGCGGCCGCGGCACCCGGCGACGCCGCGGTCGCGGTCATCCCGAGCAATTTGGCGCCCGGTTGGCAGAAACACTGGTCGGGCGGCGTGTACAGCAGCCCGTTGGCCGGCATCATCCCGTACTTGCACGACCCCCGGAGAAAATTGTCCTGCGAGTGCCCGTCGCCGACCAGATCGATGAATTCCGCGCCCTCCATCGAGGTGATGACAAATCGTTCCGTCGCCTTGTTCCGGTAACATCGGTGGTGGTGCTCCGGGCTCCGGATGCCCTTGACGTGGACCCTCCTGCGCTCCTCGCCGGTCTTCAGGTCGTACCCGACCCCCAGCACGTCCGCGGTCTTGTCGCGCGGCTCCAGCGCCTCGTCGACCGAGAGCAGGCCCGGCCAGACGACACCGTCCACGATGAATAGGTCCTGCCCCTCCGGCCCGTGCGCCATCGGCACCGCCTTCTGCCACAGCATCGCCCCCGTCGCACCGTCGTGAACCTCGATGCCCGAGGACCCCGAGACCACCACGTGACCCGCGTGGGCCACCAGAGTCTTGGGCGCCTTCTGCCCCACCGGCGCCGACCAGACCTCGGCCCCCGACTTCAGATCCAACGCCACCACCCGCGGCCCCGCCAGACACACGACCCTCCCGCCATCGATCGCCAGCGATAGCGGCCGCACCCCCGCCACCTCCGCGCGCCACAAGACCTTGCCCGAGACGCCATCGACACCCGAGATCACCCCAGGCGCCCCTGCCTTGGCCGCCTTGCCCTTCGCCCGCCTGCCCTCGCCCGCGACCTCGCCCTCCCCCGTCGGCGTCGAGAACACCACCACCGTTCCCCCGGCGGCCACGATCTCGCGCACCGGCGATGTCCCCTCCGCCGTGGCCAACGTTTCTCCCGTGGCGGCATCCAGGATCGACAGCGGCGCATCGAAAGAGAGCGTCGCATAGAGCCGTCCCCCATCCGCCACCAGCCGCCGCTGGTTTTGCTCGGGCACCACCGTCCTGCCACCCGTGATCGTCGTCCAATCCCTGTCCCCGAACTTATCCGCCGCCCACTCCGGCCAACCCCACTTCCCCAGCGGGCGCTTCCATAAGAACTTTCCGTTGAACGCATCCCGGCAGACCAATGACCACCGCTCCGGCAATCGCTGGTCCGTGATCCCCACCGGGCCCTCGTCGAAAAGATAAAATATCCGCCCCGCCGAGGTCACCAGCGCCTCGAAACCCGACGGGGTCTCGTGGCTCCGCAGCCACTTGGGATCCGCGATCCAGCGGAATGCCCTCGCCGGACCCACTTCCCGATCCCGCGCCACCGCATTGTTTCCGGCATCGTGCAAGAAATGCGTCCATTCATCGATGGCTTCCGGCCACGGCTTGGCCGACTTCCTCCACGACGCCCCCTCCCGGACGCACATCACCCCGCCGGGCGCCAACACGCGCATGACCTCGCCCTCCGGCACGAGTCCGGGATCCTCGACAACGGCCAAGTTGATCAGGCCATCGCAATAGGGTAGCGCCGCCCCGACCAGCCGCCCCGCCGAAACCCGGCCATACCGCCCCCGTTCCTGGATGTGGGCCCTCGCCGCCTCCACCCGGGAGGCATCCCTATCCCATCCCTGCACCGTGTAGCGATCGTCCTCGCCCAACGCCACCGTCAGACGCCCGTCCCCGCACCCGATGTGCACCACCATCCCACCCCGAACCCCCGCAAGCCCCAACACACCCCGCACCTCCTCGGATGCCAGGCCACGCCCCGAGCCAGAACTTATCCCCAATGCCACCAGCCCAAGGGCCGCCGACTGCCACCGCCGAATCCTTTGCCTCATGCCCCCTTTTGCGCCGAGTCCCAACCGCGGTCAATCGCTCGCGCCCCACCACCCGCTCCCCGAAATTTCTCTTTAGAAGTCCCCGGAGAAGGGCTAGAATATCCCCATGAGTAAAGGTTATCTCGTGGTGCCCGCGGCGCTGTCCGCCGCAATGGTTCTCCTCTGGTCGGGCTGCGCCTCGACCCAGCAACCCGAGGCCGCCGGCGGCGACGGCGGCACCAACCTCGCCTACATGGCCGAGGGCGCGCCCCTGATCACCTCCACGGGCGGCGCGGCGCCCCCCACGACGCCGGGCACCATGCCCTCCGCCGCTCCCACCACCCCCGCGGAGTCTTTCGTCTACACCATCCAGCCCGGCGATTCCCTCTGGAAAATCGCCAACAAGTACGGCACCTCCGTCTCGCTCATCCAGAAAATGAACAACATGCCGCCGGATAAGATCACCATCCGCGTCGGCGACAAACTCACCATCCCAGGCAAGGCCGACGCCGAAAGGCTCCGCCAGCAGCCCGCCGCCCCCACAACGCCATCCACCGGCGCCGTCTCCCCGGTCCCGACACTGACCGCCCCATCCGCATCCGCCCGCGTCACCACCCCCACGGTCAACGTCCCCACCATCAACGTCCCCACTGTCACAATCCCCACCGTCACCACGCCAACCGTGACCACCCCCACGGTGACGACCCCCACGGTCACCACGCCCGCGCCTAGTGCCACAACCCCCGCGACCCCGCCGTCCGGCGGCGCCTCGTGGCTGCCACCCTCGTACCGGACTCCGCAGGCCGGGACCGCCACGGCCCCCGGCGCCTCGGCCACACCCCCGAGCCTGACGATTGCCCCCGGCTCGGCCACCCTCTCCCCCGGCGCGGTCACCACCACGCCACCATCGCAGCCACCCGGCTCACTCACCCTGACCCCGGGCTCGGTCACGACACCGTCCACCCCAACCGGTGGATTGAATCTCCAAGTCACCCCACCCACCCTCACACCCGCCCCGCCCGCGAATCCCTAGCCAGAAACTTGGAACCACGGATATCGGATGCCGCGGATATTTAGTTGGTTGGGAATCGGTTACACCGACGTCCCGTAGCGAAGCCCCTTCGGGCTTCGGCGCCCACGCCGAAGGGCGCAAGCCCTT
>CAZYWZ010000184.1:0-9823 GCA_964651705.1 uncultured Verrucomicrobiales bacterium
TCCGGGGCCAGCGCCCGCACTCCGATCACCCGCGGCGATCGGGCTGCGGATCCAAAGCGGTGCCGCCACCCCTGGCGGGGTTCTGCCACCGCAGTCCAAACGGCCCCCCGGGCGCATCCGAAGTTTCCCCCTGAATCATCCGGCGCGTGGTGGACTCTGGCTGGCCCCGCCCCCGCGCGCCGGGGGCGGGGCTGACCTGAAACTTGGAACCGCGGATACCGGATGCCGCGGATTCATATATTGGGTGGGGATGGGTTGCGCCGACGGCCCGTGAGGCAGACACGCTTGTCTGCCCCCGCTGGCCCAGACCCTTCGGCAGGGGGCGTGGGGCGCAGAAGCCGGAAGCGGCTTCGCTACGATCTTTTGCCCGGTGGACGGGTGCGCCCGAGCGGGCGGAGCCAGTGCGTGCGCGTTCGGCTGCTCCGCTGGGCGGGGGATCCCGTCTGGGAACGCTATTTCTTTCCGGCCTTGGCCTTTCCGGGGGCCCTGCCGTGTTTTTTCAGGACGGCGGTGGCGCGGCCGAGGGTCTGTTTCTCCTGGCAGGTGGCGACGACCTTTTCCAGGGACTCGAGGATGGGCTTCGGGTCGTTCTTCCGCCACCAGACGCCGGAGAGCTTGTCGGCGATGGCGACGATGGCGGCGCCGGCCTCTTCCTTGAGGGCGCCGTCCAAGAGCGGGAGGATCTGCTGCATGGCATCGGCGGTGGCGATGTTGCTCAGTGCGCCCAGGACCAACTTTTTCTCCTCGTCGCGGGTGGCGGCGGCCATGGCGTCCTTGCACATGGCGACCTTCTGCTCATCGGTGATGCTATTGCTATCGGTGAGGCGGATGTAGCCGCGGAAGGCAAGGATGCGCTGTTTCTCGTCGGGCAGGGATTTGGCGAGTTCGAGGAGGGCGGGTGCGGCGTCGGGGTCGGACCATTCGCTGAGGGCGCGGAGGGCGCTATCCTGCACCGCGGCATCGGGGTCCTTGAGGTTGTTGCGGAGGGCATCGAGGGCCTTTTTGCCGCCGGTGGCGCTGAGGAGCTTGAGCAGGGCGGCCTTGGCCGGTCCCTGGGCTTTCGGGAGGGCGGCGAGGATCTTGTCGGCGACGGCGTCCTTCTGTGGGAGTCGGGAGCAGGCGGCGCGGAGCGCGGCGTCGGCGAGGCCGGCATCGCGGGGCTGCTTCGGGGCGACGAGGATATCGGTGAGGGTGGGCAGGGTGGCCGGGGTGGTGCACTTGCCCAGTGCGGCTATGGCGGCACCGCGGATCTCGTCATCCGAGTCGCCGGCGAGGGGGGTCAGGGCGGACGCGGCGGCGGCGGCGTAGCGGTCGCCGAGCGCGGCGATGGCCGTCAACTTGGCGGCCTTGTCACCGCCGAGCTGTGCGATGAGGGCCTCTTCGGCCCCCTTGCCCCGGATGGTGACCAGGGAGCTCTTGGCGGCATCGGAGACACCGGCGGCGTCGGAGGCCGCGGCGGCCATGAGCACGGGGACGGCCGTGCCGTCGCCGATGCGGCCTAGCGCCCCGATGGCGGCAACGCGGGTGGGGGGAGAACCCTCTTTCGCCGCAGTCACGATCGCGGGGACTGCGACGCTATCGCCGCGGTCGGCGAGGGCGGTGAGGAACTCGGGTTGGCGGTCGGGCGGCAGCGTGGGCAGCGCGCCGACGAGGGCCTTGGTGACCTCCTCGCCCTTGAGTTCGCGCGCGACGCGGAGACCTAGGGCGAACGAGGGCCACTCGGGAGATTTCAGCTGCTCGAGCAGGAGGGGGACCCCGGCGTTGCCTCTGGCGAGGATGGCGCCGCGGGTGGCGGCGAGGCGGATGTGGCCTGGCAAGTCGGCCTTGCGGACGGTGTCGGCGAGCGCGGCGGCGGCCTCGCCCTTGCCGGCGGCGGTGAGTTCCTCGACGCAGCGGACGCAGGAATCACCGAAGGCGGCTTTCGCGTCGGCGGGCGCGGTGGGCAGGGCCTTGGCGAGGGCCTTGGCGGAAGCGTCGTCGCCGATGCGGCTGAGCGCGGCGGCCGCGGCGGCGGCGACCTCGATATCGGCGTTGGCGAGGAGACCGGTGAGGAGGCCGAAGGCCTGTGCGTCGCGGCGGGTGCCGATCGAGTTCAGGACCCCGACTAGGAGCCTGCCCTTGACCTTGCCCGCGGCATCGCGGAGGGCTTGGCCGGCGGCGGGATCGGGCATGGGCTCGAGGCCGTATCGGGCCATGTGGGACAATTTCTCGTCGGTCAGCAGGGCGGCCAGGGCCGGGATGGCATCTTTGGAGCCGATGACCGCGAGCTTCTTGCAGGCGAGGACCTTGTCGAACTGCGGGGCCTCGGCGGACTGGAGGGTGGCGATGAGCTGTTTCTCCTCGTCCTTCTTGTAGATCGTGTCCAGCGCGGGGGCGCTGGAGACGGCGAGGGCCAATGCGGCGGCGGTGATGCAGCGGGCGATGCGATTCATGGGTGCTTTCCTTTTTGGGTTGAGAATTGGCATGGGGTTACCTCGGCTCAGTAGCGCCAGGGCTCGCGCTGGGCGCGGGAGCGCATGCGGTTGGCCTCCTCGTTTCCTATGAACTCGGCTTTATCGGGGTCCCACTTCAATTTCTTGCCGAGCTGCCATGCGATGTGTGCGGCGTGGCAGGTGATGTGGGAACTCGCGGCCAGGATGTGGTTGGCGTTGGGCAGGCTGCGGCTCTTGACGCAATCGAAGAAATTGCGGCCGTGGCCGGCGGCATCGGTGCCGGCACCTGCGGCGAGCCTGCGCTCGCCGAGCAGGGAGGCGGGGTGGCAGCGGACCTGGCCGGAATCGCCGGCCTCGACCCAGCCCTCGTCGCCCTCGTACCGGATGGAGCAGGTGCCGAGGCCCATCCAGCCATCGACGCGCATGACGAGCTTGATGCCGTTGGCGTAATGGCAGATGCAGCCCAGTTCGGTGGGCTCATAGTCGACCGCGTTGGTGCCGTCGGCGCCCGCGGCCCACTGGCAGAGGTCGACGGTGTGGGAGCCCCACTCCAGGATGCCGCCGCCGTGGAAGTCGAGGTGGCCTCGCCAGCCGCCCGAGACGTATTTCGAATTATAGGGCCGCCATGGGCAGGGACCGAGCCACATGTCCCAATCGCACTCGTCCTTGGGCGGCTCGGGTTCGGCCGGGAGCCAGTCGTGGGAGGCGGCGGGGTCGAGGGTGTTGGCGTGGACGGTGTGGATCTTGCCCAATTTGCCGCTGATGGCGAGCTGGGCGGCGAAGGCGAAGTTGCCGACGCTGCGGCGCTGGGTCCCGGCCTGATAGACGCGGCCGTAGCGGGTCATGGTGTCGCGCAGGGCCTGGGCGTCCGCGATCGTGACGGAGCAGGGCTTCTCGCAGTACATGTCCTTGCCGGCCTTGGCCGTGGTGATGGCGGCCATGGTGTGCCAGCGGTCGCCGGTGGCGATGAGGCACGCGTCGATGTCGGGACGCTCGAGGACCTCGAACATGCTCGAGTACATGACGCAGTCGTTGTTGTCGTACTTCTTGTCCACCATGTCCTTGACCATCTGGCGGCGGGTGCGCTGGACGTCGGCGATGGCGACGAACTGAATATCGGTTTCGGGCAGCATGCCGGCGAGGACGCCGCGGCCGCGGTTGCCGACGCCGATGCCGCCGACGATGATGCGCTCGCTGGGGGCGGCGCGTCCCGCCAGGCCGAGGGCGGTGGCGGGGATGATGGTGGGCGCGGCGATGGCGGCGGCCGCGCCGGCGGCGGTCTTGAGGAAATCGCGTCGACCGAGTTTTCTGTCTTTCCTGAACATGCGTGTGTCTCCTTCTTTCGTGATGTGGGTCGGGGTTCTCAGATCTTCCATGGCTCCCGCATGGCGCGGGAGCGGAGGCGGTTGGCCGCGTCGCTGTTGGTGAACTCGTACTTGGCCGGGTCCCATTTCAGCGGGCTATTGAGCCAATAGGCGATCTGGGCGGCGTGGGAGGTGATGTGGGAATTGGCGGCGACGTGGTGGTTGGCGGAGGGGAGGCGGCGGGTCTTGACGCAGTCGAAGAATTCGCGGGCGTGGCCGCCGGGGTTGGTGCCCTCGACGGTCTGGATCTTGCGCTCGGCGAGGAGGGAGGCGGGGTGGCAGCGGACCTGGCCGGTGTCGCCGGCCTCGACCCAGCCCTCGTCGCCCTCGTAGCGCGCGGAGCAGGTGCCGAGGCCCATCCAGCCTTCCATGCGCATGACGAGCTTGATACCGTTGGCGTAGCGGGCGATGCCGCCATCCTCGGTGGGCTCATATTCGACCGCGTGGGTGTGCTCGAGGTCGGCGGCCCACTGGCAGAGGTCGATGGTGTGCGAGCCCCAGCCGAGGATGCCGCCCGCGCTCAGGTCGAAATGGGGGATCCAGGCGCCGCAGCCGCGGAGGTAGCCCGCGTTGTAGGGTCGCCAGGGGCAGGGGCCGAGCCAGAGGTCCCAGTCCAGCTCCTCCTTGGGAGGCTCGGGCTGCTCGGGAAGCCAGTCCTGCGTCGTGGCCGGGTTCATCATGTGGGCGTGCACCGTGTGCAGGCGGCCGAGCTTGCCGGAGCGGGCGAGGTTCGCGGCGAAGACGAAATTGCCGACGTTGCGGCGCTGCATGCCGCCCTGGAAGATGATCCCGGCGCGGTCGATGGCCGCCTCCATGGCGCGGGTCTCGGCGATCGTGATCGAGATCGGTTTCTCGCAATAGATGTCCTTGCCCGCCGCCGCCGCATGGATCGCATGGAGCGTGTGCCAGCGGTCGCCCGAGGCGATCAGCACCGCGTCGATATCAGGGCGGGCCAGCAGTTCGCGAAAGTCCCGATACGCGGCGCAATCGGTGTTCTCGTTGCGGGCGTCGGCCATGGCCTTCGCGGCATCGCGCCGGGTCTTCTGGACGTCGGCCACCGCGACGAATTGGACGTCGGGCTCCGGGAGCATCCCCTGGAGCACGCTCCCGCCGCGGCCCCCGATCCCGATGCCCCCGAGCACGATCCGCTCGCTCGGGGCGGCCCGGTTGCCGAGCCCCAGCGCCGAGGCGGGGATGATCGTCGGCACCGCGATCGCGGCGCACGCCTTGGCCGCACCCTTGAGGAACTTCCGCCGGTCCATCCTGCGCGTCAGTCGGAGCATGATCGCCGATCTCCTAAATGCCGCCCGCCGCATTAGCGCGCCTAACGCGGGCACCGGCGGCGGGGGGCTGATTTATATGATCGAAGTCCGACGATAACGGCGGGGGGTGAGGGATCAAGGGATTTTTTTGATTGTCTGGCCGCATGGGGCGTCTGGGGCAACTGGGCGCCGGGCAGTCATGGGATGGCGGGCGCGATGGAAGGCGGCGGTCAGGGTGCCGCAGCAAGTCGGAAAGTTCGCGTCTGGCGCTTGGCCGCGTGCGGCGTGTGGTTTGACACCCCCGGTGGCAAGACAGGCCCAGCAGGGTTCCCGCGAATGATGCTCGGGGTGGCGAATTGTGGTACTATGAATTTCTTGGAAGGGGTATAAGGAACCATGGCAGCGAACTGTGCGAGCGGTCTGGTGGGCCTGTTGGTTGTGATGGCCGCGGAGCCGGCGTTGGCGGGGGAATGGCCGACCTATCGTGCGGATGGGGCGCGGGGCGGGTATACGGCGGAAGCGTTGCCGGGGGATCTGGCCTTGCGCTGGAAGCATGTAGCGATGGCGCCTCGTCCCGCGTGGCCGAGTTCGTCGCGGGTGACGTACGATTTCGCGCCTCAGCCGATCATTGCCTCTGGGCTGGTGCTAATTGGGAGCAGCGCGGACGACCGGGTGGTGGCGCGCGAGGCGGGGAGCGGGCGGGTGGTCTGGGATTTTTTTGCCGGGGGGCCGATACGTTTTGCCCCGGCCGCGTGGAAGGACCGGGTGTTTGTGGCGAGTGATGACGGGCACCTGTATGCGCTGGCGCTGTCGGAAGGCCGATTGCTCTGGAAACATCGGGGGGCGCCCGATGGTCGGCTAGCCGTGGGGCACGGCCGCATGATCTCGATGTGGCCGTCTCGGGGTGGGCCGGTCGTGGACGGGGACAGGGTTTACTACGCCGCCGGCATATGGCCGAGCGGGGGTGTTTGCGTTTACGCGCTGGACTGTGTGACGGGGGAGGTGGCGTGGGCCAACGACCGCACGGGCCAGCTGCGCATGCCGCAGCCGCATGGCGGCGCGGAGGCCGACAGCGGCGTGGTTCCGGAGGGCTATCTGGTGATCAGCGGGGGGCGGCTTTTCGTGCCCACGGGGAGGGCCGTGCCGGCCGCGTTTCGCTGTTCCGATGGAGAACTCGAGCACTATCTCCTTCAGGAGAATGGTTCGATTGGCGGGGCGCGGGTGATCGCGTGCGGCGACTATGTCATCAATGGCGGGTGTTTCCTCGATGCGGCGACGGGGCGTCTGGCGGCCCGCGCTGGGCGGGGCGTGTTTGGCGTGAAGCCGGACGGCGTGTTTCAATTCACCGGCGACCGCCTGCTGGGATACGGGTGGGATGAGGTCGATGTGGCGGACAAGGGAGGGGGCGTGGCGAGGCGCCGCATTTTGGGCAGGCGCTTTGACGTGCGGCTCGGGCCGGAACCCGACGCGGTGCGCCGCGCCTCGGGCGCCGTCGCCACCCTGGGCGGCCTGGGGCCGCTGTTGCGCACGGACATCGTTTTTCGGGATACCGACCCTTCGGTGGCGAAACAGTCTGGTCTGGAGCGCATGCTGTCGCAATCCCGGCCGCAATTGGAGGGCATGGGGGCGGAGGTCGCGCCCTTCTTGGCCGCGCACTACGAGCGATGCAACGAGGTGATCGGGGCGGGCCGGGAGGCCATCTGTGGCGCCGGGAACAAGGTCCATGTCGTGGATCTGGAGACGGGCAAGCCCCGTTGGTGCGCCGAAGTTGAGGGAGACGCGGTGGGCTTGGCGGCGGCGGGCGGCATGCTGGTGGTTTCGACGACGCGCGGGGCCATCTATTGTTTCGCTGGCGTGAGCGGAGTGGCGCCGGTTGTAGGGGGGGATGGCGCGGGGATGCCGGAGGCCGAGCGCCCGCGGGATCTGGGGCAAACTGCCCCTGGCGGTCGCCGGGCGGTTGCGCGCCGGGCCACGGTTTCGTGGCCTGCGGTTGCCGAGGAGATATTGCGCAAGTCGGGCATCTCGTCGGGCCTTTGCGTTGATCTCGGCTGCGGCGAGGGCGAACTCGCGACGGAACTCGCGCGGCGATCCGGGCTCCAGGTCATTGGATTTGCGTCGGACCCCTCCGCCGTGGAGCGCGCGAGGCGGCGCATTGCGGCGGCGGGCCTGTACGGCGATCGCGTCACGATCCTGTGCGGGGATCCCGCGGCGACGGGGAGCCCCCGGTATTGCGCGAACCTAATCGTCTCGTCGCGCCAGATCGAGGATCCCTCGACGGTGCCGAGCGCGTTGGAGGTCAAGCGCCTCCAGCGCCCGTGGGGCGGGGTTTCCTGCCTGGGGCCGGCGGGAGGGATCCAGCCCGGGGTGCGCGGCGCGCTCGGCGGGGCTGGATCGTGGACGCACCAGAACGCGGACGCGGCCAACACGCTATGCTCGGCGGACCGGCTCGCGCGGGGGCCTCTGGAGATCGCATGGTATCGGGATGGGGAGATCGAGATCCCGGATCGCCACGCGCAGGGGCCGGCCCCGCTCTTCAGTCGCGGCATGCTGGTGGTCATGGGGGTTCATGGGTTGTGCGGGCTGGACGCGTACAACGGCCAGACCCGCTGGGTCTATCCCATCGGGGGGATTCTCAAGGACTGGGATGGGGTCCATCACGACGTGGGGATAGGGGACGCGGGGAGCAACTTTTGCCTGAGTGATGAGGTGGCCTTCGTTCGGGAGGGGCGACGCTGCCTCAAGATCGATCTCCTGCGGGGGAAGAAGATCGCCGAGTTCCTGGCGCCCGCCGAGGCGGGGGATGGGGACTGGGGGTACATCGCATGCGCCGACGGCATCCTCTATGGGACCATCCTCAACGGCTCGCACGCGGTCAGCCCGAGGTACGGATCGATCCGCCTGCGGACCGAATCGTCGATGTTCTTCGCCATGGATGCCTCGACGGGTCGGGTCAAGTGGCGGTATCTGCCGCGGCATTCAATCCGGAACAACGCGATCGCGATCGCGGGTGGGCGCGTGCATCTCATCGACAGGCCCATCGCACCGCAAGATCGGGTCGCGAGCCCGACGCCCAATGGCAAAACGGGAAAGCCGCTGCGGCCGGGCGAGCACCCGGGGGGCACGCTGGTGGCGTTGGACGCGCGCTCGGGGGAGGTTCTCTGGAGGAATTCCGATGATATATTTGGCACGCAGCTGGCGGTTGGCGGATCGCGTGGGGTGCTGCTGATGCACTACCAGGGCGTCAAGCATGGCTTCTTCAAGCTCCCCTCGGAGGTCGGTGGGCGCATGGCGGCGTTTTCGGCGGCTTCCGGGGAGCGGGTCTGGGATCGCGAGGCGATCTACCAGACGCGGCCGGTGATCAACGGCGACACGATCTATGCCGAGGGTGGCGCATGGGCACTGGGGAGCGGCGAACCCATCCCGTGGGATTTCAAGCGCTCGTACGGTTGCGGGCAGATCGCCTCCGGCGCCCACATCATGCTCTTCCGTTCGGCGACGTTGGGCTATCTCGACCTGACGCGCGGCGCCGGCACCGAGAACTTTGGCGGCGTCAGGCCGAGTTGCTGGTTCAACGCCATTCCTGCCGGGGGAATGGTGCTGGTGCCGGACGGTTCGGCGAAGTGCGCGTGCAGCTACCAGCATCAGGCCTGGCTGGGCCTCTTGCCGCCATCGGGCTAGCCGTAGCGCCCCTCGATGTATTCGGCGGTCTTGGGGTTCCTGGGGTTGAGGAAGAGATCCTCGGTGCGGGAGTGTTCGATCAGTTCGCCGAGGAGCATGAAGATGCACTCGTCGGAGGCGCGGCGGGCCTGCGCCATGTTGTGGGTGACGATGACGATGGTGTAGCGGCCCTTGAGCGCGAACATGAGATCCTCGATGGCGCGGGTGCCCTCGACATCGAGGGCGGAGCAGGGCTCGTCCATGAGGATGACCTCGGGTTTGAGGGGGAGCAGGCGGGCGATGCAGAGCTTCTGCTGCTGTTCCAGCTGCAGGGTGGTGGCCTTGCGGTCGAGGTGGTCCTTGAGGTCCTTCCAGAGGCCGACCTCGGTCAGGGCCTTCTCGACTGCCCCGTCTAGATCGCCGCGGTCAAAGGCGCCGCGGGGGTGGTGGAGGCGGAGGCCCAAGACGACGTTCTCGTACACGGAGATCGGGAGCGGGTTGGGGCGCTGGAAGACCATCCCGACGGACTTGCGGAGTTCGACGAGCGAGATGTCTGGGTCGTAGATGTTCTTGCCGAGGATGCGGATCTCGCCCTTGGTGGTGACGTAGCCGTAGCGCTCGTTGACGCGGTTGAAGCAGCGGAGGAGGGTGGTCTTGCCGCAGCCGGAGGGGCCGATCAGGGAGGTGATGATGCCGTGCCTGATGTCCAGGGTGACATCGATGAGGGCCTGGAAAGCCGCGTACCAGAGGTTGAGGCCACGGGTGGTGATGCAGGGCTGGGGGGACTCGCTCATCCGAACAATCCGTTGACGTACTCGTAGGTGCGGCGGTCCCCGGGCTTCTCGCCGAAGATGACCTCGCTGCGGTCGAGTTCGACGATCTCGCCGTTCCAGAGGAACATGGTGCGGTCGGCGAGGCGGCGGGCCTGCTGGGTGAGGTTGGTGACGAGGATGATGGTCATGTCCTTGCGGAGTTCCTTGAGGACGTCCTCGATGCGCATGGTGGTGACGGGGTCGATGGCGATGCTGAACTCGTCGAGGCAGAGGATCTCGGGCTGGTGGGAGAGGGCGCGGGCGATGGTGAGGCGCTGCTGCTGGCCGCCGGAGAG
>CAZYWZ010000185.1:0-9598 GCA_964651705.1 uncultured Verrucomicrobiales bacterium
GCCCCTTCGGGCTTCGGCGCCCACGCCGAAGGGCGCAAGCCCTTCGCCACCGGGACCCCCCCCACGCGGCAAAGCCGCTCGCCGGTAGCGAAGCCCCTTCGGGCTTCGGCGCCCACGCCGAAGGGCGCAAGCCCTTCGCCACCGGGACCCCCCCCACGCGGCAAAGCCGCTCGCCGGTAGCGAAGCCCCTTCGGGCTTCGGCGCCACCGCCGAAGGGCGCAAGCCCTTCGCCACCCGACCCAGCCAAAAACCGCTAGCTAACCCGCATCCGCCTTCCCTCCCCAAGAAATGATCCGCGCCTTCGCCGCGGCCGCCTCTGCCTCCGGAATCCGCTTCGCCCGCGCCAGCACGATCGAAAGACTCGTCCACGCCATCTCATCATTCGGCGCCAACGCCGTCGCCCGCTGCGCCGCCGCCACGGCCTCCTCGGCCCTCCCCAGTTTCAGCAGCACCATCCCCAGCGCGTGCCAACCCTCCGCAAAATCCGGCACCAATTCCACGCTCTGCCGGTACAGCCGCTCCGCCCCCGCCAGGTCGCCCACCGCAAGCGCCCCATCCCCCTCGTCCTTGATTCGCTCGTGACTCTCCATGCCGCATACCATCGCACAAAGCCATCCGATCGAAAATCCGCGGCGTCTTCTCCCATTGATCACCCCCCCCTTCGATACTCGACCGCGCGCCACGTAGCGAAGCCCCTTCGGGCTTCGGCGCCCCCGCCGAAGGGCGCAAGCCCTTCGCTACTAGATGCCGTGGCTATATCCCGGATTTCGCCCTAGAGATCCGGCCCCAGCACCCGACCCTCGGAATTCCGCCGCTTGGTCGTGCTGACGATGGTCTCTCCACCGGGCTTCTTGTTCACGAACTCCGCGCCGCCATCGACGCGCAGGATCACGATGCCGTTGCCCTTGTGGATCCGCGGGTGGAACTCGGTGACTGCCCAACCCTTTTCCGTGGGCTGGAAGCCCGAGACGGTGGGATTGGCCGCGAGCAGGTCGTTGGGCTCCGCGGAATCCCGCTGGCCCCAGACGTAGATGTAGCTGTTCTCGCCCTTCTCTAATGCCTCGGTGTACATGTCGGGCTCACCGATGTCGCCATCGGGCCGGATCGCCCCAGGCGTCCCCGCAGAAAAGAAAACCTTCTCATCTTTGAAGAGGCCCCTCTGGAAGAGTTCGCGATAGGCAACGTTGGCATTGGCGGGCTCATTGCGGAGCGGGTCGCCCGAGCTGTCGATGCCCTTCGGGTAATCCCCATCGAAGTCCGTGGCATACGCCTTGCAGCCGATGCCGATCTGCTTGAGGTTGTTGACGTCCTTGATCTTCGCCAACTGCTGCTGCCCGATGCCGATCGCCGGCAACGCCAGGGCCGCAAGGCCCGCGATGATGCTCATGACGACCAGCAACTCGATCAGAGTGAATGCCCTGCTTCCCGACGATGATTGGATTCTCATACTTTCCTTCCTTTCATATAGCGCAAAAAGAACGCCGTCAACGCCAACGCCGCGGCCCCGATGATCGGCACCCAGGTGGCGATGGTCCGGATTGAGCTGCCCTCCTCCTCGGCCGCCAGCATGCCGCCCGAGGTCGACTTGGCCTTGCCACCGAGAAGATCCCCGCCCGCACGAAGCGCCGCATCCTCCTCGCTCTCGGACTTCACACCCAGCCCGCCCCCGGCCCCCGCATTGCCGGAATCCCCCATCGATAACGCGCCGCCGCCGCCCGCCGCGCCGCCCTCGCCCAGCGACAACCCGCCGCCGGCCTGGGCCTGGTTCGTCGCCACCCCCTGGAGACCGCCGCCGCCCGTCGCACGGTTGATGTCCTCCCTAGTCGATACCCGGCCACCGCCACGCGCCTGCCCATACGCGTCCGGCGACACCAGGGCGACCGCCAACAATGCCACGACGAGGGGAGTCAGAAACGAATACGGACCGCGAGGAGAACGCATAACCTTTAATTCCTCATGCATCATAAGTTAGCCCACGCCAATGTCAATACGGGCCGCGCCGAAGGGCGAAGGCCCTTCGCCACTCAAGTGTCCTTATCCCAGAACCTCCGGGCCGCGGCATCCCACCCCATCAGGCCCGCGAGATTCGGGCGGGGGAACTCGCGCGGCTCCCGCAGCAGCGCCCCGATCGCGTCCGCAAAGGCCCTCGCCGAGCGCGCCGGACAGACGGTGCCGGGTATCCCCGACCGCACCAGTTCCTTCGGGCCGCCCACGTCGGACACCACCACCCTCAGCCCGGCCGCGCACGCCTCGACGATGACATTCCCGTAGGTGTCCGTCGTGCTGGGGAAAACGAAGAGGTCCGCCGACGCGTATGCCTTGCCCAATTCCGCCCCTGTGAGCACCCCCGTGAAGATCGCCCCGGGCATCCGCCGCTCCAGCTCCTCCCGATAGGGACCATCCCCCACGAATGCCCAGCTCACCGCCGCCCCGCGCTCCGCCAACACCCGCGCCACGTCCGGCAGCATGTCCAGATCCTTCTCCTTCGATATCCTCCCCACGTACAGCAGGACGCTCCCCTCCGCACCGCGCGCCGGCCAGAACCCGGGATCGCGATGGCGCCGGTCGAACAGGTCCGTGTCCAGCCCGCGGGGAAAGATCCGCAGCTTCGACGGCGATATCCCACGCCCCACCCACAGGTCCATATAATAGCGCGAGTTGGAGTAGATCGTGTCCATCTGGTCGTAGAACCAGTGCATGTAGTTCCACGTCAGCGTCTCCATCGCGTGATCGTCGCTCAGGATCTTCACGTACTGCGGGAAATCGGTGTGGTAGATGCCGCTGCTCCTCAGGCCGAACATCTTCGCCGCCGCCAGACCCACCAGGCCCACCGGTCCCGGCGTGCTGATGATCAGCTCCGTGAACCCCTCCCGCTGGATGTAATCCAGCATCTCCAGGATCGGCGGAAAACTCAGCTTCTGCAGCTTGTACTCCGGCAGCTCGAACTCGCCCACCGGCGCGAAATTCTTAATGGTGGCCGCATCGCCGGACAGCTCCGAGCGCGAGGTCACCACCGTCAGGTCGAGGCCCTGCGCGCGCGCGGCGGCCACCATCGTGCGGATGGTCCGGGCCACGCCGTTCACGTCCTCCAGGGTATCGGTCAGCCACGCCCGCTTGCGATTCTCCAGCGCCCCCGGCGGCTCCGGCAACAGCGCCCCCGCCACCCGCTCCAGAAGCCCACGGTCCGCGTTCAACGCCCGGAATGCCCCGAAATATGGCAGCACGCTCCCCGCCACCGGGACCAGCGCGCTCGCCGACTGCAGGCTCCCGAGAAAATCGCCCGCCGTGATCTGCCTCACCATCTCCTCGAAAAATCGGAAACCGAGGTAGTTCGCGATCTCGCAGGCGATGCGGAACGAGCGCCGCTCGACGGTCGGCTCCTCCGCCAGCACCGCGTCGATGCGCCGCTTCAGCGCGGGCTGGCTGAAGAATCCCGCCAGGCTCTTCGGGATCGAGGCCCCCGGCGACAGTATCGAGAACAGCTCCCCGGACCACATCGCCTCGCCCACGATCTGCACCTGCTCCCCGAAGGAGAACTCCGCCGGATTCCGCCCCGCCAGAAAGCGCTCCGCCACCTTGGTCAGCATCGCGGAGTACAGCGGCGACCGGGTGCCGATGTGCTCTTTGATATAATGGTAGAAGGTGCTGTAGACGCCCGACGCCATGACCTGCGGCGCCCCGCCCTCGCCGGCGCACGCGCCGCGACCCGCCATCACGTGCCCGAGAAACTCCCGCCAGTCCGACGCGGCCGGCGCCTCGGTGTGGGCCCGCGCCACGAACAGCCCGCCGCGGTCCTCGCTCCCCCCAAACATCGCCTTTCGCCACGGCGCCTCCCCGCGAGGCTCGATCCCGTGCCGGTCCGCGAGCCGCCCCAGCGTCTCCGGCGTGAGCGCCTCCAGGCACAGCCGCAGCACCTCGTCCGCCAGCGGGCTCCTCAGCCCGTTGCGGGCCTCGAACGCGTCAAATAGCAACAGCAGCTTCTCGAAATGCTCGACGTCGAACCGCCCATCCTCGCCGTGGAGAGGATGCGCCACCCCGTGCGCCAGCCCGAGGTCCCGCAGGCAGTCCCTCAGCGCAAAGATGTCGCGCCGCGCCTCGTCGACCTCGCCGTATTGCGCCTCGTCCAATCCCCACACCAGGATCAGCGCCCGCGCGCCATCGGGAAAGGCCGCCGTCACCTTCGCGCTGATGAACGCCCCCGGCCGGTCCGCGATCGAGAGCGCCCCCCGGATCGAGTCGCGGTCCGTCACCGTCACAAAATCCATCCCCGCGGCCCGCGCCTTGCGATAGAGCTCCTCCGGAGTGCTGTAGCTCTCGGGCACGCCGATCCGCCGCAGGATCCACTCCGGCGGCCGGCTGGAATACCTCGAGAGCAGGTGCAGGTCGCAGCGGGACATCGGCGCTATGTTCCTCTCCGCCCCGGCGCGCAGACCTCGGCATAGGTCGACGGGCGCCTGCCGGATTCCAGCGCGCGGCGGGCGAGTCTCAGTATCTGCTCCCTCAGGGGAGGAAAGTAAAGATCGTTGGGGTGCAGGCTCAGCCGCGCCACCCGCTGCCGCAGCACCGCGCCCCCGATCGCCGCGTTCCAGCCCAGCGAAGCCCCCCGCCGCCACGCCGCCCTCGACGACCAGCACCACGACCGCGCCCGCTCCCTCCACCCATCTGCCGCGATCAGTTCGCCGACGGTGTTCGTGTACTCGAACCCCTCCTCAAAGACCGCCCCCAGCGCCTCCCGCCCCAGCAGCCACCCCGGCGCGATGAACCCCCGCGCCGAAAGCCCCGCCTCCCCCAGCGCCTCCCGCCCCCGCCGCAACAGCGCCCGCGCCGCCCCACGCCCCAGGTCCAGAAACTCCGCCTCGTTGGAGGTGTAGCACCTCGTCCAGAACACCGTCCGCCACGATTCCTTGGCGCCCATCCTCAGGTGGTGGTACCCGTGCAGCACGACCTCGTCGCCGCACGCCACCCGCCCCCGCAACCATTCGCGGAGGCCACTGTCCGCGCCGACCCGCCCCCGCCCGTGAAAATCGGGCACGACCAGCAGGCTGAAGCGCGCGATCCCGACCTCCCCCAGCGCCTCCACCTGCCCCCGGATGGCCTCGAACGACCCCGGGTGCACGTCGTGCAGGCTGACCACCAGCGGCCCGCTCATCCGGGCTCCCCGCCCCCCTCGCGCCAAAGGTCCTTGCCGTAGAGCCGCGTGTTGGCGCCGATGTCCTTGACCACCGTGAACAGGAATACCTTCCCCTCGTGGAAGCGGCGGAACTTCGTCACCTCGCCACGATTCAGCACCTTGAACCCATACCTCGCGAACATCCGCTCCCCGCGGCGGTCATCGAAAACCACCATCTGCCCGTACACCTGCCGCTCGCCGCACTCCCTCAGGTATTCCAAAAATCGGTCGATCAGCTCGCGGGTCTCCCCCACGCCGCGGACGTCCTTGAGCAGGTTGATGTGGAAGTGCGGCAAGCCCTTCGGGGCCTCCGGCACCTCGCGCCACGACCGCGTCACCACCCACCACATGTACCGGCGCGACGCCTTCCCGTACGGCCTCGTGAAACACCGCCACAGGGCCCGCCCCGCCACCCGCATCCCCAGCGCCATCCCGAATCGCTTCTGCCGCGCGTGATGCCGCGACCCCATCAGGTAACCCCGCACCTCCCCATCCCGCTCCACCACGAAACACGACTCCGGCTCCCGGTCCGTGTAATACGCCGTCAGTATGTCCGCAAACACGTCGCGATCCTCGAACACCGGGTCGATCGGCTCCCCGAGGAACCCCGTCTCGCAGCAGATCCGCCGGACCGCCTCGCGGTCCCGCGCCTCATAGGGCCGCACCCGCCAGCGCCGGACCCCGCCCCCGACCTCTGCCTCTTCGCTCATCGGACACCTTCGTCGCACACCCCGCCATAGACTTCAAACAATTCCGCGAACACCTTCGGCCACGCAAATGCCGCCGCGGCCGCGGCCACCTCCGCCCCGATCGCCTCCCGCGGGCCGTCCGCCATCGCCCGCACCGCCCCCGCCAGCGACGCCGGTGTGTTCTCCCCCGCCCACCGCCCGATCCCGCAGAACGCCAGCCCATCCATGTAGCTGCCGCGGATCCCCACCGCGGGCAGCCCGCACGCCTGCGCCTCCACCGTCACCAGACCAAATGTCTCCAGTACCCCAGGATGCACGAATATGTCCGCCGCGCGATACACCCGCGCCAGTTCTTCCGAGCACGGAAAATTCGCCCGCCAGCTCACCTCCCCGGTCTCGGCCCCGAGGGCCTCCACCTCCCGCCGCAAGGGGCCCTGCCCCACCACCACCAGATGGTACCGCCCCGGCTCGCTCTCGCGCAGCAACCGATACGCCCCCAGCAGCGTCCCGACCCCCTTCTCGTGCGCCAGCCGACCCACCGACAACAGGCACACCCGCCCCTCCGGCACCCCCAGCTCCCGCCGCATCGCCGCGTCCGCCGCACCCGGCCGAAATACCTCCGTGTCCACCCCGAGCCGCACCACCACCGCGTTCCCCACCCCCCATGACTCCAGCAGATCCCTCAGCCGCGGCGACGCCACCAGCGTCCGCGCCAGCCGCCCGTACAGCCGCTCGATGTACGCCCGCGCGTAGTCCTGCACGAAATCGTGCACCATCGCCCCGCAATATTTCTTCACCGTCCGGAGATACGCGTCCGGAAAGTGGCTGTGGTAGAACCCCGCCACCGGGATCTTCAGCGCGCACGACTCGATCCACGCGGCCCACGCCACGTGGTATGGGTCCCCCAGTTCGATCAGATCGGGCCGCTCCTTCCGGAGGATTTCCCGCACCACCGCCACCCGCAACAGCAGCCGATACCGCGAGGTCCGGTCCAGCCGCGGCGACCGCACCGTGTACACCTTGCACGGCCCCTCCATCACGCACTCGTCCCGCTGCCCCGGTATCACCAGCACGTGCTCGTGCCGGCCCCCGCAGGAGCGCACGAACGCCTGCTTCTCGGCGATATACCGCCGCACCCCGCCGCCATACGGCGAGTAAAACTGCGTCACGTCACAGATCTTCATCCGTTCAACCCACGCGCCACGGGGCTTGCTTCTCCTCGCCCGGGGCGTATTTTCCCCGGTTCCAAACCGTTTCGACCGCCATTTGTCAAGCCATGGAAGCCCAGCGCCGCGACATCGTCTACCTCGACAATAACGCCACCACCCGCGTGGCCCCCGAGGTCTTCGAGGCCATGGTGCCGTTCCTCACCGATCTCTACGGCAATCCTTCCAGCGTGTATAGCTTTGGCGCCGACGTCGCCAAGGCCATCGCCGCCGCCCGCGAGCGCGTCGCCGCCCTCCTCGGCTGCGAACCCGACGAGATCCTCTTCACCAGCTGCGGCACCGAATCCGATAACACCGCCATCAACGCCGCCCTCCGCACCACCGGCCGCCGCCACATCGTCACCACCCGGGTCGAGCACTCCGCCATCGTCAAACACGCCGCCTCCCTGGAGAAAACCGGGCACCGCGTCACCTGGCTCGACGTCGATCCCGGCGGCCTCCTCGACCCCGCCCAGGTCGAGCGCGCCATCCGCCCCGAGACCGCCATCGTCTCGGTCATGTGGGCCAATAACGAGACCGGTGTCCTCTTCCCCGTCGAGGAGATCGCCGCCATCTGCAAGGCCAAAAAGGTCCTCTTTCACACCGACGCCGTCCAGGTCCCCGGCAAGGCCCCGATCGACCTCGCCCGCTCCGGCGCCGATTTCCTCTCGATCTCCGGCCACAAATTCCACGCCCCAAAAGGCGTCGGCGCCCTCTTCGTCCGCAAGGGCACCCGCTTCGCCAACCAGATCATCGGCGGCGGACAGGAGAAAGGCCGCCGCGGCGGCACAGAAAACGTCCCCTACCTCGTCGGCCTCGGCCGCGCCGCCGAATTGGCCATCGATAGCCTCGGGCACGAACTGCCGCGCGTCCGCGGCCTCCGCGCCCGCCTCGAGGAGGCCATCCTGGCCCGCATCCCAGGCACGCGGGTCAACGGCGACCGCGACCGACGCCTGCCCAATACCTCCAACATCTCCTTCGCCAATATCGAGGCCGAATCCCTCCTCCTCGAACTCGACGCTCACGGCATCTGCGCCTCCTCCGGCTCCGCCTGCACCACCGGCTCCCTCGACCCCTCCCATGTCCTCACCGCCATGGGCCTCGACTCCCCCGCCGCCCGCGGCTCCATCCGATTCTCCCTATCCGATTACAACACCGATGCCGACGTCGACCGCGCCCTCGATGCCCTCCCCGCCATCGTCCAGAAATTGCGCGCCGCCCATCCCCGCCCGTAGCCAGGCCGCCTCCCCGTAGCGAAGCCAATCGCCGCAGGCGTTCGATACCCATGCCTCATTTCGCGCGCAGCGCTTTGGAGTGCGGTGCGTCCCCGCACCGCTTTCGCCCCATCATACCCTGCCGCGCCGCCGCCTCCGGGGCTTTAGGGCCAGCTCTTACGCAAGGATTTGGAAAGCCCAATGGGGCTTTACGCGTTTGCGACGGGTATGATATACTATTTTTCAATCGATCGATGACCAACCCCTCCCCAGCCCGAGTCGGCCGCGTGATCCTCGCCGCCGCCCTGCTCTGCCCCGGGAACCCCGTCCACGCCGCCATCCCCTTCCCGGGTTCCGGGACCAATTACTCCTACGCCCAGAACTTCGACGCCGCACTCGGCGCCGAGTGGGTCCTCGACGGCTGGCAGACCTTCGGGGTCTTTCCCGGCGGCGCCACCCAGGTCACCGCCACCGGCACCGGCAACCTACTGGTCCAACCCTCCAATCCCGGCGGCTTCACCGACGCGGCCTTCGGCGGCGCCACCTTCCCGCTCCCCGCCATCAGGGCCCCGGACAGCTTCACGAACTTCGGCGCCTCCGGCAACTGGCTCATCAACCAGGCCCGCGGCGCCGGCACCGGCACCGCCACCCTCACCTTCACCAACCTCCCCGCCCACGACAGCATAGACATCAACCTCCTCCTCGCCGCCGGCGATTCCATCGACGCCACCGATTACACCAACATCACCCTCCGCGTCGACGGCGCCACCATCTGGGAATTCCAGTTCACCGCCAGCGGCAACAACCTCACCGGACCCGGCATCGTCAAACTGGTCGGCAACGGCAACCTCGACAACTACTATCGCGAGCAGTGGAACAATGGCACCGCCGGCCCCACGAACGAGAATGATCGCGTCGCCCAATCGTGGATCGGTGACTCCTTCTACGACATGTCCGGCTTCAGCAACTTCACGGCCATTCCCCACACCGCCGATACCCTCACCATCGAGATCATCCACAACCTCTCCAGCGCCTACACCGACGAATATATCGCCATCGAGAACTTCGGCGTCACCCTCAACGGCGTCATCCCAGAACCCTCGACCCTCGCCCTCCTCGCCATCGGCACCGCCACCTGCATCGGCCTCTTCCGCCGCCGACGCTGACTCGAAAATTCGACGTAACTTGCTAGTAGCGAAGGGCCTTCGGCCGGCGGCGGGGAATAGGCAAATTTTCATCCCCGGTGGTGCCCCGCGGGCGGGGCACGGGATCTGACTCGAAAATTGGTCGCGATGTAGGCTGCGCCTTGGCGCACGCGGA
>CAZYWZ010000186.1:0-3121 GCA_964651705.1 uncultured Verrucomicrobiales bacterium
GGCGCAGCCTGTGCGTTTGTGAATCTAAGGGCCGCCGCCGAAACACCGCCTTGGATTGCCGCACTATTCGATAATCATCGTTATCGAATCATAATCCACTTCCAGTCAGCGACTTGCGACACTCAAATACCTCGCGCAAACTTGAGGAATCGGGTATAGATTACTATTAGGACGTTGGGGATGGAGGCGGAGGTCATGACGTCGGTTGGCTGTGCGCGCGTGAAAGCGCTTGCTATGGCGGGCGTCCTTGTAGCGATGCCATGTGTCTCATGTGGCGAGGGTCCCGCGGCCCCCCCCACCGAGCCGAGATCCCTCCCCCGAATAGGGGATATCCGCGCGATGGAACCCGAGGAGCGCGTCGCCCGCGGGGAGTTTACGCTGCGCGGGGTGGTGACATGGCACTCGGGGCCAGCACGCAGGCATACCCTGGTCCTAGACGACGGCACGGGCGGCATCTTCGTTACCCTGCACCAGCTCGCCAAGGCCGAAGACGCCCCAATGACACCCAGCCCGGTCGGCACCCTCCTCGAGGTCCGCGGTGCCATCGGCCAGGCACTGAAAGAGCCGCGGTTTATCGCCACCGGATTTCGCGAGTTCGGCGCCGCCGCGCTCCCGTCTCCAAGACACGTCGACTCCATCAGCGGCGCGGATCTCTACCAGCGCGTGCGCGTGCAGGGCGTCGTGCAGCACGTCGAACGGGCCGACGCGTCCCACGCGACCTTGGACCTTGCGACAAAGTGGGGCGCCCTTCGCGCCGTCGCCCGAGTTGCCCCCGGCGCCGAGCCACACCGCTGGGTCAACGGCCGGATCCGCTTCTCGGGCACGGTGATGGGCCAGGTCAACCCGCTGCATCAGATAATCGCGTACCACATAGTCTCGGCGATCCCGGAGGATATCGAGATTCTCGAGCGCGGCGATGACGATCCCTTCCATGCCACACCACTACGACTTTCCGACATCCGGAGCCTGATGGGAGCGGACATCCCGCTCCGCCGCCGGGTGATCCACGGCACCGTCACCTACGTCGATCCGACGGTGGCCTACCTCCAGGACGCGGCACTGGGAATCCGCATCGAGATGGCGTCCCCACCCGACATCCATGTGGGCGACCTCGCAAAGGCGTCCGGATTCCTCGCTGCCGATGAGGGATCCTGGTCCATGACGCATGCCGTGGCGCAGAGTGTCGGCCCCGCGCCAAAGATCGACCCGCGCCAAATCGATCCCGGGGAGGTGTTCTCGTCCGCCGGGTACCGCGGGCTGAATCCCGACGTCGCAGCGTTCGGGGGCACCCTCGTGCGCCTCCGGGCGAAATTCCTCGAGACGCAGGCTGCCGCCGGGGGCGTCCGGCTCCTGCTGGAATTCGGGCCGGAGTTCCTCGTCGCGACCCTCCCCATCGCGGCCGGCGCGCCCGTCATAGGCCCGCGGCGCGGCGCCGAGGTCGAAGTGACCGGCGTGCTCCGCCTCGACCACGAAACTCGCAGCAGGGGCGTGCGTGGCAACATCGTGCCGTCGGGCGCCAGCCTGCTCCTGCGCGACCCCTCGGACGTCCGGGTGATACGCCAGGGGCCGTGGTGGAATCGCCAGCGCCTCTGGGGCGCCCTCCTGATCGCCATCTCCTTCACCGCGCTGTCCGCGACGTGGGGCACCCACCTCTGGCGCAGCGCCCGCCGCCAGGCGCTCGCCCTGGCGGAAACACAGCACGCCCAGCGGACGCTCGATATCCAGCAGGAGACCACCCTGCGCGAGCGCGACCGCCTCGCGGGCGATTTGCACGATGGCATCCAGCAGCTGCTCACTGGCCTGTGTTTCCACCTGGAAGCCGCCGAAAGCCAGTCGGGCGACCCCCGCCCGCACATCGTCAATGCCCGATCGATCGTCGCCCGCATCCGCGAGGAGTTTCGCCGCTGCCTCTGGGAGCTTGGGCACGTCGGCCGGGGCCACGTCGATCCCGCCCACAGCCTCCAACGCATCGCCGCCCTGCAGCACCTCTGCTCCGACACGCATGTCGATGTCACGGTCGAGGGGACGCCCGGTCCCGTGCCCTCGTCCGTCATGGCGTCCCTCTCCCTGGTCGCCCGCGAGGCGATCCACAACGCCACCCGCCATGGCGCCGCAAAGCGCGTCGCCATCGCGCTCCGCGGCAACGCGGATGGGCTCGTTCTCGACATCTCGGATGACGGATGCGGCTTCGATCCCAAGGCACAGGAAGCCATGCCAGATTCCCACCACGGCTTGAGGAACATGCGCCAGCGGGTCGTCGCCCTCGGCGGCACGCTGGCCATCGACAGCCAACCCGGCCACGGGACCCGCCTCGCCGCCCACATCCCCGCCGCCGCACTCGCCACCGATGGCGCCCGCAACGGACACCCAGAGAATCTACCAGGAACCTGAGCCCCCATGCCCCCGATCCGCATCCTCATCGTCGACGACCACGAGGTCGTCCGCGCCGGGATCGTCTCCATGCTCGCGGGCCAGCAGGGCTTTCAGATCATTGGCGAGGCGCGCGACGGCAGGGAGGCCGTCCGCCTCTACGCCGCGCTTCGACCCGACATCACGCTCATGGATGTCCGCCTCCCCGCCGCCGATGGCATCGAGGCCCTACACACCATCCGCCAGTCCGACCCCGCCGCCCGCATCGTCATCCTCGCCACCGATAGCTTCGAGTCCGATATCCACTTCGCGCGCCAGGCCGGCGCCTCCAGCTACCTCACCAAAGATATCCCCCGCGCCCAAATGATCGCCGAGATCCTCAAGGCCTTCGAGACCGGTGCCTGCTCGCCCTTCGATGGCACCCCGGCCACTACACCCCCCGCTCGCGCCCCCTCGCCCCTCACCGACCGCGAGATCGAGGTCCTCAGCCACATGCGCCGCGGCCTCAGCAACGCCGACATCGCCAAGGCCCTCGAGATCAGCGAGGAAACCGTCAAAAGCCACGTCTCTTCCATCCTCCGCTCCCTCGGCGCCGCCAGCCGCACCGAGGCCGTCGCCCTCGGCTTCGAAATCGGCATCCTCCGCACCACCAAGGCCGACTCCTCCAAAGACCTCGCCAAGAAATTCTGACTCGAAGATTCCAGACGTGACCACGGCCGCCAGGCCGTGGACCCCAGCCGCCCGGCCCCTC
>CAZYWZ010000186.1:3221-9523 GCA_964651705.1 uncultured Verrucomicrobiales bacterium
CGTGACCGGAGGGGCTACATCTTTCCAACCGTAGCCACGGCCGCCAGGCCGTGGACCCCAGCCGCCCGGCCCCTCCGTGACCGGAGGGGCTACATCTTTCCAACCGTAGCCACGGCCGCCAGGCCGTGGAGACAGTTGGTTGTTGAATCCGATAGTGACCACCAAGAACCTGCCCGCCCACGTGGCGGGTCAGGAGGCGGCCCATTCTATGGACTGCGGTGGCAGAGCGCACAGGACCCGAACCCCACCCCATCCCCCGTTCGGGTGATAGGCAAAAATCCGCGAGGGACGTAAAAAACTAATCGATCCATATGTGCGAGGTCGACCGTATCCTGCCATGGCCCGTCGGCCAGCGATCCTCCCCCGCCTCGATTGCATCTGTCACCGCCGGAATTCGCACCCGCCCAACGCTTTTTTTTGACAATGCACCCGGTGTCGTCCCGCCAATGTCCCACCCCCGACGGTAGGCTGAGGGCCATGAAACATGCACCATTGCCTCCCCAATTGAGCCCAAATAGTGCTGCATTTTTGCGTAAAACTCATGCGTTTTTTTGTAAATGGATCTGTTTTGAACATTTTACCGAAGACCGTAAACCTCTGACCACCGCAAGGAACGAACTGGGCAGAGTTAAGAACCTATTAATTCCTGCGGGGGCCGTTTTGTGGGAATGAGCACGAAGGAAAGAGATACCGGGCAGCCAGCGACAGTGGCGGGTGAACCGGAAGCGGCGACGGGAAGTGCGCCGGTTCGGCGGGCGCCCGGGCCGGATCGCAAGAAGGGCGCGTCTGGGAACGGGCGCCGGGGGAGACCGCGCGCGGTTCCGGGATGGCGGGCGAAGCGGAAGGCATCGGTTGCCGGGGGATTGGCGCGACAGCCGTTGCGGCGGGTGATTTTGATTTACGACGCGACGCGCTATTTCGATCTGCGGGTGATACAGGGCGTCGCGGACTTCGTGCGGGAGCGCCCCGGCTGGCAACTCTTTTTTCAGGAGGCGGTGCGCCGGGAGGTGGGCCCGACGGACTTCGAGGGTTGGCCCGCGGACGGCGTCATCTGCTCGTGCCACATGGTCGGTCTGCCGGCCACCAAGGGCAGCTGGGGCGTCCCGGTCGTGGCCTTCAGCGGCACATCGGAAGCCAGCGTGGCGTGCCTGGACTGCGTGCACTGCGTGGCCGCCGACCAACCCGCGGTCGGGCGATTGGGGGCGGAACATCTCCTGCAACGGGGCTTCCGGCAACTTGCATTTTGCGGCTATGGCGACCCGCACGACCGCGCGTGGTCGGACCTGCGGGCCAAGGCCTTTGCGGCCCGCGCGGCGGAGGCCCCGCTCCCCTGCGAGGTCTTCAGCCCTAACGGCAACTCGGGGACATGGCCGGCCCTCCATGCCGTCCTGGCCGAGTGGCTCAAGTCCCTGCCCAAGCCCGTCGGCCTGATGGCCGCAAACGACCGCCGCGCCCGCCAGATCATCGAGACCTGCCACCACCTCGGCATCAAGGTGCCCGAGGAAATCGCCGTGCTCGGCGTCGATGACGACCCCCTCATCTGCGAGCTCTGCCGCCCCGCCATCTCGAGCATCGACCAGTCCGGGCGCCAGATCGGCGCGGCCGCCGCCGCGCTCCTCGACGCGCTGATGTCCGGCGAAAACCCGGACCGCAGGCCCCGCCTGATCTCGCCGGCGGGCGTCTCGGAACGCCGCTCCACCGACATCATCGCGGTGCAGGACAAGGTGGCCTCCGCCGCGCTCGCCTACGTCCGCGCCAACGCCTGCGACGGGATCAAGATCGCCGATGTGGCCGACGCCCTCTCGATCTCCCGATCGACGCTCCAGACCCGCTTCCGCGAGGCCGTCGGCCGGACGCTGCACGACGAGATGCGGCGCGTCCGCATCGACACCGCCCGCCGCCTCCTGTCCAACGGGGACACGCCGATCAAACAGGTCGCCACGAGCGCCGGCTTCCGCACCGTGCAGCACCTCACGGCCGTGTTCCGCCAATTCCTCGCCGTCACCCCCGCCGCCTTCCGCAACGAGGCCAAATCCCGCCGCGCCAATGCCACATAGACACGCAGCGCCCGGCCAGGCGCGCGTCCGACTGGTGCGCCTGATACCTTACGCCGCCTACCTCGTCGTCTCGATCGCCCTGGCCGCCGTCGCCTGGGATCGCGTCCGCCCGGCCTGGCTCGTCCTGTTGGCCCTCACTTGCGCCGTGCTCTTCGTGGTCCAGATGTCTCTGGATTTCGTCGCCGCCGCCGACGCCCACGGCGACGCCCACTCCCCGGCCGAAACCTGGAGGAACATCCAGTGGACCGTGCCCATCACGCTGCTCTGCACCGCCCCGATCCCCGTCCTCGGCGCCTGCCTCATCGCCGGTGGCGGCACATTCTTCGCCGCCTGCCTCGTCCTCGCCAGCCCCGTCCTCGCCCGCATCCTGCACGACCGCTGCCGCGGCGGCAACCGGGGCGGAAAAGCGTAGCCACGGTCGTTTTTGTAGGCCGCCTCCGCCAGGCGGCATGCCCCCCACGCGGGGCACCCCCAGGGCGGAAAATGTAGCCCATCTGGTAACAGATGGGCCACGCGTGGGAAGATCCACGGCCTCACGGCCGTGGCGGAATTTTCGAGCAGATCCCGTGCCCCGCACGCGGCGCACCCCCGGGGGTGAAAATGGTAGGCTGCGCCTTGGCGCACGCTGCCGAGTCGACCGCCCGCGCGCGCCAAGGCGCAGCCTACATCGCGACCCAATTTTCGAGTCAGCCCGGCGGCCAGGCCATCGGGCGGCCGCCGAGGAGGTGGACGTGGAGGTGCGGCACCGTCTCGCCGCCGTGCGGGCCATTGTTGATCACGAGGCGGTATCCCGTCCTGTCCAACCCCTCGCGCCGCGCCACCTCCCGCGCGACGAGCAGCAGCCGCCCCAGCAGGCCCGCGTCCTCGGCCGCCGCCGCGTCGATCCTCGGGATCACGCGTCGCGGGATCACCAGGATGTGGACCGGCGCCTGCGGCGATATGTCGCGAAACGCCACCGCCTCATCGTCCTCGTACACGATCTGCGACGGGATCTCCCGCCTCGCGATCTTCGAGAATAGGGTGTCCTCTCCCACGTCGACCTCCCGGATCAGACCACCAGGATGCGGACCTCGCGCCCGCGCCCACTGGCGGCCACCACGCCCTCGATGTGGGACAGGATCTCGGACTCGAGCTCCTGGCAGCGCCGGCGCCAGCGGCGCCGCCCCGCCAGATACTTCACCGCCGATTTCATCCCGCTGAACACCAGGCAGCTCACGTCCCCGCCCATCCCGTGCTCGATCTCGCGCCGCAGCCTTTCGAAAAACTCCAGCTCGAAGCCCGTGCGCGACTCGCGCGCCAGCGTCGCCAGCGAGATGCGTATCCTCGGCGGCAATGTCTCGAAGGACTCCGCCACGTCCTGGGCCCCGATCTTTCGCAGCACGTGGCACACCGTCGTGCGGATGTCGTCGGCGGGGATCACCATCCCGGGACCGTCGGTCTCGAGATAATCGATGATCACCTTGGCCACCTGCTGCGCCCACCACGCCGAATGGCCATGGCCCCTCGCCACGTGGAAGATCGATTCCGCGAGCCACGCCCCGTCCAGCGGGACCAGCCGCCGCCCGCCGTGGTCGATCATCGGCACAAAATTCTCGGTCGCGATCATGTCACCCTCGTCGCCCGCATGCTCTTGATCTCTTGCTCGAACTCCCCGATGTCCTCGAACCGCCGATACACCGACGCGAAACGCACGTACGCCACCGGATCCATCTGCCGGAGCTTCCGCATGACGGCCTCGCCAATCGCGCGCGTCGGGATCTCGTTGTCGTACTCCTGCTCCATCTCCCCGATGATCTCCAGCACCGCCGCCTCGATCTGCTCCTTGCTCACCGGGCGCTTCTCGCACGCGCGCAGCATGCCATTGAGCAACTTCTGGCGGTCGAAGGGCTGATATCGCCCATCGGATTTGATCACGCGCACGTCCTGCGACTCGATCGCCTCGTACGTCGTGAATCGGAACCCGCAGGTCAGGCACTCTCGCCGACGACGGATACTCCCCCCGTCCCGCGATAACCGCGAGTCGACCACCTTGTCATCGAGGACGCCGCATTTCGGGCACTTCATCTCAAAACAAACACAACCAGTTGTGGTCGCGCCCTCATGACTGTTGCTACACCACAATAGCTTGTATGTCAACTGGCAACTTGGCTTCTTGATCCTCGGGCAAGGCTCTGCCCGAGGGCGGAATGCTTTGGGGGACGTAGGGCGCGAAATCCCTTTCGCGCCACGGGCAACCGGCAGGACTGCGCGTGGCTTTGACTCCCCGGCCAGTGCGACACAGACTTTTGCCTGTGCCGTTATGCCTGCTGGGGAAAGGTCCGGAGTTCCCGCACCCGCGCGAGGCGGAGCCCGATGGGCTCTTGGCCCTAGGGGGCGACCTGGCGCCGCGCCGCTTGCTCGAGGCGTATCGGCGCGGGATCTTCCCCTGGCCCTGGGGAGAGACCGAGCCGCTGGCCTGGTACTCCCCCCCCGAGCGATGCGTCTTCCGTCCCGGGGGTGTCGTGGCGGGCCGAAGCCTGCGCCGCACCCTGCGCTCGGGGCGCTTCGAGTGCCGCGTCGACACGCGATTCTCGTCCGTGATCCGCCTCTGCGCGGCGACGCCGCGCCCGGGGCAACGCGGCACGTGGATCACCGCCGCCGTCGCCCGCGCCTACACCCGGATGCATCGGCTGGGCCACGCCCACTCGGTCGAGACATGGAGCGACGGGGCCCTGGTCGGCGGCCTCTACGGACTCGCGATCGGGGGCGCGTTCTTCGCGGAGTCGATGTTCCACCTCGCGCCCGACGCCTCGAAGTTTGCGCTCTACCAACTGTCGGAAATGCTCCGGGACCGCCGCTTCGCGCTCATCGACGCCCAGATCCCCACGCCCTTCCTGACGCGCCTCGGCGCCCGCACGATCCCGCGCGACCAATACCTCGAGGAACTCGGCCGGGCCATCGCCCTGCCGATCCGATTTGCCCAGCCAGGGGCCACGCCATAGCTTCCCCCTGATGCACACGCCCACGCCAAGCGCCGCCCTCCTCCTCATTGCCCTCGCCGTGCCCGCGGTCGCCCGCACCGCCGATGCCCCCCTGCGCGATCTGCCCGGCGCCCGCGACCTCCTCATCGGCGCCGCCGCCATGAACCACTTCTGGTCCGCCCCCGACGCCACCGAATACGCCCGCGCGCTCGCCACCCACTTTAACGCGCTCACTCCCGAAAACCAGATGAAGCCCTACGCGCTCCAACCCGAGCGCGGCGCCTTCCGCTTCGATGACGCCGACCGCTTCGTCGCCTTCGCGAAAGAGCACCGGATGACCGTCCACGGCCACACCCTCGTCTGGCACATGCAGAATCCCGGGTGGCTCGAGAAGGGCGCGTGGTCGCGCCCCGAGGCGCTCTCCCTCTTGAGCAACCACGTCACCACGGTCGTGTCCCACTTCCGGGGCGACATCCCCCTCTGGGACGTCGTCAACGAGGCGATGGGTGACAACGGCCAGTTTCGCGAATCCTTCTGGGTCAAGACCCTCGGGGACGAAGATCGCGACGGGATCCCGGATTACATCGACCTGGCCTTCCGCTTCGCGCGCAAGGCCGACCCAAACTGCACCCTCATCTACAACGACTACGGCGCCGAACGATCCAACGCCAAGGCCGACGCCATCCTCAAGATGATGCGTGCCCTCAAGCGCCGCGGCACCCCCATCGACGCCGTCGGATTCCAGTTCCACATCAAGGGGCTCCGGTTCGATTTCGAGGACTTCCGCAAGAACGCCCGCCGCTTCGCCTCGGCCGGATTCCGCACCTACATCACCGAGGCCGACTTCGCCGTCCCTCCCCCCGTCACCCCGAAAAAGCTCGAGGCGCAGGCGAGGCTGTGCCGCGACATGGTCCGCGCCGCCCGCGACATCAGAGGCTGCGGCGGCGTCTTCTGGTGGGGATTGACCGACCGCCACAGCTGGCTCAATTCCCCGAAGTGGGGCGAGGGCGGCGCCGACGGCCTCCTCCTCGACCGCGAATATCAGCCCAAGCCCGCCTACCTCGCGGTCCAGGAGGCCCTGCGCTGACTCGAAAATTGGCCACGGGATCGGCCTGTAGGGCGCGGATTCCCATCCGCGCCACGAGGGCCCTGCCGGTTGCCCGTGGCGCGAAAGGGATTTCGCGCCCTACATTTTCACCCCCGGTGGTGCCGCCCTGGGGCGGCACGGGCTCTAGCCAGAAACTTCAAACCGCGGATCATGGGGACGACGGAGATAATTCATTGT
>CAZYWZ010000187.1:0-9329 GCA_964651705.1 uncultured Verrucomicrobiales bacterium
CGCCCCGTGTCAACCCGAATCCTTTCTCGGTCGATTTCAAATTAGGACACTACCCGCGGTTCCACCCGCCAATACGCCGAACTCTTCCAGATGATCGAGTCGCGCGATTTCTCCCCCTTGGCCCAGGAGAACTTCGATGCCTCCCCTATCACGGCGGATCGGCCATTCGCCTCCGTGGGTCGCCACAAGACCCCCCGTCTGGATCGCATGCTCGCGATCGCCGCCGCCCTCACCCTGCTGGCCGCCATCGCTCTGGGAAGCACGGCATTGCGGGACGCCCCCGGCCCCGTCCGCGCCAGCCTCATCGCGTTCAACGCCCTGATCGGCTTCGGTTACTTCCTGATCGAGATCGTCATCATGCTCACCTACCAGACGGTCTTCGTCTCCCCATCGGTATCGCTCGTGTACGTCCTGGGGCTTCTGCTGATCAGTTCCGCGGTTGGCGGCCTCCTGGCCAGCCACTGGGATATCCGCGCCTCGACGGTCGCGCTGGTCGCCATGTCCGCCATCGCCCTCGCCGCACCGCAGGCGCTGATGGCCGCCGGCATGCCTCCCTGGCTCACCAAGTCCATCGCGATAGGCTGCGTCGCAGGAACCGGCGCCCTGATGGGCATCTATTTCCCTCGCGGCCTGGCCATCGCCCGCTCCGCCGGCGCCGGCCAGTGGATCCCACACCTCTTCGCCATCAACGGCATCGCCGGCTCCTTCGCCGTCGTCCTCGCCCTCTACCTCGGCGTGAAAGTCGGCTACCGCTGGACCGCCGCCCTCGCCCTCGCCTCCTACGCCATCGCAACCCTCTTGGCCCTCAGGGTGCAGCACTCCCCTGCCCGTCAAATCCCCTAAGATGCCATCACGCCGGAACGGCTCATTCCCGGAAACCCCATTGCCGTCATGGCAAAAAATGCCAGAAGAATTATTGAATAGTCTCTCGCCTGTCCCTTATCCTGACACCCATGGTACGGCTTGGCTCAGCGACCTCGGGCGGTGCGCCGTCTCACCGGGCGGAAGGAGAACGATCATGATATCAGATCCCGCAAGACGCTTCGCGCATCGATCGCCCATCGGCGTCGGTCACGCGCTCACCCTCGTCGTGTCCATTGTGTGCCAATCGGCCCTGGCGCAACTGACCACCAACGATTGGCAGCCCGCCGGTTCCTCGGCCGGCGGTTACTGGACCAACACCGCCAACTGGCTCCCGGGAATCCCGAATTCCAACACCGACGTCGCACTGTTCACCAACGATTACACCGCCAACTTTTCGGTCACGCAGGACGTCAGCGTAACGGTCAATGGCATAGTTTACAACGACACCGGCGGCGGCACCGACTCGATCCTCGACATCCGTCCTCTTTCAGGGGCGACGCTCACCTTCGCTGGCACTAGCCCGTTCATTCAAAACAGCGCGGGCAACTACCTCCAGATCTACACTCCGGTCGATTTCGGCGCGGATGGCCTCTCGAAGTCCGGCGGCAACGTTCGAATATATGGGGCGATGACGGGTAGTGGGACGTTAACTGCGGTCAGCGGTGGCCTGGAACTCACCGGCAACAACAGCAACTTCACCGGCGAGATCATCGTCAACTCCGGCGCCAACCTCGATTTGCGCGGCGGCAACGCGAACACGCTCGGGACGACGAATGCCGGCACCGTTATCAATGGCAGCGGTTTTGTTCGCCTCCGCGATCTCGGCAGCCCCATCACGGTCTCGGAACCAATCACGATCAACGGCATCAACACCCGGGGTTCACTCAAGAGCTACGCCTCGACCGACACGACGTTCAACGGACCCGTGACATTGAACACTAACGGGGTCCTAGCAGTCGAGTCATGGGCCAACCCGCAAACCTCGTCCGAACCCGGTTCCAAGAAGGTCTGGTTCCTGAACAGCACCATTTCCGACGACGGCAACAATCGCGGTGTCCACCTCATCACGGACGTCTCCCAGAGCAGCGGCACGGGTTCGCTGAGCCGCACCAGCGAGATCGTTCTGGGCGGCACCGGCGCCTACGGCGGCTATACCCACATCACGGCCAATCGCGCGCCCGACGCCCTCAGTCCGTTCACCGGGACGGTGCACCTGACCAACGGCAACGACCGGCTGCCGACGACAACGACGCTGTTCCTCGGCGGCCTCCTGAACACAGTCGGTCACGCCGAGGGCAACGGCCGGTTTTTCCTGAATGGCTACAACCAGGAGCTGGCCGGTCTCGTCATGCTGGGCAGCGGCATCTCGAACTACGTCGCCGGCGGCAGCCCCACCATATCCACCCTGACGCTCAATATCGGCGCCGGCACAAATAACGCGTTCGGCGGATTCATCGGGGGCAGCGGCCCAAACGACAACAACCTCGCACTGATCTCGAAGGGCCCCGGCATCCTCGATCTCTCCGGCGCCAACACCTACGCCGGCACCACCACCGTGACCAACGGCACCCTGCAGGTCAACGGTACCCACTTCGGCGGCGGGGCCTACGCCATCCAGAACGGTGGCACCCTCGGGGGCACCGGCCTCATCGATGCCGTTGTCCAGACCCTCGCGGGCTCCATCGTCGCCCCCGGGAACTCCATCGGCACCCTCACAACCAGCAACACTTTCAATCTCGCCGGCACCCTCGAAATCGAACTCGCCAACGCCGCCGGACCCGGCCTGGGCATCAGCGACTTTCTCGACGTCAACGGCTTCTTTGACATCACCAACGGCACCGTCCAATTCGTCTTCGCCGAGACCCTCACCAATAGCGCCTATATCTTCGCCGAGTACGACTCGCTCCCCGACGAACCATTCCTCAACGTCCTCAATCTTCCGGATGGCTACGCCATCGATTATGACTATCTGGGCGGGAACCGGATCGCGCTGGTCATACCCGAGCCATCTGCGCTGGCCCTGCTCGGCTTGGGCCTCGCCCTCCTGGCCCGCCTCGTCACCCGGCACACCAGAAGCGACTGACTCGAAAATACCGCTTAGTTTCCCACCATCGCCGCCACGTGGTCGCCGATGGCCAGGCACGCCGTGGCCGCGGGACTGGGCGCATTCAGCACGTGGAGCGCGCGGTCGCGGCCGACGATTTCGAAGTCCTGAACCAGTGACCCTTCGGCCGTCATGGCCTGTGCCCGCACGCCGGCGGGACCCGGCTCCAGATCCTCCGGGCGCACGTCGGGGACGAGTCGTCGCAATCGCCGACAGAACGCCTCGCGGCTGACGGCCTGCCAGAGTTCCTCCCTCACCATCGACGGATAGCGCCGCAGGAATCGCCACAGCCCCGGGAAGGCCAGCGCCTCGGCGAGGTCCCGGACATTCACGTCCCACAGATGATACCCCTCCCGCGCGAACGCGAGGACCGCGCTCGAGCCCGCCTCGACACCGCCCCCGATCATCCGGGTGAAATGCACCCCCAGAAAGGGAAAGTTCGGATCAGGCACGGGATAGATCAGGTGCCGGACCAGACTGGCCCGATTCGCCCGCAGCTTGTGGTACCCGCCGCGGAACGGGACGATCCGCGTGACCGGCGTCTCGCCGGCCAATCGCGCCACCCGGTCACTGTGCAGCCCGGCGCAATTCACGATCCAATCCGCCGCAAATTCCCCGCCCGTCGTCGCCAGCAGCCACTCCCCGCCGCGGCGCCGGATCGATGTCACGCGCGCCGAGGTCACGACGCCCCCACCGTCCCCCTCGACATCCGAGACGAGGGCACCACACACCGCGGCAAAATCCACGATCCCCTCCTCGGGCACATGCGCCGCAGCCACCCCCCCCGCGTGCGGCTCGATCTCCCGCATCTGCCGCGCGTCGGTCCGCCGCAGGCCGCGCAACCCATTGGCCTGCCCGCGGCGCAAAAGCTCCTCCAGCCGCGGCACCTCCCCCTCATCGGCCGCCACGACCAGTTTCCCGCACTGCTCGTGCGCGATCCCGCGCGCCCGGCAGAAGGCGATCATCGCGCGGACACCCTCGACTGCCATCCGGGCCTTCAGGGATCCGGGCCTGTAGTAGAGCCCGCAGTGCAGCACGCCGCTGTTGTGCGTGCTCTGATGTCGGCCAACACCCCCCTCCTTCTCCAGCACCCGCACCCGCCAAGAGGGACGCGCCCGCAGGATCGCCCGCGCGGTCGCGAGGCCCACCAGACCCCCGCCGATGACGCACGCCCGCATCGCAGCGCGCCCCGCCTCAACCCCCTAGCCCAAACTTGTCGTGCACCGCGCGGACGCCCGCCTCCGCATTCGCCTCGTCCACGATCACGGAGATCTTGATCTCCGAGGTGGAAATCATCTGGATATTTAGGCCGGCTCCCGCCAGCGCCTCGAACATCCCCGCCGCAACGCCCCCGTGCGATCGCATTCCGATCCCCACCACCGAGATCTTCGCGATGCTTTCCTGCGCCGAAAACCCCACCGCCCCCACCTCGCGCACCAGCGGCTCGACCGCCGCCCGCGCCTTCGCCAGCTCGTCCCGGCTCAACGTGAACGAGATATCGGTCACGCCGGAGGCGCTCACGTTCTGCACGATCATGTCCACATTCACGTTCGCGCCGGCCAGCGCGCCGAACAGTCTCGCGGCCACGCCCGGCTTGTCCGGCACGCCACCCACGGTGACCTTCGCCTGATTCCGGTCGAGGCTCACGCCACGCACCACCACCTGCTCCATGCCCCGATCCTCCTCTTTGACGACCGTCCCCGGATTCTCGTTCATGCTCGACCTCACCTCGAATCTCACCCTGTACTTGTTCGCGAATTCCACGCTCCGCGCCTGCATCACCTTCGAGCCCGCGCTCGCCATCTCCAGCATCTCCTCGTAGCTCAGCTCGCCGATCTTGCGCGCGCCCGGGACGATCCTCGGGTCCGTCGTGTAGACCCCGTCCACGTCGGTGTAGATCTGGCAGGAGTCCGCGCGCAGGGCATGGGCGATCGCGATCGCGCTGAGGTCCGACCCACCCCGCCCCAGCGTCGTGACTCGCCCGTCGGCGGTCTCGCCCTGGAATCCCGCAACGATCACGACCTCGCCCCGGTCCAGGCAGCGCCGCATCTCCGCCACCCGCTCGGGCCGGAACTGCCGGATCCGCGCCTTGGTATGCACGTCGTCGGTGATGATACCGGCCTGCGCGCCCGTGAAGGAAACCGCCGCCACCCCGATGTCGTGCAGCGCCATCGCCAGCAGCGCGATCGTCTCCTGCTCCCCGATCGCGAGCAGTACGTCCAACTCGCGCTCCGAGGGCTGCGCCTTGACCTCCTTGGCCCGCGCGATCAGCTCGTTGGTCACGCCGGACCGGGCCGACACGACCACCGCAAGGCTGTGCCCCTCGCCCCGCCAACGCGCCACCCGGGCGGCGACTTTCTTGATACGCGACACGTCACCGACCGAGGTGCCGCCATATTTCTGGACGATGAGAGCCATCCCCGCACCCGCGCATCTACGCCCCGGCGCCCCCGATCAGGCATTCCGCGATCTGCACCGCATTCCACGCGGCGCCCTTGAGCAACTGGTCCCCCGAGACGAACATCGCGAGGCCGTTCGGGTTGCCCGGTTCCTGGCGGATCCTCCCCACCAGGACGTCCAACTCACCGCTGGCCTCCACGGGCATCGGAAATCGGTTCGACTCGGCGTCATCGACCACCCGGACCCCGGGCGCCGATGCCAGGACATCGCGCGCCTCGGCAGGCGCCATCGGCCGCCCCAGGTCCAGCAGGACCGACTCCGAGTGCGCCCGGAAGACCGGCACCCGGATGCAGGTCGGCACGACGGGTAGATCGGGGGCGTGGAACATCTTCCGCGTCTCCTCGATCATCTTGTTCTCCTCCTCGTTGTACCCATTCTCCGCCACGCGCGTGTTATGGCTGAAAAGGTTAAACGCGATCTGGTGCGGGAAGATCTCGGGCCGCGCCGGCCTGCCCTCCAGAACCTCCCGGCTCTGCGACTCCAGCTCCGCCATCGCCCGGGCACCCGCGCCGCTCGCCGACTGGTACGTCGACACCACGATGCGCCGGACCCCCGCCGCCCGATGGATCGGGCATACCGCCACGCACAGGATGGCCGCCGAACAGTTCGGGTTCGCGATCAACCCCCGATGCCCGGCGAGATCCCCCGCATTCACCTCCGGCACCACCAGCGGCACCCCAGGATCCATGCGGAACGCCGAAGAATTGTCGATCACCACCGCACCGGCCCGCATCGCCGCCGGAGCGAATTGCCTCGACCGGGTCGCCCCGGCGCTAAAGAACGCGAAATCCACCCCGCCGAACGCGTCCTCGCCCAACGCCCGCACGGGAATCGCCTCTCCCCTGAAGGTCACGGTCTTGCCCAACGACCGCTCCGAGGCCAGGGGCGTCAGCTTCCCCACCGGGAAGTTTCGGCGCTCCATCACCGACAACAGCTCTTGGCCGACGGCGCCCGTGGCGCCGACGATTGCAACATGGTACGACTTGCTCATGGGCAAAGGCACATGACTGTAGCCGCGTCCCCGGGCCGCGCAATGCGATTCGTTGGACCGGACACGCCGACACGCCGGGTGTTGCCACGGTCGCCAGACCATGGATGTGCCGGCTGGGCGCCCGGACCCATCTGTTACCAGATGGGCTACACCCCCCGTGGCGCCCCCTCCGCCTCAGCCCTTCAACGCCCGGCAAAGAATTCGGCCACGGGGGTCCCGTTGACCGTCTCGAGCGTGGCGATATCCCGCAGGAGATCCCTGTTGTAGCCCTCCGCGATGATCGCGGGATCACACTGCAACGCCTTGAGCGGCATCTCCGCCAAAACCTGCAGATCGCTCACCGCGGTTCCCTGGCATGCGAGCACCAGGAGCCGCATCCCGCGCAAGGGACCGAGATCTGCCAACTGCGGGTTGTCGCCGCAATTCAGGTAGGTCAGGCGGGCGCCCCCGACCGGGGAAAGATCCCGGACACGCGTGGCGTGGCAGTCCAGCCGCGCCAGCGGCATGCCGCCCAAGGGCGAGAGGTCGGCCACCTCGCTAAACCCGCAACTCAGGCGGGCGAGCAAAAGCCCCCTCAGGGGCGAAAGATCCATCAGGCCGGATCGTCCTCCCTCCCCCGCCTCCCCCCCGCAGCTGAATCCCCGAAGCCCGCGCAGTGCGGCCACCGGCGAGATGTCGGACACGAAGCGGGACTCGCAGGAAAATTCGGTGATGGCCCCATTCTCGATCTTGTGCCTCACCTTGCCCCCGTATCCCGGGTTCAGTTCCCTCAACCTCGACACCACCCGGGCGACCTGCTCCTCCGGTGGCAGCGCCACCACCTCCCTCAAAAAGGCGCCGTCGGCGATCCCGGTCTCCGCCCCGAGGGCCTCGGGACGCGACTCGAACCCGAGCACGTTGTCGGGCTCTCTACCCTTCAGGATCGCCATGCACAGGACCCCGGCGACGACGAGCGCGCACGCCGCCGTGGCACCCCCGATCCAAAGCGCCGGCTCGTCCAGAAAAGTCGGCGAAACCACCTGGCTCGCGGCGATCCGCGACTGGCTCATCAGATCGCGAGATCGCAGCGCCAGCCGCGCCCCGCAGACATCCAGGGCCCGGGCGATCTCGGCGTGCGTCTTTGGTCGCTGCTCCGGTCTCTTCGCCATCAGGCGGCGCACCAGCATGGCGAAGGACTTCGTCAGCAACGGGTTGATGAAGCGCGCGTCCGGCGCCGGGGCGTTGATGTGCATGTTGATCACCTCGAGCGGCGTCTTGCCTTGGTGCGGCGGCTCCCCCGTGGAAAGGTGGAAAAGCGTCGCGCCAAACCCGTAGAAATCCGCACGATAGTCCACGCTCCGCTTTCCCATGCACTGCTCCGGCGCCATGTAGAGCGGGGTCCCCACGCTCACGCCCGTCAGCGTCAACGCCACGCTGGATTCGAACTCCGTGATCCGCGCCAGCCCGAGGTCGCACAGCTTGATCTGATGCTGGCTATCCAACAGCAGGTTGTCCGGCTTGATGTCCCGATGCACAACCCCCGCCCGGTGCGCCTCCCTCATGGCCGAGAGCGTCTGCCTCGCGATCTCCAGGCACTCCGACTCGGAAAAATGTTCCCCGGCCCTCAAGTAATCCCCGAGGCTCTTGCCCTCCACCAACTCCAGCGCCTGATAGTAGATGCCCCCTTCCTCCCCGACGGCGAAAATCTGGATCAGGTGCGGGTGCGAGATCGCCGCCGCCGCCCGCGCCTCCCGCAGAAAGCGCCTCAGCACGTCATCGCGCATCGCTAGCCGGGACGCCAGCACCTTCAGGGCCACCGGACGATCCAGCGAGAGCTGCCGCGCCCGATACACCGCCCCCATGGCGCCTTGGCCAATCAGCCCCTCGATCAAAAACCCCCCCAGCGTGATGCCAAGGTAGGGGTCAATGGTCGCCACGCCACCGTTCCGGTCACCGCCGCCCATGGCCTCGAAGACCCTCCTCGAATAAAACCTACTCGCCCATCCATCGTAAGCAAAGCGATTCGTACCGCAGGGAGGTGTAGCCCATCTGGCCATAGGTGGGCCACGCTTTGGAACATCCACGGCATGACGGCCGTGGCTACATCCCAAACTTTCCAGTCTGACATCATGCCCCGCACTCGGGGCACCACCGGAGCGGAAAATGACAACGAAGCCTTTCGTCAGATGCGACTCTTCCGACATCCTGGCTTCGGCCTATTCCCCGCCAAAAGGCCCGCCATGGCGGGCAGACCCCAACCCGTCCTTACGCGATCGTCACGTCGTATTGTCGAGCACCGGATCCCCTGTTTCATCCCATGGAACCAGCCGCCCTTCCGGGACGTGCGTGAGCGAGAGACCCGATGCCCCCACGCGCCTTGGCGGGCGACCCAGCCCCACGCTATATTCCCCCATGGCCGAAATCCGCCTGCGCGTCAGCGTCCCCGACCAGCGGCTCGAACTCTGGGACGGGAACACGCTGGCCAAGACCTACCCGATCTCGACCTCCAAGTTCGGGATCGGCACCCAGCCAGGCAGCCTCCGCACGCCGCCCGGGCGCCTCCGCATCGCGAAAAAGTTCGGCGCTGAACTCCCGCCCGGCGCCGTCCTCAAGGAGCGGCACTGGACCGGTTCGATCTGGTCGTCCGAAGACCCGTACCAAGAGGACGCCGACCTCATCCTTACCCGCATCCTGTGGCTCGAGGGCCTCGACCCCGACAACGCCAATACCCTCGATCGTTACATCTACATCCACGGCACCAACCAGGAGCACCTCATCGGCCAGCCCGCCTCCCACGGCTGCGTCCGCATGAACAACCGCGACGTCGCCGAACTCTTCGACCGCGTCCCCGAGGGCACGGAAGTCGCCATCTGCGTCGCCTGACTCGAAAATCGGCCACGGGATCGGCCTGTAGGGCGCGGATTCCCATCC
>CAZYWZ010000188.1:0-9254 GCA_964651705.1 uncultured Verrucomicrobiales bacterium
TATCAATCCTGCGACCCTCCGAGAAAATTCTCCCACGATGAAATGTCCGGGCTAGATCCCATGCCCCGCAGGCGGGGCACCACCGGGGGTGAAAATGTAGGGCGCGAAATCCCTTTCGCGCCACGGGCAACCGGCAGGGCCCTCGTGGCGCGGATGGGAATCCGCGCCCTACAGGCCGATCCCGTGGCCAATTTTCGGGTCAGTCATTGGGTAAGGCCGGGCGGTGCGGGGAGGTAGAATCGGATGGCCTCGAGGGGGGAGGCGAATTCGGAGAGTCGGGGGATATGGCGTGCGCCTGGGTCGCGGATGAGGTATTCCGCCTCGCGCTTGCCGGAGATGACGACGAAGTGGGTGGTGCCGGAGGGGAGGCGGACGCGCGCGATGACGGGGTTGCCGCGGGCGAGGTTGCGGTCGATGAGTCGATGGCGTGGCGGGCCCTCGTAGGCGTGGGCGGCGTGGGCGCCGATGGCCTCGGCGGCCTTTTCCCAGTACACCCAGCCGCGGGGCGTGTAACCGCCGGGCGTGGCGGAGAGGGCCCGATTGAGGCGGCCGGGATCGGTATCGGCGCCATGGAATGCGAGGGCCATGGCGGCGGAGGCGATGGCGCAGCCCTCGGCGGCCAAGGTGCCGTCCGTTGGCCCGAGGGGATCCGTTGCCCAGAGGGGATCCGACTGGACGAAGTGCGGCACGGGAAGTTCGAGGCCATCGGGCAATCGGGCGCCGCCGGTGGCGGAGATCGGGTGGTCGCGTCGAAGATCGACGCCAGTCAGGACCGCCCATGCCAGAATCGACGCGGCGAGGAGGGACGGCGCCGCCATGCCCGAGAGATTCGGCGGCCCCGGGGAATCGGATCTGGGCGGCTTCATGCCCATCGGATGGCCGTCACGGGGCGAGCCGGTCTATGGACCAGGTGGCGCCGGGTTGAAGCGAATAGAGGAAACGGTCGTGGAGACGGTCCTCGCCGCCCTGCCAGAACTCGATTGTCTTGGGCACGACGCGATAGCCACCCCAGGCCGGGGGAAGGGGGATCTCGCCGGCGGCGAACTTCCGCTTCATCTCGTCGAGCTTGGCCAGGAGGAGTTGGCGGTTTGAGATGACCTGGCTCTGGTGCGATACCCATGCGCCGAGCTGGCTGCCGCGCGGGCGGGAGAGAAAGTACTTCAGGGACTCCGCGGCTGTGACCCTTTCGGCGGCGCCGGTGATGGCGACCTGGCGTTCCAGCGGGATCCAGAGGAACAGCAGCGCGACATTGGCATTCTCGGCGATCTCGCGCGCCTTGCGGCTCTCGTAGTTCGTGTAGAAGACGAAGCCGCGGGGGTCGTATGCCTTGAGCAGCACGGTGCGGAGCGAGGGGGCGCCGGCGGCGGTCGCCGTCGCCAGCGACATGGCGTTGGGGTCGGGCATCCCCGAGGCCATCGCCTCGGAGAACCACCGCTCAAACTGGCGATACGGGTCGGGGTCGAGATCCTGCCTGCGAAGGCTGCAGCGCGCGTATTCCCGCCGGATGTTCGATACGTCCATCGGGGCAGACTATGCGGCCACGCCGCCCGTTTCCCAAGGAAAAGACAAGACATTCGGGTTTGACGGATCGCGATCCCATCGCCATCCTAGATCAACCGGGAGACGACAGTCATGAGATATGGATTGCAAATGGTTGCCGCTTTGAGCCTTGCGCATTTTGGCGCGGCCTTGGCCCAGGCCGATGCGCTGACCAATGCGGCGGCCCTTTGGAAATTCGATGGGGCATCGAGCGGTTTTGTGACCAGCGCGGCCCAGATCGTGGATTCCAGCGGGAATGGGCATAATGCGACCGGGATAACCAACCCGGGCAACACGAACATCTCTTGGGCCTCGGTGCCTTTGACGGGGCCGGGCGGCGCGAGCACGGTGGACCCGTTCGGGTCCGAGGGGCGCGGCGTGAACCTGCAGCCGTACGTGGTGACCCCAGGGCTGACGGACACTGTGCAGACCGTGGGGTTCACGGTGGGCAATTTCAGCGTCAAGGGTTCCGCGACGATCGCGACCAGGTTCCTCTGGGACGGGTACATTTCGGACGACGCAAATGCCCAGATGACGTGGCTCTACGGGAACGGGTTTGGCGTATCCAATGGTTGGTTGTTTGGGATCCAGAATAGCGGATCGACCCCGTATCTGCGGCTTTTCCAGCTAAATTTCACCACTTTCGACTCGGGCTACGCGATGCAGACGGGCATCTGGTATGACGCCGTGGTTGTATTGACCGAAGATGGCGAGAGCGGTGGCGTTGGCGACAGCGTGGATTTCTACGTCCATCCGGCGGCGGGGTCTCTCTTCACGACGAACCGGACGGGGAACATCTGGACAAACGCGACGACCACGACGCTGATCGGCAACGAGACGATTGGGGCGGCGGGGACGGGCAATCAGCGCAAGGCCTTTGACGGGACGATCGATTACCTCGCGGTGTGGGATCGGGCGCTGAGCCAGGAGGAGGTGCTGGGGCTTATCATCCCGGAACCGTCGGCGGTGGCGCTGTTGGGGGCGGGCGGTGTCGTTCTGGGCCTTTTGGCCCGGCGGCGGAGGCGGTAGGACGCGGACGCGCCCCAAAATCCTGGCGTGAGGCCTACTCCTCGATCGAGGTGTCCTCGACAAATCGTATAGGATCCGCGCACCTGACTCTGCCGCGTCCTGTAGGGCGCGGATGCCCATCCGCGCCACGCGCGGCCCTGCCGGTTGGCCGTGGCGCGAAAGGGATTTCGCGCCCTACATCCCCAAGCTTTGCGCCCCAGGGTGCTGCCTTACGCGAGGATTTTGGCGGGCGGGGCATTGACGCCAGGGTGCGGCGGCGGCCAGAATGATGCCGTGCATTCATTTTTTCGGTTCGGGCGGCTGTTTCTGGGGTTTTGGTTCCTGGTGAGCTTCGCGGCGGGGGGCGCTGTCGCCGGGCGGCCGAACGTCCTGTGGATCACGTGCGAGGACATGAGTCCGGACCTGGGATGCTACGGCGATGTGTGGGCGCTGACCCCGAGGCTGGATGGATTGGCGCGGGGGGGTGTGCGATTCACGCGCGCATTTGCGACGGGGGCGGTGTGCTCTCCGGCGCGGTCTTGCCTGATCACGGGGATGTACGCGGCCTCGCAGGGCACGCACCAGCACAGGTCGGCGGTTCGGTTGCCGGATGGGGTGCGCGGTTTTCCGGCATACCTGCGGTCAGCGGGGTACCACACCTCGAACAATGCGAAGACGGACTACAACCTGGCGGACGAACCCGGGTTCGTTCGCGATGCGTGGGACGAGTCGGGCAGGAAGGCGCACTGGCGGAAGCGCGAGGCGGGCCAGCCATTCTTCAGCGTGTTCAACATCGAATTGACGCACCAGTCGCGGATCTGCGCGTGGCCGTGGGAGAGATTTGAGAGGGAGGTCGGGTCTCGGCTCTCGCCCGAGGAACGCCACGATCCGGCAAAGATGCCGGTGCCCCCGTATTTTCCCGACACGCCGCTGGTGCGGCGCACGCTCGCGAGATACCGCGACTGCATCACGGCGATGGACAAGGAGGCGGGCCGGATCCTTGACGAGCTCGATGCGGACGGGCTGGCCGAAGATACCATCGTATTCTTTTTCTCGGATCATGGCGCGGGGCTGCCGCGGGGGAAGCGGATGTGCCATGATTCCGGTTTGCGGGTGCCGCTGATCGTCCGGGTTCCGGAGAAATTCCGTGAGATGGGCGCGGGAGGGATGGGCTCGGAGGAGGGGCGGCTGGTGAGTTTCGTGGACTTCGCGCCTACGGTGCTGGCGCTGGCGGGGGTTCCCGCACCGGGGCACATGCAGGGGGTCGCGTTCCTGGGGGCGGCGGCGGGGGCGCCGCGGAAGGCGATCCACGGTGCGAGGGATCGGGTGGACGAGGCATTCGACATGGTGCGCTCGGTGCGCGACCAACGGTGGCTGTACATCCGGAACTTCATGCCGCACCTGTCCGCCAATCAGCCCGAGTGGTATTCTCGCGAGGAGGACATTCGGCTGGAGATCGCGCGGCTTGGGCGCGAGGGAAAACTCGATGCGGCGCAGATGGCCTTCGCCGGACCGACGAGGCCGGCGGAGGAATTGTACGATTGCGAGGGGGACCCGCATCAGGTCCGGAATCTCGCCGGTGATCCGAAGCATGCCGGGGAACTCGATCGGATGCGGGCCTCGTATCGGGATTGGGCGATGGAGTTCCGCGATCTCGGCCTGATCCCCGAGGAGGTGGCCGCGGAAGAAGCCGGCGACGGGAGCCAACGGGAATGGGCGGAGTCTATGGGGCGGACGCGCTTCGAAGGGATTCTCGATGCGGCCGGGGCGGTGGGCCGCGGCCCGGTTTCTGGGGTGCGGGGAAACGACGATCCAGTGGCGCGGTATTGGGCAGTGATAGGAATGCGGGGGCGGGGCGATGCGGCGCGGGAGGCGCTTGTGGCGGCGATGTCCGACTCCTGTGCCATGGTGGCCGTCGAGGCCGCCGCCGGACTCTTGGCGTTGGGTGAGAGCGCGGAGGCAATCGGGCGCCTGCAGCAAGCGCTGGCGGATGGTCGGCCAGAGACGGTCCTGCGCGCGGCCAGGGCGCTGCAGTTGTCGGGCGAGCGGGCCCGTTCCGCCCGGGATGTGATGCGGGCGACCTTGGCGAGTTGGGCAGCGGATGACCGGGGTCAGAAGGGGTTGGCCTACGGCATCCGGTCTTCGCTCGAGAGTGGCCTCGCGGCGATGGATGGCGCCGGGCGCTGACGCATGGTCGGCAGTCCGATGACGCTTGCTAAATGATGGGGGACGGGCCAGCGTTGGCCGTTTTTATGCAAATCGAGGATTTGGGTTCTGGGCGGCGCACCAAGATCATTGCGACGCTGGGTCCGGCGACGGATTCGCCGGAAATGATCGAGGGGTTGATCCGGGCCGGGATGGACCTGGCGCGGATCAACATGAGCCACGCATCGCACGATCAGGTCAGGCAGCTCGTGGCCAGTGTGCGGGAGATCGCGGGGCGGCTGGACCGGCGCGTGGGGATCATGATGGACCTGCAGGGGCCGGCCATCCGGACGGGCGAGTTGCCGGTGGATCTAAACCTCGCGCCGGGCCAGCGCATCGCCCTCACGGTGCGGGGCGAGAAGTCCGAGGAAGAACGTTCGGTTGACGTGAATTACGACCAGCTGGTCGATGACATCCGGGTGGGGGACACGGTCCTGATCGATAACGGGACGATCCGGCTCCAGGTGCTGGAGAAGAAGAGGAACCAGCTCGTCTGCGAGGTCTTGAACGAGGGGACCCTGGGCAGCCGCAGGCACATCAACCTGCCGGGCGTGCGGGTGAATCTTCCCGCGCTGACCGAAAAGGACATCGCGGGCGTGGAATTGGGGGTCGATCTCGCGGTGGATTTCATCGCGATGTCCTTCGTCCGGGAGCCGCAGGACGTGATGCGGTTACGTGGCATCCTGGATTATCGCAGGGCGTGGCAGAAGATCGTGGCGAAGCTCGAGGACCAGGAGGGCATCCGCAACCTGGACGGGATCATCGCGGCGGCGGACGCCGTGATGGTGGCGCGCGGCGACCTGGGGATCGAGTGCCCCTTCGAGGAACTCCCGATCATCCAGCGGAAGATCGTCAAGCGCTGCATTGTCCTGGGCAAGCCGGTGATCGTCGCGACTCACATGCTGGAGTCGATGATCCACAACCCGTGCCCGACGCGGGCCGAGATCACGGACGTGTCCAACGCGGTATTCGAGCAGGCCGACGCCATGATGCTCTCGGGCGAGACTTCCGTGGGGCATCATCCGGTGGCCTGCGTCGAGATGCTGGATCGGATCGCGCGTCGGGTGGAGCGCAGCGGCGGCGCCAACTACGCGGAGATGGCGGAGATGGACCGCCTCGGGGCCAAGATGGTCAAGTCGGCGCTGGTCATGGCGCAGGAGGTCAAGGCCGACGCGGTGATCGTGTTCACGCGAGCGGGTTCGATGGCGCGCAACTGCGCGTGGCTCCGGCCGCTCCACACCCCGCTGTACGCGTTCACCGACAACCCGAAGCTGCTCAATCAGCTCACGCTGTTCTGGGGGATCCGTCCCTTCCAGATGGCGTTCTGCGAGGATCCGGCGATGACCGTCGCGAGCGCGGTGAGGGTGCTCAAGGAGCATGGGCTGGTGCGGGCCGGCGGCAATGTCGTGGCCGTCACGGAGGTGAATATCCAGGGCCGGCTCGTGAGGACGGTCTTGCTGGAGACGGTGGAATAGAAAGTGTAGCCCATCTGGTCACAGATGGGCCACGCGTTGGAGGATCCACGGTCTGGGGACCGTGGGGAAGCTTCGGATCAATTGGAGTGTCGATGTGGACTGCTGCGTGGCAGCGCCGCTTTGGATGGGCGCGTGGGGCCCGGTCGGGGAGTCTGGCTGTGGGAACGCATCGGGCCGCTCGGGGCAATCCAAAGCGGCGCTGCCACGCCGCACTCCAGAATAGGGCCGCCCAGCCTACAGATGCCTATTTTCGAGCTAGGGTTTCGGGCGCTTGGCCGCGGCGGCCTTGAGGGCGGCGAGGCCGGCGGGGAGGTCGGTGTCCAGGGAGCCGACATTTGCCTCGATGCTGATCCCGCCATCATATCCGATCGTCCGGAGGTTTCCGAAGAAGCGTTGGAAGCCCGGGATGTCGGCATCCGGGGACGGGAATTTTCTGCCGTCGGGATCGGCGAGCTGGACATGCGCGACGAGGCCCTTGGCCTGGAGGACGAGGTCCACGTCCTCCTTTTCGACCATGAGGTGATAGAAATCGAGGGTGACGCCGATCTGGGGGCGATCGACGTCGCGGGCCATGCGGAGGGCATCGGCGAGGGTGTTGACGATATTGGTCTCGCCACGGTTGAGGTGCTCGATGCCGATGCGGATGGGGTAGCCATGTTTTTCGATGATATCGGCGCAGGTGCGGCAGAAGTCGATGAGCTGGTCCCACGCCGTCGCGGGGGAGAATCCGTCGGGGACGGTGCGCGCGGCGGGGCTTCCGAAGACGATGGCTCGGGCGCCGAGGCCATTGGCCAGCGCGAGGGCTCGCTCGGCGTAGTCGCGGACCTTGGCCGGGTCCACATCGGGGCCGGTGAGTTTGACGGAGCCGGGCACGAACCAGTTCATGGCGGCGACGCGGGTGCCGTCGGCGCGTATCCGGTCGGCTGCGGCGCGGAATTCTGCCTCGGGAAGCGCGACGGCCTTGGAGAGGCCCGGCTCGATGAAGTCGTACCCGGCGGCGATGATGGCGGGCGCGTTCTTGAGGGGTTCCGAGGTGGAGAAATCGGCGACGCCGAAGATCCAGTCGGCGTGGCCGATGGTGGCGGCCGAGGCGAATAGGGCGGCGAGCAGGGGACGGGGGATGGCGCGAGAGATCATGGCGCGATCTTCCCGCCGCGGGGAGGCAATGCAATCTTGAATAAGCGGAACTTTGGGGTACGAAAACAATCCTTGGGTTGGGGGAGGTGGAGGTGTGGCGATGATCGCAGGGACGTGGAATGCGGTGGAGATGTTTGGGCGGTTGCATCCGCTCTTGGTGCACTTGCCGATCGGACTGCTGCTGCTGTTGGCGGTATTCGAGATCGTGGCGAGGGGAGAGCGGCGGTCCGGGGTGGCGCTGGCGCGTCGGGTCACGCTGATGGTCGCGGCGGTGGGCGCGGTCCTTGCGGCGATCTTTGGCTGGCTGTTGTCCCTGGGTGGGGGCTACGGGGGCGATTTGGTCCTCTGGCACCAGAATGCGGGTTTCGCGACGGCGGCGGCGGCGGTGGCCTTGCTGATCCTGGAGCGGTGGCGGTCGGTTGTTCCGTACCGGGTGGGGCTGGGCGCCGCGTGCGCGGTGATGGGTTATGCGAGTCATCTCGGGGGTTCATTGACCCATGGCGAGGGCTATCTGACGGAGCATCTGCCGCCACAGGTCAAGGCGGTGCTGGGAATGGGCGGTCGCGGCGCGGATGCTGGCGGGGATGTCTTCAGCGTCGCGGTGCGTCCGATTTTGGAGGCGCGATGCGTGGATTGCCACAAGGAGGGGAAGAGCAAGGGCAAGCTGCGGATGGATGTCGTCGAGGGGCTATTCGCCGGCGGGACCGAGGGGCCGGCGATCGTGCCGGGGAATTCGGCGGAGAGCCTGATCCTCCAGCGGATCGGTTTGCCGGAGGATGACGAGGGGCGAATGCCGCCCGAGGGACGCGAGCGGCCCACGGAGGCCGAGATCGCGGTGCTGCGGTGGTGGATCGATGGCGGCGCGTCCACCAATCGCACGGTGGCGGAACTCAGTCCCCCGGCGGACGTGGCGGCAACGATCGCGGCGTTGGGGGCGGCGGCGCCGGAGGCGGATGCGGCAGTGGTGGCATCGCCCGCATTGTCGGCGGCGGACGCCGAGGCGGCGGCCAAGCGGCTGTCGGATGAACTCGGGATCATCGTGCTGCCGATGGCGCGCGGCGAGCCATGGCTGGAGGCGAACGCGTCGCTCGCGGGCACGAATTTCGGCGATGCGCAACTGAAGCGGCTCGAGGAGATCGGGGCCAATCTGCGCCGCATGGATCTGGCGGGCACCGCCGTGGGGGATGCGGGGCTCGCGGGGATGGGGGCGTTCCGAAATCTGGAGGTGCTGCACCTGCCGCGGACCCGGGTCACCGACGAAGGCCTGAAGGCGCTGTCGCCGCTGTCGCAATTGCAATCATTGAACCTCTACGGGACGGCGGTATCCGACAACGGGCTTCCGGCGATCGAGGCGCTGCCGAAGCTCCGGCGCGTCTATCTCTGGCAGACGAAGGTCACCAGCAATTTCGCGCAGCAGTTGGCCGCCAGGCTGCCGGCCGCGGCGGCAGCGGACGCGCACCAGCGGCAGATCGAGGAACTCCAGGCGAAGATCCGCGCCGCGCGCGTCGAGGTGAACATGGGTGGGCCGGAGATCGCCGCGAAGCCGGAGGAGGACAAACCCGCGGAAAAGAAGCCGGAGGAGGGAAAGCCTTTGCCGGCGAAGGGGAAGCAGGCGAAGCCACCGCCGCCGGGCAAGGCGCCGGCGCCGGGCGCGGGGCAGAATCCGTAGCCGATCGCCCGCGGGCACCGCACCATTCATGCGGGCACTTCATTCCCGCAGCCGCCAGGCACGGGTGACCTACAGAATTTTAGTGAGCATTCCTGCGTGCGTCGGCGGCCCTGAGCCAACGGGGGCAGACAAGAACGTCTGCCTCACGGCCTTGGCGACATCTGGAATTTTCGAGCTATACTGAGCGTCATAAATAATTGCGCATATTCTGCTCACCCGAG
>CAZYWZ010000189.1:0-8793 GCA_964651705.1 uncultured Verrucomicrobiales bacterium
CGGACATGACAGCCCCCGCGCCTCGACTTCGTGGTTCTTCAACGGGCTGCTAGGGGATCGCGGCAAACGATACTTTCGGGTTTCTCGGGTCGACCAGCCTGACGGGGAGGCGATACGGGTCGATGACGCTTATCTGATCCGTCGATCCAGCGAGGTGAGTCGCGGGAACGAGATACTCGCGGCCAGTGACTACGTGCGGATCTCGCCATTTGTCATATGCCATCTCGCGAAAGAGGGAAGTGACGGTCGTGGCGCGCAGTGGGAGCTCTTGCTCTTAGATTTTTACGACAATGTGGCGCGTGAGCTGAGATTCGTCGGACTGGGCGAAAGCGAGGAACGGACCCTCGCCATGCCGCCGCTGCTAGAGCAGTACGAGATGTTCCTCGACACCTTCGTGAGAGTTCTTGCCGCCGCAGGAACGGCGCGGGTTCGACAGGTGTCGGGGGATGAGTCTCGGGGGGAATTTTTACATGGACTCCGGAGACGGGCATGGGTGTGCTCGAGTGGGATGGTGGGTTCGTTGTTGGACGTGAACGCGTACGACGAGAGCGGGGGGTGTGATCGCAGGCGGCTGTCCCAAGTGCTAACAAGAAAGTATGACGAACGGGTGTTTGTGGAGCCGCCGTGTTTTCCGAGGATCAGGGAGTTCATTGGGAAGGGCCACGGGCGGCGAGGGCTTTTTTTAAGCGGCGCGTCGGGAATCGGCAAGTCAAACGTGCTCTGCCACGCGTATCTTGAGATGCTCCGGTGTGTCTCGGCACAGGGCGAGTTGCCGAAGATAGGTGTCTTCGTAGACGCGCGACGGATTTCGGAGCGGACCTTCGCGGAGTATGCAGAAGGACGGCTGCTTGAGGAGTTGAGGGTCACCAAGGAGGCTCTGTGGGGGGCCGACGGCAACGGGCAGTGTTGCGAGTTGATTTTATTTTTGGATGCCATAAATGAGTATAATACGGGTTGGGGACCGACGGAGTTTCTTTGGAGCATCGTGCAGTATTTGGAGAGGGGCGACGTGTGCCTTCCTCTGCGCGTAATCGCGAGTTTCCGGGAAGAGACATGGCAGAATCTAACAAGACTCGCACGCCGGGAGGAGGGGTTGCTGAGTGCAGATGTATTCCTATCTGATGCCGGTCGACCGTTGGTGGTGCGCGGCTTCGAAACGATGGGGGAGAAAGCGCGGCTGTACCGCGCCTACGCATTATTTCACGGGCTGGTGCCGGAGTGCGCAGAAGGCCTGACCGAGGAGATGCTGCGGCTGATCCGGGACCCTTTCGTCCTGAGCCTGATTGCGGAGATTTACTCGAATCAGGTCTCCGCCGAGGGGCGAAGGAGGGGGGGGCGCGTGATCCGGGTGCCGAAGCGGCTCGATTACTATCGGTTGTTCGGGGAACTGACGAGCCGAAAAATCCGGGACGGAAGCCGGATGGCGGAGGGATCAGGCGAGGCGCCCGAGCTGTTGGAGCGGGATCTGGGGGATTGTCTTAAGTCCTTTACAGAAGTTCTATTTCGGAAGATTGGCCCGGGCGTGCATCTGGCTGGCGAGTGCGGCGTGACGGCCGACGAGAGTGATACCTTGGACCAGACGGATTCCGTTCCGATGCGGCTGATGACACGGTCAGAGGGATTCGAGCGTTTTCTGCGGAAGAGCGATTACCACGTCGAACTGTCGTGTTTTGCGATTCTGCGTCAGAGCGGTTTGATACAGGAGGTGTTGACGACGGAACTCAATGCGTGGGGCGTCCGGGTACCGGGAAGGGCATACAAGTTCTTCCATGATCGTTTCACGGAGTTTCAGCTGTCCCTCCACTACGCCCGGGGATATCTGCCGAACCCGTTCAGGGGACGGAAGCAGTTGCCGGCGGACGAGCTTGAGCGGGTGGCCGAGCGGGTTGCGGGAATCGTTCGCATGGGGAGGGATCAGGCGGTGCTGGCAGGGGCACTCGACCACTGGCTGTTTGCGAGCATGTCGGATCGATCGGGCCGGATGCGTGAGCCGCTGCTTCCGCTATTCGAGCGGCTCGCGCGGGAGCCCTCGGCGACTATGCGGACTTTCCTCGCCAGGTTTTTGACAAGCCTTCCCGAAAGGGGTGTCATGGACGACGACGATCTTTGCGAGGCTTATGTCGGCGGAGGCACGCTGGAGCTAAAGAAGGTGGTGAGCGGCCATCTCGCGTTCCTGTGGCCAGACATCCGACCGGAGTTCCTCCGGGCGCTGTTGGGGCACCTGGATGTCCCCGTCGGAGAGGACGATTTTCGTGATGACGAGATCTTTCGGGAATTGGCCGATATCTGCGCAGAGATTTTTGCCAGAGAGCCCGATAGGATCTGCCGGCTCCTGATGGAATCCGTCAAGGGCTTCGAGAGGTTGGATTTCGTCGGCCTGCTTTCAGCCGCGGTGCGCATGGAGGAGTTCAAGCGGCACCTGCATTTTTTCGCCAAGTTTCTCGCGAAGGCGACACTGGACAACTTCCGTGACGAGAGTCGGATGAGAATCATCGGGGGTCTGTTGTCCGACAGGTTTGGCGTTATCTTGGATGCGATTCTCAAGCCGGGCTCGGGCGGCATCATTCGTACGATCCTCGCGCGAACGATGGAGGCGAACGGCATCAACCAATGGGACGAGGCGATCGGGGCGCAGGGAGAAAACAATAGCTTTTTCGTCGAACAGGCCGGGGTTAGGCAACGGGACAAGTTGAGAGACTTTTACCCTTATGTGGTCGCGTTTCACAATGGAGACATGGAGGCGCTATCGCTGGAACCGAGATCGGAGTTCCGACGGCTGACTATCGAAATGATCAGATATCGCTCGCACAGTATTATCGGTTATGTGGCCTCGTTGGTTTTGGCGGGCGTGCTTGCGGTTGGTGACGCGCGCCATGTCCGTCTGGTCATGGGTGAAATTCTGGAGCGGCCCAATGACGCCACCCTGTTCTTTGCGCAGGTGATCTTGGGGGCCATTGGCAAGATGGCGCCGAATCGAGTGGCCGTTGCGCTCGATGTAGCCGAGAAGGACCTGGTGCCGCGGCTTCTGGCGGCGGATATCGTGGACGACAGGTTATTAGGGTTCGTGTTCTTGGCCGCAGGCGATCTGGTGAAGCTGTGGCCGGCCTCCAGCGGGAGGCTCCTGTGGCTCATTGATCGGCTGGTGGAGAAGAGAGACGGGGCGCTGATCGATCAGTTCGGGGATGCTCTGAGGCGGCTGGTGTTCTACCCTAGCGAAGAGCTCCCGCGACTCGTGGTGCGAGACCTGCTGCTGGCACGGGTGCACGAGAGGAGCGAGCTCTGGGCGCGGGCGATTCGGGCACCGCTGGCGGCGCTGCTCGCGAGGGATCCGGCCGGGTTTGAGGAGCTCGCGGAGCACCATGGGCTGGATGCCCGCTACGTGAGTGCGATCCGGGACAGCCTGAACGCTGAACTCGTGCGGATGAAGGACGAGGTGAGCTACCAGTTTGCGTGGAACGAACTTTTTGTCTACAGCTTAGGCAGTTTGAAGAGGGCCCGCTATGTCATCGTTCGGTCATTGTTGGCCGGTCTGGTGCAATCGAACAGCGTGCCGGAGTTTGCAAAGGAGTTTAGGCGATTCGTTTTCGACTCGGTCGAGGCCTTCTTCTCAGATCGATTGGAGGCGAAGTCCCCAGATTTTCGGATTGAAGTCGAGGAGGCATTAGAGAATGCGGAAGCAAGGGCGAGGTACGGTGAGGACGGAATGCTGTGGTTTGCCCGCAAGCAGTTGGGCGTGTGATGGGGGGATCAGTTTGCCCGATTGCGGGGGTACGCGAATATGCGATTCAGTGCGATAATAATGCGGGGTTTTGACCGCGCCTACATGGCGCTGAAGGACAAGCCGAAGACCTGCCGTCTGAAGAGACGGCCGGACCTCTTCGATGGCAGGGAATGGGAGATCGATGAGTTCTATGAACATCACAAGCGGTTTTTCGATGCGCCCTGCGAGTTCTTCAAGGACTTCGGCTCGCCAGCGGGGGTGAACCTGAGGGACGGGAGGCATCCGGGCGAGAGGATCCGGTCGGGGCTTCGGTTTCGGGAGATGATTTTTGACTGTCCAAGGACGACGGGTTTTCCTGAGAACGATATCGTGCCCTTCAAGTGGTTTCAGGACGATGGCAGGAGGAATCGTGCGATCCTGTTGTTCGCCCCGGGATGGGGCCGGAGTGATCAGGACTTTGAGGAGGGATGGAGTGCAAGGCTGATGCGAATGGGGCTGGATGTCGGGCTGCTGACCGTTCCCTATCATCAGGCGAGGGCTCCGCAAGGAACCAACTCAGGCGAATATTGGATCAGTTCTAATCTGTATTGGACCATCGACAACTTTCGGTTATTCACCTCGGAAATCCGGTTGTTGGTGCAATACATGAGAGGGCACTACGACTACGTGGGTCTCTTGGGTATGAGCAGTGGGGGGTTCCAGACGGCGCTCGCGGCAAACTGCGAGGAGGTGGATTTCTTCTACCCCGTCATAACGGGCGGGATTCTGGGTGGCATTACGTGGCACGGGCGCCTAACGCAGGTTATTCGGCGGGAGTTGGAGGGGAGGGGCGTGACCGAGGCCGACTTGACCAGAGCATGGAGCATTACCGACGAGGTTGTGCTGGGGCGGAATTGCAGGGCGAAGTACATCAAGCAATACATTTCGCTTTTTGACGAGGTAGTGCCAACGCGTTATCAGGTGGCAATGTGGGAGGCGCTTGGAAAGCCGGATCGGATGGACATTCCGAGCGCGCATTATTCGGTAATTTTCTTCGGCAACATGCTACTAAAGGATATCGCGTGCACGACCATGAAGCGAATGGCGAGAGGCTAGCAGCGTGTCGGACATTGCCGCAGGGCGGGGCGAGGTGGTGTGATCTGGCCTGGCTGCCCGGCTGGTCAACGTCGATCGAGACACGCTGCTACTGTTGCCCCCGAACATGAGGGAATGGGTGCCGGAGGGGCACCTGGTGCACTTCATTCTGGATGCGGTCGCAGAGCCGGATCTCTCCAGGGCCAAGATCAACCAGCGTGGCACCGGCAGCGAGCAGTATCCGCCCTCGATGATGCTGGGGCTGTTGATCGTATCCGTCTGAGTAAGCCCATGTGACCGCCTGCGGGCGGCTCGCTGAATTTCTTCGGGGAATCTCAGGCCGTGGCGCGCTGCGCCATCCAGGCCGCCGGGGTCAACTCGGCGACGCGGTTGATCGGCCATGTGGGGAGTTTGACGAGCACGTCGAGGAGGTAGGCGCGCACGTCGATTTCGAGTCGCTTGCAGGTGGCGAATATCGAGACGATGGCGGCGACCTTCGGACCGGCGGCCTCGCTGCCGATGTGCAACCATTTCTTCCGAGGGCGAGGGGACGGATGGCGTTCTCGGCCCAGTTGTTGTCGATCTCGGCGATGCCGTGATCGACGTAGCGGGTCAAGAGCCCCCAGTTGCCCAGCGCGTAGTTGCATGCCTCCGCGGCCTTGCTGGCCGGCAGCGCCGCGGCGCGGAGCGCGGTGACGTCGGCCTTGAGTCTCTCAAGGATCGGCGCAGCGCGTTCCTTGCGCAGGGCGGCTCGCGCGGGAGAGTCGAGATTCTGCTCGCGGGCGTCATCCTCGACGGCATAGAGCCCCTTGATGGTCTCGATCACGCCGCGCAGTGCGGCGTTGTCCTTGTCGAGCTGATGGGCCTCGAAGAATTTGCGTCTCGAATGCGCCCAGCAGCCCAGGTGGACCACGCCGTTTCCGCCGACGCCGTTGTAGCCGGCGTAGTCGTCGTGTTGCAGCAGCCCGCCGAACTTCTTGAGTAACTCCCTGGGCCCGTCGCGGCCGCGGCTGGTGCTGAACTCGAAGATCACCGGCCCCTTGGGCCGACCGTACTCCCACATCCAACCCTGCCGGTAGCCGTCGGGCCCGCGCACCGGCACCGGGGTCTCGTCGGCCTGGATGTAGCCGCCGGCCAGCAGCCCGGCCCACTGCGCCTTGGCCACCGGGCGCAGCAGGTCGCCGAGCGACATCATCCAGCCGCAGATGGTCTGCCCGTCCAGCTCGATCCCGGCGTCGGACTCCAGCGCCATCGCCTGCCGGTAGAGCGGCAGGTGGTCGCGATATTTGGCCACCGCCATCTCGACGACCAGATCGTTGGAGGCCTTGGCCTTGGGCAGGATCTTGGCCGGGGCCGGCGCGGTGGCCACCCCGTCCTCGGGATGATCGGGGCAGGCGCGCTTCTCGCGCCTGATCACCCGCACGTAGTATTGCGCCGGGACCACGGCCAGCTCTTCGGTCTGCTCGAAGCCGATGACCTTCTTCTCCGCCCCGCAGCAGCCGCAGCGGCATTGCGCGGGCCCGCAGGGCACGATCTCCTCGCGGCGGGGCAGGTGCGCGGGCAGCGGCGTGCGCCCGGGATGGCGTCGGCGGGCTTTGGGCTGCTTGGGCGGCGGGGGTTGGTCGGCCTCCGCATCGAGTTCCTCTTTGACGGCCGACGGCTCTGCCTCCAGAAGTTCGAGCTGCAGGTCCGAGAGCCTCTCGGCAGCCGGGCCGAACATCCTGATCCGCGCCAGCCGCAGCATCTCCCGGAGCAGCCGGTTCTCCGCCTCCGCGGCGCGGAGGGCCTCCTCCAGCCCGGCGATCCGGGCGAGGATCTGTCCCGGGGTCGCGTCGGCTGCGGGCATGGGTGAGCCTACCACATCCGGGCGTGTTGGCAACAACAAATGGTCAGGCAAATCAACTTTTTATCACCCCGCCGCCCACTTTGCGGAACCATCCGCGTCGGCCGCGCGCCGCGGCCAGGTCGATCCCGGCCAACAGCATCCCCAGCCGCTCGTGGCCCAGGTTGGCCACCGCCGCCGAGGCCGCCTCCGGCCACCAGAACCGGCCCTTCTCCAATCTCTTCGCCCCCACCCAGAGCCCCGAGCCGTCCCAGAAGAGGATCTTGATGCGGTTGCGCGCGCCGTTGCAGAAGACAAACAGGTGCCCGCTCAGCGGGTCCTGTTCCAGCCGGCCGGCGACCAGCCCGTAGAGCCCGTCGTAGCCCTTGCGCATGTCGGTGGCCCCGGCGCAGAGGAACACCCGCGTGGCCGGCCCTACGGCAAACATCCCGCCCCTCTCAACTCCGCCAGCAGCGCGCCCAACTCCGCGGGCTCAAAACCCGTCGGCACCTCGATCCGGATGCCGGGCGCCATGTCCACCACAAAGCCACCACCCATCGCCGCGGAACTCTCCCCGCCATCGGCCCGCACCTCGATGAAACGTGCCCGCCGGCTTCGCCGCAACCAGCCGGTCAGCGTCGCCAGTGGAATGCCCCAGCGTTCCGCAAACTCCCGCTGCGTGAGTCCGCTGCGCTCGTATTCCCCGATGATCCCCGCGATCTCCTCGCGACTGCGCCGCTTTCGATGCCCGAATCGCCGTCTTGCCATGGCCCGAGAATGCAGCGATCCGGCCCGTGCGCCTAGATGGGGTTGCCCAGATGCTTACTGTTGATCTACAGCTACGCCACGGGGGTGTTTGGTAGCCGGGTTATCGAGCGTAGCACCCACGAGAACGTGGCGGTGCGTGTGCTCTGCGGCGACACCCACCCGGACCACGACACCATCTGCGCCTTCCGGCGGGACAACGCGGGGCTGGTGGCGGACTGCTTCGGGGGGGTGCTGGAGATGGCGGCCGGGTGCGGGTTCCTGAAGGTGGGGGGCATCGCGGTGGCCATCGACGGGACCAAGGTGCTGGCCAACGCCAGCAAGCACGCGTCGGTCAGCCACGGGCGGGCCGGGGAGAAGATGCGTCAGATGGATCTGGAGATGGCGGAACTCTTGGCCAAAGCCGAGGCGGCCGATGCGGTGCCACTGGAGGATGGGCTTTCGATTCCCGGGGAGATCCGGCGCCGCGGGGAGCGCAAGGCCAAGCTGGCCAAGGCGCGCGCCGAGATGGAGGCCCGGGCCTACGCGCGGGCGCAAGCGGAGATGGCCGACTACCGGACCAAGCTCGCCGCGAGGGAGCAGGTCCACTCCGGGGGGCGCAAGCCGCGGGGCCGGGAACCGGTGCCGCCGCGGGAGCAACCCGGCGCCAGGGAGCAGTATAACTTCACCGACCCGGAGAGCCGGATCATGAAGATGGGCGACGGGAGTTTCGGGCAGGCCCACAACGCGCAGGCGGCCGTGGAGGTCGACAGCCGCCTGGTGGTGGGCCAGAGGGTGAGCGACGCGCCCAACGACAAAGAACAGCTGGCTCCAAGCTTCGGGGCGATTGAGCCGGCGGCCGGCCCGGTCTCGGAGGTGCTCGTCGACAGCGGTTTCTTGAGCGAGACGGCCGTGGCCACCCTTGAGAGCGCCCCGGCAGATAGCCCGGCGCTTGGGCCCCGGGTGTTGGCGGCCGTCGGGCGCGCTACAAGCTGCGCCAACAGACCGTCGAGCCCATCTTTGGCGCCATCAAAGAGGCCATGGGATTCCGGCGCTTCTCGCTGCGCGGAAAGAACAAGGTCTCCGCCGAATGGGCGCTGGTGTGCCTGGCCTACAACTTCTGGCGGCTCCACCGGCTCACCGTCGCCCGGATGGCCCAAGATGCCAAAAACTGAGGGCCGCCCGCACCCAGAATCCGACCAAGGGCCGAACATCCAACCGTCCGAGCCGCCCATCTGAGCCAAGAGCAGCCCGTCTGGGAGGCCACAACGCCCCATGATGGCACTCGGGCACGATCAACCCAGCTTTCGACCCAAAGTCCGACGGGCTGCTAGACGGCACGAGCAGGCGAAGGCGGTGGCGACACGGCTCTCCCTGGCGTGTTGACTCAAGCAAAGACGACACCGGGGGATGATTTTTCTGTGGATTCGTT
>CAZYWZ010000190.1:0-8745 GCA_964651705.1 uncultured Verrucomicrobiales bacterium
CAATGAATTATCTCCGTCGTCCCCATGATCCGCGGTTTGAAGTTTCTGGCTAGCGCCGCCGCCGGCGCGGGGACGCGCCGCATCATTCACGTGGAAACTTTGCGTGCATCGTAGCCGCCGCAAGTGCCTTATTTTCAGATTATTATCTGAACGATGCCCGTTCTCCGCGATCTGAAATTTCCGGTCAGTCGATCCTTGGGAAGAGGGGTTCCGGTTCGCCGACGGGCTGTCCGGCGAGTCGGCCGTCGGGGAGGGAGTCCTCGAATTGGAGTTGGGGTTTCTGTATGCCGAGCTGGGTTTGGATGCGGCGTGCGGTGGTGGGGAGGAAGGGTTCGGCGAGGATGCTGAGGGCGCGGACGGTTTCGGCGAGGGTGGCGAGGACCTGGTCGAGCGCGGGGGCCTGGGCGGGTTCTTTGGCGAGCTTCCATGGGGCGCGCTCATCGACGTACTGGTTGGCGCGCTGGGTGAGTCGGGCGATGCGCTCTAGGGCGCGGTGCGTCTCGAAGTCTTCCATGTCGGCGGCTATGGCGTCGCGGGCTTCGCGGATGGCCTCGGCGATGCCGGGGTCGATCGGGGCGGAGGGGACTGTCCCGGCGCGATAGCGGCGGATCATGGAGATGGCGCGGTTGACGAGGTTGCCGAAATCGTTGCCGAGGTCGCTGCGGTAGCGGGCGGCGAAGTTCTCCGGAGAGAAGTCGGCATCCTGGCCGACGGTCATCTCGCGGAGGACGTAGTAGCGGAAGGCGTCGGCGCCAAATCGGTCGATGAGCTCGAGGGGATCGATGACGTTGCCGGTGGTCTTGCTCATCTTTTCGCCGCGGAGGTGCCACCAGCCGTGGACGAGGAAGCGGCGGGGCTGCTCGATGCCGAGGGCCTTGAGCATGATGGTCCAGTAGATGCCGTGGGCGGGGACGAGGATGTCTTTGCCAATGGTCTGGACGTCGGCGGGCCAGCGACATCCGGATCCGCCCCAGCCCGAGAACGAGACGTAATTGACGAGGGCGTCGAACCAGACGTAGGTGACATAGTCCTCGTCGAAGGGCAGGGGGATGCCCCAGGAGAGGCGGCTCTTGGGTCTCGAGATGCAGAGGTCACCGAGGGGGCGCTCCAGCGCCCCGAGGATCTCGTTGCGGCGGAAGGCCGGGCACACCCAGCGCGGGTTGTCCTCGGTATATTTGCGGAGCCAGTCCTGATATTTCGACAGGCGGAAGAAGTAGTTGGGCTCCTTCATCTGGACGACCTCGCCGAAGATTTCGGGCCACCTCCCATCGACCATGTCTTTTTCGGTGACGAACTGCTCCTGGCGGACGGAGTAGAAGCCCTCGTGTTCCTCGAAGTAGATGTCGCCCGCGTCGTGGAGCTGCTGCAGGAATCCGCGGACCGCGCGCTTGTGGAGGTCCTCGGTGGTGCGGGCGAATCGGTCGTGGCTGGTGCCGAGGCGCTCGCAGAGGTTGCGGAAGTGCCCGCTCATCTCGTCGCAGAAGGCCTGTGGCTCGACGCCCTGTTTCTGGGCGGACTGCTGGACTTTCTGGCCGTGCTCGTCGACGCCGGTGAGGAAGAAGACGTCGTCGCCGCGGGACCTGCGCCACCGGGCGATGGCGTCGGCCAAGACTTTTTCGTAGGCGTGCCCGAGGTGCGGCATGCCATTGACATAGTCGATGGCCGTGGTGATGAAGAACGAAGCCATGGATCACCCATAGCGGAGGGGTGTTGCCGAGGCAACACGGGAGCCGTCCTGACTCAAAAATCCGGGGTGTAGCCACGGTCGTTAGACCGTGGACGCGTCGGCCAAGCGCCCCCCGGACCCATCTGTTACCAGATGGGCTACATTTTCCGCTCTGGCTGGGCCAACCCGGCGCTTCGTGTCGGCACTCACCGGCGAGCGGTTTGCGGGTGATGCGGCTTATCTGGCGGCGAAGCCGCCGTGGAGGCGGCCATCCTTGAGGCCGGGGACGGGCCCGTAGCCGTGGAAGATGCCGGGGCCGACGTAGCCGTGGTAGGTGCCCTCGACGAAGAACTCGTAGATGGCGCCGCCGCCATTTTTGTCGCGGCTGTTGGTGGCGCCGGCCATGAGGGGGCAGTTGTCGGATTTGCGTCGGCCGAGGTAGATCTTGACGTGGGAGACGTCGTTGCCGCGATTCGTGCCCCGGGTGTGGGTCCAGAACAGGAGGTCGCCGGGCCTGAGGGCATCGAGTTCGGTGGTGGCGGGGGACTTGTCGCGCACGAGGTGGAAGCCGCCGGTCCTCTTGACCCAGTCGCAGAGGTCGCCGGACATGCGCGGGATGTTGCGCATGCCGGCCCGCTGGAGGGCGTAGTGGACGAAGCCAGAGCAATCGAGGCCTCCCTCGGCGGGGTCGTCGGCCCCGTATTTGTAGGGGAGGCGCTTGCGGGCCAGCGCGATGCTCGCCTCTATCAGGGCGCGGACGTGTATCGGTTGCCTGTCGAAATCGGCGATGTCGGAAGTCGTGAGGTGGGCCAACTCTTTGGCGAAGGTGGGTCTGGCGGGCATGGCGTAGGGCACGAGCGCGGGCTGGTCGATCGCCGGGGCGAGATACGCGGTCTCGTCGGGGGCGCGGTCACGGCCGCCGAGTCCGAGGCAGCCGGTCAGGCAGGCGAGCGAGGCGAACGCGGTGGCGGCGCGGGCGGCGACGGGGATCCGCCGGGGATTGGCCGGCAGATATCTATACGGAGAAGGATTCCCCGCAGGAGCAGTGGGATGTGGCATTGGGATTTCCGACGCGAAAGCCGCCCTTCTGCAGGTCATCGGAATAGTCGATGACCGAGCCGCTGACGAAGAGGGCGGTCTTGGGATCCACGACGACCTTGGCCCCGGCGGACTCGACCAGGATATCGCGGTCGCGTGGGCCGTCTGTCAGATCCATCTGGTACTGGAGACCGGAGCAGCCGCCGCCGACGACGGCGAGGCGCAGCGCGCCCCCGGGGATGCCCTTGGCCGCGAGCAGGCCGGCGAGGCGTTGCCCCGCGGGCGCGGTGAGTCGCACGAACCGCTCGTTGCCTACCTTGAATTGGACGGGATCGGGCATGGCTCGGTCAGGTGAGCTTGATCTGGTCAGGGATCTTGGCCTTCGGGTATTCGCGGGGGCCGGACTTGAAGATGCTGAAGACGGTATTTGGTTTGGATTCGGGGGTGAAGCGGACGGCCTTTGGGGCGTCGGGCTTGCGGACGGAAATCTTCGGGATGGGGATATTGTGTCGGCGTATGGTGTTGTTTGCCTCCCGGAGGCGCTGGCTGAGGGTGCGGGCGATGGCGAGCAGGATGTGGGCGGCGGCCAGATTATTGGCGGCGAGGAAGCCCTCGAATTGTTGGACGTTGAGGGACCAGACGGAGGATGGCTCGATGGCGCGGACCGATGCCGAGGCATCGGCCCCCTCGAGCATGCCCATCTCGCCGAAGCAGTCGTAGGGGCGCAGTTCCCCGAGACGGATCTTTTCCCCAGAGGTTTCCGTGTACACCTCGAGGCGACCGGAGAGCAGGACGAAAAGGAAATCCTGTTTCTGGCCCTCGTGGATGAGGACCTCATCGGGGCCGAGGCGCAGCTTGAATCCCGACGTGGTCAACTGGCCCCGGCTCTTCTCGCCGAGATGGGATAGGATCCCGGCGGGCGGGAGGACCTCGTCATCTCTGTACTCTTCCATGGGAAGGCATTTTAACGGCAATTTGCCGGGGTTCCAGCGCGCAGATGGTTCGAGTTAGAAACAGGTGATGCCGAGCGCGATGAGGCCGACGCCGAAGGCGGCCTTGAGGGCGCCGATGCGGCGTGTGGCGGCCTCGGTGCGATGGAAGAAATCGATGAGGTCGCGGAGGAGGTAGGGTGCGACGACGAAGCACATGCCGGCGATGGCCCAGATGTAGCCGATGACGGTGATGATGTGGCGGGCGGGGTGGAGCGCGGGAAAGGTGGCGCTGAATAGCAACTCGGTGGCTAGGAGGAGGATGATGCCGAAGGCGCGGGCGAATAGGAAGTCGGGCAGGTAGAGGATTGTCATGACGCCCAGTCCGGCGAAGAAGATGAGCAGCCAGGCGCGGTACCGGGTCATTTCGGTGAGGTCGATGTTATAGATGAGGATGTCCATCCATATGATGCCGAGGATCATCGTGATCGTGCCGGCGCGGAAATTCCTTGGCAGGGCGATGAGGGTGCGGCGGACGGCGCCGGGCCGGGTGGCGGCCAGGAGGCCGCCGGCGAGGCCGAGCAGTCCCAGGACGATCGCGACAATCTTGAGCGACAGGTGGTAGGTCATGGGAGGGGGAGGGTGCGCCGGGGCCGGGTCGGGATCAAGGATTGAGTTTCAAGGTGCCCGTTTCAGGGTTCAAGGCCGATGTGCCGTAGAGGGTATGGTCGGAGGCGCGGGTGATGCGGAGGGGGATGAGGGAACCGCGGAGGGCGGCGTCGCCCTCGAAGACGGCGATGCGGTTGTGGCGGGTCCGTCCGGCGAGGCGGCTGGGGTTGGTTTTGCTGGGGCCCTCGACGAGGATTTCCTGGGTGGTGCCGGCGAGGGCGGCGAGGGTCTCTCGCGCGATGCGGTTGACGATCTGGAGGAGGCGCTGGTTGCGGTCCTGTTTGACCTCCTCGGGGAGGTGGGCGTCCATCTCGGCGGCGGGGGTGCCGCGGCGATCCGAGTAGCGGAAGATGAATGCGTTATCGAAGCGGATCTCTTCGGCGAGGGAGCAGGTCTCGCGGAAGTCCTCTTCGGATTCGCCGGGGAAGGCGACGATGATGTCGGTGGTGAAGGCGATGTCCGGCCGGACGGCGCGGAGGGCGGCGACCTTGCGCAGGAAGATCTCGCGGGTATAGGAGCGGCGCATGGCGCGCAAGACGCGGTTGCTGCCGGACTGGACCGGGAGGTGCATGTGCTCGCAGAGCTTGGGCAGCTCGGCGTAGGCGTGTATGAGGTCGTCCTTGAGGCCGGCGGGGTGCGGCGAGGTAAACCGGATGCGCGCGAGTCCGGGAATCTTGTCCAGGGCGTGGAGGAGCTGGACGAAGGGGGAGCGGCCGGCGACGGGGGGGAACTCGTGCCGGCCGTAGAGGTTGACGATCTGGCCGAGGAGCGTCACCTCGCGGACGCCGGAGGCAACGAGGCCCTCGACCTCCCGGACGATCTCGGCGATGGGGCGGCTGCGTTCCCGGCCGCGCGTGGCGGGAACGATGCAATAAGAGCAAGACATGTCGCAGCCCTGCATGATGGAGACGAAGGCGGTGGCCTGCCGCGGTTTCAGGACGTGGTCGCGGATGGTGGACTGCGAGCCCGGGGACTCTGAGGTGTCGACGATGGGTTGGCGGAAGCCGTTGAACTGGGAACGGAGGATGTCGATGCATTCGGCGGCGCGATGGAACTGCTGGGTGCCGAGCACGAGGTCCACGTCGGGTAGGCGATCCACGAGCTCTTTTCCGCGGCTCTGGGCCATGCAGCCCATGAAGCCGAGCACGAGATCCGGGCGTTCGCGCTTGAGGTGGGAGAGGAGCCCCATCTTGCCCAGCGCCTTCTGCTCGGCCTGATCGCGGACGCTGCATGTGTTGACGAGGATGACGTCGGCGTCGGTCTCTCTTTCCGCCAGCCGATAGCCCTTTGCCCCGAGCATCTGCGCCACCTGTTCGGAGTCGCGCTCGTTCATCTGGCAGCCGTAGGTCTTGATGAATACCGATGGCATTGAGAAAAACTTATAGATAGCAGCGCCGCGGGCTTTGCCAAGTCCGGCGGGCCGGGCTTGGATGGCCGCGCGCGGGATCATGCGGGGGACCACCGCGGGTGAAAATGTAGCCCCTCCGGTCACGGAGGGGCCGCGCGGTGTGGGTCCACGGCCTCACGGCCGTGGCTACGTCTGGAATTTCCGAGCCAGCGCCTGGGCGGTTGCAGCGGGACATTATCGATGAGGCGGGTCTTGCCGAGGAATGCGGCGGCGCAGAGGCGGCCGTTGGCGACCTCGGCATAATCGACGCGGAAGCCGTGTCGGGCGAGGGTCTTGCGGGCGGCAGCGGGGGCTCGCGCGGGCCCCAGGTGGGCGGCGGCGGCGAGGGCGCGGTGGAGGAGCGGGGCGCGGGCGCGCTCGTCGGGGCCGAGGTATCGGTTGCGGGAACTCATGGCGAGGCCGTCGGGCTCGCGGACGGTGGGCGCGACGACGAGGCGGACGGGGAAGTCGAGGTCGCGGATCATGCGGCGGATGACGTCGCACTGCTGGGCGTCCTTCTGGCCAAACACGGCGACGTCGGGGAGGACGAGGTTGAAGAGCTTTGCGACCACGGTGGTCACGCCGCGGAAGTGGCCGGGGCGCGAGGCGCCGCAGCGGCCCGCGGAAAAATGGGTTTCCTCGACCCATGTGGAGTGGTCGCTGGCGTATAGGGAGCGGGGGGCGAAGAGGACATCGGTGCCGAGGCCGCGGCAGGCGGCGGCATCTTGGGCGAGGGTGCGGGGATAGGCGGCGAAGTCCTCGCGCTGCCCGAACTGGGTGGGGTTCACGTAGGCGGACACGACGACGACATCCGCGAGGCGGCGGGCGCGGCGGACCAGTTCGAGGTGGCCCGCGTGGAGGGCGCCCATCGTCGGGACCAGGCCGACGCGCATGCCCTGCCGCTTGCATCGGAGGGCGAATGATTGCATCCTTGCCGAACTTCGAATCACGCGCATAACGGGACATTCTTATGCCAGAGAGCTACATACAGCAACTATTCGCCGAGCGGATCGGGGGGGGCGGCTACGGCAAGGGGACGGCCATCTACAAGTTCGAAAAGATCAAGCGGGCCAAGGCGGCCGCGCGGGAGGCGCATCCCGGGGTGGAGCTTTTGGATCTCGGGGTGGGCGAGCCTGACGAGATGGCGTTTCCGGAGGTGGTCGACGCGCTGGCGTCGGAGGCGCGGCGTCCCGAGAATCGCGGCTACGCGGACAATGGGGACGACGTGCTGAAGCGCGCGGCGGCGCGGTACATGAGGGATGTCTGCGGCGTGGATGTCGATCCCGGCACGGAGGTGCTCCATTCGATCGGCTCGAAGGCGGCGCTCTCGATATTGCCGGCGTGTTTCATCAACCCGGGCGACGTGGCCCTGATGACGAGCCCGGGATATCCGGTGTTTGGCACGCACGCGAAGTACTACGGCGGCGAGGTGTACAACCTGCCGCTGCGTGAAGAGAATGGGTTCTTGCCGGATCTCGACGCGATCCCCGCGGACGTGCTGCGGCGCGCGAAGACCCTGGTGCTGAACTACCCGAACAACCCGACGGGGGCGAGCGCGACGCCGGAGTTTTTCGCGCGCGTGGTGGCATTCGCGAAGGCGAATGCCATCGTGGTGATCCACGATTTCGCGTACGCGGCGCTGGTGTTCGAGGGGCGCCCCCTGAGTTTCCTGTCGGTGCCGGGGGCGAGGGACGTGGGCGTGGAGCTGCATTCGGCGAGCAAGAACTTCAACATGACCGGCTGGCGCTGCGGGTTCGTGGCGGGCAACCCGCTGATCGTCCGGGCCTACGGCGACGTGAAGGACAACAGCGACTCGGGGCAATTCCTCGCGATACAGCACGCGGTGGCCCACGCCTTTGATCATCCGGAGATCACCCGGGCGATCGCGGCGAAGTACTCCCGGAGGATGGACCTGCTGGTGCCCGCGCTGCGGGGCCTCGGGTTTTCCGCGAGTAAGCCGAAGGGCTCGTTTTTCGTGTACGTGCGCGCGCCGGTGGCGGCGACGCGTGGCGGGGATAGGCTGGAGTTTCCGACGGCGGAGGCGTTCAGCCAGTTCCTGATCCGGGAGAAGTGCATATCGACGGTGCCGTGGGACGACGCGGGGGCATACATCCGGTGGAGCGTGACCTTCCAGGCCGGGGACGAGGCGGGGGAGCGGCGGGTGGTGGACGAGGTCGTGCGCCGGCTATCGGACCTGCGGCTGGAGTTTTGATCGGTGCGGGGCGCGGGCAGGGAACCACGGGAGAAGGCGGCCGCTCGGCCGGGGCGAAAGCGGTGCGAGGACGCACCGCACTCCAAAGCGCAGCGCGCGAAATTGCTAGGTCCCCCGTGGGCGAAGGCGTCAACAGAGGGTTTAGCGGCATTTTGGCCGAAGACCTTTGGGGTGCGGACCGTCCCCGGGCCGCTTTTGGGGGCAATTGGATTATTCGCGTTTGGGAGAACCATCGGCTCGGAAGAGATGGGGCGACTCGCGTCGGATGCGCCATTTGTGCACTGGCTACTCGCGGCGGAGGGGCTGACGACACCGGCGCTGGAGGCGCGGTGCGGGTCGCGATTGCGGAGCGTGCGGGAGGTGGGGGTCGCCGGGGGACGGCTCGTGAGGCGGCACGCGCTGTTGGATGGGCTGGGGCGAGCCGTTGAGATCGCGGAGGTGCGGGTGGATGGGGCGCCGATGTCGTGGGCATGGCTGTCGGCACCGCTTGGCCCATGGCTCGCGTCGCGGGGCTGGCGGCTTGAGAAGCGGGATATCCGGCCTCTGGCCTTTCCGAATTGGGGCTATTGGCATCGTGTGTTTCCCGAGGGGCGGTGGTGGTTTGAGATCTTGGGAAGGCGCTATTGGCTCGAAGCATCGAGGGGGGAGGAATCCGTGGCCATGAGGGTGGTCGAGGCATGGAATCCGGCCCTCGTCCGCATTTGACCGGACGTGGGTGGCATGCCTCCCCGCATGCGTGAGGGTGGGTAGTGGCGCGCCCCAAATCCTCGCGTAAGGATCGCTCCCCGCGTGACGTGCCCTCAACGAACCGTATGGGACACAGGCACGTCACTGTGCCAAGTTT
>CAZYWZ010000191.1:0-8679 GCA_964651705.1 uncultured Verrucomicrobiales bacterium
AACGCCCGCGTGCGCCAAGGCGCAGCCTACATCGCGACCCAATTTTCGAGTCAGAGCATGTCGTCGGGCGGCGGTCCGGCCTTCTGGATCTCGAGTTCCAGGGGCCTGCCGGGGAATGCGGCGGCGACGTCGGCCAGCCGCCGCCGGAGCTCGGCCTCGGCGGCGTCCGGCAGGCCGAGGTCCTCGGCCTTGGCGCGCGCGGCGGCCAGCAACTCTTTCGTGAGCGCCTCGCGATCTTCCGGCGTGATCTTGTTCCAGAGGCCGTCGCGATCCTCCTCCGCCTCGTAGTCGAGGAGTTCCACCCCGAGGATTTCGGGCGCCGGGACCCGCACCCGGATGCGAGCCTCTTCCACCACGACGATGAACTCCTTCTCCAGATCGAACCCGGCAGTCGCGTGGAACCGCCCCCGCAGCGCGAGTCGCTTGGTGCTGCGGAGGAAGGTGTGCCGCATGTCGCGCGTCACGGCGAAGTCCTGTTCGACGAGGACGAGCTTGGTGACCCCGACCTGCGGCTCGACGACGGTCTGTTCCGCGACCAACACGCGGGGGCGCACCATGAGGGCGCCCTCGATCGCCGCCCCCACCGACCGGCCGACCTCGGCCAGGCCCCTCGCCGTTGCCGCGGCCGTCTCGCGGGCCTCGCGGGCGGCGCCGCCGGCCCATCGGCCAGGGATGTCGATGGTCCAGCGGAATGCCAAAAGCGCCGCGATGGCCAGCACCCCCACCGAGATCGCCAGCGCCATCGGCCAATTGAAACGACGGTCGGACATGAGGATAGTATAGCGGGAGTGGCGCAAAAAAGAACCGCGTTTGGGGGGGCCTCGGCCTCGCGGGCCGGGCAAGGACCCCTTGGCGCGTCAGAGGATACTCCGCGCGCTCAACCCGATCCGAGCTTTGAAGTTTCTGGCTAGCCCCGCCGCCGGCGCGCGGACGCGCCGCATCATTCATGTGAAAACTCCATTCCCGCAGCCGCCTGACACAGGCGGCCTACAAAAAATTGTAGGGCGTCTGTGCCAGACGCCACCGGGGGGAAGTTTCAGGTCAGGACCCTCGCTTCTGCGGGGGCGCGGGCCGCCCGAAGGGCATGGATCCCAGGGCCTATACCGCCATGGGGGCGCCACTGGACCGACATCGGCCCCGCCGAAATCCAAAGCGGCGTCGACGCTCCGCTCTGCCGCCGCAGTCCACAGAGGGCCTCCGCTCCGGCGCGATCCCCAATGTATCGCCATGCCCCAGCGCCGGCTCCGCCGCAATACGCGGGTCCTTTTCGATGGACTTCGCGCAAATGGGGGAGTCAGAATCGCGCGGAGGATTACCCCAATGATACGCATCCATCCCCTCAGACCGGTTCGAGTTTTCCTGTTGGCCTGGGCGTGCCTGTTGGCGCCGGGCGCGGTCCCCTTGGCGATGGGGGCGTCGCTGGAGGAGGGATTTCGGTCGCCGCCGGGGGAGGCGAGGCCGCTGACGTGGTGGCACTGGCTGAACGGGAACATCACGAAGGAGGGGATCACGGCGGATCTGGAGTCGATGCAGCGCGCGGGGCTGGGCGGGTGCTATCTCTTCAACTGCGGGGGCCGGATGCCGGAGGGGGACGTGCGGTTCATGCAGCCGAAGTGGCTGGAGATGATGGATCACACCGTGCGCGAGGCGGGGCGCCTGGGCCTGAAGTTTGGCGTGCACAACTGCGACGGATTCTCGCAGAGCGGCGGGCCTTGGATCACCCCGGAGAGGTCGATGAAGGAGCTGACGTGGACCAGCACCGATGTGGAGGGCCCGAAGGCGTTCGACGCGGAGCTGGCGCAGCCCGAAATGAAGGAGGGGTTCTATCGCGACATCGCGGTCGTGGCCTTCCCGCTGCCCGAGGGCGGGCCCCTCGCGGGGGCGACGCTCCGCGGCTCGATCAAGGAGGCCGAGTTGAAGAAGCTCGCCGACGGCGACGGGAAGACGCGGGCATCCTTTCCGGTGCCGCCGGGCGAGAGCCACATCGATTTCGTATTCGATGGGCCGCGCGTGGCGCGATCGCTGGCGGTTCGCGATTTTGGGCCACACCGTTGGGAGGAGGATTTCCCCATGCGGCTCGAGGTCTCCGATGACGGGGAGACGTTCCGACCCGCCGGCGAGTTCACGGCGAACTGGGATTTCCAGGAAGGGGGCGCGGCGACGGCGGCGTTCGAGGAGGCGCGGGGCAAGGTCTTCCGCGTCGCGTTCAAGAATCCGGTGCCGGTGCAGATCGGCGAGGTCGCGCTGAGCGATGCGGCGAAGGTGCACTTCGCGGAGGCGAAGGCGGGGCTGCTGCGGAGCCGGGGGCACGGGGCCGAGACGCGCCACCACCGGGCGTTCCCGGGGCCGGACCGGGGCCGCGCCCTGTCGCCGGGACTCATCGTCGCGAAGGGATCGGTCCGCGACATCACCGCGATGATGTCGCCCGACGGGCGGCTGAAGTGGGAGGCGCCGCCGGGCCGATGGCGCATTTTGAGGGTCGGGTTCACCAGCAACGGGCATTACGTCGCCCCCGCGACCGAGGAGGGGCGCGGGCTGGAATGCGACAAGCTCGACCCGGGGGCCATCCGTTTCCACCTGGACCAGTACGTCGGCAAGTTGCTCGAGCGGGCGGGCGCCGCCGCCGGCAAGACCTTCGCCGCGGTCGAGATCGATAGCTGGGAGTGCGGCATCCAGAATTGGACCGCGGGCTTCGAGGCGCGATTCCGGGACCGCGTCGGCTATGACCTGATCCCCTTCCTGCCGGCGCTGCTCGATGGCTGGATCATGGAGAGCGCCGATACCACCGAGCGCATGCTCTGGGACTGGCGGCGGTTCCTGGCAGACCAGTTTTCGGAGTCGTATTTCTCCCAGGCCGCGGGCTACCTCCGCGACAAGGGCGTGACCTACGTGGGCGAGTCCACCGGGCGGCAGCAGTATCTCTACGACGTGGCCTACATCCGGAACAGCGACGTGACGATGGGCGAGTTCTGGATCGACAGCGGGCCGGGGCAGGGCGTCCGCGTGGACAACAAGGTGGCGTCCTCCATCGCGCACGTGGCCGGCAAGGCGATCGTCGCCTCCGAGTCCTACACCTCCAGCCCCGGCTCCGCACGCTGGCAGAACCATCCCTTCAACCTGAAGGCCGAGGGCGACCGCGCCTTCTGCGCCGGGGTCAACCAGTTCGTCTTCCACACGTTCGCGCACCAGCCCTATCGCGCCATCGGCCCCGGGTTCACCTTCTTCTTCTGGGGGCTGAACTTCAACCGCGGCAACACGTGGTGGGAGGCGGCCGACGCCTGGATGGACTACCTGGGCCGCTGCAACCACATGCTGCGCCAGGGGCAGTCCGTCGCCGACGTCCTCTGGTTCGTCGGCGAGGATGTCCCGAACCGCATCGCGTGGCGCGACGAGCTGCGGCCCGTCCTGCCCGAGGGCCATGACTTCGATGGCTGCGATGCCGCCGCGCTGATGGGGGCGCGGGCCGAGGACGGGCGCATCGCGCTGCCCTCCGGCACCGAGTATCGCGTGCTGCTGTTGCCCGATCTGCCGACGATGCGCCCCGCCATCGCGAAGAAGGTCCTCGGTCTGGCCGAGGCGGGCGCCGCGATCGTCGCCCCGCGGCGCGCCACCCAGTCGCCCAGCCTCCTCGACCGCGGCGAGGGTGACGCGGCGGTCGCCGCATGCGCCGCGGCCCTTTGGGGCGACGGCGGCGCGGCCGAGGTGGACCGGAAGGTCGGCCGGGGGCGGTTCTTCGGGGGCGCGAGTTTCGGGGCGGTGTTCGATCGCCTCAAAATCGAAAAGGATTTCGAATATACGTCGGGCGAAGCCGACGACGAGGTCCTCTTCGTGCACCGGCGGGCCGCTGGGGCCGAGATCTATTTCCTGTCGAACCAGCGGGATCGCGTGGCGGAGATCGAGGCGACCTTCCGGGCCGGGGCGCGGGCGCCAGAGCTGTGGGATCCGGCGACGGGGGCCGTGTCGCGCCCGGGGGTGTTCGGGCCGGTCGGGAGAGATCGCGTGAGGGTCCCGCTGCGGCTGGATCCGTGGGGTTCGGTGTTCGTGGTATTTCGCGAGGCGTTGCCCGCGCGCCACGCGGTGGCGCTGGAGGGGGGCGGCCGCGAGAGTGCGGGGCCCGCCAAGGCGCCGGTGCCGCCGGAGGGGTTGGGCGAGGCGGCGGGGACATTCACGCTGGCGATCTGGGTGAAGCCGGATGCGACGATCCCGCTGCCGGAAGAGAGGAAGGCGGCGGTGGCCTTCCAGGGGCAAAACTGGGCGGTGTTCCCGCCGCAGGGGGAGCAACAATATGGCGCAGGCCACGCCGGGGTGGGGATCGCGGCGGGGCGCAACGGCGTCGTGGTGTTCGAGCATTCGGCGCGGCATGCGCCTGCGGTGCTCACCTTTCCCGCGGACCTCGGCGCCCGGGCGCACGTGGCGCTGGTGTATCGCGATGGCGTGCCGACGCTGCACGTCAATGGCCGCGAGGCCCGCTCGGGGACCAAGGGGACGCACGCGGTCCACGCCACCGTCGCCGCCAAGGGGCCGGCGTTCCGCGGCGATCGCTCCGCGCCGATGCTCTTCGACCGCGCGCTCAAGGCGGAGGAGATCGCCGCCCTCGCCGAGGCCAGGCCCTTCCCCTCGATCGAGCCGCCCGACGTGGAATTGGCGCGCGACGCCGAAGGCGGGCTATTCGCGCGGCGCTGGGGCCCGGCGCCCGCGGCGGCGCGCCTGTCGGACGGCAAGACCGTGACCCTCGATGGCGCGGGCGTGCCCGCCGCGGTCGTCCTCGACGGGCCGTGGCGGGTCGCCTTCCCGCCGGAGCTGGGGGCGCCGCCGGGCGCGACCTTCGAGAGGCTCCTCTCCTGGCCCGAGCACGCGGACCCCGGCATCCGCTTCTTCTCCGGGACCGCCACGTACGAGAAGACCTTCGATCTGCCCGGTTCCCTCTTCGGCGAAAATCGGGAACTGTATCTGGACCTGGGCGAGGTCGCGGTGATCGCGCGCGTCCGGCTGAATGGCAAGGATCTGCCGACGCTCTGGAAGCCGCCATTCCGGGCATGCATCGATGGCATCGCGCGGCCCGGGCCCAACGCGCTCGAGATCCGCGTGACGAACCTCTGGCCGAATCGGATGATCGGCGACGCGGCGCTGCCGGATGACATCGAGTGGCAACCGGCGGGCAAGGGGACGTCGCTGCCGAAGGCGTGGCCCGACTGGCTCGTGGGGGGCAAGCCGCGCCCGTCGGGCCGCATCGCGTTCTGCACGCGCAAGGACGTCTATTCCAAGGACGACCCGCTGCTGCCCTCCGGGCTGCTCGGGCCGGTGCGGGTGCGCGCCGCCGTTCGCCGGGCGCTCGACTGATCTGCGCGTATGGACATCCCCGGCAACCGCGAGTTCCTGAAGGACTCGATCCGGCTCCAGATCGATTTCTCCTCGACCGATCAGGCGCGGGGCGTGCCGCAGCCGCCCATCGAAAAGCCGGTGCCGCCGGGGGTCACCCCGATGCCATTGCCCGACCCGCGAGAGCTGCCAATCGGGCGCGGGCTCGACCTGCGCGGGGCCATCGAGCGGCGCCGCAGCCTGCGCCGCTTCCTGCGGAAACCGCTCGACCTGGACGAGATTTCCTTTCTGCTCTGGGCGACGCAGGGCGTACGCGACCCGGGGCGCAAGCAGCCCATGTTCCGCACGGTGCCCTCCGCCGGCGCGCGCCACGCGCTGGAAACCTACATCGCGGCGTTGCAGGTGACGGGGCTGGAGCCCGGCCTCTACCGCTACCTCCCCTCGCGCCACGCCCTAGTGCCCGAGTACCTCGCCGATGACCTGGGCAAGCGCCTGGTCCGCGCCTGCCTCGGGCAGAGTTTCGTCGGCGAGGCCGCGGCCGTCTTCGTCTGGGCGACGATCCCCTACCGGATGGAGTGGCGCTACGGCCTCGCCGCGCACCGGGTCATCCCCATGGACGCGGGACACGCCTGCCAGAACCTGTATCTGGCGTGCGGCGCCATCGGTTGCGGCACCTGCGCCGTCGCGGCCTACCACCAGCAGCAGATGGACGAGTTGCTGCGCGCCGATGGGAAGGACGAGTTCACCCTCTACCTCGCGCCCGTCGGGAAGGCCGGGGAGTGAGGCGGGAAGGGCGGCACCGGCGCCCGTTTAGCCCGGCGTCATCCACTCGCCGCGGCATTCCTGCGGCGGAAACTTCAGATTCGGCCGAGGGGCCTTTTGGACTCCGGTGGCAGAATCCGGCGGCGGCCGGATGGCGACATCGCTTTGGATCCGCGCTCTGGTCGCCCCTGGCGATCGGAGCGCGGGCGTTGATCCTGGTGCGCGGGTCCCGGCTTCGCCGGGAGCCAAAGCGGTGTCGCCGCTGCGCTCTGCCACCGCAGTCCAAAAGTGGGTCGCCTCCTGCGCTGCCCTTGCGAGTACGCGCGCAACCCCAACCAACAGGAAGTTTCTGGCTAGGACTTTGCCGAGCCCGACAGGGCCCTCGATCACCCGCCTTTACCTTCGGGCTGGGGCCGTTCAACCTCGGGGCGTGAGACCCTTCGCCCGTCTGCTCCCAGCGCTGCTCTGCTTCGCCGCGGCAAGTGCGCCACTATCGGCGGAGGGGGTGTCCCCGCCCAACGTGATCATCCTCTTGGCCGATGACCTTGGCTACGGGGATCTGGCGTGCTACGGGCACCCGAAATTCAAGACGCCGCATCTGGATCGGATGGCGGCGGAGGGCGCGCGGCTGTTGCAGTTCAACTGCCCGGCGCCATTCTGCGCGCCGACCCGCGCCTCGCTGATGACGGGGCGGCACCCCTTTCGCTGCGGGATGGTCCGCAACCCGACGCCCGACGCGGGCCCCGAGGCCGACGCGGTCGCGCTGCCCGCGGGGGAGGTCACGCTGGCGGAGGTGCTGCGCGCCGCGGGGTACGCGACCGCCATGATCGGCAAGTGGCACCTCGGCCACAAGGAGCCCTCGATGCTGCCCACGGGCCGCGGCTTCGATTCGTATTTCGGCATCCCGTACTCCAATGACATGCGCCCGGTAAAATTGCTCCGGGGCACCGAGACCGCGGAATACCCCGTGGTCCAGGCCACGCTGACCCGCCGCTATACCGACGAGGCGACCGCCTTCATCCGGGAGCGGCGCGACAGACCCTTCTTCCTGTATCTCGCCCACGCGATGCCCCACAAGCCGCTGGCGGCATCCGAGTCCCATTATCAGAAGAGCGGGGCGGGCCTCTATGGCGATGTCATCGCGGAATTGGACGCGAGCGTCGGCGAGGTCCTCGCGGCGGTGAAAGGCGCGGGCCTGGACGAGCGGACGCTGGTCTTCTTCACCAGCGACAACGGGCCCTGGTTCGGCGGGAGCACGGGCGGCCTGCGCGGCATGAAGGCCTCGGGCTGGGAGGGCGGCTATCGGGTGCCGATGATCGCGCGCTGGCCGGGCAAGATCCCCGCGGGCCACTCGAGCGCGGAACCATCGGTCATGATGGATCTCTTCGCCACCACACTCGCCGTCACCGGGGCCAAGATGCCCGACGACCGCATCGTCGATGGGAAGAACATCCTGCCCCTGCTCACGGGTGATGCGCCATCCCCGCACGAGGCGATCTTCGGGCATCGGTTGGCCAGCGTGCGCGATGCCCGTTGGAAACTCCATGTCGTCCCCGCCAACGAGATGCGCCTCAAGCCCGGCCCCGACGGGCGCTGGATCGACCCGCGCGCCCCCGACGGCGTCACCATCCTCGCCCCCTACGAGCAATATCAGCCCTCGGACCACCCCGGGCTCCAATCGGGCGCCGCGCCCGCGCCCATGCAGTTGTTCGACCTCCGGGCCGATCCCGGAGAACAGCGCGACCTCGCCCCCGAATTCCCGAATGAGGTCGCGCGCCTGGGCGCGCTCCGGGACGCCGCGGCCAAAGACATCCCGCCAGAAAATGTCGCCACGGGCGCAAGAAAGGGGAAGGCGGGCAAATGAAGGGGGCCATCCTCGCCGCGTTTGCCCTCGGGCTCGGCGCCCCCGCGGGCGCGGCACCGGAGCTGCTGTTTGAGGACGCGTTCCGGGGAAAACTGGCCGAGGGCTGGTCGTGGATCCGCGAGGATCCCGCCGCGTGGCGTGTCACGGCCGAGGGCCTAGAGATCCGCGTCCAGCCGGGCAACATGTGGGGGCCTGCCAATAATGCCAAGAATGTCCTGGTGCGGCCGGTCCCGGATCCCGCGACGCAGCCCATCGAGGTCGCGGTCACGGTATCCAATAGGCCCACCGGCCAGTACGAGCAGGTGGATCTGGTTTGGTATTACGACGACTCCCACATGGTGAAGATCGGCCAGGAGCAGGTGCACGGCGTCCTCTGCCTCGTCATGGGCCGCGAGGAGGGGGACAAGACAAAGACGCTGGCCAAGATCCCCATCGAGGGGCTCTCGCTGGAGGTCCGCTTCCTGGCGTCGGGCGATGCGATCCGGGGCCAATACCGCCCGGCGGGTGCCGCGGATTGGCGCGATGCCGCCGAGTGCCCCCTGCCGAAGCAGGGCGAACCCAAAGTCAGCCTCCAGGTCTATCAGGGACCGCAGGACGCGAATCGCTGGGCCGGCTTCCGCGGCTTCCGGATCGTCCGGGGGACGTGCGAGTAGCGAAGGGCCTTCGCCCTTCGGCGGGGGTGTCCCGTCCGGCTGTAGATTGACACTCATGAAGCAAAATGCGGTGTTGGTGCG
>CAZYWZ010000192.1:0-8166 GCA_964651705.1 uncultured Verrucomicrobiales bacterium
CCCGGGGGTTGACCTGGAAAATTTTCAGCCAGTCCCGCCGGATGCCATCTTACAGGGTGTTGCCCTCGATCCCGGGCAGTGGCGGGTGGATGGACACGACCTCCAGCCGATACTCCACCCGGGGCCGCTTCGCCGTCGCCGCAGGGAATGCGACGCTCACGAACGCGGGCTTGACGCTTCGCCGCGCGTCGTAGTCGAGTTTCACCCCGGGCGCGTCGCAGGTGATGCGCAGGGTCCCCATGTCCGGCAGGTGCAGCAGGCACGGCACCCCCATCTGCCGCTCACCGGGTTCCATCAACCCAAGCAGTGTCGCGTGATTCGCCTTCTGATCGAACGTGACCGTGAATGGCGGGGCAACGGCGCCTCCAGCACATTCGGAGCGCAGCGATAGCACCCTCTCCTCCCACGCCACGGTCCATACCGGCATGCCGTTCAACCGATAGGTCTGCCCCTCCAAGGCGAGGCCCTCGAACGCGTTGGTCTCCGCAAGCACGGGATTCTGCTCGACCTCGCCCTGGCCCAGCGAGTCCACGGCGAAGCGGTTGAACGCCGGCGCCGCGCGCGCGAGCCCCACGGCGAGGTGCTTGGATCGGAAGCCGGTTTCGGCGGCCCCCGGTTCGGCCAGAGGCGCCAACAATGCGGCGATGAGGATCAGGCGGGTGGTCTTCATCCTAGGTCTATGCCCCTTTATAGCAGCCTGTCGGCGCCGGGTGTCATGTCGCAAATATTGCGACAGGCGCAACCAGCCCACGAGCCGGATGGGGAGACAGAAACACGGTTGAGACGGAAGCGCGGATCGCATATCTTTCTGTCCCGTGGATGACACCCGAACCATTCCGGCAAAGAGCGCGTGGCGCGCCTCGCCGGCAGAGCGGATGGAGCGCTTCGCGCGACTCCAGCGGCAGGCGTTTGACCTTCTGAAGGCTTCGCCCGAAGGATGGCGGCGGTACTGGGAACGCAATCTGAGGAAGCGCCGCATCCGCTGGTCGCCGCGGTGATTATGGAACCGGGCGGGATACTCGATGTGCTGGCGCGGGCCGGGGTGCCGTTCGTGGTGATCGGTGGCCATGCGGTCAACTTCCACGGATACGTGAGGACGACGGAGGACGCGGATATCGTATTCCTCCGCACGCCGGAGTCGGAGGCCCGGCTCCTGAAGGCGCTGGAATCCGTGAACGCCCGCTGGATCAGCGATGATATTGATCCGTCCACCAGCATCGAGCGCCAGGTGCCGGTCTCGGCGGCCTACCTGATGGCGAATCACCTGATGATGCTGACGACCGACGCCGGCTTCGTGGATATCTACGATTATATCCCGGGATTTCCCGACGTGTCACCCCAGGATCTGTTCGCCGACAGCGTGCCCATGGGAGACCTCCATTTTGTCTCACTCCGATGGCTCCGCCGATTGAAGGAGCGCGCGGCCCGCCACAAAGATCTGGACGACCTGGAGAACCTGCCGCCGGCGTGATGGGCCTGTGGGCTTCGGCGCATCCGCGGCGTGCAACGGCGGCAGCAGTAGGGCGGCGAGGACCAAGCGGACGAGGCACGAGGCCAAGCGGATTGACGACACCCTAGGAATCTGTCGGACTTTGTCCGACAGATTCCTCTGGCAAAACCGCCTTCTATCTAATAGCAAAAAAGTTACGGAAGAGCATCCCGGTTCCAGACTGTGGCTCAAGAGTGGTGTCCCACCCACCGCCCCTCCAGTGTAACTATCTAGAAATCAGGCGGTTTTGCATTCTAGCAGCCTGTCGGACTTGGTAAAGTCCGACAGGCTGCTAGAACCGAACCCCGTGAAAGTCATTGGCACCATACCATGAGGCTCGTTGTTCTCTTGCTGGCATTGGCCGTCTCCGTCCGCGCGGCCGCTCCGGTCCCGCAGCCGCACTGCCTGCAGGGCGGGGAGGCGTGGTGGCACCGGATGTTCTCGATGTCGTTCGACGGCCACGGGAATTTTGTCTCGCCGCATCTTGGAACGCTGCGCACCACGGCGGCCAGCCTCGGCGCGGTCGGTTACAGCGGCGTATGGGAGGCGGACCTCGCGCGTGACATGCCATGGATGCGCGCGCATGAGCAGGTCTTTGCGGGTCGGCCCTGGACGAAACGCGTCATCTACATCGAAGGCTGCAGCGCGAGGAAAGTCCTGGCCCGGGTCTCCGGCGATGGACGCGTGCTGTTCACCGCGGGTCTGTTCGGCGACCTGAGCAACCCGCAACGGCGCCGTTACGTCGAAAACCTCATCAAGCCCGGGGGTCGCACCCTCTGGATCAGCGACTGGCATTTCCTTCAATCGCCCGACCTGAAGACGAGCCTCGGCAAACCGCTCCCGACCGCAAGAGACATCGGCCTGCCAGCGTTCACGCATCCGCTCGATGGCAGCGTCATCACGAATGAAGCGGACTTCTGGCGCACGCGCTCCTCGTCAAAGCTCATCGGGGAGGGTGGCGAGGGGAGCGAGAGCGGCGAGGGTTTCGAGAAGTATGCGTCCATCGCCGACGACCTGGCGGAAGCGCTCGATCTCAAGAGCATCACCACGCAGCGCTCGGACGGCCAATGGTTGGTGCAGTCCGAAGTCCCCATGCTCTACGACGCCCAGTTCGCGCGCTATCAGGCCGCCAAGGGACGCCGCGCCATGGAGGTGCTGGCGCCCGACATGATCCACTACGACGACTGGGATCTGCGCTCGCCCACCGCGATGAACCTCAGGGCGGACATCCACGTCGCCTCGTTTCACGAGTTTGTGAAGCGGCATTTCACGGATGCGGACTGCCGGGCTTTGGGATTCGAGAAGTCCGAAGTGGGCGCCTTCGACGTGCTGGGCTATCTGCTGAATCCGCCCTGGCGTCCGGAATACAAAGGCGAGGGCGATCAGCCGCTGTGGCGCAGCGCCGCCGATGCCCGCTGGCTCTCCGACAAGGTGTGGCGCGCCTTCCAGATCGCCTGCATCGAGGAACGTCTGGCCAGCATGAAGGAGGTTTATCGCCTGAACAAACAGGCGGCGCGCGAGCTCGGGCGCGACGTGCCCATGGTCGCGAACGTCATTCCCATGCTCAGCGCCCTCTTCCTCCAGCGCGACTGCGTGGACATGGCGAATTTCGAATGGCCCGCGTTCAAGACCTTCACCGCGTTCGTGAAGCCGCTCGGTTACTACCCGCAGGCACGGCTGGGGATCGGCCCGCGCATGGCGGCCAAGATCGGGGTGACGGGCCATGCCATCGTGGATCCCTACGTGGAGCCGCAATACAGCGGCTGGGATGGCGCGGGTTTCACGCGCCGCCACTACGAGACCCTGCACAAGGTGATCTACTTCGACCTCGTCGCGAATCGCGGCATCCCCGCTTTCTCGCTCACCTTTGACGGCGGCTACTCGCCCGGCTCGATCCATTCCGCCGGGAATCTCCACGCGTTCCTGAATGAGGTCGCTCCCGTCATCTCGGGGCGCGAATATCTTGCCGATATCGGCCTGGCGTCCAGCTCCTGGAGCCAGATCGCCGCCCAGCCCCCGTGGGCGTGGAACCAGGCGGTGACGAGGCGCCACGCCTCCGAGTTCCTCGGCTGGGCGCAATACCTCGCCTCCGCGCGCGACTTCCCGCAGTGGGATGTCGTCCCGTTTGACGATGTCGCGCTCAAGGATCTGACATGCTTCAAGCTGGTCATCCTCCCCTCGGTCCTCGTGATCACCGCCGACCACCTGGCCGTGCTCGAAGGCTATCTGAAGCAGGGCGGGAGGCTCCTCGTCACCGGCGAGACCGGCGCCTTCACCGGACCAAAAGCTCTGCTCCTGCCTCGCGACAAAGACATCATCACTCCGCTCGCCGAGCGATTCCCTGGCCAGGTCACCCTCATCAAAACCAAGCCCGGCCTCGCCTACCATGAGGACCCCAGCCAGTCCGCGCCGCTTCGCAGTAACCTCCAGCGGGCCAGTGAACATCACCCCGTGCTCACCGCGGCCAATGCACCCGAGCATGTCGGCATCTACGCCAACCAGAGCCAAACGAGCCACGGCGAACTCACCATTGACCTCGTCAATTACCACCACGATCTGGCCACAGATCAAATCACGTCCGTCGCCAGCTCCGGTTTCACCGTCACGTTGCGGGTGCCCTATCTGAAGGATACGGACAAGCTCCGCGTCGAGAGCATCCGCTACGATGAAACCGCTGGCAGCAACCTCCGGCGGCAACCCCTCGACGCCGGCCACGTCCTCGCCAGCAACGGCTGCGTCACCCTGCGCATCCCGCCTTTCACCCATTACCAGGTCCTGCTAGTTGAAAAGGCCGGGCCATGAAAACCTCCCTCACACTCCTCACCGCCCTCCTGATCGCGCCGCTGGCCGCGTTGCACGCCGCCGAACCGGGCAAACCCAACATCGTTCTCATCCTCGCCGACGATCTGGGCTGGAGCGATCTCGGCTGCTACGGCGCGGATTTGCACGAGACGCCGCACCTGGATCTCTTCGCCAGACAAGCGGTGCGCTTCACCGATGCCTATGCGATGTCCGTCTGCACCCCGAGCCGCGCGGCCCTGCTCACCGGCAAGCATGCCGCGCGGCTGCACATGACGATCTGGTCGGAGGGATCGCGCAGCGGCCCGAAGAAACGCAAGCTGATCCAGGCGGACTCGCTTCATGACCTGCCGCACACCGAGACGACACTCGCCCAACGTTTGCGCGACGCGGGCTACCTCACCGCGCTGGTCGGCAAGTGGCACCTCGGCGACGCGGCCCATTATCCCGAGACCCACGGTTTCGACGTGAACGTCGGCGGCACGCAGTGGGGCGCGCCGCAGACGTTCTTCTGGCCCTACAGCGGCAGCGGGCGCTTCGGGCCAGAATTCCGCTACGTGCCGCATCTGGAGTTCGGCAAACCGGGCGAATACCTCACCGACCGGCTCACCGACGAAGCGCTCCGGGTGATCGACCGCGCCGGCGATCAACCCTTTTTCCTCTACCTCGCCCACTACGCGCCGCACACGCCCATCGAGGCGAAGGCCGATGACATCCGGCATTTCGAGGCGAAACTCCGCCCCGGCCAGCAGCACCAGAACGCCGTCTATGCCGCGATGGTGAAGAGCCTCGACGACAGCGTGGGGCGCGTGCTCGATCATTTGAAAAGGCGGGGACTGGAGGAGAACACCCTCGTGATCTTCACCAGCGACAACGGCGGCTACATCGGCACCGACAAAGGCCAGGCGGTGCCCGTGACGTGCAACGCGCCGCTGCGTTCCGGCAAGGGGGCGCTCTACGAAGGCGGCATCCGCGTCCCGTTGATCGTTCGCTGGCCCGGCGTCACTCCCCCTGCGGCTGAATGCCGTGAACCCGTGGTATTGATGGATCTCTTTCACACCCTCAACGCCACGCTATCCAACGCAAAATCGACAGAAGCCGCGGACGGCATCGACCTCAAACCCTTGCTGCAACAACCCAACACCAAGCTCCACCGCGACGCCCTCTACTTTCACTATCCGCACTACTACGCCACCACCACACCCGTGGGCGCCGTGCGCGCCGGCGACTGGAAGCTGCTCGAATACTTCGAGGACGGCCGGCTCGAGCTCTACAACCTCAAGGATGACCCCGCCGAGAAGATTGATCTCTCGCCTCGGATGCCGGACAAAGCCGCATCATTGCTCCAACAACTCCAGCGCTGGCGCACCCAGGCCGGCGCCGCCATGCCCGCGCCGAATCCGAATTCCAACTAGCAAAACCGGAACCTTATGAAATCACTCCTTACTTTCGTTCTCACCATCTCCACCGCGTTCGCTGCCGAGCAGGCGGATGTCGTCGTCGTGGGCGCTACCCCCGGCGGTATCGCCGCCGCCGTCGCGGCGGCGCGCTCGGGGGCGAGCGTGATTCTTCTGGAAGAAAAGAATCACGTGGGCGGCATCGTGGCGGGCGGGTTGACGAATACCGACATCCAGAAAAGGGCGGCCGTCGGCGGGCTGTTCGCTGAGTTTGTCAAGCGGGTGCGCGAGCACTATGTGAAGACCTACGGCGAGAACTCCGCGCAGGTGAAGGCCTGCCAGGGCGGGCACATGTTCGAGCCGAAGGTCGCCGAGAGGGTGTTTCGCGACATGCTGGCGGGGGAGAAGTACATCCGGCTTATCGAACGGCATCGCGCGGTGTCCGCGCGGGTCGTGGGGGCGGATGGCGTCGAGCGCGAGGCGGACCGGGGCCAGCGGAGGGATGGCGCCCAGCCACAGGACTTCGGCCCCACGGTGAAGCTCGTCAGCATCAGCGCCGAAGATTTGGCCCAGCCGGGAAAGCGCGTGGAGTTCCGGGCGAGGACCTTCGTAGACGCCACTTACGAGGGCGATCTCGCGGCGCTGGCGGGCGTGCCGTATCGCGTCAGCAGAGAGAGCCGCGAGACGTTTGGCGAGGCTCACGCGGGCAAGATTTATCTTCGTTTCAAGGACGTCAATCCACTGCCCGGCTCCACCGGCGAGGCGGACGATGGCATCCAGGCCTTCTGCTTCCGGATCCACGTCACCAAAGACCTCGCCAATGCCGTGCCCGTGGAGAAGCCCGCGGCATTCAACCGCGACGACTACCGCGCCATGCTCGACGACATGCGCTCCGGCAGGGCCGCGGATCTGAGGCAGCTCATGCACTTTTTTCCCATGCCGAACGGGAAGTATGAACTCAACAACGCGCATCCGGCAGGAGACACCAGCGTGCCCAGCGAGTCGTTCGATCTCGCGGAGGAAAACTGGAAATGGCCGGAGGCCGACGCCGCCGAACGCGAGCGCATCTTCCAGCGCTACTGGGCTCACAGCGAAGGCTACCTGTGGCTGCTGCAAAATGACCCCGAGGTGCCACAGGCCATCCGGGAGGAGGCGCGGCAATATGGCTTCCCGAAAGACGAGTTCGCCGACAACCGCCACCGCCCGCATCACATCTACGTCCGCCAGGGTCGGCGCATCTGGGGCGAGTATAACTTCACCCAGCGGGACGCGGCACTCGATAGGGCCACCGGCCTGCCGCGGCGCAAGCCCGATGGCATCGCCGTCGCCGAGTTCGGATTCGATTCCCACGGTGTCCACAAATACGACCCCGCGCATCCCGGCGTCCGCGAAGGTTACATCTTCATCGAGCACCAGCCCTTGCAGCTCCCGTATCGCATCCTCGTGCCGAAGTGTGTGGACGGGCTGCTGGTGCCGGTGGCGTGCAGCGCCAGCCACGTCGGTTATCAGACCATCCGCATGGAGCCGGTCTTCATGGCCCTCGGTGAAGCCTGTGGCATCGCAGCCTCCAAAGCACAGGCTGCCGGCGCCACCGTTCGCGACGTGGATGTGAAATCCGTTCAACGCGAGATCGTGCGCCGAGGCGGCGTGATCCTCTACGAATCCACCGCACTCGTTCCAGAAGGCATCGCGCCGTAACGAGCCCTGCCTACTTGCTGGACACCAACGTGCTTTCCGAATTGCGGAAGAGGAAACGCTGCCACCCCAGTGTGGCGAAGTGGCAGTCGGGCGTCTCGGCCGCGGCGTGCTTCGTCAGTGTGGTTAGCCTGATGGAAATCGTCCACGGATTGACCCTGGTGACCCGAAACGTCGAGTATTTTGCGGACAACGGAGTGTCTCTCTGCAATCCCTTCACGGGATCGCTTTCAGGATAAACACGGCGGCGGCGGGCTTCTCGCGCAGCGTGATGGCGAGGCCATGCATGAGCTCCTCTCCGGTGCGGACTTCTTTGCCGCCATCGAGATCCTCGATCTCGTAGCGCTGCTTCGGGTCGAGTCCGCGCAGCCGAACGGTGAGGGTTTCGTTCGCTGCCTCCGGACGGCGGAAGGCCTGCACGACGCCCTCGTTCAAATCGGCGCGGTGGAACTGCCACGCGATCCACGAGGTCGTGTCTAGGCTGTAGGGCGTGAGCGGGTAGTAGTCGCCGAGCAGCAGCGGGCCGATGCGGCGCGCTTCGGTGTAGCCGCGAATCGTGCCAATGCGCTTGTTCTCGTCCTTGGTCCAGTCCCCCGCCGAGATCATTCCAAAGCCGGTGACGCAGTAGCTGCGCACGGCGTAGCGATCCGTGAAGAATGGCACGCCCGCGCCCTGCAACGGCAGCCATGAAGAGAGTCCGTATGTCTGCGCCTGATTTCCCTCGACCTGCAATGGCTCCTTCGCGAAGGCCGTGACCGACCAGTCGCTGCGCAATAGCGGCACCGC
>CAZYWZ010000193.1:0-8125 GCA_964651705.1 uncultured Verrucomicrobiales bacterium
GCGTCTGTGCCAGACGCCACCGGGGGGAAGTTTCAGGTCAGATCCCGTGCCCCGCACGCGGGGCACCACCGGGGCAGAAAATGGTAGGCTGCGCCTTGGCGCACGCTGCCGAATCCACCGTCCGCGTGCGCCAAGGCGCAGCCTACATCGCGATCCAATTTTCGAGTCAACGAATTGGGACGAAGCTCTCCTTGTCGTCCCAGCGCGGGCTGGGGAAGGAGCGGGAGTTGTCCACCAGGATGCGGCCCTTGTCGTTGACGGAGATCGCGAAGCGCTCGAGGTCTTTGCCGTCGGGGCCGCTGGTGATCTTGCCCTCTTCGTCAAAGCGCCAGTTGTGGCTGGCGCAGATGATGCGGGTGGGTTTCCTCGGGTCGCGCAGCAGATAGCCGCGCTGGTGCGGGCAGATGGCGGTGCAGGCGAAGAGTTTTCCTTTGTGCCGGATGACGAAGATGTCGTGTTGGATGAACTTCTCCGAGATCTCGTCTTTGGGGTAGTCCTCGAGGGTGCCGATGTCGATGGGGCGGTCCGTGGCCGCGCGGGTGGTTTGCGCCGCGGCGCCGCCGCAGAGGAGGCAACTCGAGGCGCGGCAGAGGAAGTCCCGTCTCCTGTAGAGTGGCGCGGTGGCCCCTCCGGCAGCGTGTCCGCGGCTCTTCTTCATGGGGGGATTATGTGGGGATCGCGGTTCGTTGCACGGGGAAAAAGCGAGAGGTCCCCGTTCACTCGATCGACCGGGCGAAGTCGGCGGCGGGCCAGACGATGTCGCGCCCATGGGAGAGGGCGGTGATGGGCTTGGAATCGGGGCGGCGCGGGTCGCCGTTATCGTCCCTGCAGTCGGGTCCCACGGAGTAGAGGATCGGTGATCCCTCTGGGCCGAGACGGTAGCGGAAGGGTTCCCCGTCCATGGGATCTCGGGGCACGTCGGTCAGATAAGAAGGGATCAGGTGCCCGAGGCTTTCCGGAGTGGTGCCGACATCGAGCTCGTATCGGGACCGCGCGATGTCGGTCAGCAGCAACCGTCGCTCGGCCTCGTATTCGAGAATCACCTGGCATGCGGCGCGGCCCCCGTTGAGGCCCGAGGCGCCGATCACCAGCCGGTCCAGGCCCATCCGCGAGGGGCGTTGGGCCAAGGCGCTCTCGGCCTGGAGCCAGGCGTCGCGGACGCCGACCCAGGCGAGTGCCCCCGGGTCGCCCTCGATGTGATCGATGACTATCTGGAGGGCGTTTAGGAAGCAGGCCATCTCCTCGTTGGCCCAGAGGAGGCGCCATGCGCCGTATCGCAACCAGGCGCCGGCCTCGCCCGCCCAGGCCGCGGGGTCGCGATTCTCGGCGATGGCCGCCCGGAGGGCGTCGCTCAGCGTTGCCTGGTTGGCGGGCCTTTCCATCGATCGGATCATCGCGGCGAAGGCGCGGATGCCGGAGGCGCGCTCTTGGCGCAAGGTGGCGGCGATGCCGTCCAGCGGCCGGTCCTGGGCCCAGACGGCCTGCAGCATCTGTAGAGTCCCGTGGTCGAGTGAGGGGGCCTGGAGAGTCTCCCAGGAGAGGCGGATCGCTCCCTTCAGGACCGCGCATCGCCAGAGCTGGCTGCCGAGGTTGGTTTCCTGGCGGTGGCGATCGGCGAGACGGCGGATCCGGCCAATCTCCCGGACGGCGCCGGGCGTGTCCAGTTCATGGAGGCGGTCCATCGCGGACCATGCCAGCCACGGGAGGATGGCCCGGTCGGCGGCCTCGTCCCCCGGTTTGTCCGCGGTCGCCGTGTTGTCGAGCGTGCCGCGCACGCCCTCGAGGATCTCGTGCGCCATTTCCAACTGGCAGGCGACGTCGCCCCAGGTCAGCCCGTCCCGTTGCGAGGGGGCGCCATCGGAACGCCAGCCGACTTTGGCCGTGCCGTCGCCGAGGAGCTCGCGGCAGCGTGGCCATGCGCGCCCGATGGGAAAATCCCGCGAGAGGTCGCGCAGCGCCGCGGCGGGCGCGGCCAGTTCGCTGGCGGGGGAGCCCGGCCGCGGGGGGCGGTCGGCCAACCCCACGATCTCACCTTTGCCCGCGAGGCTCGCGATGGTGTCTTCCAGCGCCTGGCGGGCCCTGAGGTGCTCGGCGCAGCCCCAGCCCGCGGCGAAGGCGGCCGCGGTGGCGAGCGCCGTCAGTACCGAGAAGCCCAGAAACAGGCACCAGAGGGCGAGCGGGCCGAGGCATCCCCGAATCAGAGCGGCCAGCGCGGCACGCATGGGGTCACCCGGGACGGGTCCCTACGCATCCTTGAGATTCATGGTCATCAGGAATTCCGCGTTGGTCTTGGTCTTCTTGACCCGCTCGAGCAGCAGTTCCATGGCCTCGACGGGCGGGACGCTGCTGAGCGCCTTGCGCAGGGCGTGGATGCGCGGCAATTCCTCGGGGTGGTAGAGGAGTTCCTCTTTGCGGGTGCCGGACTTGGCGATGTTGATCGCGGGGTAGACGCGCTTGTCGGAGAGCGCGCGGTCCAGGTTGATCTCCATGTTTCCGGTGCCCTTGAACTCCTCGAAGATGACCTCGTCCATCTTGCTGCCGGTCTCGATGAGCGCGGTGGCGATGATGGTGATGCTGCCGCCCTCCTCGATGTTGCGGGCCGCGCCGAAGAAGCGCTTGGGCTTGTGGAGGGCGTTGGCGTCGACGCCGCCGGAGAGGATCTTGCCGCTGTGGGGCTGGAGCGTGTTGTAGGCGCGGGCCAGGCGGGTGATGCTATCCAGCAGGATGATCACGTCGATCTTGCGCTCGGACAGGCGGCGCGCCCGCTCGATGACGATCTCGGCGACCTGGACGTGGCGGTCGGGGGTCTCATCGAAGGTGGAGGAGACGACCTCGCCCTTGACGGAGCGGAGCATGTCGGTGACCTCCTCGGGGCGCTCGTCGATGAGCAGCACGATCAGGTAGGCCTTCGGGTTGTTGGTGGTGATGGCATTGGCCATCTTCTGCATGAGGATCGTCTTGCCGACGCGCGGGGGAGAGACGATCAGCCCGCGCTGTCCGAAGCCGATGGGCGTGATGAGATCCATGGCCCGCATCGCGTGCTCCTTCGGCTCGGTCTCGAGGATGATCCGACGATTCGGGAACAGGGGGGTGAGGTTGTCGAAGTGGACCTTGTGGAACTGCTGCTCCGGCGGGTGGCCCTCGATGGTGTCGAGGCGCACCAGCGCGAAATAGCGTTCCTTCTCTTTGGGCGCCCGGATCTCGCCCGCGACCAGGTCGCCGGTGCGCAGGTTGTAGCGGCGCATGAGGGACGGGGGGACGTAGATGTCGTCGGGAGACGGGGTGTAATTAAACCGCGAGGAGCGCAGGAAACCGTAGCCGTCGCTCAGGCGCTCGATGACGCCCTCGGCGCGCATGTTGCCGCGGCGCTCCGCGTTGCGCTTGAGGATCTCGAAGATCAGCTCGTGCTTGCGCAGGGTGCCGTAGTTCTCGATCCCGAATTCCTCGCTGGCGAGGCGGGCGAGGTCGGGCATGGGGGCATCCTGGAGCTTGGCCAGCTCGAGCTGGAGGCCCGGTTTCAGGGGGAGCTGCGGGGCCCCCTCGGGGGCGCCCTCGCCGGTCCCGTTCCCGGGTTCCCCGGCGGGTGCGCCGGGCGGCATGGGCTGACCGGTGCCGGGCTGGCCGGCGGCCGGGGCGCCGGGCAAAGGATCCAGGATGGCGTCATCGGCGGGCAGCCCCTCCTCGCGGGGATGGCCCCCGCCCCCGTGACCACGATGACGGCGCTTGTAGGATTTGAATCTTGGCATGGCTGATTTCCTTGGGAGAACCGCTCCGCGCCATCGGAATGAATGGTTTGAAGGTCAGCGGGGCGGTGCTGAACCGTGGGAAAGCTGGATCAGGTCCGGGGTTTTTGCAAGCGCGCTTTTTTCGGGGGTCAAGTGGGTCGCGGAGTGCCTGAAGGCACCACCACGAACATCGCCGGGGCCTCGGCCCGGAGCTATTGAGCCAAGGCTTCCGCGGCGGCGGCGACCTGGTCGCGCAGGAGGTCGAGGGTGCCATCGTTCCAGATGACGAGAGTGGCGAGGCGACATTTTTCTGGGAGGGGCCACTGGGCGGCGATGCGCATCTGGATCATGGGGTCGTCCCAACCGCGGGCGCGGAGGCGGCCGTGCTGGGTCTGGGGCGAGCAGCCGACGCAGACGGTGGCGGCGAAATGGTTTTCGAGGTGGGATTCGAAGAGCAGCGGGATGATGACCGCGCCGGGGCGTCCGGCCGCGGCGGCGTCGGCGGCGAAGGACTGCCAGAGGGAGCGGACCTCGGGGTGGACGATGGCGTTGAGCCGGAGCCTGGCGGACTCGTCGGCGAAGACGAGTCGGGCGAGATCCTCGCGGCGGAGAGAGCCATCGGGCTCGAAGAAGTCCGGGCCGAACTCTTGGCGAATGGCGCGGGCGGCCGGTTTGCCGGGCGCGACGGCCTCGCGGGCCAGGAGGTCGGCATCGATGACGGCGTAGCCCAATTGGGCAAAGAGATCGGCGGCGGTGCTCTTGCCGCAACCGGGGCCGCCAGTGATGCCGATGGGTTTAGGCATGGGGTTTACGGATTGGGGGCGCGGGGTTCGAGGGTGGGGGGCCGGAGCTGGGGCCGATCGAGGGTGGGGAATGTCATCATGGGGTTAGGGGGGCGGGGCGGGGCGTTGGTGGGCGCGGGTGCCGCGTGGTGCGGTGTCGGCGGGGCGGCGGGCTCCTGGAGGAAAAGGGGGATCGCGCTGCCGGGTGGCGACGGCGCGGTCGACGCGGTGGCGGGCGAGGGCGTGGCCCCGGGGGAGGGAGGCGGCAGCGCTGCCCGCCAGAACTCGCTCAAGGGCAGGGCTTCCGGCCGGAGGCTGAGCGCCTCGGCCGTGGAACGCACGACGGGGTGATTGGCGGCGGTGCGCCCGAGGTGGTCCAGCAAGGCCCAGGCCTCCCCGAAGCGCTGCTTCTCCACCAGCATCCGGACCGCGCGAATCCCCATCCGGATGCCTTCCGGCGATCCGGGGGCCAACTTCGCGCCCCTGGTGTAGGTGGCGATGGCCTTGTCGGGGTCGTAGGTCTCGGCAAAAAATTGGCCGCCGAGCTCGAGGGCGAGGGGATCGGTGCGCGACGCCAGGTAGGACTCCACCTCGGAGAAGATCGCGCCGACGTTGGCGGGGTTCTTTCGCCGGTTGGCCGACAGGAAGAAAAACCACGGCTGGGCGGCGTCATTTCGGGCGAGGCGTTCTTGGATCCAGCTCTCGGGGTATTGCGGGAATGGCCGGTACAGGGGATCGCCGACGAACGTGATCATCCACGAGAGCACCGGCTGGGACGCGTAGGCGGCCTCGGCGAAGGTGCGGCCCTTGAGCAGATTCTCGACGAATAGGTCCACGTTGGGCGTGAGGGTGAGGTAGGGCTCGAGGACGGAGCCCATCGTGGCGGCGGCGCCCCGCGCGACCAGCGGGCCGACCCAGGCGGCCCCCGCGTTGCGCACCGTGCTCGCGCTGAAAGAATGGATGTGGTAGGCCACGGCCCCCGGCACGAAACGGAATCCCGGATCGGCCAGCGCGCCCGTGATCGTATCCGCATACCATCCCCCGTAGAGGGCGACATCCGACCAGAGCGCGTCGGCCCCGACGATGGCATCCCGCTCATCCAGGGCGGTGGGCAGGCCCCACTGCCGGGTGGCCCGCGCCGCGCGCTGGAGCCAATCGTCGCCCTGCTTGTATCCGCCGTCCTGGATGCCCCGCGCGTCGAAACACGCCCAGCCCACGAGGCCGTCCCGTTCCGCGCGCCACGCCTCGTCGAGGCGGGCCTTCACATCCTCGGGCGATGGGCCATCGAGGCGCGTCACGAGCATGATGCTGCGGGCAACGCGCCCATCGTATCCCTGCGGGAATTTGTGGAAGGGATTCGGCAGCGGGCCGCTGAGGCGGGCGCCCCGGATGGGCAGCAGCGCGAGTTCGGAATCCACCGCCGCGGCGGTCGTCCGCGCCTGGGGCGCGGCGGCCGCGTCGGCGCGGTTGGTGTCGTCGGCGATCCGCAGCGGCATGCCCCAGCACAGGGCGATGCCGTAGACCTCGTTGTGGGTGGCGACCTCCAGCCGCACGGAACGGCCCTCGTGCTGCACCTCCTTGGCCTCTCTCGCGATCCAGCCGCGACCCGCCATGTGCGCGTCGATCGGGTCGCGCACCGACCGCTCGAACTCCGCCCGTGACACCTCCTCGGTCGCCGGGCACGGTATCCCCAGCATCCGCTCCGCGGGAATGCCCCGCCCCCGGCAATAGTGTTGTGCCACGTCCCGCGACGCGGGCAGCGACTCGTTGAACACGACCAGGATGCGGTCTGGGGTCAGCGCCGCGCCGGCGCACGACGCCCAGAGCGCGGTGGCCCAGAGCGCCGCGCGTGCGGCCCGGCGCCTGACGCGCCACCTCGGATTTGAGAAAGGGATCGCCATCCGTTGCGCGGGCCCTCGCCCGCTCCCCTGTGCAATTAACATGAACCCGCCCGCGATGCAAAGCGGCAGGCCGGCGCGAGAATTCCAGTAGCGAAGGGCCTTCGCCCTTCCGCTGGGGGATAGGCCGAAGCCGGAAGCGGCTTCGCTACAGCCTCCCGTAGCGAAGGGCCTTCGCCCTTCTGCGCGGCCCGCCCCGTTCGCGCCTCCGGTCTGCCGACTACGCCCCGACCAATTGGCGCGCCATGTCCACCGCCGAACCGGCGTCGGGCGAGAACCCGTCCGCCCCGATCTCCTCGGCGAAGGACTGGGTCACCGGCGCGCCGCCGATCGCGATCTTGACGCCGTCGAGCCCCGCCTCGCGCAGGGCCTTCACGGTATTCTTCATCGCCGGCATCGTGGTGGTGAGCAGTGCGGAGAGCCCGACGATCTGCGCCTTGTGCTCCTTCGCCGCGCTAACGAATCGCTCGGGCGCGACGTCCGTGCCGAGGTCGATGACGTTGAAATTCGCGCCGGTCCACATCATGGCGACGAGGTTCTTGCCGATGTCGTGGAGGTCGCCCTGGACCGTCCCGATGATGGCGGTGTAGGCCGGGGCCACGCCCGCCTTGATGAGCAGCGGCTTGAGCAGGACCATGCTCTCTTTCATGGCGCGGGCGGCGATGAGCACCTCGGGCACGTAGATCTCGTTGTTCTTGAAGCGGCGGCCCACGTCATCCATGCCGGTGACCAGGGCGGCCAAGATCTCCTCGGGTTTGGCCTGTGCGTCGATGGCGGCCTGTGTCTGGGCGGTCGCGGTTTTTCTGTCGCCCTTCTTGATAGCTTCGGTGATTGGGGCGAGTGTATCGCTCATGGTGTCCTCCGTGGTTGAGTTTGAGAGAGTGTCCGCTGGGGTCCGCAAGGGTGGCCGCCATGGGTGATGTCCGCCGCCAGACCGGGCCGATGGCGGTGATCGCCTGTGCGGTGCTCGAGGACGAGGTGCGGCATTTTGCGAGACCTTTCCGGGATATTACCCACATCGAGTTCCTGCCGCAAGGTTTGCACAACGAGCCGGACCGGCTCCGGCGGGAGGTCCAGGGGGCGGTGGAAAGGATCGAATCGGGGTTTCCGGAGGTGGCGGGGATCGCCCTGGCGTACGGGCTCTGCAGCCGCGGGGTGGAAGGCGTCCGGCCGCTCCGGTGCCGGGTGGCCCTGCCGCGTGCCCACGACTGCATCACGCTGCTGCTGGGCAGCCGCGAGCGGTATGGCGATTACGTCGCGAGGCACCCCGGCACCTACTGGTATAGCCCCGGGTGGAACCGGTGCCATGTCCCGCCCGGTCCGGAGCGGCACGAGCGCCTCTTCCGGGAGTACGCCGAGAAATACGGCGCGGAGGACGCGCAATTTCTCATGGAGCAGGAGCAGTCGTGGTTCCGGAAGTACAACCGGGCGGCCTACGTGCACCTGGGGGCGGGCTTCACGGAGGCGGACGTCGCGTTTTCGAAGGGTTGCGCGGACTGGCTGGGATGGGGATTTGACCTGCAGTCGGGCGACCCCGCCCTCGTGAGCGCGCTGCTCGGGGGCGAGTGGGATGACACCCGCTTCGTCGTGATCGGCCCCGGGCAGACGTTCCGCATGACCGCCGACGAGCGGGTGGTGGAGGTCGTCGAGGCGGCGTGACGCGTTTGGCGCAGGCATTCCTGCCCAATGCCGCTAGGATTTGGCAGAGGTTGAGGCGAGT
>CAZYWZ010000194.1:0-7940 GCA_964651705.1 uncultured Verrucomicrobiales bacterium
CGGGAGCCAAAGCGGTGTCGCCGCTACGCTCTGCCACCGCAGTCCAAAATTGGGGGCGCCTCCTGATCTCGGTGGCTACCAACGGATTCACAACAAACGAGAATACAAAATTTGTAGGGCGTCTCGGCGAGGCGCCAACGGGGGTGAAGTTTCTGGCTCAGCCGGTCGGCCTTGGCAAAGTCCGGCGGGCTGCTAGGGGAGGGTCGATATGAAGGCGCTGCGGGCAGGGGACAAGGCGGGGTCATACGAGCAACTGGCGGGACTCCTGGATGCCGGGATCCCGATATCGCGTGCCGTCGCGTTGCTGCGGGACAGGATGGGCGGTGCGGCCGGGGCCGCCCTGGGGCGATGTGCCAGGCGGATGTCTGAGGGGGACACGTTGAGCGCGGCGATGGGGGGCGATCCGGTGGCGTGGGCGGGATTCGAGTCGGCCGTGGTGGCGGCGGGCGAAGAGGCGGGTCGCCTCGTGCCGCTGGTGCGCGAGCTCGCGCGGTATTGGCGGATGATGGACGAGACGCGGCGGCGCGTCCTTGCCGGGCTGATCTACCCTCTGCTTATCCTGCACGTCGCCATCCTGGCGGGAAACGTCCCTGTTGCGGTGGCGGGCGGTGCGGGCGCCTATGCCAAGGTCGTGGCCATCTGGTTGCTGGTGGTGTACGCGGCGGCGTGGCTCGCGTGGGAGGCCGCCGGTTCGGGACCGGGAATGGGCCTGCTCCGGCGCCTCCCTATCGTGGGCGGGGCCATGTCCGCACTGGGCAGGCTCCGCTTTGCGCTGTGCCTGCGGCTGCAAGTCGAGGCGGGAATCCCGATCCTCACCGCGTTGCCGAGGGCGGCGCAGGCCTCTGGCGGGGTGGCCTTGGGCGCGCGCGCCCGGCGGGCCGCCGACCGCCTCGGGGAGGGCGAGCCGATTGCGGGCGTGATGGCCGAGCTGTTCGCCGGGGATGCGGCCCTTCCCGCCATGCTGGCGACGGGCGTCGAGTCCGGGCGAATCGTGGAGACTCTCAAGGTCGTCGAGGCCGAGGCGTCGGCGCGCTGGGAGGAGGCCATGGCGCTGCTGCAGGTCTGGCTGCCGCGCGCCGTCTATTTTCTGGCGATGGCCGTTGCGGTCTGGCAGATCGCGCGGCTGGCGGCGGGGATCTATGGCGCCTATGGCGAGGCCGCCTCGATCGAGTGGTGAGCCCGTCAGGGCTTCTTCCTGAAGGCGCGGATCTCGATCTCGAAGTCCTGCTTGTACCTCGCCCGCAGGTCGTCGACCCGCATCAGGATCCACGGCATCGCGATGTTCGAACCATTCTTCGTGAAGACGATGTCATCGGCGATATACACGCAGGAGTGGAAGGCGTTCTCGGTCCCCTTCTCGATGAAGAAGAGGACGTCGCCGTATTGCAGGGTGCCGGTGGCGGGCTCGTAGAACTCGGATATGTAGTGGATGGCCCCATCGTAATCGAGGAGACGATCCATCGGTTCGTAGTTGAAGAAGTTGAGGCTGGTCCAGTGACAGTCCGGGAGGGAGCCCTTGCTGAGCAATCCGATGTCGGGATAGGTGTATAGCAGCTTTCTGGGCAGGGAGGGGAGGAGGTGGACGACGTCGAGACGATGGACGCCCTCGGTCTTGGCGACGGATTCGAGGATGGGCAGGACGTCCTTTCTGCGGCCGAAGCCCGTCCAATACTCCGCGAGTTGCGCCATGTCGGCATCCTTTTCAATGACGACGCGAGCCAAGAGGCTCCGGGTGCGCGTGAGGGTCTTGAGGAGAAGGTCCTGCTCCCGGACATCGCGGACATGATCCAGCAGCACGGGCAGGTCGCTGAACGCCCGCCCGGGAGCCCAGGGATAGGATAGCTGGTCGATGAGATCGATGAGCTCCTGCCGGACGCCGCTGCCGGAAAACCACTCGCGGGCATCACCGCCCTCGATGACGTAGGGTTGCGTGTGGAGCTGGTTCGCGTCGCAGCGGCGGAGGATCTGATAAAGCTGGGCGCGCACCTCGGGCGTCAGGGCGAGGACGAGTTCGGTGGTGGGGTACAGGTGGGTGATGCCGCCGCTCTTGAATGGCGGGGCCGGATTGCCGAAGAGGGGGCTGCACTGTGCCTCCGTCAAGCCCGCGCCCAAGAGCGTTTCCCGCAGTTGGTCATGGGTCAGGTTCTTGAACTTCCAGACGGTCTTCGACGAGGGCACCGGGAACAGCTTCACCAGGGCCTCGGGTGCCTCGAGCATGATGGAGTAATACTGGATCTGTCCCCACGGCCCAGGCCTGCCCTCCCGGACCGAGGGCTCCTCCAGATCGGAGGGCCGAGACTGCTCCGACGGCGCCGCCTCCGGCGCGGCCCACGCCAGCGGCGCGGTCGCTAGGCACGCGGCCACCAGCACATGGGATGCCGTCGCGGCGGTGCGCCTGCGCGCTCGTGACCGCCTTCCGGAATACCCCGAGGGGCGCTGGTGCTCGTCTCGCATTTTGGGCCAAAGTTTTTAAGACGGTAGACGAATTTGTTACGAAGCAAGACAAATGATGGTATTGGCATTTGGGGCGCGCGGGCGTAGAAGTTTTTCTTCGCGGGATGAGAGCGTCGTTATTGGTTGCGGTTATTGCGGTTGCGGCATTTCGGGCCTGGATGATCTGGGAGGTGCCGGCGTGTGCGTTTCATAGCGACTCGCACACGTACCTGCGGACGGCGGGGATGTTTTGGGAGGATTGGCACATCGGGATTCACCCCAAGCGTTCTTTCCTCTATCCGGCGGTGTTAACCCTGATGCATCCGTTGCCGGGTCGGCTGAGCCTGGATATTTTGTTTTTGCAACATGGGCTGGCGCTGGTGGTGGCGTGGTTGGCGGTGCGGCTGAGGCGGGATCTGGCACCGGAGGCGGGGTGGCTGGATGCGGCGCTGGTGGTGGTGGTGGGCCTGAACACGCCGCTGCTCTTCTTCGCGCACGACATGATGGCGGAGGTCGGGTACGCGGCCGCATTCCTGTTGTTTCTCTGGCGGCTTTGGCGATTTTTGGCGGGGCCAGGGGTGGCGCGCGCCGCGGGGGTGCTGTGGGCCGCGGCCCTGGCGCTGGCGATCCGGCCGGACGGCAGGATGCTCGTGTTGTTCGGGGTGCCGCTGGTGGTGGGCATGCTGGTTCGGGGATGGTTGCGGGGCGGGGTGCCGCGGGGTCTGTGGCGGGTGGTGTTGCCGCTGTGTGCCTGCCTGGGGCTGTGGCTGGGGGGGCGCGTGACGCAGGAGGGCTGGTTATTCTATAGCTCGGTATTCCCGCTGACGAATCTGGGATCGCCATTGCATTCGGAGTTCAAGGCGGAATTGCGCCCGATGGTGGAGGAGGCGCGGCGGGACATGTCGGCGTATCCCGGGATGCAGAATGACATCCAGGGCATGCTGGGGCACCGGAAGGGCAGCATAGGCCCGCGCTGGGACGCCTTGAAGGGTCACGGGCAGGACAAGGGGCTGCATCGGGTGTGCCGGGATCTTGCGATCGAGGCGGTGGTATCTCATCCGCTGGGGTTCGTGGTCCTGCTGAAGCACAAGCTGCGGTACGTCCTGGGCAAGGACCGCGCCGCGGCGAGTGAGTTTCGTCCGTCGAAAATGGGTGCCGACTGGGAGGAGCAGATGGATTCCGAGCCGGGTTACATCCCGATCCTGTGGGGTGATCGGGCGAACTGGGAGCGGTGGCGAGAGAAATTATTTTTGGGCCGCGAGGCGAGCCGGGTGGAGACGCCGCTGCGGTGGCTCGAGCCGATCACGGCGCCACGGTGGTGGGGCTGGGCGGGGGCGGTCGCGTTGCTGGGCTGGCTCGCGGCGGTCGGGCGGCACGGATGGCGGCTGGTGGTGTGGCTGGGTGTCGCGGGGGGGTGCCTGGTGTTGACCTATGCGATCGCGCGCGGGATCCCGCGGTACCTGTTGCCTTTTGAGCCGCTTTGGGCGCTAGGGGTGGCGTTGCTCCTGGCGGAGGGCTGGCGGATGTTGCGCGGTGCGCGTTGGAGATAAGAAGAGATTTCAATCCGCGGCCTGCTCTGGTGTCTCGCGGACCGAAACGGGCGGCCTGTCCGCGGGGATGGCTGGCGCGTATTGGGACCGCTTGACGTGCCCGATGTCAATCAGGCACCCCGCCTTGGTTTTCAGGGGCTTCACGCAAGTCGCCAGCAGCCGGCCATTCTGCGCCCGAAGCCACCAGCGATAGCGCCCGTCCCCATCGGCACAAATGATGTACTCCATAGCGCGCCAGATCGCACCAGACACCAATTAAAACTACTGCCGATAAGCGATTCTTCAAGTGCCCGAGGAGCCCCCAGATTGCTCGCGTAAGGCAGCGCCCAGGGGCGCAACGCTTGGGGATGTAGGGCGCGAAATCCCTTTCGCGCCACGGGCAACCGGCAGGCCCGTGCGCGGCGCGGATGGGAATCGGCGCCCTACAAGACGCGACAAGGTGAGGTGCGCGGATGCCTACCGGATGCCGAGCCTGCGGAACTTGGTGCCGACGTGGCGGAGGTGCGGCTCGAGGGAGCAGGCGCGGTCGATCTCTTTTTCGGAGAGGTGGGCGCGGATCTCTTCGCTGCGTTTGAGGAAGGCGGGGAGGCAGGTGGCGGGATCCGGGGGCGCGGCGGCCTCGTCGCGGGCGGATTGCCAGCAATCCATCGCGGCCCGCTGGACCATCTCGTAGGCGGTCTTGCGGGCGATGCCCTTTTCGGTGAGCGCGAGCAGGATGGCCTGGGAGAAGAAGAGGCCCTTGGATTTCCAGAGGTTGGCGCGCATGGCGGCCGGATAGACGAGGAGTCCGTCGACCAGTTCGGTGGTCTTGGCGAGCATGTAATCGAGCAGGATGCAGGAATCCGGGAGGATGATGCGCTCGACGGAGGAATGGGAGATATCTCGCTCGTGCCAGAGCGCGACGTTCTCCATGGCGGCTAGGGCGTTGCCGCGGAGGACGCGGGCCAAGCCGGCGAGGCGCTCGCCGGTGATGGGGTTGCGCTTGTGGGGCATGGCGCTGGAGCCCTTCTGGCCCTTGGCGAAGCGCTCCTCGAGCTCGAGGACCTCGGTGCGCTGGAGGTGGCGGAACTCGGTGGCCCAGCGCTCGATGCTGCAGCCGACGACGGCGAGCGCCGCTAGGAAATGGGCGTGCCGGTCCCTCTGGATGATCTGCGTGGAAAGTGCCGCGGGGCGGAGGCCGAGGGAGCCGCAGACATGGGCCTCGACGCGGGGATCCAGGTGCGCGTGGGTGCCCACGGCGCCGGAGAGTTTGCCGACGCGGATGTCCTCCCGCGCCGCGACAAGGCGTTGCTCGGCGCGTCCAAACTCGTCAAACATGAGCCCCATCTTGAGGCCGAAGGTGATGGGTTCGGCGTGGACGCCATGGGAGCGCCCCATCATGGGCGTGAGCTTGTGCCTCTTCGCCTGCTTGGCCGCGGCCGCCCGCAGGCGTTTGATCTCCCCGAGGAGGATGTCGGCAGACTGGACCATCTGCACCGCGAGCGTGGTGTCAAGGAGATCGGATGAGGTGAGGCCCTGGTGGATCCATCGGCCCGGTTTGCCGACATAGGAGGCGACGTTCTCGAGGAAGGCGAGCACGTCATGGTTGGTGCGCCTCTCGATGCGGGCGATCGCCTTGAGGTCGAAGCGGGCCTTCCGGCGGATGGCCCGGGCGTCGGCGGCGGGGATCTGGCGGAGGCGGGCCATCGCCTCGCAGGCCAGGATCTCGATCTCCAGCCAGATGCGGCACTTGTTTTCCTCGGTCCAGATGGACTGCATGCCGGGTCGGGAATAGCGGGCGATCATGCTGGTGGAGTAAACACGGGGGTCTGCCAGTTTCAAGCCTGACATCGATCCCGTCGGGGGATCACCACGGCTGTCGGGGCATGAAGCTGTCGGTGGAATGCGCGCGTGGCGCGGGAACGGGACCCTGGGGTCCGCCGGGGATCTGGAAGTTGTTCTGGGGGGGGGCGAAGCCCATCCCCGGCATCTGCGGGGCAAACGGGGAGAACGTCGCCCGATCGGGAGCGCTGATGCCTTGCGGGGTCGGGCCCCGCAGGTCGAGAGGCATTTCGGGAAGGGCGCCCGCGGGGTTCAGCGGCGAGGATCGCGAGTCCTGCGGCAGCCAATCCTGGGAACGCAGCCCTGGGACGGCGTTTGGCCCAAAGGGGGATAAGGAAGGGGTCGCGGGTTCGGCGGGGCGTCCCACCGATGTCGCCGGAGGATTGCCGATCGTGGAAGGGGCGCCGAATTCCCCGGCAAAGCCGGTACCGATCGGGCTATCGGGCGGTACGATCGGTTGCGAGATTCCCCTGGGATCCGACGACGGCGTGCCCCGGGTGGTTCCGGCATCGTTGTCGCGTTGGCCCCATGGGTCGGAGAAGGAGGACCGGTTGGCGGCGGGTTTCGGTTCGCCAAAGACGAAACGTTCCCATTCCTGCATTTGCCGCAGGCGCTCCGCCTGGCTTGCGTCGTCCGTGCGGTTCGCGTCCCCGGCACCACGCGTGGTGGGCCACGCTCCCAACGCGTCGCGGCCGAGCCCCGAATCGATCTCGCTGGTTTCGGGCGCGGCGGCCGGCGGGGCGGGCGTCTGGAGGATCCAGAGATCGTCCGTTTTGAAGCCGCCCTGGATCCCCTTGGTGATCCAAAGGTCGTCCTTGAGCTTCATCCGGGCGAGGGGATCCTCGAATGGCAGGGCGTCAGGTCGATCCGCCTGGCGCAACTTCGGTTCCGTCGTCGCCGCTTCCCTCGGTGCCGGCTCGTTGCCGGGGAGCGGGCTGTCTGCCCCGTCGGCGCTGGCTAGCGCCGCGGCAAAGACCGCGATGGGAATGATCCGAAACATCTGACCACACTATAGCCCAATATCTGCCCGACGGGAAGCGCCGTCCTCCGCTCGCCCGTAGCGAAGCCCCTTCGACCGAAGGGCGAAGGCCCTTCGCTACCGGGAGGCCCATCGCCCGTAGCGACGCCCCTTCGGGCTTCGGCCCGGCTGGCGCGCACGCCGCGGAAGGGCATTGGCGATGAGTCTGTCGGACTTTACCACGCCCGACAGGCTGCTACTATTTCACCCATGGCACGAGCGAAACATCCGGCACGGGAAACGTTGGCGCTGTCTTGCGCGGCGGGGGGCATGCTTTGGCTGGCCGGGTGCGTGACAACGGGCACGGAAAGCGCGCTCCCGGAGCCGGGGGCCGCGCCGAAACCGGGCCTGATCCTCATATCGCCCCAGCAGGAGGCGCATCTGGGGGCGACGGCCTTCGCCGAATTGAAAACGACGCGCAAGATCAGCGCGGATGCCGGAAAAAAGGCCATGGTCGAGAGGATCGTCCGACGTCTCGCGCCGCATGCGGAGGCCGGGGTCACCGCCTGGGAGGTCGAGGTTTTTGAAGATGCGACGCCAAACGCGTTCGCGCTGCCCGGTGGCAAGATCGGCGTGCACACGGGGCTGTTCCCCGTGGCCGGGGGTGAGGCGGGCCTCGCCGCGGTCATCGGGCACGAGATCGCGCACGTCGCGCTGCGCCACGGCGGCCAGCGCATGACCCAGCAGCTCGGGATCGCGGTCGGGGGGACGCTCTTCGACATGGCGCTCCAGAATCGCGAATCCCGAGAGCGGCAGGCGTGGCTCTCGGCCTACGGGGTCGGAACATCCGTGTTCGCGACCTTGCCCTACAGCCGGAAGCACGAATACGAGGCCGACCGCATGGGCCTCATCTACATGGCCAAGGCCGGCTACGATCCCCGCGAGGCCGCCGGATTTTGGAGGCGCATGCAGCAGGCCGGTGGGGGCAAACCCCCAGAATTCCTCTCCACCCACCCCGCCGATGAAAACCGCATCGCCGCCATCGAACGGTTGTTGCCCGAGGCCCTTAGTTTCTATCAGGCACCGGGCGCCTCGCCGCCCGCAGCGCGACCCCCGGGGTAGGTCTAGCCAGAAACTTCACGCCGCAACGGGGATGGGTGTGATCTCGTAACCCATTT
>CAZYWZ010000195.1:0-7878 GCA_964651705.1 uncultured Verrucomicrobiales bacterium
GAGTGCGGTGCGTCCCCGCACCGCTTTGTCCGCGCAGGTTCTTGAGCGATCCACCAGCCGCGTGCAGACCGGATAAGTCCTATGCCGGTTGTCGAAGATGGTCTCCTGCTCCAGGGGCTCTTCACGCGAGGATCGGGGCCGACCCATCCCCCTTGCCCCGCGATGCAAAGCCGTGTTAAATCCCGGCACCAACCCCATGAAATCCTTCCCTCGTTTTTTGATCCCCGCCGCCCTCTCGCTCGCCCTCGTCGGCTGTGCCCCGAAAGCCGACGTGTACGTATCGACCGAAGGCAATGACGCCTGGTCCGGCGGGCTCCCATCGCCCAATGCCGCGAAGACCGATGGCCCGGTCGCCTCGCTGGCGCGGGCTCGCGACGTCGCGCGAGCGCTGAAGCAGGCCGGGCCGGTCCCGCGGCCGATCGCGATCGACATCCGCGGGGGCGAGTACGCCCTCGCGGAGCCATTCCGGCTCGGCCCGGAGGATTCCGGGGAAAAGGACGCCCCCATCGTCTATGCCGCGCGCCGCGGCGAGACGCCGGTATTCTCGGGCGGGCGCCGCATCGGGGGCTGGACGAAGGGCGACGGCGGGATCTGGCGGACCGAGATCCCCGAGGTCAAGGCCGGGCAGTGGTATTTTCACCAGTTGTTCGTCGATGGCGGTCGCCGCGTCCGCGCGCGCACGCCCAACGAGGGCTATCTGCGGACCCTCGGGCCGCTCGAGCCGTACAAAAAAGATCGCAAGGATCCGGCGTTCGCCAAGAACATGGCCATCCGCACCGGATTCAAGTTCCGCGAGGGGGATCTGAAAGATTCATGGCGAAACCTCGGCGACGTGAATGTCTTCCTGTATCATTCGTGGACCACGTCGATGCACTGGCTCGACCGCGTGGACGCGGGGCGGGGGACCGCGCACTTCACGAATCGCTCCGGCTGGCCCGTCGGATACTGGGAGAGCGAGCAGCGGTACCACGTGGAGAACGCCCGCGAGGCGCTCGACGCGCCGGGCGAGTGGTACCTCGACCGCAAGACCGGGGTGCTGGAGTATTTTGCCCTGCCAGGCGAGGACATGGCGAAGGCCCAGGCCATCGCGCCCGCGCTGACCCAGCTGATCCTCATCGAGGGCGATTGGGCCAAGGGGAAATATGTCCACGACATCGTGCTGCGCGGGCTATCCTTCCGGCATGCGGACTGGTCGTTCCCCGACAGGGCCCAGTCGGTCGATGGGCAGTCCTTCGTTTTCCTGCCCGGGGCGGTGCACGCGCGCGGCGCCGAGCGGATCGCTCTCGAGGGTTGCGAGATCGCTCACGTCGGCACCTATGCCATCGCTTTCGAGGACGGCTGCAAATCGAACCGGCTGGATCGTTGCCACCTCCACGACCTCGGCGGCGGCGGCGTGCGCCTCGGCGAGTTCGTTCGCCAGAAGACCGCGTCCAAGACCTCCGACGTCACCGGGGCGGCGGTCCCCGAGCTCACCCAGGAGGGCACCGGCGCGCGCGACACCGGCCACAATGTCGTGGACAACTGCTTCATCCGCGACGGGGGGCGCGTCTTCGCCGCGGGCGTCGGGGTCATCATCGGCCACAGCGCCCATAATCAGATCACCCGAAACGAGATCTGCGACCTGTATTACTCCTCGATATCCGTCGGATGGGTCTGGGGCTTCGGGCAGAGCGCCGCCCACCACAACCTCATCGCGAGCAACCACCTCCATCACATCGGCTGGGGCGTGCTCAGCGACATGGGCGGGGTCTATACCCTCGGGCCGTCGCCCGGCACGGTCGTCGCGCACAACCACATCCACCACGTCAACAGCTACAGCTATGGCGGCTGGGGCCTCTACACCGACGAGGGCTCCTCCGAGATCACGCTCGAGGACAACATCGTCCACGACACCAAGGACGGCACCTTCCACCAGCACTACGGGCGCGCCAACACCCTCCGCAACAACATCCTCGCCTTCTCCCGCGAGACCCAGATCCGCCGGTCGCGAGAGGACGTCACCAATTCCGTGAACGTCGTGCGCAACATCGTCTACTGCGACAACGACAACATGCTCAGCCGTGTCTGGAAAAACGGCGATTATTGCGTCAACAGCAACCTCTACTGGACCACGTCCAAGGCGGAGCCCCTCTTCGATGGCCGCGACTGGGACGAATGGCGCGCCACCAGCGGGCAGGATAAGGACTCGCTCGTCGCCGACCCGCTGTTCGCCGATGCCGCCAAACGCGACTTCCGCCTCCGGCCGGGCTCCCCGGCGGAGAAGATCGGCTTCCGTCCCATCGATCCCTCCGGCATCGGGCTCTATGGGGATGCGGCCTGGGTCGCCCTGCCCGGCAAGGTCAAGCGTCCCGAGTTCAACCTCCCACCGTCCGCGCCGCCGACGCCATCGTCCATCGCCGAGGACTTCGAGGGCACCCCGAAGGGCGAGAAGGCGAAGGCCGCCGAGACACATGGCGAGGGCAACGGCGCGATGATCCGCGTGACCGATGACGCCGCGGCCTCGGGCAAGCAGAGCTTGAAGTTCTCTGACGCCCCGGGACTGTCGGCGGCACACAACCCCTTGCTCCAGTACCGCCTGCGCGTGACAAAGGGCATCGCCCGCGGCGCGTTCGACGCGCGCACCGAGCCGGGCGCCATCCTCTGGCACGAGTGGCGAGACAGCGCCAGCCCCTACCACGCCGGGCCCTCGTTCCGGGTCGAGGCCGACGGCCGCGTCACCGCCGATGGCAAGAAGCTCGCCGCGGTCCCGCACGGCCAGTGGGCGCGATTTGAGATCACCTGTGGCCTCGGGGCGGCATCCGATGGCACGTGGGCACTCACCGTCACCCCAGCGGGCGGACAGCCGCAGCAATTCGATGCGCTCCCCCTCCGCTCCAAGGACTTCAGGCGCCTCCAGTGGTACGGCCTCATCAGCATGGCCACCAATGCCGTCGCCTTTCACGTCGACAACATCCGCCTCGAGGGCGGGACGCCGACGCCCTAGCCAAAGACTTCAAACCGCGGATCATGGGGATGACGGAGATCATCCATTGTATTCTGGTTTGTTGTGAATCCGGTGGTAGCCGCCGGGGTCAGGAGGCGGCCCGATTTTGGACTGCGGCGTGGCAGCGCCGCTTTGGATTGCGTCAAGCGGCCCGCCGGTGTGCCCCTGCATCCAGACTCTCCAACCCGGATTGTTCACGCGCAGAATGAACAATCCGCACGGAGTGCCGACACCAAGTGTCGGGGTTAGCCCCGACAGCCCGTCGGGTTGTCGGCCCGACGCGCCCATCCAAAGCGGCGCTGCCACACCGCGGTCTACATCGGCCCTCCGATGGATCCGAAGTTTTCCCCTGGATGACGCGACGCGTTCTGGGTCCCGCCGAAGGGTCCCGCCGAAGGGATGGACACGGCCGCCGTCCTCCGGTAATCCTTGTGCGCCCGCTTCGACGCGCATCAGGAGACCGCCCATGAAAGTCGCACCTCGCCTCGCATCCCTCGCGCTGCTGGCCGGCCTCCACGCCGCCGCCGCCGCGGCGAAACCCAACGTGCTATTCCTCGCCGTGGACGACCTGCGGCCCGAGATGGGCTGCTATGGCCAGGCGCACATGAGGACGCCGAATCTCGACGCGCTCGCGGCGCGCTCCGTCCTCTTCGAGCGCGCCTACTGCAACATCCCGGTGTGCGGCGCCTCGCGCGCCAGCCTGATGACCGGCATCCGGGGGACGCGGACCCGCTTCGTCGGATTCGACTGCTACGCGAACCAGGACGCGAAAGGGGCCATCCCGCTCAACGGGCATTTCAAGGCCGCCGGCTACACGGCGATCTCGCTGGGCAAGGTCTTCCACCACCCGGATGATTTCGCGGAGGGCTGGTCCGAGCCCGCGTGGCGCCCCAAGGCCCCCATGTACGCGAGGCCCGAGAACCTCGCCAAGGCCAAGGAGAACCCAGGCAAGCGCAAGTATGGCCCCCCCTTCGAGGAGGCCGACGTGCCGGATGACTTCTACGGCGACGGGAAACTCGCCGACGAGGCCGTCTCGCGGCTCCGCCAATTGGCCGGGGGCGGCAAGCCCTTCTTCCTGGCGGTCGGGTTCCTCAAGCCCCACCTCCCCTTCGTCGCGCCAAAGAAATATTGGGACCTTTATCCCGAGGCGACCGTCAAGATGCCGGATAACTACTACCCGCCCAAGGACGCCCCCGAGGGCGCCGTGCACAATTCCGGGGAACTGCGCGCCTACACCGACGTGCCCAAGCAGGGCGTGCTGCCGGAGGATCTCGCGCTGAAACTGATCCGCGGCTACCGCGCGGCGACCAGTTACACCGACGCGCAGATCGGCAAGGTCCTCGCCGAGCTCGACACCCTGAAGCTGCGGGATAGCACCATCGTCATCCTCTGGGGCGACCACGGCTGGAACCTCGGCGAGCACACGATGTGGTGCAAGCACTGCTGCTTCGAGACCTCGATGCGCGTGCCCCTGATCGTCGGCGCCCCGATGAGCCCCGGCTTCAAGGCGGGCGGCAGGACGATGGCCATCGCCGAGTACATCGATATCTACCCGACCCTCTGCGACCTCGCGGGGCTCGAGAAGCCCCGCCAGCTCCAGGGCATGAGCTTCGCCGCGCAACTCGCGGATCCCTCCCGGCCGCTGCGCGATGCCGCCATCGGGCGATTCGGCAACGGCGATACCATCCGCAGCGCGACGCACCGCTTCACGATCTATTCCGACAAGGCGGGCGAGGAGACGGGCCGGATGCTCTACGATCACGGGGCCGATCCCGACGAGAACGTCAATATCGCGGCCGGGGCGAGGCACGCCGGGGTCGTGAGGGAACTGGCCGCGAGACTCGAGGAGGGAATGGCCAAAACCGGGGAGTACAACCCATGAAGGCGCAAAGAATCGGGCGGGGCAAGTTGAAGGCGACGCGGCTGGCGATCGGCGCGTGGCGCCTCGATGCCGACAGGGGGCCGGACGGCGTGACGGCCGACATCGAGGCCGCCGGGGTCAAGGCGATGCACGCCGCCGACGATGCCGGCTATACCTTCTTCGATCTGGCCGACATCTATGGCGGCGGCGCGTGCGAGCGGATCTTCGGGCGCGCGCTCAAGGAGCGCAAGGGCATGCGCGACCGCATCGTCGTCGCGACCAAATGCGGCATCCGCTTCCCCGACGAGCCGGCCCCCGGCGCGCCCTACCGGTACGATTCTTCGGCGGAGCACATCATCCGGCAGGCCGAGGGCTCCTTGGGCCGGATGGGGATCGACACGATCGATCTGCTCATGATCCATCGGCCCGATTACCTCGGCCACCCCGACGAGATCGCCGCCGCCTTCGAGAAACTCCGCGCCGCGGGCAAGGTCCGGGAATTCGGCGTGAGCAACTTCCTGCCCGCGCAGGTCACCGCCCTCCAGAAGGCCTGCCCCATGCCGCTGGTGGTGAATCAGGTGGCGATCCACCTCGCGCGCCTCGACCCGCTCCACGATGGCACCCTCGACCAGTGCCTGGCCGATGGCATCACGCCCATGGCCTGGAGCCCGCTGGCCGGCGGCCACCTCGTCGGCGCGGGACCCTCTGCCGAAGAACGCCTCGCCGAGATCCGCGCCGCGCTCGATGCCGTCGCCAGGGAGCGCGGCGAGTCGCCCGGCATCATCGCCTTGGCCTGGCTCTTGAAACACCCCGCCGGCATCGTCCCCATCGTCGGTTCCACCCGGCCCGACCGCATCGCCCAGGCCGCCCGCGCCGACGCCGTGGACCTCACCCGCGAGGAATGGTACCGGCTCATGCAGGCCGCCTACGGCGGCCGCCTGCCGTAGAAGCAGAGGAATCTGTCGGACTTTGTCCGGCAGATTCCTGCTGCGCCGCAGTCCACATCGGCCCTCCACTGGATCCGAAGTTTCCACGGGAATGATGCGCCGCCCATGGCCCCTCCGGCGGAGGAGGGGCTTCTCCCGCTTGGCCGGATCGCGGGGATCGCGCCTTACGGCGAGCGCAGAAATGCCTGCCACGCCCTGGCGGTCGCCTCGTCCGGCAGCCACGTGGCGTTCTTCTTGTCGCACTTGAAATCCCCATGCGCGGCCACCTCGTAGGTTTCGAGATCGCCGAGCCAGCCATCCTTGGCCAACAGCGACTTCGGCTTGGGGCGCGGGGCGCCGGTTACGCCCGCGTCCAGGCGTTGCGCGATGACGGCCCGGAGAAAGGCGAGCACCAGATCCTGGCTCCCCTGGCCGCTGTGGCCGCGGTTCTGGTGCAGCGCCAGGGTCCAGACGGCCCTCTTGCCGCGGACCGCCTCGAAGCAGTCGCTGGCGAACGACACGCGCTCCGGCTGGTCGTTCTTGCCGATGATCGCGAGGATCGGCACGTCCATTTTTTTGGCGCTGGCGTGGCCGTGGCCGACGGTCGGGATGATCGCCGCCACCCCGATGGTCTTCTCGGGGAAGTGCTGCGCGTAGGCGACGCTCGCGTTGGCGCCCGCCGAGGTTCCCGCGAAGGCGCGTGGGAGCCTCGCCAGCTCTGGCCGCCTGGCCTGGTCGCCCAGTTGCTGGATCGCCCTGTCGATGAGCTTCGCCGTCGCGCCAGCCTCGTCCAACTGGTAGGTCGCGTGGTCCTGCTCGGTCCCCTTTAGAAAACACGCCAACAGCGCGAGGCGCGCCTCGACGGCAAGCGCCCCCCAGACCGCCGCCGCATCCGCCATCCCGCGCGCGTCCGCATTCCGCCCCCCCAGCAGCACCAGCGTGCCGCGCAGCGCGCCCACGCCCTCCGGGATGTGCATCCGGAACTGCGCCACCGAAAGCACCGCGTCGGCCTGCGGCCCCGCATCGTATTCGAAAGTCTCCCCCTCCGCCCGCGCCATCGCCATCGCCATCGCCGCCAGGGCGAGGCAGAGCGGGGGCCCGTGGTGTCCTGCCGCGTCCCAAAACATGCCGCGAGTCTTCGAGGCGGGCCGGGCGCTGTCAACCCAGATCCGGCAAATCCCGTTGACGCGAGGAACGGATGCCCGCGAACATCCCGGGATGGAACGGTGTGTCCTCCGGTTTCTCGCCATGGCCTTGGCCTTGTGCGTCGTCCCCCGGGCGCCGGGTGCCGGCGCGGCACCGCTCTTCGCGTTTGGCGCGGTGGCCGATATCCAGTACGGGGACAAGGAGACCGTGGGCAAACGGCAGTACCGGCGGTCGCTGCAGATCCTGCCCGCGGCAGTGGAGCGATTCAATGCGGAGCCGTTGGCCTTCGTGGTGCAGTGCGGGGACCTGTATGACGGGTATGGGAAGGACAAGCCGAAGCCCGCGCAGTTGGATGCCCTGCGGATCCTGCCGGTACTGCAGCGGGTGTCGGCGCCGCTGTACCACGTGGTGGGCAACCACTGCCTGACGGCCGGACGGGATTTTGTGGCGATGGAGTTGAAACTGGAGCGCTTCCACTACGAGTTCACCTCGCCCGCGGCAAAGGGTTGGCGCTTCGTGGTGACCGACGGCAATGACGCGGGCTACGGGGTGATGTCGGCGGGGCAGATCGACTGGCTCGGCCGCAGACTGGCCGCGGCCAAGGCGCTCGGGGAACGCGTGTTTGTCTTTTGCCACTACCCCCTCCTGAAGGAGGCGGCGACCCACCACCGGCTCCAGAATCCCGAGGAGGTGCTGCCCGTGATCGAGGGGTCCGGGTGCGTGGTGGCGTGGATCGCCGGCCACGACCACAAGGGGGGCTATGCGGAGAGGGCCGGGATCCACCACCTGACCCTCACGGGACTCTGCGAATCAACGCGCGTGCCGAATTTCGCGATCATTTCGGTCTATCCCGATCGCATCATCGCGGACGGATTTGGCGATGAGCCAGACCGGGAGCTGGCGCTGGGCGATCGCTGACTCGAAAATTGGGTCGCGATGTAGGCTGCGCCTTGGCGCACGCG
>CAZYWZ010000196.1:0-7831 GCA_964651705.1 uncultured Verrucomicrobiales bacterium
CTGCGCCTTGGCGCACGCGGACGGTGGATTCGGCAGCGTGCGCCAAGGCGCAGCCCACCATTTTCCGCCGCGGGGGTGCCGCCCCGGGGGCGCCGCCTCGGCGACGAGCCGCTCCAGCACCCGACCCAGATTCTCGCGGGCCAGCCCGAGGGTTGAGACGAAACGCAGGAAGGCCATCGCCTCCCGAGGCCGCCAAAGCATCGCGCGGAGCAATCGGCCCGGCGTCGGCCGGCGCGCCTTCGCGTCCCACGACGCCTCCAGCAACCCCTCCGGCAACGGATCCGACGCCGCGTCGCTGATCGCGCGCACCCCCGCCCAGGGGATGCCAAGACGATCGGCGATCGGCCCCACCACGCCCGACTCCATCTCGCAGCATGCGGCGCCGCTCTCGCGAAAAAGCCTCTCCTTCGCATCGGGCGAAGCGATCACGCGCGGGACGTGGAAGATCTTTCCGGCGATCGCGCGCCGACCGCGCAATAGCTCCGGGGGAGCAAAACCCGGCGGAAATTCTGGCGACACCACCACATCGCCCAGATGCAGCGCGGGCTCCAGCCCGCCCCCGTAACCCGCGATCCAGAGCCGCGCGAGACGGGGCTCGCGGGACAGCAATTCCTCCGCCGGCCCCGCGGACGCTTCGCCCATCCCCGCCGCCATCACCACGACCCGGCGGCCCGCCAGATCGCCGGTGTACGCCCGAATGCCGGCGACCCTCTCGCACCGCAACGCACCCATCCGGGACAGCACCGACCCCATCTCATGCGGCACCGCAAACACGATGCCCACCGCCCCGGCCCGCGCCTCTTCGCTTCGATTCACAACGCATCAAACTACCGCCACCGCCATGCCACGCCAAGCCCGCAGCCCGTCGCACGCCGAAGGGCGAAGGCCCTTCGCTACCAGACGCGCTCACCGCAGCGAAGCCGCCTCCGCGCTCGACGATCGCCCCGCAAATGCTAACCACGGGACATGACCCACGACGTGGCGATCATCGGCGGCGGCCACAATGGCCTGACCTGCGCGTGCTACCTCGCCAAGGCCGGGCGCTCGGTGCTGGTGCTGGAACGGCGCGACATCGTGGGCGGCGCGGTCTGCACCCAGACCGACGTGGTCCCCGGTTGCCGCATGGATGTCGGCTCCTCGGCCCACATCATGATCCACCTCACGCCGGTGCTCGAGGAGCTGGAACTCCGCCGCTTCGGCCTCGAGTACATCGAGATGGACCCGTGGGCGAGCTACCCCATCCTCGGCTCCGACAGGGCCATCCTCTTCTGGCGCGATGTCGGGCGCACCTGCGAGAGCATCGCCGCCATCTCGCCCGAGGACGCCGACGCCTACCGCCGTTTCGTGGAGCGCTGGGGCGAACTCAACGAGGGCATCTTCGAGACCTTCCTGAGCCCCCCGACGCCGGGACGCCTGTTCTGGACGATCCTTCGCCGCAACTTCCTCCGCCCGCGTTCGCGCAGGCTGTGGTCCTCCCTAGACACGACGCGGCAGCTCATGGCCCCCTATCGGCAGATCATCGACGAGGAATTTCGCCACCCCGACGTCCGCACCGCGCTGGAATGGCTGGCGGCACAGGCGGGCCCCGCCCCAACCGAGATCGCGTCGGGAGACCTGCTCGGCTGGAACGCCCTGGTCCACAAGGGCGGCGCCAAGCGCCCCCGCGGCGGCAGCGGCATGCTCACCCAAGCGCTGGCCCGCTGCCTCGAATCCCACGGCGGGCAGATCTCGCTCGAGAGCGAGGTGACCTCCGTCGCCCGCGCCGGCGACCTCTGGGAGATCACCACGGCCGCCGGCGCGCGCCACGCGGCCCGGCGCGTTGTCTGCGCCATGCACGCCGTCCCCTTCTTCACCCGCATCCTGCGCGACTGCCCGGAACCGCTGCGCGCCCGCGTCGCCAATCTCCGCGTCGGCAACGGATTCGGGATGATCGTCCGCCACCATGTCGCCGAACTCCCCCGCTACACCGGCACCGATGCCGACGCCCTCTGCCACCGCGGCCTCCAGCTCCTCTGCCCGGACCGCGACCACCTCATGAGTTCCTTCATCGACTACCAGGCCGGCCTCCCCCCCGCCCGCCCCTCCGTCGTCGCCATGACCTTCTCCGCCATCGACCCCACCCTCGCCCCCGCGGGCACGCACACCCTCTTCACCTGGGGACAATGGCACCCCTACGCACTCTCCAACGGCGAGGACTGGGACGCCATCGCAGAACGCGAGGCCGACAAACTCTACGCCCTCGTCTGCCGCTATGCGCCCAATATGAAAGGCAAGATCCTGGGCCGCTTCATCCAGACCCCCCTCGACATCGAGCGCCGCATCGGCCTCGTCAACGCCAATGTCATGCACCTCGAGATGAGCCTCGACCAGATGTTCTTCTTCCGCCCGCTCCCGGAGATGGCCGCCTACCGCGCCCCGCTCCCCGGCCTCTACCTCACGGGCGCCAGCACCCACCCCGGCGGCGGCGTCTTCGCCGCCTCCGGACGCAACACCGCGCGCGTCATCCTCCGGGACTGACCTGGAACTTCTCATCGGTCGGGGTTGTGTGCCTGTCGCCAAGGGTGCCGCTCAATCCGAGGGGACGAGGCCTTTTTGGACTGCGGTGGCACAGCGCAGCGGCGACACCGCTTTTCCTTCCGGCGGAGCCGGGATTCGCGAGCCAGGGTCAGGGCCCGCGCGCCAGACACGCCCCTACCCGATCACGTCATCCAGCGCACGGAGCAACGCCGCCTCGGTCTCCTCGGTCTCGTCGCCCATGTTGCTGATGCGGAAGGTCTGCCCCTTGAGCTTTCCGTAGCCGCCGTCGATCTGGAAGCCGTGCTTCTCCTTGAGGGCCTTGATCACCGCCGGGAGATCCAGCCCGCGATTGTTGCGGACGCACGTCAGGGAAACCGACTCGTACCCCGGCTCCGGAAACAGCTCGAAACCGCGATCCTTCGCCCACTTCCGCACCATCGCGTTGGTGCGCCGATGCCGCCCGTAGCGGTTCTCCAGCCCCTCCTCAAAAATATCCTCCATCTTGCTCTTGAGCGCGCTGATGTGCCCGATGCTCGGCGTCGAGATCGTCATGTTCTTCTCCGCGTTGGCGTGGAACTCGACAAAATCGAAATAGTACCCGCGCCCTGGCACCAGCGCCGCGCGGTCCAGGGCCCGCTGCGACAGCGTGAACAGCGCCAGCCCCGGCGGCAGCGCCAGCGCCTTCTGCGACCCCGTCAGCATCACGTCGATCCCCAGTTTCTCCGGCTCGATCGGCACGACGCTGAACGACGATACCGTGTCCACGATCAGCATCACGTCCGGATAACGCCGCACCACCTCCGCCACCTCGGCCAACGGGTTCATCGTGCCCGTCGATGTCTCGTTGTGGATCAGCGTGACCGCGTCGAAACCCCCAGCCGACAGGTGCCGCTCCACCACCTCGCCCGTGATCGGCTTCCCCCACTCCACCTGGCACTTCACCGCCTCGCGCCCGCACCGCACCGACACGTCGTACCATTTGTCCGAAAACGCCCCGCTCATGCAGTTTAGCACCTTGCCCCGCACCAGATTCCGGATCGCCGCCTCCATCACCCCCCAAGCCGATGAGGTGCTCAGATACACCGGCCGCGTCGTCTTGAATAACTCCCGCAGGCGCGGCTGGATCGAGGCATAGAGTTCCTGAAAATCCTTGCTGCGATGCCCCACCATCGGACGGCAGAACGCCTCGAACGTCTTCTTCGATACCTCGACCGGACCCGGGATGAATAGCTTAACGTGACCCATGCCCCCGATATAGACAATCCCGGCGCTCCCGCGAGCGAGAAAATTGCGCGCCCGTCGCGCGGGAACCGCGTGTCCGCACCCGGCGGGTGAGCGTCCCGTGCACCGGCCCCGTTGCGCCGCGTTCTGGGTCCCACCAAAATCCATTGCCCGGCGGGCGAAAATGGGCATTATTTCTAATTATGACAGCCCCCCTCGAGACCCCCGAATTGCCCGCGATTGGCATCGTCTCCGACCTCAGCGAGGACGACCGTCTCCTCCTGGGTTCCTACGGAGAATTCCTGTCTTTCCAGCCAGGCCAGGAGGTCATCAAGCAGGGCGACCCGCAGGATTGCCTCTATCTCGTGGTCGGAGGGCTGCTGCACGCGCGGCGGGTGTCGCACAACCGGGAATTCCTGCTGGGCCGCATCGAGCCGGGCGCCTCGTTTGGCGAGGTCAACATCTTTGATCCCTCCAGCGCCAGCGCGACCGTCGTGGCCCGCGAGTTCACCCAGGTCTGGCGCATCAGCCGGGAAAACCTCGAGGCCTTCCTCGAGACCAGCCCCGTCGCGGGGGGCAACCTCGTCGTCGGCGTCGCCACCCAACTCAGCCGCCGCCTGCGCGAGGTCAACGAGCGCCTCGTCGAAACCCAGACCGCCCTGCTGAACATCTCGGGCTGGGAATAACATCGCCCTCGTGGTTCCAAGTTTCAGGTCAGCCCCGCCCCCGGCGCGCGAGGGCGGGGCCAGCCAGAGGCATCCACGCGCCGGATGATTCATGGGGAAACTTCCGATGCGGCCGAGGGGCCGTTTGGACTGCGGTGGCAGAACCCCGTCAGGGGTGGCGACACCGCTTTGGATTCGCGCCGGATCGCCTCGGGCGATCGGAGCGCGGGCGCTGGCCTTCGGTCGCGGTTCCCGGCTCCGCCGGGAGCCAAAGCGGTGTCGCCGCTACGCTCTGCCACCGCAGCCCATAAAATGGGCCTCCCTCCTAATCTCAGCGCCTACCGCCAGATGCACGACCCACTGGGCTTATCACCGTCATCCCCGTGATCCGCGGCTCGAAGTTTCTGGCTCCCGGCGGAGCCGGGGCCCGCGCCCCCGCGGGAGATTCCTGATCCGCCCCGGGCGCCTCACCGCATCGGCTCGCACACCGCCAGGAGGTTCTCCTCGGGCGTGCCGGCCGGGATCTCGCATCCGGCGTTGGCCATATAGGGCATCCCCGCCTCCGCCAAGCACTCCCTCATCCTCGCCCGGATCGCATCCGGCGTCCCGCGCAACACGCCCGCGGCCGGGTCGATGTTGCCCGTGAGGACCACCTTCGGCCCCACCGCGGCACGCGCGGCACGGAGATCCACCATGTGATCCACGTCCAGCACGTCCACGCCGAGGTCCGCGATCCCCGGCAACAGGTGCGTGATGTTCCCGCAGATGTGCAGCTTCACCCACGCCCCCATCGCCTGGATCGCCTTCACCAATTTCTTCTCCCGCGGCTGGATGAATTCGGAATAGATCGCCGGCGAGACCTGGCTGGCGATGGCGTCGCCGATGCCGATGGTGTCCGCCCCCGCCTCGAACTGCGCCCGCGCGAACTCGATCCCGGCCTCGACGCACCGATCCATCAGGGCGCACGCGAACTCCGGCTCCTCGATGGCGTCCATCAAAAAATTTTGCACGCCCCGCACGTCGGCAGCCTCCGCCGCCGGCCCCTCGATCCACCCCAAAATAGAGTACTGCCCGCCCGCCCGATCTTTGAACAGGCGCACCGCATCGACGCGATCGCGCATCCTCGGGCTAGCCGACGGGTCCGGGCGCTTGAGCAGCGACAGGTCCATCGCATCCTCCAGCGGATGCGTGCACCGCGGCACGCCGTCCTTCACGTACGTCGTCACCCCGCCAAAACCCTCCGTCTCGCGATACGGGTCGGAGATCGCGCTGACCTGATCCATGCCAAAACGTTCCGCGCATCTCAGGTTCGCCTCCACCAGGACCCGGTGATCCGACGCGAACGCCCCGTAGTTCGAGCCGATATACTCCGCCGCAAACTGCATCAGGATCGGCGTCCGGGGCGGGAAATCCACCGCCTCGCCGCGAAGCGTGGCGCGGTACCGTTCATAGCCGTTCATGAGGGCCAGCGTACCCCCCGCCCCATCGCCCGGTCAAGGCACCCCGTGACAGAGTTTACCGTTTCGCCAAACGCATCTATGTTGTTGGATGAGGATACCACGATGGACGCACCCGCTACTCGGAGTTCTGGTGGCGGCCGCAACGGTGCATGCCGGTGACGCCCCACCACCCCCGGGACCTTCCGCCGCCCCGCGTCCCCCAGCCGTCGGCCTGGCCCCGGGCGGCGCGTTCGCCAGCAAACGCCACATCTCGCGCCCGGGTTCCAGCAGCGATGCCGGCGTCCTCACCGGAAAGTCAAAGGGCTCCGGCGAAGGGATCTGGTCCAAACACTGGGATCTCTCCGATCCCACGCAGAGGGCCCGCCTGTCCGAATATCTGGGGGCCAAACAATCGGCGGAAAAGGCCCGGGCCAAGGATTGGGCCCGTCGGCGCGGCCTCCCAACCAAGATCCCCGGTGGCGAGATCCAGCGCATCGAACGCGGCGAACCCGTGTACTATGGCACCACCGCGATCCCGTCGACGGGATCGCACTGACCTGAAACACTTTAGGCTCGGGGGCTCATCGCCACCTCGAGTCGCTCGATGATTTCCCTTTCATCCGCGTCCGCCGAGACCTCGATCGGTCGGCCCACGATCAGGACGCAACGCGAGAAGGGCAGCGGCACCTGAAACCGGTCCCATGTCCGCAGTTCGACCTTCCAGCCCAATTCGATCCTCGCGGGGATGATCGGCCGCCCCGAGAGCTTGGCCAACTGTACCACACCCGGCTGGGCGCGGTAGCATGGCCCCCGCGGCCCATCCGGGGTGACCGTCACGTCGCTGCCCTGCTCCAGCGCACGCAACAGTTTGACCATGGCCTCCGTCCCGCCCCGGGAACTCGAACCCCGGGCGGCATCGATGCCGAAGGCCCCCATCACCGCCGCCAGGACCTCCCCATCCCCGCTGGCGCTGATCAACCCCATGTGCCGCTGCGGCGGGGGGACAAGCCTGCGGTACCAGATCGGCGAGCACGCGAGGCAGTTGTGCCACAGCGCGTAGATGTGCGGGTGCGGCAACGATTCGAACACCCGGTGCGGGTCCCTACGCTCGTAGCGCAACGTGAGCCCGATCCCCCTGAGGATCGCCGCGATGATCCTCCCGTCCCGCCTCCGGCGGGCGATCCGCTCCTCGGATTCCCTCGGCCTCTGTGCCACGCCCTAACTCAACCCCGGCGGCAACCCAATGTCCAGCCGCGCCAATTCGCGTTGACCCCGAACCCTCCCCGCGAAATGCTAGCCCCAATGGAGTGCTTCACGCGACTCGTGACGGTGACGATCGGTTCCTCGGGCGCCGTGGTCCGTTCCGCGCAGGATCTCGGCGGGGACCCGAGGTTCGGCCTCGGACCCATCGATCTGGTGCTGGAGGGATGCCGCGCGCGCGCCATCCTGCCGCTGCAGATCACCCACGCCGGGGCCCTGCAGCCCGAGCGCCTCGCCATCGAAGCCGCCGCCTACAGCGACCGTGGCGATGGACACCTCGACTTTCACACCCTCCACAATGCCACCCTCGCCTGGAGAAACCCACCGCAGCAGGCGCAGCGGGACGGCACCTGCACGCTCGTCATCGAGACCGATTGCCCCGACGAGGCCACCGGCCTTTGCGTGCGCGTCTCCTACGCCGGCGCCGAACAGTTCCGCTTGCTCCGGGCGCTGCCCGATCGTTGAACGGCATCCGGGACCGGCGGCCGCCAACGCTCAGCCACCGTTTTGTAGCAGGGCTTCTCTGCGAGACGCCAGCGGGGGTGAAGTTTCTGGCAGACGTCATGCCCCGCACACGGGGCACCACCGGAGCGAAAAATTGTAGGCTGCGCCTTGGCGCACGCTGCCGAATCGACCGTCCGCGTGCGCCAAGGCGCAGCCTACGTCGCGACCCAATCTTCGAGCTATACTGAGCGTCATAAATAATTGCGCATATTCTGCTCACCCGAG
>CAZYWZ010000197.1:0-7674 GCA_964651705.1 uncultured Verrucomicrobiales bacterium
TGGGGTCTGACTCGAAAATTCGCCGGGATGTAGCCACGGTCGCCAGGCCGTGGATGTTCCAACGCGTGGCCCATCTGTGAACAGACGGGCCACAAATTTACCGCCCCGGCTGGGACCCCGAAGGCGGGGCTTCGTTGGTTCAGTTTTTTCGGGCGAACTCCGCGGCGACGAGGCAGACGTCATCGATGAAGTGTTTTCCTTCGGCGAACGCGAGGGCGTCGGCGAGGACGCCATCGAGAATCTGGCCGATGGGCTCGCGGATGCGTTTGGTGAAGAACGAGAGGAATAGGTCTTCGGGGCAGTTGTCGCAGGCGGTGTTGTCGGTCTCGTAGATGCCGTCGGTGAAGAGCACGATGGCGTCGATATCGGCGAGGGGCCGGGTCCCGGTGGTGTATTTGGCCTCTGGGATGAGGCCAAGGACGGGGCCGCGTTTGGGCGGCGGGTCGGGTAGGCGTCCGGCGCGACCGGTGGCGCGGGAGAGCCACACGGGCCTTGGGTGTGCGGCGCTGGCGTAGGAGAGGGTCTGCGCGGCGGTGTCGATGACCATGTACTGGGCGGTGACGAAGGTGGTGACTTCGACCTGGGCGATGATCTGGGTGAGGGCGGCGTTGAGGCGCCCGAGGAAGGTGCCGGGATCGTGGGCCGAGCGGCGCTCCTCCTCGACCATGCCCCGCAGCACCGCGGTGACCAGCGCGGAGCGCACGCCGTGGCCCATGACGTCGCAGACGAGCACGCCGGCGGCGGTATCGGAGACGGGGAAGATCTGGAAGAAATCGCCGGCCAGGCCGCCGATGGGCAGGTACCGGTGGGCGAAGCGGATGGCGCTTTCTTCCGGCGGGGTGCCCGGTGGGAAGCCGGGGTGCACCCGTGGCAGCAGCGCCTGCTGCACCTCGCGGGCGAGTTGCAGTTCCTCCTCCATGCGGCGATTCTTGACCTCGAGTTCGGCGGCGGTGGCGCGCAGGGCCCGCTGGGTGCGCACCAGTTCGGTGACATCGCTGGACACGCCGAAGGTGCCGCGGATACTCCCGTGCCGATCGCGCAGGGGCGCCTTGGTCGTCAGCACCCAGGTGTCCGGCTTCTCGGACCAGGTCTCCTTCTCGATGTCGCCGATCAGCGGCTGGCCCGTGCGCATGATCTCCGTCTCGTCGCGGAGCGCCTTTTGGGCGTGTTCTGGCTCGAAGAAGTCGGCGTCGGTCTTGCCGATGAGTTCCTCGGGATCGCGGCGGCCGAACCAGCGCGCGAGGGCACGATTGGCGAGGGTGAAGCGCGAGGCGATGTCCTTGAAGTAGATGTTGATCGGGATCGTGTCGATGAGCTGACGGAGGAGGTGTCGCTCTTCGAGCAGGGCCTCCTCGGCGACCTTGCGCGGGGTGATGTTGGCGAGGGTGCCGACGAGACGGACGGGGCGATAGCCGTAGTCCCAGACGGCGACGGCGCGGAGGCGAAACCAGACGTGCTCGCCCGAGGCGGTGCGGAAGCGGCATTCGGCGGCGAAGGGTTCCGCGGCGCTGCCGGTGTTGAGGTAGGCATCGAGGCGGGCGGCGACCGAATCGGCGTCGTCGGGGTGCAGGTGGTCTCGCGCGTCGGCGATAATGTTCGGGGCGGCTTCGGCGGCGTAGCCGAGGAGCTTGAGCGCCTGATCGGAATAGTAGATGCCGCCCTCTGCGATCTCCCAGTCCCAGATGCCCTCGCTGGAGGCGCGCAGGGCCAGGAGGTAACGTTCCTCGCGGAGGTGCTGGTCGGGGAGACCGGCCACTTCTCTCTCTGCTGGGTCGACTCTGTCGGGGTCCGAGGGCATGCCCAAGGTTTACGATAACCTTAGCCCGCATTGTTCACAAACCGAGGGAAAAGCATGGCACGCGGGAAGGGCGCCCTCCTCGCTGGCGACGGGTTTGTGAGCAATGCGGTCCAGCTGGTTTCCAGAACGCGCCGCCTCATTCATGGGGGAACTTGGTCTCGTGGCGCCGGCATTCCCGATCCTCTGGCGGGAGAGTGTCTGCCTTACGGGCCGTCGGCGCAACCCATTCCCAACCGAAAAAATATCCGCGGTTTCGCGTTTCAGGTCGGACGGTCATTTCGCGATGATCCTAGCGCAGGCATATAGGCCGAGGGCGATGAAGATGGCGCCGGTCCAGGGGCGCGCGCGCCTTTCGAAGGCGGCGATGCCCCCAGAGGCCCGGGCGGCCCGCTGGAGGCCGGCGGAGAGGATCGCGGCGAACACGAGGACCGGGAGGCCCGTGCCTATCCCGTAGAGGGCGGGCAGCAGGCATGGGGAACCGCGATCCAGGGCGAGCGTGATCATGCCGAAGAACTGGACGGCGGCGAGGGGGCAGAGGGTTAGGCCAAAGATGACGCCGAGGGCGAGAGAGGCGACGAGCCCGCGGCCGGGGCCATCGACTTCAAACAGGCGGGAGGGCGCGCAGAGGACCCCGCCGGGCAATCGGATCATGCCGCACATGGCCATGCCCATGAGGACGAGTACGGGACCCAGTAGCAGGTTCACGTATTTCTGTAGGAATGCGGCGGCCGCGGGGGCGGAAAGTAATCCGAGGCATATGGCGGAACCGATCGCGGCGTAGGTGGTGGCGCGGCCGATGGTGTACAGGGCGCCGGCCAGCAGGGTCCGGCTTGGGGTGCCGGCGGCCCGAGCGATAAAGAGCAGGGCGGCGGTGTTGGCGGCGAGGCCGCAAGGTCCTGCGGTTGTCAGGATCCCGAGCCACAGGGCGGAGGTCGCGGCCAGGCCGCCGGTCCCGGTCATTTCGCCCGCCCCATAAATCCGGCGATCTCGTCGCGGACATACCCCTTGAACCCGGCCTCGTCATCGACGAGGTCCCAGACGCGGTCGAGCTTTTTCCATTCGTCGGCGATGCCTCCGCGGGTGCGGACGAGTACGACGGTGCGAGTGATCAGGCCGTAGTCTTCGGTGAAGTGGGCGTTGGCCGGCAAGTCGGTGTTGATGCTGCGCCATGCGATGGCCCCGCGCCCCAGCGCCTCCCCGAAGTTCTCCCTGACGGTTTCCCGGGTGAGTCGCTCGATGCGGTCGCATGTGTCGCATCGATAATGCCCGTGGCAGTAGAGGACGGCGATGCCGTCGCGGACGATTTCTCCGGGGGGCGGGGCGACTTCTGTGCCGCGGCCGAGCTCGCGGGATACCAGGATCGCGGCGTAGCCGATGAGGAATAGGACGAGTGCGGCGGCCAGCCATCGTTTGAGGGCGGGTGCTCGCGCGGCCGGGGGTGGCGGCGCAGGGGGGATCACATCGCGGTGGCGGTGGGTGGGTGTGGGGCGTCGCGGCCGGAAGGCGCTGATCTGGGAGGGGGCGATCGGCGCATCGGCACCGATGGCCTCGGTCACGGCGGCCGTCACGATCTCGCGCAAGGTTTCGGGCGGCAACTCGACGCGGGCGTTGATCGTCAGCCTGGCTTCATCGGGGGATCCGGATATGGAGCCGCGGACGGAAGGTTCTTCGCCGGCGCGGGTCACGCTGGCCGCGATATATTGGGCGTCGGCCTCCAGCAGCAGCTTGAGATGGCCGATCGTGGCCCGCTCTTCGGCCAGCGCCAATCCCAGGCGCCCCATCACATCCAGGGCAACGACTTCCCAGTCGGTGGCTTCATCGGGGCGCCGGAGCCCGTAGGTGGCGTTGAGCCAGCCGAGGGCGGCCTCGCCCTCGGCGTACGTGTCGTAATCCACCTCGGCGATGCGAGAGCCCCCTTCGCCGGCGCCCAATGCCGAATCCAACCAGGCCTCGACGCCTTCGTCGAGCGCGGCGGAGATGAATCGCGTTGCGCTCTCTGGGAACCTCTGGCGGAGCAGGCCCTCGATCCGCGCCCGCGCCTCGCCGTCGATCTGATCGCACTTGTTGACCGCGATCAGGTCGGCCTCCTCTAGCTGTTTCCAGAAGATGTAGGCGGCGCCGGGGTGGAGGCCACCGCGCCCATCCGACAGCGTCGCCTCGAGCCGCGAGGGATCGGCCAGCACCGTCAGGGGCGCCACGCGGAAATTCTCGCGGAAGTTCTCCTTCAGCGGCTGGAGGATGGTGGCCGAGAGGTCGGTGCAACTGCCGACCGGTTCGGCGATCAAGACGTCCGCGCCGACCGAGTGGCGCAGCTTCTCGGCCTCGCGGATCAGGCCATCGAAGTCGCAGCAGAAGCAACTCCCCGCGACCTCCCCGACGCTGACGCCCTGGCGCCGCAGGAACTCGGTGTCGACGAGACCCGGTGCCTGGTCGTTCGTGACGAGGCCGACGCGCCTGCCGCGCGCGATGAGCCGTTTCGCGGCCGCCCAGAGGAGGGTGGTTTTTCCCGCGCCGAGGAAGCCCCCGACGAAGAGGATGGGAACCGTCTTCGTGGCCACGGGCAAGATGCTATCATGCGGCGGGGCTTTGGGAAGCCCGGGGGGCGTTCCCTCGGCTCGTTTGGCTCGTTCCCATGGATCGCTCGGGCACCAGCGATGCCGTCCGAGGGCGGCACCGCCGGAAAGGAAAATGTAGCCGAACGCGCAAGCGTTTGGCGCGCGGGCCCTGGTGGCACGGGCCAAACGCCTTGGGGCGTTCGGCTACGAGAATTCTCGAGCTAGATCCCGTGCCCCGCACGCGGGGCACCACCGGGGCGGGAAAATTGGTAGCGAAGCCGCTTCCGGCTTCGGCCTATTCCCCGCCGAAGGGCGAAGGCCCTTCGCTACTCGAGAGTTACCGTATTTTCGATCTAGGCCGCCCCACAATCGGCTGTGCAGCTGGCGGCTGGGATGCAGACTTGGCCCATGGGCAACGATTGGAAGGATGGCGCGGTGCGGTTGGCGGGAGTGGCGATTTTTCTGGCGGGTGGGTCGTGGGCGCCGGTCGGTGCGGCGGCGGGGGAAGGCGCGAGGCCGAACGTGATCCTGTGCGTGACCGATGACCAGGGCTATGGGGACGTGGCCCTGCACGGCAACCCGCACCTGAGTACGCCGCACATGGATCGGCTGGGTCACGAGGGCGTCCGCTTCGAGCGGTTTTATGTGAATTCCTTCTGCGCGCCGACCCGCGCGGCGTTGCTGACGGGTAGGTATCCCCTGCGCTGCGGGGTATTCGGGGTGACCCACAACAAGGAGACGATGCGCGCCGGTGAGGTCACGCTGGCCGAGGCCCTTCGCGCGGCGGGCTATCGGACGGCGTGCTTCGGGAAGTGGCACAATGGGGAACAATATCCCTTCACGCCGCCGGGCCAGGGTTTCGACGAGTTCTTCGGTTTCCACAATGGCCACATCAACAACTATTTCGATGCGGAGCTCCTACGGGGCGCGCGGCCCGAGGCCACCCGCGGCTACGTGACCGACGTGCTGACCGACGAGGCGATCCGATTCGTCCGGGAGAACAAGCGGAAACCATTCTTTCTGTATCTGCCGTACAATGCGCCGCACTCCCCGTATCAGGTGCCGGACGCGTATTACGAGAAGTATCGGGCGAAGGGCCTGAGCGAGGCGGTGTCGGCGTTCTATGGCATGTGCGAGAACATCGACGACAATCTCGGGCGACTGCTCGGTGCGCTGGATGCGGAGGGCCTGTCGCGGGACACGATCGTGCTGTTCCTGACCGACAACGGGAGCGGGACGACGGGGAAGATCTATAACGCCGGGATGCGTGGCGCCAAGACCAGCGTGCACGAGGGCGGGTGCCGCGTGCCGCTATTCGTGCGTTGGCCGGGCGGGTTTTCGGGGGGGAGGGTGGTCGGCCAGATCGCCTCACACATCGACATCTACCCGACCCTCCTGGATCTGTGCGCCGTGCCGCGACCGGAGGGGCCGCCGCTGGACGGCATGAGCCTCCGCCCGCTGTTGGAGGGGCGATGCGAGGGCTGGCCGGACCGGGTGCTATTCACGCACAACCCGATCGATGAGACGAATCGCTATCCCGGGGCGGTGCGCACGCAGCGCCATCGCCTGGTCCGGGAGATCAAGGGCCGCTCCGGCGGGTCGGGCGCGACGAATAACGATGCCTCGGCCACGCCCTGGCAACTCTATGACATGGAGGCGGACCCCGGGGAAGAGAACGATCTGGCGGGGACGATGCCGGATGAGGTGGCGAGGTTGGGAGCGATGTACGAGCGGTGGATCGACGAGACGCGCGGGCCGGGGCTCCGGCGCCCCCCGATCCCCGTCGGGCACGCGGAGGAGAATCCCGTGACGCTCAATGCGCCGCAGGCCTATTTCGAGGGCGGGCTGCGGTTCAACTCCGGGCCGGGCTTCGCCCACGATTTTCTGGTGGATTGGACCAATGCGGCGGCGAGGGTGTGGTTCGACATCGACGTGGTGCGGGGCGGGGAGTACTCGGTGGGATTGCTCTATGGCTGTGCGCCGCGGGACGCGGGGTCGAGGGTGCGGGTCTCGGCGGGGGACAGCGCGATCGAGGCGGTGGTCGCCGCGGCGGAGGCCCCGGTGATCCCGTTGCCGCATCGCGACGAATCGGGGCACGCCAAGTACGTCGACCGGCGATGGGGCGCGCTGCGGGTGGGGCGGCTGGCTCTTGCCAAGGGACCTGCCCAGTTCGAGATCCGGGCCTCGTCCATGGCGGGAGGGCGCGTGCTGGACCTCAAAGGGGTGGTGCTGGAGCTGGCGGAGTGACCACCTGCGTGATTGCATGGGCGGCACCTATCGCTACATTGCTCAAAGCGCGCCCATGAGGGGCGCCCACAGGAGGCAAACGCATTCATGAATCGCAGGGATTTTGTCACGAGGTTCGGGCTGGCGGCGGCGGCGCTGGGCGCGGGGGTTTCGGCTGCGCCGGGGCAGGCGGGCGGCGGCGAGAAGGGGGCGCCATTCAAGCTGAAGTACGGGCCGCATTTCGGCATGTTCGTGCCGAAGATCGGGAGCAAGGATCCGGTCGACGAATTGAAGTACGCGCACGACCAGGGGTTCCGGGCCTGGGAGGACAACGGGATGAAGAAGCGTCCCGTCGAGGAGCAGGAGCGGATCGCCAAGGCGATGGCGGACCTCGGCATCCAGATGGGGGTGTTCGTGGTCACCGGCAACGCGAGCGCAACGGAGCCGACTTTCGCGGTGAAGAAGGACGACGTGTGGAATCAGGTGCTGGCCGAGATCCGCGAGGGCGTGGATGTCGCCAAACGCTGCAACGTGAAGTGGATGACGGTGGTGCTGGGGGCCTATGACCTCAAGCTGGCGTGGGATTACCAGACCGCCAATGCGGTCGAATTGCTCAAGCGCTGCTGCGATATCCTCGAGCCGCACGGGCTGGTCATGGTGCTCGAGCCCCTGAACCGGCACACGAACCACCCGACGATGTTCCTGGCCGAGTCGCCGCACGCGTACCAGATCTGCAGGGCCGTGGGCTCGCCCTCATGCAAGATCCTATTCGACATCTATCACCAGCAGATCACCGAGGGGAACCTGATCCCGAACATCGACCTGTGCTGGGACGAGATCGGCTATTTCCAGGCCGGCGATAACCCGGGGCGCAAGGAGCCGGGCACCGGGGAGATCAATTACAGGAGGGTGTTCCAGCACATACACCAAAAGGGCTTCCAGGGCGTCGTCGGCATGGAGCACGGCGTGTCAATGAAGGGCCCCGAGGGCGTCGACGCGCTGATCAAGGCCTATCGCGAGGCGGATGCCTTCGAGGTGTGATGGTTCAAGGCGAGGGGGCTGACTCGAAAATTGGGTCGCGATGTAGGCTGCGCC
>CAZYWZ010000198.1:0-7536 GCA_964651705.1 uncultured Verrucomicrobiales bacterium
CCTCCACCGACCTTGGGCTAATGATCCCCTGTCGCACTCCTCCGAAAGCAGAGGCAAGCGACCCAGGAGCCGACGATGAGAGAGTGGTTACGACATGCGGTAGAGGCCGACCCGACGGCCCCGGACGAGTGGCTGAATCGCGCCACCGCCCTCGCACTGATCCTCGTCCTCGGAGTCGCCCTCTACTCACGCACCGGCCGCGACCCCAATGGCCCTTCCGCTGCCGGAGAATGGCGATTGCCCGACTTCGCCCACGCCACAGCCCCAGAGATCCATCGCGCCCTCCCCGATCCATGACCCGATCGACCTCAGACATGGCACCAGCGCAGTCCTTTGCGGTCGGCCCCCGGCGATGCCGCCTGGTCGAAATCGTGGGGTCGTGCCTGCTCTGCGCCATCGTGCTGGGCGCGATGCTCCACGCGGAGGGCCCATGGCACAAATGGTTTGTGCCAGAGCCATGATCGGGGATAATGGGGCCATCACCGGAGTCATCGATATGGCGCGTCCGGTCGCCAACGTTCGAACGTGCCGCGCGAGGATGCCGAGTCCCGTATGAGAAAGCGTCGCAAGAATGGGCCGAGCCAGGGCTCGCGCCGCCCGCGCCCCTCCGGGGCGCGCGAGCCCGCCGTTCCCCCGCCACCGGAAGCCCCATCACCCTCCCTGCCGTTGGGCTTTCTCCTCGTCGACGCCAAGGGATTGATCCACGAGGCCACCCCAATGGCCGCGTCACTCCTTGGCACCGACCACGCCACGATCGTCGGCAAATCTCTCGCCTCTCTCGTGCCCCGGGCCAACCGGCCCACGATCGACGCATTCCTGGCCCGGGCAAACGACGCCATGTCCCCGGGCACCTGCGAGATCTGCCCCTCCCCCAAGGGCGATGCCCCCCGCCAGATTCGGTTCGATCTCCTATCGGTAGCCGGCGCCGATAGGGCCCCCGGCCTGAGCCACATCGTCATCACCGATGTCCTCCATCTGAGCCGCGCCGAGGAACGCCTGAGGGCCAGCGAAGAGCGCTTCCGGGCGCTGGCCACCGATGCCCCCATCGGCCTCTTCTTGGCCGATCCGGGGGGAAACTACGAGTACGTCAACCCGCGATGGTGCGAGATGACCGGCCTCTCCCTGGAGGAGGCCCTCCGCGACGGCTGGGCCAGGGGCGTGCACCCCGACGACCGAAAGGCGGTGATCGCCAACTGGCGCAAGGTGACCTCTTCGGGCGGGGAGTGGGAGATCGAGCACCGATTCCTTTCCCCTAGCGGCCGGGTCACTTGGGTATTCGCCCACACCGCCCCACTGATCGGCGACGATGGCCAGGCCTGCGGCTATATCGGCACCTGCATCGACGTCACCGACCAGAAACTCGCCGAGAGGGCCCTCCGCGAGAGCGAGGAACGGTACCGCGCCCTCTTCGAGGAGGCGCCCGTGGCCTACCAGTGCCTCGATGCCGCCGGACACATCCTCGACGTCAATGATCCCTGGCTCATGATGCTGGGGTACTCGCGAGAAGAGGTCATCGGGAAGTCCTTCGACGACTTTCTCCAGCCCGGCTCCGTGCCCGCTTTCTGGGAGCACTTTGCGCGCCTCAAGGGAACGCGCACCCAGCCCGAGGCGCTCTTCGGCATGCTGCGGAAGGACGGCGCCCGGATCCTGGTGTCCGCCGATACCCGCGTCGGCCACGACCCGAAGGGGCAGTTCCGGCGCGCCCACTGCATCCTCCATAACGTGACCGAAAAGGAGCGCCTCCAGGCCGAGCTGCGCCGCCTCGCCACGGCCATTGCCCACGCCGGGGATTGCATCATGGTCACCGATGCCGATGCCAGGATCCAATACATCAATCCGGCATTCTCGGCCGTCACCGGATATTCCCACGCCGAGGCGATCGGCGCGAACCCAAGGATCCTCAAAAGCGGCGAACACGAAGCCTCCTTCTATCAGAAGATGTGGGCCACGATCTCGCGCGGCGAGACCTTCCGGGGGCGCATGGTCAACCGCCGCAAGGATGGCAGCCTCTACACGGCCGACGCCACGATCTCACCGGTCTTTGATGCCTCGGGCAACCTCACCCATTACGTCGCGGTCACGCGGGACGTGACCCGGGAGATCCAGCTGGAGAGGCAGTACCGCCAGGCGCAGAAACTCGAGGCGATCGGCCACCTCGCCGGCGGCGTCGCCCACGACTTCAATAACCTGCTCCAGGTGATCGACTCCTGCGCCAAGAACGCCATCGCGGCATTACCCGCCGTTTCCCCGGCCACCGGCGACCTGCGCGATGCGGTCGCCGCCTGCGAGCAGGCAGCGTCCCTGGTGCGCAGGCTCCGCGCATTCAGCAGGCGGCAGGTCATGCGGCCCGCCCGATTCGATCTCAACGGGATGCTCGCGCGCTCGACCGAGACATTGGCCAAGGTCATCGGGGCCAAGATTCGCCTCGAGTTCAGGCCCGCCGACGCCCCTCTCTGGGTCTGGGCCGATCCCGGGATGCTGGAGCAGCTGTTGGTCAACCTCGCGATCAACGCGCGAGATGCCATGCCCGACGGCGGATCGCTCGGGATAGCCGCCCGCCGCCTGAACCTTTCGTCGCCGGACGCCAAGGCGCACCCGTGCGGCAAGGCGGGGGCCTATGCCTGGATCTCGGTCCGGGACACCGGTCGCGGCATGGATGCGGCGGCACTGGCCCGGGTGTTCGAGCCGTATCAGGGCGCGGAGGGCGACGGCGGAAGCGGCCTCTGTCTCTCGGCCGCGTATGGCATTGTCGAGCAACACGGGGGAACGATCGCCGCCGATAGCGCCCCCGGCCAAGGCACCGTCTTCGACGCGTATTTCCCCATCAACGAGACCGTCGCCCCGGAATCCGAGGCCCTCATCGAGGTGGCACCTGCCGGGGGTACCGAGACAATCCTCTTGGCCGAGGATCACGATGTCGTCCGGCGCCTCGCCCAGCAGGCGCTCGAACGCGCCGGCTACACCGTCCTTGCCGCCCGCGATGGCGAGGAGGCGGTGTCCATCTTCCGAGCCCACGCGGATCAAGTCCGGCTGCTCCTGCTCGATGTCGTGATGCCCAACCTGCACGGCCCCGATGCCTACGAGGCCATACGCGCGATCCGGCCCGGCATTCCCGCGCTATTCCAGAGCGGACAACACGAGACCACGATGCACACCGACCTCATTCTCGGTCCCGGAGTCGCGCTCATCCAGAAACCTTACGACCAGACGGCCTTGCTCCGGAAGGTCCGCGAGGTGCTGGACGCCCCCCCCTCGGTTCCCTGACCCGCCAAGCCCGATGGAACCCGGCGCCCGAATGACCATCCCATAAGCACGCCTCCATGAGCACGTTACGCCACGAAAGCCTATTCCAAGGCCACCTCCCGCCATTCTACAACTTTCGGACCCCCAGGCGATGATTCTGAGCCTTGAGGGCCAGTGACCCACCCCATTTCTCCTCTCGAGTCGCTCCGCCGATCCGCGATCGACCGTTCGGAATGGGGCTTTCTGATCGCCAACACCCCGTTCTCCGCCCGGCCCTGATCGACTTGGGCGACAGCAACGCCCGATGAATCACTCGATAAATGCCGCGGGGGAAGATGCGACCCACGCGACATGCCGCTCGGCGCACATGTGCCAGAGCATTTCCCACATCGCGCGGTGGCGGACCGGATCGCCGTTTCGATTCCGCCAGCCGTTGACCCGCCACTTCTTGATCCAGCCGGTCATGCCCCGGACAAGCGGGTGTGCCGGGGCCACTATCCGCACCATCTCCCCTTCCCCGGTCCGGGACATCGCGTCCAGCGCCCCGCGCAACGCACACTCGAAAAGGCCCAGGGGCCGGCTCATCGGCTCCATCTCGTGGTCCTCCTCCCTGTGGCCGCGCGTCAGCCGATAACGCCACCGGTGCCCGCACCAGATCCCCCCATCCACGATCTCCAGCTCCACCCGCGTGACGCGCGCGTCCCCATCCTGTCGCTCATTCCTCGTTTCCATGGCGGAGGATAGGCCGCCAGTTCCCCTCGCCCCTCGGGCCGCGCCAAGGAACTGGCCCGGCCCTGCCCATCCTCGCCCATGCACGCCGAACTCGGCATCGATGCCGACCCCGATGCCGTCGCCCGAAGGCTCCTGCGCTCCGGCAAGGGCATGCGCCCCGAAGACCTGTTCCCGAGCGTGGCCCAAGGGGCGGGCCGTGCCCGAGGTCAGCCGATTCCTCGGCATCGTGATTCGGCAGTATCCCGGTGAGCACCCGCCGCCGCATCTTCACGCGCGCTATGGTGGGTTCCAGGCACAGATTGCCATCGAATCCCTGGAGATGATGGCCGAGTATCTGCCAACGCCCCAGCTCCGCATGGTCCAGGGATGGGGGGCCTTACGACAGACCGATCTCCTCGCCAACTGGGATCGGCTCGCCGCGGGAGAATCGGCGCAACCTACCGCCCCCCAGCACTAAGCCGTGCCACAAGGCAACAGGGCGGCCAGACCCGGACGCCCGCGAAGCCCGCTGCACATGGAGCGCGAATGACCTTGCGTCCATTCGAACACTTCAAGCATCGTGTCGAGCGACACTGGTGCCGCGGCCCGGCCCCCTCCTGTTGTCCAGGATCAGCGTGCAGGCCGTCGCCAGGGCGTTGATCGCCGCGAGCATCGAGAGCGCCGCCCAGCCGACCGCGGGGCTCCGGCTCATGATCATCGATGCCTCCAGCAGGATGGTGAAGCCCCACGCCTTGGCCGGGTCGCCAAAGGCCCGCGTGCCCCACCGGGCCACCGTGGTCGCCGAGAACCAGCAGCCCCCGAGGATCGGCAGCCACAGCCAAGGGTTCTCGCCCACCTCGTGATGGGCGAGGTGGCTCACGAAGCAGGGCACCGCCCCACCCATCGGGGCGGCCAAGATGAAGGCGATGGCGTTGACCCAGACCGTCCTCTTCTGTATCCCGAAAACCGCCCTCACCTGATCGACCGGGCCGGGGTCCGGCGGGGGATGATCGGCGCGCCGGGCGCACGTGGGCACCGGACGCCTCCTTCGGCGGTGTCGCCCGTTGAGCCCGGTCTCGGGGCTGCCACCTTCTGGCTGAATTATTAACTGGCTCGGTGTCATTGATGAGGATAGGCCGGAGGGAACCCCGACTCCCCGATTCCAAATCAGACCCGTAGCCCCACCGCCATGCCGCCGCACCGCGCGCGCCGTTTCTGATCGCGCTATGGCTCGCGATCTGCGATCATTCGGACCCGTGGAGGGACTGACTTCGCTGACATCGGCTTTCGGGCATCAGTTCTTCGTAAAGATTCTCCCCGTCGGCCTGATCGTGCCATTCCTGTTCCTGGGCATCGGCATCTTCACCCTGTGGTTCTCCGGGCGTCGCAAGATGTCCCCAACCGCCGTGCTGCTGGTCTGCCTCCTGGCCGTCGGGCTGCTGGTCGGGCTTTGGAATCCCGGCATCCATCGCGGCGGCGGGCAGGCCCTGGACATGATCGTGAAGGCGCTCACCGCCGCGGCGCAGAACCTCCGCCGCCTGCCGTTCTAGGAACCTTGCGGGCGCAAACCGCTGGGCCCCAGAGACCGCCGTCCTGGCACCGTGAACCGACCGGGGCGGTCCTACCCGCCCCAGTTGTTCAAGGCCGTCGCGAACGCCTTGGCGGGGTCCACGACGAGGCCGAAGAGGTTGACGAAGCAATTCTTCACCCCGACGTCGATCGCCTGGGCGACGGCGGTGGCCACCGAGTAGGTCCCGGTGGACGCCGAGGTCAACTCCAGCCGCTCGCCGGTGGCCGAGTCGATGAGGGCCACCCTGACCAGCACCTCCATGCGGCGCGTGTGGCCGTGGCGGTCGGGATCCCCCGGCTTCCAGTCCGCGATCTCGGCGACCACCAGCACGCCGCGACGCGCCAGGGCGTTGCGGACCCCGGCCATCAGGGCGTCCGGGTGGACGAACCGCTTGTCCCGCGCCATCTCGGTGCGGGTGCGGTCAAACGCCCGGCTGACCGAGGCCAGCTTGGCGAGGAGGTTGGTGTTCGGGTGGGCATTGGTGTTGGTGTCTTTCATGGCTGAGGATAGGCCACCGCGCCGGAGCTTGCCGGGATGCCCCTGGCGGGTTAGGGTTGCTCATGAGCACAACCCTCAGTCTCGAAATACCGGGCGATGTGCTGCAGTCCGCTCGCATGACGGTACCGGAGGCGAAACTGGAGCTGGCAATAGCGCTCTTTGCGGCCGGTCGCCTATCCCTTGGCAAGGCCGCGGAATTGGCCGACCTTCCCGTGGCCGAGTTCCAGATGCACCTCGGGACGCGCCACATCGGGCCGCACTATGATGTCGCCGACGCGCGGGCGGATCACGAAACGTTGGGGGCCTTGCGGGGCTAATGACCGTCGTCGCCGACGCGTCCCCATTGATCGCGCTGGCCCGCATCGGCCGGCTCGATCTGCTCCGGGGGTCGTTCGGCACCCTGCTTGTGCCGGACGCGGTGTGGAACGAGGTGGCGGTCGCGGGACTCCACAAGGCCGGCGCGGGGGATATCTGGCTTGCGGATTGGATAGAACGCCGTTCCGTTCAAGACGCGGGCCTCGTGGCCCTGCTTCGGCAAGACCTCGGCGCCGGCGAAGCGGAGGCGATTGTTCTGGCGCGGGAGACGAACGCCGACGTGCTGCTGATGGATGAACGCCTCGGGCGGACGGCGGCCCGGAGGCTCGGGCTCCGCGTGACTGGACTGGTCGGGATTCTCGTCGACGCGCGGGAGCGCGGTCTATTGACCAACCCCGAAGCGGTTGTCGCCGACCTCCACAAACGGGCGGGCTTCTGGCTCACCGAGGAATTGCGGCGCCTCGTGGTGGGCCAGTGAGCGCCGCCGACCCCTTCGCCATCCGCCGGGACCACCGGTCAAGCCGCCTTCGATAGGTCGGCGTGTCTGGCACCCGCCTTGGGTGACTCCACGAAGCCCCGCAGGTCGTCCGTCGGCACGTCGTAGTAGTACTGGAGGGAGCCCACGTGCCCCTGGCCCGAGAAGCGCAGCACGCGCAAGGGGTCCCGGCCCAGCTCGGTCCGGCAGATGGCCGTCAGCCTGCGGTGGCGCAGCAGGTGGGGCCGGAGATGGCCCATGCCGATGCCCCGCGCGAGACCCTTGAAGATCTCGTAGAGCGTCGCCGGGGACAGCCGCTGGCCCCTCGCCCCGACCCACGGGGTCGCCGGATGCCGCCGGCGCAGCCACCGCAGCACCCGCACCATCCTCGCCGACAGCGGCAGGGTCCGCGCCCCGGTCTTGCCGGTGACCGTGATCTCGGCGCGGTCCAGATCGACCTGGTGCCACGACACGTCCGACTCCGACCGCCGCAAGCCCAGCGCGTCGACCAGAGAGATCCAGACCCGAATGGTATGGCCGGTCTCGGTCGGCAACGAGCGCTTGGCCGCCAGCTGCAGCGCCCGCAGGACTTCGTCGCCGGGGGCCCGCGGCCGAGGCCGCGATGCCGCGGGCAGCCGAGCAGGGACCCCGAGATCGACCTCCCGCCCCAGGATCTCCCGCGAGAACCGCGCGTACGCCCGGCACGCGTAGCCCGTCAGCCGCT
>CAZYWZ010000199.1:0-7521 GCA_964651705.1 uncultured Verrucomicrobiales bacterium
CGGATGGGAATCCGCGCCCTACAGGCCGATCCCGTGGCCGATTTTCGAGTCAGCCAATTCACCGCGCGAGGTGCTCGCGGAAGAACGCGGCGGCCCGCCCCATCGCATCGTCGAACCACTCTTCGCTATTCCAGAACGCGTGGGAGCCGCCTTCGATCTTCACCAGTTCGGCCGCGGCGCCGGCCTGCCGGTACTTCTCCAATAGCAATTCGGACTGCCCCATCGGGACGAGTTTGTCGCCGGTGCCATGCAGCAACAGGATCGGCGCGGATTCCCTGGTGACGTGCGTGACCGGCGATATCAGCGCGGCCGAAGCCGCCTCGACGCCGTGCCTCTGCGCAAATTGCGCCATGTCTGCCGGTGTCGCCATGGCCACCGCCGCCTGGATGCGGCTCGAGACCCCACCGTTCCCGCCGTCGCCCTCCAATTCCTTGACGCCGGAACTGGTCGCGAGCATCGCGGTCAGGTGGCCGCCCGCCGAACCCCCCGTCGCGCCAATGCGGTCCGGATCGATGCCATATTTGGCCGCGTTCGCGCGCACCCAGCGGACCGCCGCCTTGCAGTCCACGACCGGCGCGGGGAATGTCACCTCGGGCAACAACCGATAGCCGATGCATGCCGCCGCAAACCCCTCGTCGGCAAAATACGCCGCCTGGGCGGCGAACCGCGTCTTGTCCCCACTGCGCCACCCGCCCCCGTGTATCACGACGATGCACGGGATCTTCTCCCCGGCCGGCCTCTTGGGAAGATACAGGTCCAGCATGACCTCGCGATCGCCGTACTTGGCATAAACGATGTCGCGCTCGACCCTCACCGTATCGGGCAACGAGCGCCGCAGCGCCCGCCCCTCCGGATTGGGCGCGTCCCGCTTCTTCCCACCCACCTGGGCGGGGGCGACCACCGGGAACGATAGCCCAAAAATTGCCAGGGCGAGCCAAAGGTAACTGCGTGTATCCATGGGCGCTCCCCCATCTAACAGACCCCTGGAATTTGGAAAGCCCGCACAGCCGACGGACAAGAACCCATTTTCTTCTTCCCTCCCGCCGCCCATCGCGGAAACATCCCCGCCATGCATCGCGCCGCCATCGCACTCACCCTCATCGCCACCCTCGCCACGGCGGTCGCCCCCGCGGCCGACCTCAAGGATATCTCGCCCGATTTCGAATTGCCATTCCGTCAGGTGCACCTCGATTTCCACACCAGCGAGGCCATCCCCGACGTCGGCAAGGACTTCGACCCTGACGACTTCGCCGCCGCGCTCAAAGAGGCGCACGTCAATTCCGTGACGGTCTTCGGCCGCTGCCACCATGGCTGGATCTATTACGACACGAAACAGTTCCCCGAGCGCAAGCACCCGAACCTGAGGCGCCCCAATCTGCTCAAGGAGCAGATCGAGGCGTGCCACAAGCGGGGCATCCGCGCTCCGGTGTACATCACGATCCAGTGGGACCACTTCACCGCGAATGCCCACCCCGAGTGGATCATGAAGACTGCCAAAGGAGGATTCGTCGGCGACACCCCGGGACCCGTCGACGGGGGATTCTACCGGCGCCTCTGCCTCAACTCCCCCTATGTCGATTTCCTCAAGAAACACCTCGCCGAGCTGTTCGAACTGGTCCCCGTCGATGGCCTCTTCCTCGACATCGTCGATGACCAGCCATGCCATTGCGAATTCTGCAAGAAGGGGATGGCCGCCGGCGGGCTGGACACCGCCAAGCCCGAGCACGTCTCCCGCTACGCCAGGGACGTGCTCGACCGCTTCCGGGTCGAGATGACCCACCACATCCGCTCGCTGGATGCGAAATGCACCATCTTCTACAACGCCGGCCACATCGGACCGAAGTCCCGCCCCACGATCGATTGCTACACCCATCTCGAGATGGAGTCCCTGCCGAGCGGCGGCTGGGGCTACGTCCACTTCCCGCTCTCCGTCCGCTACGTCCGCACCCTCGGCAAGGACTCCCTCGGCATGACCGGCAAGTTCCACACCTCCTGGGGTGACTTCCACTCGTACAAGAATCCCGCCGCGCTCCAGTTCGAATGCTTCCAGATGCTCGCCCTGGGCGCCAAGTGCTCCATCGGCGACCAGCTCCACCCCTCCGGCATCCTCGATGCCGCCACCTACAAGCTCATCGGATCCGTCTACGCCGAGGTGGAGAAGAAAGAGCCCTGGTGCCGGAAGGCCGCGGCCCTGACGGACATCGCCGTCCTCTCCCCCGAGGAATTCATCCAAGAGCGCATCCCCGAACCCTCCGCGGGCATCGTCCGCATGCTCCAGGAGGGACGCCAGCAGTTCGACATCCTCGATTCCAAGGGCGACTTCTCCCCGTACAAGGTGCTGATCCTCCCCGACGCCATCGCCATGGACGAGGCCCTCGCCAAGAAGATCGGCGACTACGTCGCCAAGGGCGGCTCCCTCATCGCCACGTACGAGTCCGGCCTCGACGCAGAAAAGGCGCAGTTCCTCTTGCCACAGCTCGGCGTGACCAAGGTCGACGACACCCCCATCGACGGTTCCGGCAAGCCGGCCCGCGGCCGCAGCTACCCGAGGAATAACTACGTCGATTACATCAAGCCCACGGGCCGCATCGGCAAGGGCCTCGAGCCGACGGAGCATGTCATGTACCTCCGCGGCCTGCGCATCGCCGCCGACGAGGGCGCGCAGGTCCTCGCCCCCGCCATACGCTCCTACTTCGACCGCACCCCGGAACATTTCTGCTCCCACAAGCAGACCCCGTCCTCCGGCGAGGTCGAGCAGCCCGCCATCGTCCGAAAGGGCCGCTGCATCTACTTCGCCCACCCCATATTCACGCAATATTACCGCAGCGCCCCGCGCTGGTGCCGCGTGCTCTTCCTCAACGCCCTGGAACAACTGCTCCCCGAACCCCTCCTCCGCATCGATGCCCCCACCACCGCCCTCGCCACCCTCAACCAACAGCCCGAGGAAAAACGCTGGATCCTCCACCTCCTCCACTACATCCCCGAGCGCCGGGGAAAGGACTTCGACATCATCGAGGATGTCATCCCCCTCGCCGACGTGAAGGCCTCCGTCCGCGTCCCCTCCATACCCGCCAAGATCTCCGCCGTCCCAAGCGGCGAGGATATCCCCTTCACCCACAAAGGCGGCAGCGCCACCTTCACCGTCCCAAAAGTCGTCGGCCACCAGATGATCGCCATCCAGTTCTGACCTGGAACTTCATGCCGCGGATGACGGGGATGATGGGGATAATCCATCGTATTCTCGTTCGTTGTGAATCCGTTGGTAGCCACCGAGATCAGGAGGCGCCCCAATTTTGGACTGCGGTGGCAGAGCGTAGCGGCGACACCGCTTTGGCTCCCGGCGGAGCCGGGACTCGCGGCCCAGGGCCAACGCCCGCGCTCCGATCGCCCGAGGCGATCGGACTGCGCATCCAAAGCGGTGTCGCCACCCCTGGCGGGGTTCTGCCACCGCAGTCCAAACGGCCCCTCGGCCGCATCGGAAGTTTCCCCCAGAAGGATGCGGCGCACCCACGGCAAGCCGTATCGTATAGGGTACGCGCACACCACCTTGTCGCGTCTTGTACGGCGAGGAATTTGGGCACCCTTCCATCCTTGTCCTCCGCACGGCGAGGGCGTAAGATTCTTTACAAAGGCCCCCATGAAAACCCCCACCCGAAGACAATTCCTGAAGGCGGCCGCCGCCGCGATTGGCATGCCGGCCATCATCCCCGCGCGAGTGCTGGGGAAGAATGCCCCCTCGAACCGCGTGACGATGGGGTGCATCGGGGTCGGGGGGATGGGCATGCGGGATCTGCGGGCGGCGATGGCCAATGACGACGTGCAGATCATCGCGGTCTGCGATCCGGTGAGTTCCTGCGACCAATATGGCCACTGGTTCAAGGATGGCTGGCAGGGGCCGTGGTTCGGGCGCATCGCGGCCAAGAACGTGGTCGAGGATCACTACGCGAGCCAGGCCGGGCGCGACGATTTCAAGTGCTGCGACGCCTACGTGGATTTCCGGGATCTGGTGGCCCGCGACGACATCGATGCGGTGACCGTGGTGACCCCCGACCACTGGCACGCGCCGATCACGATCGCGGCGGCGCGCTCCGGCAAGGACATCTATTGCGAGAAGCCGCTCTCGCTGACGATCGCCGAGGGCCGCGCGATGATCCGGGCCGTGCGCGAAAATGGGCGAATCCTGCAGACCGGCACGCACCGGCGCTCGTCCCCCGCCGCCCGGCACATGTGCGAGTTGATCCGCAACGGCCGCCTGGGGAAACTCAAGAGGATCATCGCGCAGATTTCCCCGAATCACAGGGTCGGGCCGCGGGACGGATGGCAACCGCAGCCCGTCCCCGATTGGCTGGATTACGACATGTGGCTCGGCCCCGCCCCCTGGGCCCTGTACCACAAGGACCGCTGCCTCTATTCCTTCCGCTTCATCAGCGACTATTCTGGCGGCAACGTGACGAACCTCGGCGCGCACATGATCGACCTGGTCCAATGGGCCACGGGCAATGACCACACCGGCCCCGTCGAGGTCGAGGACCTGGGCGGCGTCTTCCCGCCTCACCCCCTCTTCGACGTCGCCGACCCCGCCCACTTCCGGTGCCGCTACGCGGACGGCACCGAGTTCGAGCTGCACACCATCGAGGAGAAATTCACCATGGTCCGGTTCGAGGGAACCGAGGGGTGGTTCAACTTCGACAATTCCATCGAGGCCTCCGACCCGAAGCTCGTGCGCGGCACGATCGGGCCGAACGAGATTCACCTCTACCGCTCCGACGACCACATGCGCAACTTCATCGATTGCGTCAAGAGCCGCCGGGAGCCCGCCGCGCCCGTCGAGATCGGCCATCGCTCCACCGTCATCTGCCACCTCGGCAACATCGCGATGACGCTCAAGGCGAAGCTGCAATGGGACCCAGCAGCCGAGCGGTTCCATGGCCCCGGCGCCGATGCCGCCAACCGGATGACCGAGCGCGCGTACCGGAAACCGTGGGTGCTGTGACCCGCGATATCGAACCACGATCGCGATGAGGGCCGATTCGAGCACTCCCGGCCGAACGCCCGCGGCGTTCGGCCCCCGCCATCCGTCACGCCCGGCCGGTCGGCTGCACGAACCGCCCCTCGCGGCGCTCATCATCACGCTCCTCGCCGCCACATCGAGCCTCGCCGCGGCCACCCCGCAAACACCCGCCAAGGCGCCAGAGAAACCGAAGTGGGCCAAGGTCCTTCCCAAGACACCGCCCGGCTTCAGGCTGTTCACCGACACGATTGCCACCTACGGCACCAACAAGGTGGAACTCACGGTCTACGTCCCCCAGCGGGATGGCACCTACCCCTGCGTCCTCGACATACACGGAGGCGGCTGGCAGGCGCGCCAAGTGGAATCGGACAAGCCCATGATGGAGCGCCTGGCCCAGCGCGGATTCGTGACCGCCATCGTCGCCTACCGCCTCTCGAGCATGGCACCCTATCCCGCGGCGCTCCACGACTGCAAGGCCGCCGTCCGCCACCTCCGCGCCAACGCCCGCCGCTTCAAGATCGACCCGAAGCGCATCGGCGTCATGGGCGGCTCCGCGGGCGGGCACCTCTCGGGCCTGCTGGCCATGACGGGCGGCAAGCGCGAGTTCGAGGGCAACGGCCCGAGTCCCACCTATCCCAGCGATGTCAGGGCCTGCATTGTCATGGCCGCGACCCAAGATCTGGAGACGGCCAACCGGGGCAAGGTTTCCGAGAATGCGGTCGCATTCTTCGGCGCCACCTGCGACGAGAGACCCGAGATCTACCGCGAGGCCTCGCCGATCACCCACGTGCGGCCCGGCGTCCCACCCGTCCTGTTCATCGAGGGAGAGAAAGACTCCGCCAAGGTCGGTCGCCCCGAGATGCAGGAAAAGCTGCGGGCCCTCGGGATCGAGACCGCCGTCCACACGCTACCCGGCGCCCCGCACCCCTTCTGGATGAGCCAGCCTTGGCTCGACCAGACCGTCGACCTCGCCACCGAATTCTTCAAGCGCCACCTCGGCGAACCGTCCCTCCGCTGATGCCGCGCGCCCGAAGGAAAGCGGTGTCGCCGCCCCCGACGGGGCTCTGCCACCGCAGCACCAAAGTGGGGCGAAGGCGAACCCATGGAGCATGATCTCGACGCGACCACATCGGGCCACTACAAAAGTGCCATGCGCAATCCACCCTCCCCGCTCCTGACCCGCCGCCAGTTCTCCGGCCGCCTGATCGCCGCGGCGGCGCCGCTCGCCATCGCCCGCCGCGCCCGCGCGCAGGCCTCACCCGCCCCCGTCCGCGTCATCACCAGGGGCCCGAAACACCACTGGTTCGCCTACTACGACAAGATCCAATTCGATCCCTCCTGCCGGTTGGCCCTCTGTAACGAGGTGGATTTCGAACACCGTTCCCCGACCGGGGAGGACCGCATCCGCGTCGGCATGGTGGACATCGGCGACGGGGACAAGTGGATCGAGCTGGGCGAGAGCCGCGCGTGGAATTGGCAACAGGGCTGCATGCTCCAGTGGTTGCCCGGCTCATCGAGCGAGGTCATCTGGAACGACCGCGAGGGCGACCGCTTCATCTGCCACATCCTCGACGTCAAGTCCGGCAAACGTCGCACGCTGCCAAACCCGATCTACGCGGTCAGCCCCTGCGGCACCTGGGCCATCGCGCCCGACTTCCGGCGACTCAACGATACCCGCCCCGGCTACGGCTACGCCGGGATCCCGGACCCGAAGCGCGATATCCTCGCGCCCGAGGACGCGGGAATCTGGAAGGTCGATCTGAAGACCGGGAAACAGGCCCTGCTGCTGTCGTTCGCGGACCTCGCCAGGGTACCCCAGCCCGGCGGTTTCTCCGCCAACGCGAAGCACTGGTTCAACCACCTGCTGGTCGCCCCCGATGGCAAGCGCTTCACCTTCTTGCACCGCTGGCAGGGAGAGACCGAGGGCAAGAGCTGGAAGACGCGCATGCTGACCGCCGATGCCGATGGCAAGAATCTCCACCTCCTCATCCCGTCGGGCAAGGTCTCCCACTTCATCTGGCGCGATCCGTCGCACATCCTCGCCTACGCCGGCTACGGTCCCGAGGCCAAGGAGTGGCAATTCCAGGTCTTCGAGGACCTGACCGGCAAGATCGAGGTCATCGAGGGCATGATGCCGCGGGACGGTCACTGCACCTATGTCCCGAAGACCAACGACCAGTGGATCCTCTGCGACACCTACCCCGACAAGGAGCGCATGCAGACCCCCTACCTCTTCCACCTGCCCACCAAACGCATCGTCCCCCTCGGTCGCTTCCTGCTGCCCAAGGAGTACTCGGGGGAATGGCGCTGCGACACGCACCCGCGCTCCAGCCCAGACGGGCGCTGGGCCACCATCGATTCCCCACACGACGACCAGGGCCGACAACTGCACCTGATCGATATCTCCGGCATCGTCGGCTGACGGGCGGCGCCCACCGCGGGAAAGATGCGAAAACGCTAGCCAGAAACTTCAAACCGCGGATCATGGGGACGACGGAGATAATTCATTG
>CAZYWZ010000200.1:0-7428 GCA_964651705.1 uncultured Verrucomicrobiales bacterium
ACGCGGACGTTCGATTCGGCAGCGTGCGCCAAGGCGCAGCCTACCATTTTCTGCCCCGGTGGTGCCCCGCGCGCGGGGCACCTGAAACTTGGAACCACGGATATCGGATGCCGCGGATACTTTCCTGGTTGGGAATGGGTAGCGCCGACGGCCCGTGAGGCAGACATTCACCCGCCAGGGGCGGGCGGGCTGCTCGCGGCCACGGCGTTCGCTCCCCCCTCCTCCGCGACGACACGGAAGCCGACGTTGAACACGCGCTGCCATGCCGGGTATTCGAGCCTATGCGCGCTGCGGCATCGCCTCGGGGGATCGAAGAATGACCCGCCGCGCACGACGCGCCGCACCGGCGCGGCCACGTCATTCCGCCCGTCGTCCCCCCGATAGGGATACGCGCGATACATCGAGCGCGTCCACTCGGCCGCATTGCCGTGCATGTCGTGGAGTCCCCACGCGTTGGGTTGCCGCGTGCCGACGACCTCGGTCGCGGCCGAATCGTCGCAGAACCTCCCGTCGGCCGGCGCGCTGCCATCCAGTTGGATGTGCTCGAGCCCGCCCGTGATCGTCGGCTTCGTCGGGCGATACCCGTGCTTGAACATGAAGTCCGCGAGGTTCGCCCATGGCGTGTAATCGGCATCCGTCGCCCCGAATGACATCGGCGTCCCGCTCCCCGCGCGGCACGCGTATTCCCACTGCGCCTCGGTCGGCAGGGAGAACGCCATCCCGCTCTGCTCCGAAAGCCACCGGCAAAAGGCCATCGCGCCCTCCCAAGAGACCCGCACCGCGGGCTGCTTCGGCCCATTCAGCGCCGGCCCCTGGTCGTCATTCTCCGCGTGCCGCTTGCCGTAATATCTCGGGTCGTGCGCCGGATCGAATTTCCGGAACTGCTCGTTGCTGACCTCGGTCGCCCCCATCCAGAACGCGCGCTCGATCCGGACAACGGCCTCCGGCGCCTCGTCCGGCTGTCCCCCGGCATCCCCCATCACGAACTGCCCCGCCGGAATCCGCACCAGCCGCAACGTCACGCCACCGCCCAGATCGACGACCTTCTCCCGAGGACCGCCCGAAGCCTGCAAGAGCCGCGCCTTCTCGGGATCCATCGGCCATCCCTCGATGCGGACGGGCTTGGCCTTGGGCATCTCCCTTGGCGCCACCGCCTCGGCGGTGGCCCGCGGCACCTCCGGCACGACCTCGGGATCCTCCTTCGGCCCGCCGAACTGCCGCCGCATCTCCATCCGGCGGGCGTGCGCATCGCGCGGGATCGGGAACACATCCCCCCACGTGCCGTGGCACGGCGCGTTGAGATCGATCCACGTCACCATCCGCGACCAATCCTCTTCGCCCAACCGCACCCCCCCGTGGCCCTTTTTCAACATCTGGATCAATGGGCTGACATCCGCGTGGTACTCGCCCGGCACCAGCAGGTTCACGTCATCCTCGATCCCCACCCGCCGCACGTAACCGAGCAGCGCCTCGTACGCCGGCGTGTACTTGAACACCCCGCCCGTCGCCTCGCGGATCTCGGGATAGAGGCGCTCGATCCCCATCTTCGTCAGCGGCATCCCCTTGTAGCCCGGCACCTGCTCCTCGGGTCTCAGGTCGGGCATCCCGGCCTGGCTCCCGTCGTGACAGCTCACGCAATGCCGATCGAGCACCGGCTGCACCTCGCGCGCGAAATCGAAGCCCCGCGGCGGCCCGTACCAGGGATCGAGATCCCGCGGCTCGCGCCTCGAGGCCAACGACACGCGGGGAACCACGGTATCCCTCGGGGTCTCGTGGCAACCGACGCACGAGACGTTCTCCCCCGGCTGCGCCGAAAACCAGCTGCGCATCAGTTGCACCGCCTTGCCCTCCGCATCCAGCGCCTGAAGGGACAGCGGCGTCCGCGCGGGCACGCGGAACACCGCCGAGCCATCCTCCTCGACGGGCACCGTGCCGATGACCCGCATCGCCTCCCACGGCCCCCCTCGGCCGATCTTGTCCGGGCCCGCCAGCCCCCGATAGCCAAAGTCGTACGCCACCACACGCAGCCCCTTGATCGTGCCCTGGGGTACCCCTTTCAACCCCGGCCCCGCCTGCACGTCATGTATATAGACCAGCGCATCGTCACGGGTGACGTCGATCCGCGACGGGATGACCGGCGGCTTCGGCGAGGGCCGCAGCGGCATCGGCTCCAGCAATGCCCAGCCCGCCTCGCTCTTCACCGGCACGAGATTGTCAAACGCATCGGCCAGATAGATCCCCCAATCCCGCCCCTTCGCCTCCTGGCACGCCACCAGGAAATATTTTTCGCTCAGCGGAAAGGGATGCAGGAATCGGGGCCAGTCGTCCGCCACCAGAAAGTCCCGGATCTCCGGGCGGATCGGGTCGCCGCGGCCCGAGATGCGCGTCACGATCCCTGCCGCGTCGTGATAGCCCGCGCCCGTGTCCAGCAGCACCAGCTGCCCCATCCGGTGCGGCCCGTGGTAGCCCGACAGGATGCAGGCCAGGCGGTTCGGCGCGCCCGGCAGCGCCCGGGGGAAGTACAGCGCGTTCGGGTACCAGGAATTGCTTCCATACACGGCGCGCTGGCCGGTGCCGTCGGGATTCATCACCATCAGCATCCGCAGGTAGATGTGGTTGATGCCGGTGTAGTCCCACCGGCTGTACATCACCTGCCCATTCGGCAGCACCACGGGATGCAGGTCGTGGTCCTGGTCGAAACACACCTGCCTCACCCCCGTCCCGTCAGGCTCCATCTGGTACAGATTGCTGACCCATTTCAAGCCGTGCCAGCACGGCACCGACTGGTACGAGGCCGTGCTGCCAAAGAGGATCTTCCCATCCGGCAGATAGCACGGGTCCATGCAATCGACGTCCGGCGGCATCCGCGTCACCTGGCGCAGCCCCGTGCCGTCGGCCCGGATCTCCCAGATCTTCCAGCTCTCGGGATCGGATTGCGTGAAAAGCAGCCGCTCCCCGTCCCAATTCAGATCCACCTCGCCCGCGTAACCGCCGCTCGCCGGGCGATGCAGTGTCCTCCACGCGCCGTCGGGGGACACCTCCGATAACACGGCGATCTCGTTGTCGAACCCATCCTTGTTTAAGGAAGAATTGCATTCGTGATTCGACGGCATCCCGATCTCCAGCCCGGGACTCTTCGACCACCATCCCTTGTGCCCCTTGGGCATCACCATGCTCGCGGGTTTGCGCTTGACCACCAGAAGCCGCATCCCCTCCAGCAACGGATTCGCCAGCAGCGCCTCTCGACGCAGCGCCTCGAACGCCGCGGCGCGCGCCGCCTCGTCCCCGCCCGCGCCCCCCCCGAGCGCCTCGAGACGCGCCAAGAACTCCGGGCCTCGCGAATACCTCCCCCCAAACGTCCGCCCCAGATCCTCGATCGCAGCCCGCAGCGATTCGATCGCGCGCGCCTCCGGTGCGGCCGGGGCCATCGCCCCGCCGCCCGAGACCACCCCCCGGGCATGCGCCTCGGCCCCCGCGCCGTCGCCCCCCCCACCCGCGCCCGGGGCGGCCGGCGCCCATCCCGCCACCAGCAAAAGGCACCCGATCCGCCACGTCAGATGCCACAAGGTTTCCGCCGAAGGCCTCTGGAGTGCTGTGCCCCCCCGCACCGCTTTCGCGCCACGCCCCGGCACGACCGCCGCATCATCCCGCTCACTCATGTCCCACCTCCGATCCCGTCGGCGCCCCGAGCCGACGCGAGATCCGATCCGCATACCGCCTTATCCGTACTCCCATCCCCTCATAGCCGCGCGCCGGAAAGCGCTCCGTCATCCCCGTCAGCCACACCGTCCCCACGGGATACCCGAACGCGTCGCGCACCGCCGCCGCCACGCAGTAGCTCCCCTCCCGGTACTCCTCCCGGTCCAGCGCATACCCGTTGGCCTTCACCCGCGACAGCTCCCGCTCGAGATCCGCCACCCGCGTCAGCGTCGCCTTCGTGTGCCGCACCAACCGCATCCGCCGCAGGAGATCCCGCCGCTCCACCTCCGGCAAAAATGCCAGCATCGCCTTCCCCGGCGCCGAACAGTGCAGCTCAAACTCAAACCCCACCCGCATCCGTATCCCAAAGTCGTGCTGGTGATCCAGCGCCATCAGGATCACACCAAGGCACTTCTCGGGCAGCAGCGTCCCCAGCGCCACGGTCTCCTTCAGCTCGTCCCGCATCGCACGCAGCACGTCATACGAGCACTCCAATATCCCGCGCTCGTGCACCGCACCCAATCCCACCATCAGCATCTTCCGACCCAGCGTGAACTTCTTGCTCTCGGGATCCCGGATCAGATACCCCATCTGCTCCAGCGCCGACGCGATCCGATACATGCTGTTCGCCGGAACCCCAAGCGCCGTCGCCACCTCCACCAGACCCATCCCCTCCCGATGCCGCGCCAGCAACTCCAGCACCCCCATCCCACGCTCCAGACTCGGCACGCTGAAATCCCGCGGCACCTCCACTACCCCGCCGCCCACCGCCACTCCCTTGCCTTCCCGGACATCCGCCATATGCGCCCTAATTTCCTTATGTGAAACTATGTTCCACCCACGCGAATGTCAAGCGCCGCGCGACGCGGCCTTCGCCCGCGAGTTCGCCGATCCTGACTCGAAAATTGGGTCGCGACGTAGGCTGCGCCTTATTGTGGACTGCCGCGGCGTTCGACCGCCGCCTTGGATTGTCCCGGGCGACATTGCCCACTTGCGGCTGCAGGGTGCGTCGATTATCCTAGAGTTAGCCACCAACGCCACCCTTGGAGGATCCATGAAGAAATTGTCGGCCCTGACACTGGCCATGCTCGCCGCCGGAATCAGCCTGGCGGCCGCGCCCAAGTACGACTTCGAGGAAATCATGTACAAGGGCCACAAGGGCAAGGAATCGCTGCTGGCCAAGGTCCTCGGAAAGACCGCCACCCCCGAGGAGGTCGCCAAGCTCGTTGCATATCACGAGGCCCTGAGCCAGCACGCGCCACCCAAGGGTGACGCGGCGAGCTGGAAGGAGAAGACCGACGCCCTGCTCAAGGCCTCCCTCGCGGCGAAAGACAACGCCAGCGACGAAAACCTCGCGCAGCTCAAGGCGGCCTCCGACTGCAAGGCCTGCCACGCCGCCCACCAGCCCGAGGAGTGACCGCCGCGTGGCGGACGAGGAGGCGGCCCTATTTTGGACTGCGGTGGCAGAGCGTAGCGGCGACACCGCTTTGGCTCCCGGCGGAACCGCAACCCGCGCGCCACGGCCAGCGCCCGCGCTCCGATCGCCTGAGGTGACCAGGCCGCGGATCGGTAGCGGTGTCGGCACCCCTTGAGGGGTTCTGCCACCGATGATCCACACGCGGAGCGCACAATCCCGACAGAACGTGTCGGGCCGAGCGCGCGTCTACGGCCCTCCCGCCGCCCGACCCACCGGCCTAAGATTCGCCGAGATCTCCGCCTCGAACGCGTCGAACATCCCGCGCAATCGCGACACCACATCGGGGCGCGCCGACGCCACATCGGTCTGCTCGCCCATCTCCGCGCCCAGATCGTAGAGGGCGGGCTCAGGCGAGACGTGGAGCTTCCATCGGCCCGACCGCACCGCGCGCAGCACGCCATTGCCATCGTGGAAGAAAAATCCCCCATGCGGGGATCTCGCCCCCGGCTCTCCAAAAATCAGCGCCCGGATGTCGCGCCCGTCGATGGCGCGATCCTCCGGCGGATTCCCGCCAGCCATGGCGGCGAACGTCGGCAATAGATCGATCGTGCTGGCCACCTCGCCACATTCCTTTCCCGCCGGTATTCGCCCGGGACCCCACATCACGCACGGCACCCGCATCCCTCCCTCGAAAACCGTGTGCTTCAGGCCCCGCAGCGGTCCCGCTGAACCGGTCGATCCCTTGTCCGGCCCGTTGTCCGAGGTGAACACCACGATGGTCCGCTCGCCCAGACCCAAACGCACCACCGCGTCCAATATCTCCCCGGTGCTCCAGTCCAGGCATTCCACCACGTCGCCATAGAGCCCGCCAGCCGACTTTCCCTTGAACCGCGGCGTCACGTCGTACGGCAAGTGCGGCATCGTGTGCGCCAGGTAGATAAAGAACGGCCCCTCCTTGTTTCGCTCGATGAACCCGACGGCCTCGTCGGTGTACTTCTCCGTGAGGATCTCCGGCGTCGCCGGGCGCAGCACCACGTCCTCGTTGCGCAGCAGGGGCACCCCGCCCTCGGCCTCGAGAGGCTTCGTCTCCCAATGATCCAGATTGTGATAGATCCCGAAATAATGGTCGAATCCCTGCGCCCCCGGCCGAAACGGCGGCAGGAACCCCACGTGCCACTTGCCGATCGCGCAGGTCGCGTACCCGCGCCCCTTCAACAGCTCCGCGATCGTCACCTCGTCCGGATGGATGCCGGTCTTGGCGTCGGGCCGCAGCACGAACTTCTCCAGCCCCACCCGCCTCGGGTAGCAGCCCGTCAGCAGCCCGGCCCGCGATGGCGAGCACAGCGGCGCCGGCACGTAGAAATCCGTGAACCGCATCCCCTCCGCCGCCATCCGATCCACCCGCGGCGTCTTGATGTCCTTCGACCCGAAACACCCCACGTTCCCGTAGCCCAAGTCATCGCAGAAGATCACGATGAAATTCGGTGGCGGTGGCGCCGCGCCGACCGCCCCACACCATCCCGCCGCCACCATCCCGGCGAGCCACGCCCGCGCCCACATCCGACCCGCTTCCCGCATCCCCCCATCCAAGTCCCCACCCCGCCCCCTGTCCAGAAAAACACCGCCGCCGCACCGCCCCACCCGCCGCGCAAGCTTTGACACCACCCGCGCACCGCACAACATGCCTTGGGGAAAGACCCGCAACCATGAACTGCATCCGCAGAACACCGGCCAAGATCCCCGCGCCCGCCGCGTTCGCCGCCGCGGCCCTCGCGCTGCTCATCCTGCCACAATGCTCGCCCGCTCCCCCAGACAATCGGGCCATCACCGCGCGCCGCTTCCCCGAGAATCCCATCATCCGGCCAAAGATGCCGGACCTTGACGGCAAAAATATCAACGGCCCCTCCCTGGTCCGCATGCCCGATTGGATGCCGGACCGCCTCGGCAAATACTACCTCTACTTCGCCCACCACCTCGGCACACACATCCGCCTGGCCACCGCCGACGACCTCGGCGGCCCATGGACCCTCTATCCCGGAGGCGTCCTCCAGCTCTCCGATACCGCATGCAGCGGTCACGTCGCGTCGCCGGATGTCCACATCGATGAAGAGAAGAAAGAGATCCTCATGTATTTCCACGGCCCCTATCCGGACAGGTATAGCCAGCGGACCTTCCTGGCCACCTCGAAGGATGGCCTCCATTTCACCGCGCAGACCCGATCCCTCGGGCCCTCCTATTTCCGCGTCTTCCGCCGCGGCCAGCACTGACGAATCGTTGGGGGGGATGGGGCCGGGTGCGGCGGGTGCGGCGGG
>CAZYWZ010000201.1:0-7193 GCA_964651705.1 uncultured Verrucomicrobiales bacterium
GGCCCAATTTTGGACTGCGGTGGCAGAGCGCAGCGGCGACACCGCTTTGGCTCCCGGCAGAGCCGGGACCCGCGCGCCGGGGGCGGGGCTGAACTGAAACTTCCCCCCGGTGCTCACCTCCCGCCCGGCACCGGACGGATCGCGGCTTTGTCTTCGGCCAGTTCGCCCGCCTTCGGCGGCGGGATCGTCACCTTCCCACTGGCGGCCCATTCCGCGCCGCGGGCCAGCGTCACCTGAAACCCAAGGCCGGACATCGCCTCGGGCCCATGACCCAGCGCGGTGTGGAATACCCTTCCCTTCCCAAATGCGATCGTCATGAGCATCGGCTCGTGCTCGCCCGTGCCCCGAGTCTCGGGTGCCGAATATGCCGTCGCCAGCACCGTCATGTCCTTCGCCGGCCCCCGGAGCTTCGCGTACAATTCATCTTTCGCGTGCCGCCAACGGACCGGCAGTCCTTTCAGGATCGGATGTTCTGGCTCCCTCGCCTCGATGACATATTCGTGCTGTTCCCCGTGGGTCCCGCCAGGCCCAGGGGTCGTGTCCAACACGATCTTGCCATCGCGCCAGCGCACCATCGGCCCCGATTTCTCATTCCTCCCGCCCCAGCCACCCACCCCGATCATCTCGTTGTATTCCGGCCAATCCGGAAACGCGTTGTCCGCCGCGTGCACGATGACCACACCCCCGCCCCCGCGGACATACTCCACAAACGCCCGCCTCACCTCCTCAGGCCACGCGTCGCCGGTGTAATTGCACACCACCACGGCATGATCCTTGAACCGCGGCCGCCACTTCTCCCATCGCGCCCCCGACTCCGCCGCCAGCGCCGCCTTCTCCGCCCCCCACTTCGCCATCGCCTCCTGATGCGCCGCCTTCTGCTCCGGGGTCAACTGCCCCTTCGGGGCCCGCGGCGCCTTCGGCGCCCCCGGCGGCGCCGTGGATACCTCCACCGAAAACCTCCCGCTCTCCTCAAGAACCCACTTCACGATCGGCGTGCACGCCTCCCAGGCGTGATTGTTCTGCCCGTCCACGATCAGCGCGGGCAACTTCTCCGCCGCGCCCAGCGGCCCGCCCGCCATGGTCACCGCCACTGTTAGGAACCCGGTAATCCAACGCCTCATTCGTGCCTCCATGCCCGAATTCTGGACCCTCGGAGTCCCCGATGCAATGCGATCCGATCCGCCCATCCGGGTTGTCATCTGCCCCGGAAACTGCCAAGCTTCCCCCCCAAGGAGAAATCATCATGCGCCACGCAATCGCCATCGCCCTGCTCGTCAACCCGCTCGCCCCCCTGGCCGCCGAACAGCCCGCGCGCCAGCTCTTCAACGGCAAGGACCTCGCCGGATGGGAACACTTCCTCGTCGAGGCCGACAAGACCATCGCGGACGTCTGGTCCGTCAAAGATGGCATCCTGATCTGCAAGGGAGAACCCCACGGCTTCCTCTGCACGAAGGATTCCTTCACCAATTTCCGCGCCGTCGTCGAATGGCGCTGGGCGCCCGGCGGCAAACCCGGCAACAGCGGCGTCCTGCTCCGCCTCCCAAAAGAGGACCGCATGCTCCCGAAGTGCTACGAGGCCCAGCTCATGAGCGGCAACGCCGGCGACATCGTCGCCTTCCATGGCCTCACGTTCTCCGGCCCGCCCGCCGACCGCATGAAGACCGTCGCCGGGCACAAGCTCGGCGGCGACCTCGTCATCGCCAAGAAAGCCAAGGCCGCCGAGAAGGAGCCCGGCGAGTGGAACCGTTACGAGATCGAACTCAAGGGCGGCGACCTCACCCTCTCCGTGAATGGCGAGATCGTCAACGAGGCCAGGGACCTCGCGGTCATGGCCGGTCGCCTCGCACTCCAATCCGAGGGCGGCGAGATCCACTTCCGCAAGGTCGAGATCACCCCGCTGGACTGACTCGAAAATACGCCGCAACTCTCTGGTAGCGAAGGGCCTTCGCCCTTCGGCGGGGGCCCGGTGGCGCGCCGAAGCCCGAAGGGGCTTCGCTACGGGTGAGAGCGCCGGCGGCAGCGAAGGGCCTTCGCCCTTCGGCGGGGAATAGGCAAATTTTCACCCCCGGTGGTGCCCCGAATGCCCGCCGTCGGGCGGGCATTCGGGGCATGGGATCTGGTTTGATCAAAATTCCAGCCGTAGCCGCGGCCGTGAGGCCGTGGGCCCCCGCCGCGCGGCCCCTCCGTGACCGGAGGGGCTACATTTTTACCCCCCGCATTTGCGGCCCGCGAGGCCTACCCCCGCTCGCCAAACCACAGCAGCCGCAGGCTGTTGAGCACCACGATCACGGTGCTGCCCTCGTGGCCCACCACGCCCAGCGTTAGCGGCAGGCCCCCCGATAGCGCACCCGCCACCAGCAGCGCGATGACCGCCAGCGAGATCGCCAGATTCTGGCGTATGATCGCCCTCGCCCGGCGGCTCAGGTGGTAGGCCATGTTGAAATTCTCGAGGCGGTCCTTCATCAGCACGACGTCGGCCTGCTCGAGCACCGCGTCGGAGCCGCGCAGGCCCATACCGACCGCCACGTCCGCCGCCGCAAGGCTTGGCGCATCGTTGACGCCGTCCCCGACCATCGCCACCTTCTCGCCCGCCGCCTGCCACCGGCGGATCGCCTCCACCTTGTCCTCCGGCTTGAGGCCCGCGCACACGTCGCGCAGACCCAGCTCGTCCGCCACGGCGCGCGCCGCCTCCGGGCGATCCCCCGTGAGCATCGTCACCCGCAGGCCATCACGCTCCAACCTGCGCAGCAGGGGCGCGCTAGCCCGCCGCACCTCGTCCCCCAACAGCACCCTCCCCCGTAGGTCCCCGCCCGACACCACCGCCTCGGTCTTCCCCGCGCCAGGCACCGGAATCGCATCGATCCAATCCTCGCCCCCAAACATCAACCGCCTCCCCAGCCGAAACGCCTGACCCCCCACCCCGCCCACCACCCCGAGGCCAGGCCGATCGCGAAAATCCGTCGCCCCTTCGACGGCACCGCCCGATTCCACCGCCGCGCGCAGGATCGCCCGAGATACCGGGTGCGCCGAGTGGTGAGCCAGCGCCGCCGCAGCCCGCAGCACCTCCCCCTCGCGGCCCGGCGGAAAGGACTCCACCCCCGACACGTGCAACTCACCCGTCGTCAGCGTCCCCGTCTTGTCCAACGCCACCCGCCGCACCTCCGCCAGTCGCTCGATCGCCGCCCCACCCCGAAAGAGGATCCCTCGACGCGCCCCGGCCGCGATGCCCGCCAAAATCGCCGACGGGATCGACAGGACCAGCGCGCACGGCGAGGCCACCACCAGCAGCGTCATCGCCCGATAGAACGCCGAGGTCCCGCCCCCCGCCGGCGCGAAGGCCGGCAGCCCCATCCCCTGCCACCAGACCAAGAACATCACCAGCGTCGCACCGAGGATGGCATACGTGTACCCCGTGCCAAATCGGTCGGTGAACCGCTGCGATGGCGCCTTGCTCTCCTGCGCCTCCCGGATCAGCCGGATGATCTTCGACAGCGCGCTCTCGGCCGACGGCCTCAGCGCCCGGCAATCCACAGAACCCCACTGGTTCATCGTGCCGCCGAATACCGTGTCGCCGAGACCCTTCTCCACCGGCACCGACTCCCCGGTCAGATTCGATTCGTCCGCCGCCGTGCTGCCGCTCAACACCTCAGCATCCACAGGGAATTGCTCCCCGGGCCGCACCCTCACCCGCATCCCCGGCCCGATCGCCTCGACCGCCAGCCTCCGCTCCGACCCATCTTCCCCCACCACCGTTGCCTCCTTCGGCGCCTCCTTGAATAGGCCGTGGATCTCCCGCTCGGTCCGCGACATCGCCATATCCTCCAGCGCATCGCTGAAGGAAAACAGGAACAGCAACACCGCCCCCTCCCACCAGTGCCCGATGAATGCCGCGCCGGCCGCCACCGCCAGCATCAGAAAATGCACGTCAAGAATTCGCCCCTTGAGCAACCGCCAGACATCCTGCGCCGGAAACCACGCCCCCGCCACGTAAGCGACCACGAATACCCACGCCGCCCAAGGGGCAACCGCATCGCCCCCGAATTTTTCCATCCCGAATCCCACCGCCGTGCCCGCCCCGCAGATCCCCGCCGCCAGCATGCCCCACTTCCATGCCCCATCTCCCTCGAACTCCGCCGGCGCAGGCAATTGCCGCGCGCGGATCTTCACCCAATTCATCTGCTGCCACCGCCAGAAACGCGGGCCCGTCGCACACGACACTTTCTCCAACAGCACCCCGGCCCCGGGCATGTTCAACAGCCGGATCCCCGGAGGCATCGGCTGCGATACCCCGCGATCGCACACCTCGCACACGATCGGCCATCCCCCCTCCGCACAGTCCGGCAACTGCGCCGGCCGGTGCCGCGACAGCACCGCCTCCACCCGCGAGCGCGACGCCACGGAATCCGCGCCCGCCCCGAACGCGAACGACACTTTCTTGTGCCGCGCGTCCAGCCACACCGCCTTCAGACCGGCATCCTCCGACATCACCGATGCCAGATCCTGAATGATACAATAGCCGTCGTTCACTCCGCTCTCCGCAAGCCACTGTAGCATCCCCTCGGCCTTCGCAAAGCCCGGGGATCTGACTCGAAAATCGGCCACGGGATCGGCCTGTAGGGCGCGGATTCCCATCCGCGCCACGAGGGCCCTGCCGGTTGCCCGTGGCGCGAAAGGGATTTCGCGCCCTACATTTTCACCCCCGGTGGTGCCCCGCGTGCTGGGCACGGGATCTAGCTCGAAAATTCCCGACGTGGCCACGGCCGCCAGGCCGTGGACCCCCGCCGCGCGGCCCCTCCGTGGCCGGAGGGGCTACATTCTTACCCCCGGTGGCGCCCCGCACGCGGGAGGGAACCCCACGTCACCGCTTCCGATAGGCCACCCGGATCACCGCATCACCACACCCCAACCCCGGGGCCCTCGCCCGCACGTGATCCCAGAGCGCCTCGCCCACCCCAGGGCTGTTCGCGGCGCCAAATGCCACCTCGTTGCGGCCCCCGCCCCCGCGGTCCTTTAGGCTCCCCGGCGCATCGATCCGCAACTGCCCATCGACGTACACCTGCAGGTCCTTGCCCTCCATCTCCACCCGGTACACGTGGAAGTCCCCCGCGGTGTCCATCGCGAATCGCTTCCCCCGGTTGAAATGCAGTTCCACGCGATCGGGCCACAAGCCGAGCCGCTCCTCGCCCGCGCCATTGGAAAGCAGTAGAAAACTCGATCCCGAGACGACCTTGGCGCGCGCCTCGACCACCGCCTTGCCATCCGGATCGGCTCCCCACGCGCAACGCCAGTAATGATAATCCCCGCTCTCCGTGCCCCTGTCTGCCACCCGCAGTGCCCCGTCCATCACCGCCTCCATCGTTCGCCCGGAACCCGTGTCCCTCAGCCACGGTTTCTGCGGCAGACGATCTCCCTCATATCGGATGGACCACTCCCCATCGCCGGGTGCCTTCCCCAAATCGACCGCCACCCCGATCTCATTTGAGCCGCGCCGCACGATCCCCGCCGGCACCGCCAAATCCAGCCATCCGCCCCCGGTCAGCTTCCCCCCCCCAAGCGGGTTCCCGTTTAACGTCACACGGACCTGATCCGGTCGGCGCAGCAACGGCAACTCCAAATGCAGCGTTATCTCCGCATACCGATCCGTGCCCTCCGTCCAAGACAGATCCTCGCCGATGTATATCTCCGTTTTCAGGGGAGCGCCCACCGTGATCGGGATCGGCCTCGACGGGACCAGCAACGGCAACGTCTGGTGTTCCGCCCCGCCCTTAAGGAAGGAGCCGGGTTTCCCATCCCGCACGGTCACGAAATACAGCTTCTCCAGGGGCCGCAACACCGCCACGTCCCCCACCTCCCGAAAGACCGGCGACTCCGGCCGAAACAGGTTGAACACGTGGATCCCATCGGCCCCGGCAGCCCAAGCGTTCATCGCCTCGCCGCGATACGCCTCCACCGACGCCCTCCGGAATCGGGTCTCTCCCAAAACCCGGGAATCGCTCAGGCACGCGTAGACGGGAACCCCGTGCCCATGGCCCCAGGCCACGCTATACTCCCATGGGTTTAACCGGAAATAACACGTCGTGATCAGGATATCCACCAACCCCTCCTCCATCCAGCGTCCCACGTCCAGGCCCAGGCCAAGGTCGTACTCCCGCGAATCCGGTACCCGAACCGAGATCAGGATCGGTCGCCCGCGCCCGAGCCCGACCTCCTCCGTCATCGCGCGCACCCGCCGCATGAATTCGGTCATCAGCCCGCATTCCTCGGCGCTCGCCCGCCCGCCGTTCGCCACCGACCGAAAGAAACACGGGTGCCGAAAGTAATCCAGCTCCACGCCGTCGATGTCGTACCGCCGGCACACGTCCTCGATGAACCCGAAGGCCAACTCGCGGATCTCGGGCCGCGCGTAGTCCACGCTGCTCCATCGCCCGACCGGCGTCCGCTTCACCGGCTCGCCCACCAGCCACTCCGGGTGCTCGGCCTTCAGCGGCGGGTATAAGAGATATGGCTTTTCCGGCCGATGCGCCACGTCGTGCGTGTCGTTCATCCGCATCGACCAAAAAACTTCCATCCCATTATCCCGCGCGAATCGGATATTGGCCTCCAGGCAGTCAATGCCCCCGGCGATCAGGTCGCGCGCGATATTCCGGCTGGCGGACTGCACTCCGTAATCCGCGCCCTGCCGGTCCATCACGACACCGGCGCGCGTGTCGTGCGTGAAAAAACTGAACCCGGAGCTGATGGTGCAATACGCGATCGCCCCCACCTGGCTCCCCGCCAGCGCCGCCGTTCTCAGCCCAAGAAAATTCTCCGCCGTCACCGCCAGATTGGTCGGAAAATAGAGACAGTCGCACCCGTCGTTATTGAAAATCACGCGCCGATCCCGCCCCGCGAGTTCCTTGCGCTCGGCCCTCAGGCGCGCCAGCGCGCCGGGCGCATCGCCGTCCCAGAGACAACCGCCCAACCCCAGGCAGACGAGCAAGGCAACTGGTCCAATCACACCGCCACACCTCGCGGCCATTTTGCCATCCTACCCACCCCGTCAGGCGCTGTCCAGATGACCCGGCCCCTCCCCGTAGCGAAGCCCCTTCGGGCTTCGGCCACGCCCCCCGAAGGGCGAAGGCCCTTCGCTACCCGATTCCCCCTCCCCGTAGCGAAGCCCCTTCGGGCTTCGGCACGCCCCCCGAAGGGCGAGG
>CAZYWZ010000202.1:0-7182 GCA_964651705.1 uncultured Verrucomicrobiales bacterium
CCTACATTTTCACCCCCGGTGGTGCCCCGCCAGCGGGGCACGGGATCTAGCTCGAAAATTGGGTCGCGATGTAGGCTGCGCCTTGGCGCGCGCCGACGTTCGATTCGGCAGCGTGCGCCAAGGCGCAGCCTACCATTTTCCGCCCCGGTGGTGCCCCTCCTTTACCGTTGCCGGATCGTTCCATTTAGTTTAACCCACGGCAGCTATGAAAACGAGATTCTCTGGACCGGGCGCACTCGCGTCCATTGGCGTGTTTGCCCTAGCGGCTGCCGCCGCACAGGCCGCATGGAAAGACGTGGAGACCTATTCCGACATTCGGAAGCCGATCGATTTGGCCAAGTTGGCGAACGGCGAGATCCTCGGAGAGAGGATCCAGGTGCCCTCCACGCCCCTGGGCATCAGCGTCCAGACGTGTTACCTCGTCGGCGCACCACCCGCGCAGGTCTTGTCCCGCATGCAGGACGACCAGACATCCGAGAAGGTGAAAGGCAGCAAGGATTTCGATAAGGAGGGCACCTTCCGGATCACCACGCCCGCGCAGGCCGCCGACTTCGCCCCGCTCTCGCTGGACCCCGGTCTCCGCCAGGTCAAGTCGCTACTGGACCACGCCATCGAGGCCGACTCCAAGAAGGGGAAATTGAACCTCACCGCCGATGAGGCCAAGTCGCTGGCGGGCGCCCTTCGGGAGATCGGGTCCACGCACGGGAAAGACTGGATGAAGGCCGGCAGGGAAAAGATCGAGGAGACATTCCGGGCTCTCCTGCTGGGCCGGGCGTCGCAGTTCCAGCAGGGCGGATTGTCCACCATAGCCGCCTACGACACCGGCTCGGGCCGCATCTCGCCGAAGGACGAGCTGCTCATGATGACCCGCAGCCGGGCCAAGGCTTTCGAGCGTTTTTCCGCGCTCTTCGACGCGGCCCTGTCCGGTCAGGCGCCCGCGGGGGCGACCTCGCCGCCGCGCTATTACTGGGAGTCCGCCAAGGTGCAGGGCGAGGAGACCTTCAATCTCGGCGCCTTCTTCGCGAGACCCACCGACGGCGGTTTCCGCGCCCTCGAGGTCCAATATTACGTGAGCTCAAAATATTATACCTCGTTGATCCTATACGAACTCTGGCCCGTCGACTTCGGCGGCAAGGCGCAGACCCTCGTGTGGCGCGCCGACTTCGTGTCCGCACCCTCGCTGCCCTTCCTCAAGGGCATCGAGCGCCTCGCCGCGGAGAATATCATGCTCCTCGAGGTCAAGAAATCCGTCGGGGCCTTCATCAAGGAGTTCTGACGCGATGGTCGGGGTGCTCGCGCAGCTTGCGCCCCACGAACCCGGCGACCTCCGGCGGCAGCCCCGCCGCCGCCGGGCCGAACATCGCCAGCACCGCTCGCGGCTTCAGCCAATAGTTGGCGCCGAGGACGGGGGTGGCCTTGAACGGCATTCCCGTCCCCTCTCCCGGATCCACGCGCCGGTGGGTATAGCCGACGCCCTCGCGCCACGTCAGCGCGCGCTCGATGCCGCCCTTGTCGTAGCAGAGCTGAAATCCCGTTGGCGCGCCGGCATCATCGACCCAGACGATCAGCTCCATCGCGTCGCACATGAACCACCGGCGCCTGGCCTCGCCCGGTATCTGACGGACCGTCAGGATCTCCGAAAAAGTATTCATCCCACCAGCGCCGCCGCCCTTCGTCCGCTGATCACCGCCCCCTCGATGGTCGAGGGGAGGCCCGTGTCCGTCCAGTCCCCCGCGAGAAAGAGATTCGGCCAAGCGGTCTCCGGGCCGGGGCGGTGCTCGAGCATCTCGGGCCGGGCCTGCAGCGTCGCGTCGCGCGCCTTGTACACGAACTGGTGCAGGACCTTCGCCCCGCGCGCGCCGGGCAGGAGCCGCCGGCACTCGGCCACCGCCAGCGCGACCAGCTCGTCCGACCCCGCACCCGCGTGACCATAGGCCGCGCTGATCAGCAGCGAGACCGATGGCCCGGAATGTGTCTCCATGTCGCAGGCCGCGTTCCGGTTGAAGAGCCAATGCACCGGCGAATCCAGGAAACCGACGAACGGCTTGTCGCAGATCTCGCGATCGAACCACAGCTGGATGGCCACCAGCGGTGCGCCGCGCAACGGGGCCAAGCGCCCCGCCAGATCCGATGCCGCGGGCACCACCGACCGCAGCGCGCCCCACGGCAGTGCCGAGACCACCGCGTCCACCTCCAGTTCGCGACCACCCCCGATGACGACCGCGGCGACCCTCCCGCCGCGCACGATCAGGCGCCGCGCGGCACACCCCAGCCGCACGTCGCCCCCGCAGGCCGAGATCACATCGATGGCCCGGTCCACCAGCAGGCGGCTGAGCCCCACCCGCCCGACGAGCACCCGCGCGTCCGATGCCCTTCCCAAGAAGACCCGCCGCAGCACCTCGCCAAAGAGCGCCGCCGAGGCGGTCTCGACGGGCTCGTTGAGCGCCGCGACGCAGAATGGCCCCCATAGCGCCCTCACCGCGTTCTCCGACTGCCCGCAGGCCTGCAGCCATTCCGACACCGTCGAGGCCCTCCACTTCTCGCCTGACCGATCCAGCGCCGCGGACACCAACACCTCGATCGCCCGGCACCGTTCCCCTCGCGTCAACTCCCCAAATCCGAACACCGCCCGCACGAGATGGAACGGCGATGGCCAGCCCCGCGAATCGAGCCCCGCCGCGCCACCAGCCCCAGAAACGTACGGCACCTCGAACCCGCGCGCGCCACCCAAAAACCCCCGCGCCCCGATCGTCTCCAGGAAGTCGATGGTCTCCCGGTAGCAACCCATGAGGATATGCTGGCCATTGTCAACGGTGTCTCCCGTCGAGGGATGCCGGAAGGAATGCGCCCTGCCGCCGGCGCTCGCTCGCGCCTCGATCACGGTCACCCGGTGCCCGCCGCGCGCCAGCGCCGCCGCCGCCGCCAGGCCCGCCACGCCCGCACCCAGCACCGCCACCCGCGCCGCGGGCCGGGGGACCGGTCGCCGCCGCCTCTCCCCCGCCATCGCCCCACAAACCAGCCAGGCCTTCCGCCACTTGGGCAACCGCGCATCATGCCCCCACACGTCGAAGCCCCGCGCGCGGATCCGCCGCAGCACGTCGTAATAGACCGCCCGCATCACCTGCGCCGCGAGCATGTTCGGGCGGTCCTCCGGATGCAGCGCCCGCGCCGCCGCCGCATAGAAATGCTCTGACCGCTCCCCCATCAGGCGGAACGCGTGCAGCGCCCGGCCGCCGATGACCCCGCGCTCCAATTCCTCACGCGAGTAGCCCGCGCGCCGAAGGTCCTCCTCCGGCAGATAGATCCTGCCGTTGCCCAGATCCTGCCGCACATCGCGCAGGATGTTCGTGGTCTGGAACGCCAGGCCCAGCAGCTCCGCAAACTCCCGCGCCGAGGCGTGCCGATACCCGAAGATCTCGATGCTCACGAGCCCCACGCACGACGCCACCCGATAGCAATACTGCCGCAATTGCTCCCAGGTCTCGTAGCGCGGCGGCTCCACGTCCATCGAGACACCCGCCACGATCTCCAGCACGCACTCGGGCGGCACCAGATATCGCTTCAGTATCGGCGCCAGTTCGCGCGCCAGCGGCAGGTCTGGCTCCCCCGTGTAACACAGCTCGATCTGCCGGCGCCACTCGCCCAGCCGGCGCAGTTTCTCCTCCTTCGGCAGCCCCGCGTCGTCGGCGATGTCATCCACCACCCGGCAGAATGCGTAGAAAACCGACATCGCCGCACGCCTCTCGGGATCGAGCGAGACAAACGAGAGCGCCAGATTGGAACCGCTCTTGCGCGTGATGGACTCCCCGCTCTCAGCCATGGCCTCACCGCCCGCCAAACGCCGCCCGCGCCATCAGCCGCACGGCACACAGCCCGCGGGGGCTCGGGCGCCGACGCGGGCTTTCGAATCCGGCCGCCTCGATCCTGCCAAGGATATCCATGCCCCAGAGGCGCAGCAGCCGAAACTCCGCCCTCACCCGGCCCTCCAGCAGGGTCAAAAGCCGCCGCCCAGAATCAAGGATCTCCCGCGTGCGGCGCACCTGGTACTGCATCAGCCGCAAAAAGCCCTCGTCAAAACGGCGCCCCCCCAGCGCCTCCTCCGTGACGCCAAAACTCTCCCTCTCGTCCGCGGGCAGATAGATCTTGCCCCGCCCCAGGTCCCCTCGCACACCGCACCAGAAATTCGCCAGCTGCAGGGCCGTGAAAATCCTGTCGCTCAACACCGCCCGCTCTTCGTCGCGGTGCCCGAAGACCTGGAGCACCAGCCTGCCGATCGGATTCGCCCTCAGCCCACAATGCGTCCTCAGTTCCCCGAAGTTCGCATACCTCGCCTTCGTCACCTTCTCGCGAACACCCGCGATCAGGTCGCGAAATGGCTGTCCCGGCAAATCCCGGGCCCCGATCGTGTGGCGCAGCGCGACGAAAATCGCCTCGCCGGCCTCGCCCTTGAGACACAGCCCCAGTTTCCCTTCCCATTCGTCCAGCAGTCTCAGGCATTGCGATGCATCCGCCGGGGTGACGCCCTCGTCCGCAAGATCGGCGGCCCCGCGCGCAAACGCGAGTATCGCGTGCACGTCGCGCCTCCGCTCGCGCGGCAACAGGAACGAACCGGCCGGAAAGTCCGGCCGGCCCCTCCGGGCCCGGCGCGCGCACTCCGCGTATGCCTCGTCCAAAGTCACCCACCCGTTTTATCCGCATTCCCCCGTGCCGCGAACAAATTCGCATAGGGCACAATTTTTGTTTCCGGGCGGGCACGCGGACGAGCATGATGCATCCATGGCGAAAGACCGGCATCCGCACCGCACGCGTCGAGAGTTCTTGGGGTAGGCATATGCGAGTGTTCCGGTGGCCAGGGGTCTTGCTCGCCGCGTGCGCCTCCGCCGGGGCCGAGAACCGGGCCCCCGAGCCGCCCCCCGACATCGACTACATGATCGTGGTCACCGGCGGCGAACTCCTCGCGGGCGAGTTCCCCGACGGGCACACGCACTTCCTCACGAGAACCCTCCGCCCGATGGGGCTGCACTGCGTCGGGTCGATGACGGTGGATGACCGGCGCCCGGAAATCGAGGCGGCCCTGAAGTTCGCGTGCGCCAGGGCACCGCTGGTGATCGTGACCGGCGGGCTCGGCCCCACCGACAACGACGTCACCCGTGAAACCCTCGAATCGTTCACGGGAATCGCACTGGCGGAGAGCGAAGCGGTGCTCTCGGCCATGGAGCGCCGCCTCGATACCCCGCGCGACCAGATGCGCGCCAACCTCCGCAAGCAGGCGCGCGTGCCGTCGCGCGGCACATGCCTCATGAACGCCAACGGCACCGCCGTGGGACTGGTCTTCGAGATGGGGGAGAAAGTGATCGTGGCGCTACCCGGCCCACCGCGCGAGTTGGAGCCGATGGCGCGGGATCAACTCGCGCCGTACCTTGGCCGCCGCTTCGGGACCCACCCGCCCGGCTGTTCCCTCACCGTGCGGTTCGTCGGCCTCGGCCAATCCGCCATCGACCAGGTGCTCGACGAGCGCGTCGCCCTCCCCAAGAACGCCATCCTCGGCTCCCGCTTCGATGGCGCGCGCGTTGATTTTACCTTCGCCATGCCGCACGACACAGCCGGAGAAAGGGCCCAGCTCGACTCCCTTAAGGAAATGATCCTCCGCCACCTCGGCGACAACATCTACGGATTCGGGGAAGATTCCCTGGAGGATGTCGTCCTCTCCGCCCTCCGGGCGGATGCGCGGACGCTGGTGATCGCCGAGATCGGGAGCGGCGGCGCGCTGGCGGCGGCGCTCAATGCCTCCCGGGGCGCCGACGGCGTCGTCGCCGCCGCATTCTCGGCGCCGAGCGCAGAGCGCCTGCGCTCCATGCTCGGCATCGCGGACGACGCATGGCGGGGCTGCACCTCGGCGGAGGGCCGCGCGCGCGTCCTGGCCGCCGCGGCCGCGACCGCCTTCCCGGGGGCCTGGACCATTGTCACCGGCGAAACGGTGACCGATCCCTCCGGCGCACACGCGGTGCCCGTCGCCCTGCGTTCCCCAGACGGTCGACTGGAATGCCTGAGCCTCGGATCACGGGGCACCGACGCCGCCGCCCGCGCGGCGCTCGTCACCCAATCGCTCGACCATCTCCGTCGCCGCATCCGCCGCACCGGCGACTGACCCCCTCGGCGAACTGCGCGATTCGATCTCCCATGGCTGACAAATGAACACTGAGCGGCCACAGGAATGACAAGCAGTGACCTCGAAAGAACCCGTCTCTGATGGTGCGTCTTTGCCCGTTCACCCATTCGCCACGCGGACAGGCAGGACGGCAAAACCGAGATCGGAAGCGAGCCGACGCATGGCATCGTCGAGCGAACAGATCTTGAGGGGTTCCCCCGTTGCTGCCTGGAGGAGCAGGGCCGTGGCGAGGTGAATGGCATCAAGCGACCGGCACGCGCCCAGCCGGGCCTCGTCGCGCAGCACTTGGACCACCTCCTTGTCCAAGCATAGGATGGAAACGTACTGCAGGTATTCATCGAGCCGGGCAAGAGCGCGCGCGAGGAAATCCGAGGCCGCGACGGGGGAGAGAGTGCCTGCCGCTCGCCGGAGCACAGTCACGCACTCGACCTCGAGCAGAACCGAAGACACGCGCACGGTCTCGGAGTCCCAAAGCTCGATGAGTTCCTCCGTCCCCGCCTCCCCGAGCAGAGCCGCGAGGAGAAAACTCGAATCGTAGTAAGAGGGCATCAGCGCCTATCCACGCGGGTCTCTTCAAGGATCCGCCCCAGGTCGAATCGCGCCCCGGCCGGCGCGGGAAGAAATGCCGCCCGCAGAGACGGACCGCCGATGGCCGCCGGACGAATCCGGCCTGCCCGCACCTGCGCATTCACCCACGCCGTCCAGCGATCCACTTTCCCCGGCACCGGCACCGTCGGCCCGTGCATCTCCGCAATCACCACGTCCCGATCGGTGATCCAGACGATCTCGCCCGCCTGAACCTCCTTGAGGTATCGGCTCAGGTTGTTCTTCAACACCTTGATGCCCACCGCCTTCATGCCGACAGAGTAGCTACGGTAGCTACCTGTGTCAAACCGGTAAGGCAACCCAGTGTGCCCAAAGCGCGCCCGAGCCCGATCCAGACATTCTTGGAAGCCCCCCAAAACGGCCGCGCGCCCGGGGGCTTGTGGGCCCCTCGGGCGCGCGGTCCTGGC
>CAZYWZ010000203.1:0-7076 GCA_964651705.1 uncultured Verrucomicrobiales bacterium
GCTCTGCTCGCTCGGGTGAGCAGAATATGCGCAATTATTTATGACGCTCAGTATAATAACAGTGAAGCTGATTCGAATAATATCTTTTGCTTGGGCCGTGGGTGGCCGTGCGGGGATAAACTCTACGCGAGGCGCTGGGGGTTGCTGCGGGCTGGACATCCGGCCTGCGCTGATTCAGGGTGTCTTATATGGGAAAAGCGTGCTGCTCATACATAGGGGTGGTGCGGGTGGCGTTCTGGATGGGGTTGGCGGGCGGACCGATTGCTGCGTGGGGCGCGGGTCCCGGCACGATCGAGGTGACGTTATCGCGCGCGGAGATGCATGTTTCGGACAAGGGGGCGGGGATCTTCTGCACATTTTCCGGGCGCGAGCTGGTCCTGCTGCGGCCGGGCAGATTGGCCGTGACGCGGCTCAATCGCGACACGCAGTTCCGGGTGGATGTCAGGGACTATCCGAATTCGAATCCCCCGTATTGGATCCTCGATCCCGACCGGGGGCAGACGCATGCGGGGGGCCATCGGGATTATGTGGACCCGGACCCGACGATGCGGCGGATCGGGGGCATGCGTTCTGGGAACCGCGTGATCGACGTCGTGATGAGGGTTCACGATTTCCGGTTCGTGCTTCGGCCGGGCGAGCGGAGGGTCGAGGTCTGGGGCGCGGGTGTGCATCTCCTGGCCAAGTCGGGGGATTACGATCTCGATACCGCGCAGGCCAGCCAGGGGATCTATTGGGTGCGTCCGCGGTTCACCGACTGGGGCGGGACGGCTTTGCTCGTGGACGAGGGACGCGAGACCGCTGAGTTCTTTCTCTCTGGGGTGGGCCGCTCGGGATCGGGGCTTAGCGTGAAGGTGTTTCGTCCGGGCGGGCAGACGGGGACCCGGAGTTCCGGGCTCACCGCCGAGGGGGCCGCCGACTCGCCGCAGGTGCCGACGCTGCTGTCCCCCGGGGATGGCGCGACTCTTTATGGCGGCTCGCGCGATGGGGGAAAGCCGCTGGTATGGGATTTCCGTTGGAGCGAGGTCCCCGGGGCGGAGGCGTATGATCTGAAGGTACAACGGGCGGGATCGTCCAAGGCGGTGATTTCCGGCGTGGTCCGCGGCACGCGGTTCCAGCGAACGGATCGGGGGTCGCATATCGTCGAGGCGAATCAGGGGGGCTGGTCGTGGTCGGTCCGCGCCATCCGCGGCGGCCAGAGGCTGCCATGGAGCGCGGCGAGGGGGTTTCGTTTTTCGGGGGATGGCGGCGGCGGGGACGCGCGGTCCCGGTCTCGGGCGGGGAAGGTGACCGTGACGCCGGACGGGCAGCGGGGCCTGGGGCTCGACAAGCTGCTGCCGGGCCTGCAGCGGATACCCGGCATGGAGGGGTTGCGAATCCAGCCGAAGGCCCAAGGGGGCGGCGGGGCGCAAGGCGGCCAAGGGACTCAAGGGAAAGGCGGCGGGAGCGGCAGCACCAATGCCCTGCCGGCCCTGATCTTCCCGAACCGGCGCCTGGAAACGCTCCAATAAGGATGCATGGGCCGAACCGTGCACCGCCGCCACGCACGTAGGTAATAGGAACGGCGATTCGAATAATCTTGCTGCCCTGGGCCGTGGGTGGCTTCACTTGCGTGCAATTGACAAGTTCATCCAGCGCCCGCAGAAGCAGGGGTCGGCACGTAAGGGCGATCTCATAAAATATACGGTCCTCCGCTTCCTCCTTTCCTTCGGGCTGTTTGCCGCTAGCGCCGTCGCGCAGACCCCAATCTTTTTCGACACCTTTGAGAATGGCGCGGTGACGAACGGCGAGGTCATTCCCGTTTTCTGGACACCGAGTTCGCCCGCGAACACGACGGTCGCCGAGACGGGCGGCGCGCTGATGATCACGGCCGGTGGTCCGGCCAGCCCAAATGGCACGCTTGCGCCACACCTGCGTAGCGGCAACCCGAGCGCGCAATTCAATTTTTTCCGTGGCCCTTTGCGCTTTGCGGCGTCCGTGGCCATCGGGGGCACCGCGCCGGCGAACCAGTCGCTCGTGCGCTTCGCGCTGACGGGCAACAACGCGGCGAACTACTCGGCGGAGGATGTGCTGGCGGTCCGTTTGCAGGGCGACAATCGGGTTAGCCTCAGCGTGAAACAGGACCGCGCCGCAATCTCGCCCGAGGCTGTCACATTGCTGATCAATGCCGCGAATGTCGGCTCGGCGATCACGGGCTTCGAGCTGACGCTGGACGCCACGAACTACACGCTGGTGGTGGCGCACACCGGCGGCGCGGGAAGCACGGCGTTCAACGGCGCGCATGGCCTGATCGCCGCCCAGTGGGGCGTGGACGGGGCGTCGGCTTTTCAGATCGAGGTCGTGCGCGCGACGGGGGCGGGCGCGGGCGCTGGGCTCGCCTCGGTCGGAACGGTGGACAATTTCACCGTGGCGCGGCTTTCCTCGCCGCCGCTGGTGGAGGACACTTTTGGGAATGGTGTCCCGCCCGACAGCGATGATGCCACGGGTTTCTGGTCCACCGAGCTGCCGCAGACGAGCACCGCGGCCGAAAATGGCAAGCTGGTGCTCACCGCCAGTTCGCCGACCACGGGCAACATCCGCGCCTCGCACGCCAGCGGCCTGGGGAGCAACATGAACTTCTTTGGCCGGCAGATCAGGGTCGGTGCCGAATTGGCGGTGGGGGGGGATACCGCGAGCGCGTGGATGAGCCGGGGTCAGCTCGTGCTGGCCTCCGCCACCGCCAATGGCCGCGCGGCACCCGATACCCTGATGGTCGGCCTCCGCGCGCAGAACAACATCGCTTTCAACCGGAAGCTTGACGCGCCCAATGTCGAGCCGGACGCCAACAATACCGCGTCGGTGACCGAGCTGCTCGGGACGACCGTTGGGGGCAATGAGGTGGTCGGGGTCTCGGGTAACGACCTGATCAACGGCTTTGAGCTGACCCTGAACGCCAAGCGCTATCGGCTCAAGGGTTTCAACGGCGGGAAGGGAAGCGGCATCATCCGCTTCAGCGGTGCGCACGGCATCCCGGAGGCGCAGTGGGGATCCAATGGTGACTCGGCCCTGCTGCTGGAGGCGTTCCGCACCAGTGCCGCCGCCGGGACCACGACCACCAGCATCTGGGACAACGTCACCGTCGAGGCCGACGCGACCAAGATGCTCGCGGAACCGTATTGGGATTTTCAGGCAACCTATGATTCCTCGGGTGCGCATAGCTACACGATCTGGGTGCCCTCGACAGAGCCAATCATCCGCGGTGTCATTTTCATCGGCCCCGGCAGCGGCGAGGATTTCCGCTATTTCGTGCACGATCCCGTCGCGCAGGAGGCGGCCCGCGCCATAGGCTTCGCGCTGATCGGCTACCAGAACGCGGGGAATATGCGCCTCTGGTCGAACGACGGCGGCCTGATCCAACCGGCGGTGCAGACCGTGCTCGATGCGGCGGCCGCGGCGGCCGGTCGGCCGGAGATCGCGAACGCCCCGCTCTGCATCACCGGCTGCTCGGCGGGCGCATTCGATTCCAGCCACCTTGCCCGGAACTGGCCCGAGCGCGTGGTCGCTTTCGTCTGCCATCGCGGCAACGATTTCTCCAACCCGATCCTCGCCCCCGCGGCGAAGAAGGTGCCGGGCCTCATGGTGGCTGGCTCGACCGATGGCAATGGTTTAACCGAACCCTTCTACATGCAGACGCGCTTCGTGTCGTGGCGCAGCCAGGGCGCGCAGGTGGCCTATGCGGTCGATTGGGGCGTTGGGCATACCCCGCGCGGCAATCAGGGCTGGGAGGGCACGTTCACCTGGTTCGTCGAGGTGGCCAACCTCCGCTACCCGCGGCCGGCCGCGCCCTCGCTCGCCGCGGGCGCGGGATCGCCGACCCTGATCGACTTGTCCGACGACTCCGGTTGGCTCGGCGACCGGACCGAATATTCCGCGGCCTACACGCCGGGTGTCACCAGTCCTTTCACGACCGTCGCGCCCCGCGCCAGCTATTCCGGTGTCGTGACCAACGCATCGTGGCTCCCGAACGAAACCTGCGCGCGCATGTATCGTGCGCTCACCTCCACCGACCTCGCCGCGCGGACGGTGGTTCCGCTGCAAGGCCCCCCGCGCATCACCTCGCCCGCGCAGTACGCGGATCCCGTCACCGCGGGGCTGCCCATCACCATCGATCTGGACCCGCGCGATTTTGACAACACCAACGCCCTGGCCTCCGTCGAGTTCCACGATGGCGCCACGCTGCTCGGCACCGACACCACGGGCCCCGAGTGGAGCCAGACATTCACCCCAACAGAACCCGGCCTGCACACGCTCACCCTCGTGGCCACCGATGCCTTGGGCACGCGGCGCGCCGCGATGCGCGCGCTATACGTCGTGCCCGCCGACTTTCCGCCCATCGGCGTCGCCCAGGCGCACGCGTTCGGCGGTCACACCAACGTGAGCGGCACCGTGACCGCACTGGATCCCGAGGGTGACGGGGGCGCCATCACATTCACGCTGGCGGCGGTGCCTCTGCACGGGCAACTGCTGGAATTCGACGCCGCCACGGGCGCGTTCACCTATCAGCCCGATGCGGGCTTCGTGGGCGCGGACGCCTTCACGTTTGCCGCGGTCAGCGCCGGGGTCACCGGCCCGGTGACCATCGTGAGCTTCGACGTGACGCCCGCGACGCCGGCCGGCGTCCTGGGCTTCGCGGCGACGACCCTGAAGGTCGACAAGACGGCGGGCGTGGCCACCCTCACCGTGAACCGCACTGCCGCGGCGACCGGCGCAGTGTCGGCCAGCTACGCGACGAGCGATTCATCCGCCGCGGACGGCACCCACTACACCGCCGCCAACGGCACGTTGAGCTGGGCGGACGGCGATCTCGCCCCCAAGACGTTCAGCGTGCCGATCATCGATACCGCGAGCCCGCAGTTGCCGCGGCAGCTTAAGGTGGCGCTAGGGGACCCGACCGGCGGCGTGGTGCTGGGCGATCGCGTGAGCGCCGCGGTGCTGATCGAAGACCCCAGCGCTGGTCTTGATTCGCCGTGGAGCCAGACCGTGCTCGGCACGCTGACGGATTCCTCCCCCGCCGTGAGCGCCGAGGGCACGCTGGGCGATGCCACCATCGGCGGCGGCGGTGTTTTCAGCGGCGCGACCTCGGACCGCGGGCGCTTCATCTACCAGTCCCGCACCGGCGATGGCATGCTGAGGATGTTCGTCCCCACGCCGACGCCCGCGCAGGCCGCCGGGCGCTTCGCCGTGATGGTGCGCGACACGCTGGGCAGCAACTCGATGATGGTCGCGGCCGTCACTAGCGGAGACGGGGTCAACTACGGCGCGAAACATGTCCACCGCACCGCCGCCTCTGCCGCGGCCACCGCGACGCCGTCCACCCATAACGATCAAAGCACCCCGCGCTGGCTGAGTCTGACCCGCGCCGGCAACAGCTTTACCACGCAATCCTCCGCCGACGGCACCAATTGGACGCTGCTGGGAAGCGTCACGCTCGCCGCCATTCCCGCCACCGCAAACTGGGGCATCCTTCACTGCTCGGCAGACCTGGCACCCACCAACCATCTGGGAGATTACCAGCTCGCCACCTTCGAGGGTATTAGCTTCGGGGCGCCACCCATTCCTGCCACGCCCACGAACCTGAATGCGATCACTTATCCCGGCTTCGGCCAAGTGATTTTTTACTGGGCGTCGGACAGCTTTGCGGCCGGCTATCGCATCGAGCGCCGCATCGAGACCGGGGGCTTTGTTTCGCTCGGCAGCGTGTCGAACCAGACCTACTACAACGATTACGCCATCGCCGCCGACACCGGCTACGAGTATCGGGTGCAGGCCTACAATTCCTCGGGAGACAGCCCCTGGTCCGCCGGGAAGCGGATCACCACCCCGCCCGCCGACCCCCTGTTGCCCACGCGCCCCTCCTTCCTCACCGCCACCCCGGGCGCGGGATCAAGCCTCGATCTCCAGTGGGAGGACAACTCTGAGGACGAGATCGGTTTCCCGCTCGATCGCCGCGCCGCGAACGGCGTGTTCGCCCCACTCCACACACTCGCCATCGACACCACCAACTTCACCGATGGCACCACGCTCCCCGGCGTCCTCTACGAGTACCGCCTCCGCGCCACCAACGTCGCCGGCAACTCCGCATGGACGCCCATCGCCAGCGCCACGGCCCCCGGCACAGCCACCGGATATCAAAATTGGCTCTTCGCCAATGGCCTCCCTATGGATGCCAGCGGCAGCGGCAGCGCCATCGCCACCCCCGCCAGCGACGGCCTCCCCAACCTCATCAAATACGCCCTAGGCCTCAGTGCCACCGTCAACGGCAACTCGGGGCGCCTCGGCTACGGCACCACGACCGACGGTGGCAGCGACTACCTCACCTTGACCTACATCCGCCCCGATCCCGTCCCCGACGACATCACCTATATCGTCGAAGCCAGCCCTGACCTCACCCCCGCAAGTTGGACATCCATCGGCCTCGTCGAAATCAGCAACACAGTCAATGCCGGGCTCCGCACGCTCACCCTTCGCGATAGCGTGCCGCTCGCTGGCGCCAGCCGCCGATTCATGCGGCTCAAAGTCACGCGGCCGTGATCCAGACCCCCGTGCGCCCAGGTGCCGTTTCGGTCGTTGACACTTATATACCTCGTTGGCCGGCGAGGGATTCCACGAGCTGAACTTCAGCAATACGAACTTCACCGGGGACTACGACGCGATCGGCGCGTATGCATTCGAGTTCGATGCGAGATTCGTCTCTGGGGCGTCGCTGAACCTGCGGGTATCCGGCACGATCCGGATGGCGACGGACCGGGCTTCCCCGACACCGTCGGGCAGACAACCACGGTCTATTTCGAAAACATGGTGCTGACGGCGATACCCGAGCCGCGCGCGATCGCCTTCGCGGCCCTCGGTGCTGCGGTGGCGCTGTATTGTGCCCGCCGCCGGAAGGCCTGACCAGGAATCCGGGGGCGAACCAAGAAACCGTAAGGCAGACTTCCGCCGCCGGAAGTGGGCAAGTCGTCTGCCCGCGCGCGTTCAGGGCCGCCGCCGCAGGCAGGAATGCCCAATGCCGCTAGGATTTGGAGGGTGGTTTCGTCTGATGT
>CAZYWZ010000204.1:0-7007 GCA_964651705.1 uncultured Verrucomicrobiales bacterium
GAGGGCCCTGCCGGTTGCCCGTGGCGCGAAAGGGATTTCGCGCCCTACATTTTCCGCCCCGGTGGTGCCCTGCAGGCGGGGCATGGGATCTAGCTCGAAAATTCCCGTAACCGAACGCCCCAGGGCGTTTGGCCCGCGCCACGCGGCCCCTGCGTGACCGGAGGGGCCACATTGTGACCCCCGGTGCTGCACCGCACGCCGGGGGTGGGGCTCACCTGAAATTTGGAAGCGGATACTGCGGGGAGCCTAGATAATGGTCTATTAATCAGGCGCTTGTGCCAGCGGGCCGCAAGACCCCGCGCGTTGCAAAATAGGCACTTGTCACTTGACATCACAAATTTCTTTGATAGGATATCGGGCTACTTTCCCTATGAAGGCCGAACTTGTGCAGATTGCCCGCTCGCTGGTCCCGAATCCGGACATCTTGGTGAACATGGTGTCCCGCCGGGTGCGCCAGCTCGGTTTGGGCTATCGGCCACTGGTCCCCGTCGATCCGACGATGACCTTCATGGACGTCGCGCTCAAGGAGATCGCCGAGAAGAAGCTCGTCTTCGAGGAGATCACCGACGAGGAGAACGGGTCGGCGGCGACCCGGCGGAAACCGGCACGCCGCAAGCGGGCCTCCTGAGCGCCTGACGGCCCGCCCGTGCGCCATGGGCACCAAGACCAGCGGGGCGATAGCGACCAACCGGCACGCCCGCCGGGACTTCCACATCCTGGAGACCGTCGAGGCCGGCATCGCCCTGATGGGCACCGAGGTGAAATCCATCCGCGCGGGGCGGGTGAACCTCGCCAATGCCTTCGCCCGGATCGAGCGGGGGGAGATCTTCCTCTACCAGTGCCACATATCGCCGTACGAGGCCGGCGGCGCCTTCAACCACGAGGCCGAGCGCCCGCGCAAGCTCCTGATGCACCGCGTCCAGATCGACAAGTGGCGGGCCCAGATCGAGGCGAAGGGGAGGGCCGTCGTCGCCCTGGAGATGCACTGGAAGGAGGGGCGCGTCAAAGTCCTCCTCGGACTCGGCAGCGGCAAGACCCACGAGGATCGCCGCGATGATATCAAGCGCGCGGCCGCCCAGCGCGAGATCGACCGCGCGATCAAGAACCGCCTGCGGGGTTGAATCGAAATTACGACATAACTCTCTAGTAGCGAGGGGCCTTCGCCCTTCGGCGGGCGGCCCGGGTCCACGCCGAAGCCCGAAGGGGCTTCGCTACAAATTTTCCTCCCCGGTGGTGTCCGGCGCGCGGGGTCCGGGGCGCGCCCGCCATTCAGTCTGCGCCCTCATGCGAGGGCAGCGCCCTCGCCAGCGACCCGATGGCCAGCGCGCCGTCGCGCGCGAAGGCGGCGACCCCCGCGCGGGTCTGCCCGAAGATCGGAAAACGTTTGGGGGCGCAGGCGGCCACCGCCAGGGTCAACGGGACCAGCGCGGGGGCCAGGGCCAGCGCCGCCCAGCGGATGGGCCCCCGCCCGGCCCATCGCGCCGCGGTCTGGGGCGCCTTGCGCGAACCCGCCGCCTCGCCCCACGCCCGGATGAGACCCCCGGCGACCACCACCGACGCGATCGAAAAGAAATCGGCAATCGGGCGAAACTGGCTGGTCTGCCCCTCGGGATACGTCGCGGCGATGGGCACCGGAAACACGGGCACCCCATGCGCCAACGCCAACATCAAGAATTCCGTCTCCATCGCAAACCCCGGCGCCCGAGCCGCGACACGTTCGCCGACGGCGCGCGGGACCAGCCGGTACCCGCATTGCGTGTCGGCCAGGGGGCAACCCGCGGCATGGCGCAGAAACGTCGTCGCGATGCGCTGCGCCGCGAGCCGCGCCCGGGGGATCCGCCCGCCACCCGCCAACCGATCGCCCACGAGCAGCGCGCCCGGATCGCGCGCGTGCGCCGCCAGAAATCGGGGGATGTCCGCGGGATCGTGCTGCCCATCGGCGTCGAGCGCCACCGCGGCGGTCGCCCCGAGCGACCACGCCTCCGAAAGCAATCGCCGCAGCACGGCCCCCTTGCCCCGATGCCGCGGCATCACGATCACCCGAGCCCCGGCCCCGCGGGCCGCCTCCCCCGTCCCGTCATCCGAGGCATCGTCCCCCACGACCACTCGATCGCAATGCCGCAGCGCCCCCCGCACCACCCCGGCGATCGTCCCCGCCGCACGCCGCGCCGGAATCACCGCCACGACCCGCTCGCGCATCACACCGCCGCAATCCTTCGCCACCCGGCGGCCCCTACCCCGACTTTGCCACGACCTTGTCGATCTCGCGCAGGCGGCGCGAGAGCGCCGCGGCGATGTTGAAAATGATCGTCGAGTGGTACTCCGGCCAGAACCGGGAGAACCTCGCGATGGCGTGGTTGGTCAAGACGTAGATGATCGAGGTGCGCACCGCCCGGATGCTGGCGGACCTCGGTTGTCCCTCGACCAGGCTCATCTCGCCAAAGAATTCCTTCGGGCCCAACCTGGCCAGCACGACCTCGTGGCCCGTGCCAAGGCCCTTGACCACCTCCACCTCGCCATCGCCAATCACGCAGAACCGGTCGCCGATCTCACCCTCGCGGAAAATCACGTCCCCCTTGGGATAGACGATCTCCTCCGCGGCCAGCGCGAGCGCGCGCACCGCGTCCTCGTTGATGCCGTCCAGCAGCGGCACCCCCATGAACGCCGCCACCTCCGGCGGCACCGAACTCGAGACCATATCCGTCATGCCATCCTCCTCCCGCCGTCAATAGGACCGCGCGGCGAACAACTCGTCCATTTCCCGAAGCCGGCGCGAGAGGCCGCGGGCGATGTTGACCAAGATCATGCGGCACTGGTGCGGTTCCTCGCGCGCCACCTCCTGGAGATCCTGCGGCCTCAGCGCGTAGATGATCGACGGCTCCAGCGTCCGCACGCTCGCGCTGCGCTCCCGGTTCTCGATCAGGCTCATCTCGCCAAAAAATCCCCCGGCCCCCACCGTGTTGAGCCGCTTCTCCTGCGGTGTCCCGAGCCCGCTGACGATCTCCACGGTCCCTTGCCCGATCACGAACAGGCAATCGCCCGGCGTCCCCTCCTTGGCGACGATGACCCCCTCCCGATACGCCCCCCCCGTCATGCGCTCCGCGATCCGGTGGAGCACCTCGGGCCGCATCCCGGAGAATAGTTCCGTCTGGTCCAGCGCCAGCGGCGCCGAGCCCGCCTGATCCATCTCTGCCATGATTCTCCTTTACCCCGCCCCACGCACAAAATCAACGGCGCTCGCCGCCCCCCGGTCCTCGCGTAAGGATCGCTCCCCGAGTGCCGTGCCCTCAACGAACCGTATAGGACACACGCATGCCACTGTACCAAGTTTTGTAGGGCGCGGATTCCTATCCGCGCCACGCACGGTCCTGCCGGTTGCCCGTGGCGCGAAAGGAATTTCGCGCCCTACATCCCCATGCGTTGCGCCCCCGGGCAGTGCCTTACGCGAGGATTTGGCCGCCCCCCGGTCTTGACGCGGCCCCCGCGCCCCCGCCAACGTCGGGCCGTGAAATCACAGATCCTTCTCCTCGCCGCGATTTGCGCCTTGCCCGCCAGCCCGGCCGCAGCCGCCGATAGCCCCGCGAAAGTATCGCGCCTCCGCTGCGAGTCGATGGAGAACCCGCTGGGTTTGGACGAGGCGGTCCCGCGCCTGTCGTGGGTCATGACCGACCCGCGCCGCGGTGCCCGGCAGACCGCCTACCGCGTCCTGGTCGCCTCGACCCCGGAGAAACTCGCGGCCGGCGAGGGCGACCTCTGGGATACCGGACGCGTGGCATCGGCCCAGTCCATCCAGATCCCCTACGCGGGCGCGGCGCTGGCCTCGCACCAGCGCTGCCATTGGAAGGTCCAGATCTGGGACGCCGACGGGAAGGCATCGGATTGGAGCGAGCCGGCGCTCTGGACGATGGGGATCCTGCATCCCGGCGAGTGGGGAGGGGAATGGCTCGCGCATGCCGCGCCCGTCGCCCGCCAACTCCCGGAGGGCCACCCCGCCCGCGACCTGACCCTGGATGGCGCGCAATGGATCTGGCCCGGCGATGGCGAGCCGCACGCCGCCAAACCGAAGGGCGCCGCCTATTTCCGGAAGGCCATCGAAATACCCCCCGACGCCTTCGTCCGCTGGGCCTATATCGCGATCGTGGCCGACGACCGGTTCCGGCTCTTCCTCGACGGGGATAAGATCAGCGAGAGCGAGCCCGAGCGCTGCGCCGCCCGCGAGGCCCTCGAAATCGAATTGACGGAGAGGCTCAAACCCGGGCGCAACGTCCTCGCGCTCGATGTCGAAAACTTCGAGGCGGGACCGGCCGGGCTCGCGGCAAGATGGGTGGTGCAGCTCTCCGATGGCCGCCGGATCACCTCGGTCACCGACGGCTCATGGAAGGCCAGCGCGAAGCCCGCCGGCAAGCCCGCATGGTCGAGCCCCGACCACGACGACGCCGCATGGCCCGCCGCGACGGCGCTGGGCCCGGTGGGCATGGCCCCCTGGGGCAAGCCCGAGGTCGGCTATCGCCCCGGTTGGCGGCAGAAATCCCCCAGCCCCATCTTCCGCAGGGCGTTCCGCGTCGAGAAACCCGTCCGCCACGCCGCGCTGCACATCTGCGGCCTCGGCTATTACGAGGCCCGCATCAACGGGCAGAAGGTCGGCGACCGCTACCTCGACCCGGCCTTCACCCGCTACGACCGCCGCGCCCTCTACGCCACCCACGACGTCACGAAGTTGCTCCGCGACGGCGACAACGCCATCGGTGTCATGCTCGGCAACGGCTGGCTCAACATGCACACCCGCGCGACCTGGAATTTCGACCAGTCCCCCTGGCGCAAGGAGCCGATCCTCCGGGCCCACCTGAGGCTCGAGTTCGCCGACGGCACCGCGCAGACCCTCGCCACCGACGCCTCCTGGCGGGCGAGCGCCGGCCCGCTTCTCAACGACAGCATCTTCCAGGGCGAGGTCTACGACGCCCGCCGCGAGGCCGCCCTCGCCGGATGGGACGCGCCGGGCTTCGACGACTCCGGATGGGCCACGCCCCGGATCGCCGAGGGCCCCGGCGGCCGCCTCGCCGCGCAGGCCATGCCCCCGATCCGTGTCACGGAAACCATCGAGCCCGCCTCCATCTCCGAGCCGCGCCCCGGCACCTTCGTCGTGGACCTCGGCCGCGCCATCGCCGGCTGGCTCCAGCTCCGCGCCGCCGCCCCCGCCGGCACCGAGATCACCCTCCGCTACGGCGAACGCCTCGACGACAAAGGCCTCGTCGAGCGCAAGGAGATCTCGAAATTCACCTTCGCCGGACCCTTCCAGACCGACGCCTATATCTTCCGCGGCGGCGGGGAGGAAACCTGGGAGCCGAGGTTCGTCTACCACGGTTTCCGCTACGTCCAGGTCGAGGGATTCCCCGGCAGGCTGGCGAAAGAGAACATCCGGGGCCGCTTCGCCCACACCGATTTCCCGTCGGCGGGCGCCTTCGAGTGCGCCGACGAGATCGCCAACAAGATCCAGGCGATGACGCTCGCCTCCTACCGCGCCAATTATCACGGCTATCCCACCGACTGCCCCCACCGCGAGAAGAACGGCTGGACCGGGGACGCGCACCTCGCCGCCGAGCAGGCGATGTACAACTGGGACAACGGTCCCGCCTACGCCAAGTGGATCCAGGATATCCATGACGAGCAGCGCGAGTTCGGCGAGATCTGCGCGATCATCCCCACCTCTGGCTGGGGGTACCAATGGGGCAACGGCCCCGCCTGGGACAGCGCCTTCCTCCTGATCCCGTGGTACGCCCACCTCTACCGCGGCGATACCCGCATCCTCGAGCGCCACCTCGACCGCATGAAGCGCTACGTCGATTACCTCACCGCCCGCGCCCACCAGGGCATCGTCTCTTTCGGCCTCGGCGACTGGTGCCCCGCGGACACCGTCACCCCCGCCCCACTCACCTCGACCGGATACTATTACAACGACGCCCGCATCGTCTCCTTCGCCGCCCGCCTCGCCGGCCTCGCCCCCGATGCCGCCAAATATGGAAAATTGGCCGACAACATCCGCGGCGCCTTCAACCGCGAATTCGGCAAGCCCGATGGCGATTACGCCAATGGCTCGCAGACCGCGCTGAGCTGCGCCCTCCACCACGGGCTAGTGCCGGACGCTTCCCGCGCCAAGACCGTCGCCCGCCTCGCCGCGGGCGTCGAAAAGGCCAACGGCCACCTCGATTGCGGCATCCTCGGGGTCAAATACCTCTTCCGCACCCTGAGCGACAACGGCCACCATGACCTCGCCTGGCGCGCCGCGACCCAGAAGGATTTCCCCGGCTTTGGCGCATGGCTCCCCCAGGGCGCCACCACGCTCTGGGAGGATTGGCCCGGCAAGGCATCCCGAATCCACATCATGTTCGGCGACATCAGCGCCTGGTTCTATCAATACCTCGCCGGCATCCAACCCGACATCGGGCGACCCGGCTTCCAACACGCCGTCATCCGCCCCATGCCCCCCGCCGGGCTCCAATGGGTCCGCGCCCACACCGAAACCCCTTACGGCACAATCCGCTCCTCCTGGAAGCGCGAGGGCGATGGCACCCTCAACCTCGAGATCACCATCCCCGCCAACGCCACCGCCACCCTCCATATCCCCGCCAAAGACCCCGCCCAAGTTTCCGAGGACGGCAAGCCCGCCGCCGAAAGCCAGGGCCTCAAAGCCCTGGGCGCCAGAGACGGTTGCGCCGTCTTCGAGGCCGCCGCCGGATCGTACCGCTTCCAGTCCCGGTAGCGGCCGTGATCAGCCTGCCAAACCCGACGAAACTTCGCCCCCGGTGGTGCCCCGCGTGCGGGCACGGGATCGCTCGAAATTGGTCGCGATGTAGGCTGCGCCTTGGCGCACGCTGCCGAACCGACCGCCCGCGTGCGCCAAGGCGCAGCCTACCATTTTCCGCCGCGCTGGTGCCCCGCGGGCGGGGCACGGGATCTATACTGAGCGTCATAAATAATTGCGCATATTCTGCTCACCCGAGCGAGCAGAG
>CAZYWZ010000205.1:0-6984 GCA_964651705.1 uncultured Verrucomicrobiales bacterium
GGGCGCATCCGAAGTTTCCCCCTGAATCATCCGGCGCGTGGTGGACTCTGGCTGGCCCCGCCCCCGCGCGCCGGGGGCGGCCTCGGAACATGGCCAAAACGCATCACTGGCGTCACCATGCCGCGCAGGAATCGCTTCCCTCCGATTGTAGTTGACGCTGTCCCAAACCCATCAAAAATTGCTATTAGGAAAGCAGATATGGATGGCTGCGGTCAGAGCGCCCCGAAGGGCGGGAAATGTCGTGTAGGCAGATGGCGCCAAGTCTCTCGGCCTGTATTACTTGTGTCGCTGCTCCTCGCCCCGGCGCTCCCCTCGGGCGCCGCGCCCGCAGATAATCCCTACCGCGTCGAGGGGATCGTCATGCCAAAGGGCAAGATCGACCAGTACGTCTTCGCGAATCTCCGGAGGCACAACATCCAGCCCGCCGACCTCTGCTCCGACGAGGTCTTCGTCCGCCGCGCCTTCCTCGACGTCATCGGCACCCTGCCCACCGCCGAAGAGGCCGGGGCCTTCATCAACGACAAGTCCGCCGACAAGCGCCGCTCGCTCATCGACCACCTGCTCGAGCGCCCGGAGTACGCCGATTACTGGGCCATGCGCTGGAGCGACCTCCTCCGCGTCCGCGCCGAATTCCCCATCAACCTCTGGCCCAATGCCGCGCAGGCTTTCCACCGGTGGATCCGCGACAGCATCCGGGACAACATGCCCTACGACCAGTTCGTCCGCGAGATGCTCACCGCCAACGGCAGCAACTTCCGCGTCGGCCAGGTCAATTTCTACCGCGCCGTCCTCAGCAAGACCCCCATGGGCATCGCCGAGTCCGTCGCCCTCACGTTCATGGGCTCACGCGCCGACAAATGGCCCGAAGAAAGATTGGCCGGCATGGCCCACTTCTTTTCGAAAATCTCCTACAAGCCAACGGCCGAGTGGAAAGAGGAGGTCGTCTTCTTCGATGCCCGAAAACCCCCCACCCCCATCACCAACCTCCTCGTCCTCGCCTCCTCCACCGCCATCACCAACGCCCCCAACGTCGCCGCCTCCGCGCCCGCCGACGACTCCCCCGCCCCCCTCAAGGCCATATTCCCGGACGATGCGCCCATCCAGATCGCCGCCGACCGCGACCCCCGAATCGCCTTCGCCGACTGGCTCATCAACCCGCGCAACCCATGGTTCGCCAAATGCGTCGTCAACCGCCTCTGGGCCTGGCTCCTGGGCCGCGGCATCATCCACGAGCCCGACGATATCCGCGCCGACAACCCCCCCTCCAACCCCGAGCTCCTCGCGCTCCTCGAAAAGGAACTCGTCCTCGCCAAATACGACCTCAAGAGCATGCTCCGCCTCATCCTCAACTCGCAGACCTACCAGCTCTCCTCCGTGCCTAAGACCAACACCCCCGAGGCCCGCGCCCACTTCGCGAGCTACCCCCTCCGCCGCCTCGAGGCCGAGGTCCTCATCGACGCCCTCAACCAGATCACCGGCACCACGGAGAAATATTCCAGCATGGTGCCCGAGCCCTTCACTTTCATCCCCGACGACCAGCGCTCCATCGCCCTGCCCGACTCAAGCATCACCAGCTCCTTCCTCGAGATGTTCGGCCGACCGGCCCGCGACTCCGGCCTCCAATCCGAACGCAGCTCCGCACCCACCGCCGACCAGCGCCTCTATCTCCTCAACTCCAGCCACATCCAGTCCAAGATCGAGAACGGCCCCGGGCTCCGCTCCCTCCTCGGCACCGGACCAGACTCCTCCCGGGGATCGTCCCGATCTGACAAGTACAATCGTTCCAACAAGCGCGACAAATTCACCAAGGCCTCCAACAGGCGCAAGAATCCCGACGACGACAAGCCCGCCGCCGAGGCCACCGATGACGCCGCCACCGCCAAGACCCTCTACCTCACCATCCTATCCCGATTCCCCACCCAAGAGGAACTCAAGACCATCAGCGAGTACGCCCAGAACACCTCCTCCAAACGCGAGGCCGCCATCGACCTCGCCTGGGCCCTCATCAACAGCCCCGAATTCCTGTATCGCCATTGAACCAGCAAAATACAACGAGAGGTGCCACAGTGAACCATCCATTCATCCGCAGACACGCGCCGGGATCGGCCTTGACCCGCCGCGAGGCATTGGCCCGGGGACTGGGCGGCGCCGCGGCGCTGCTGCTGGCCGACTCCTGGTCCGTCCGCGCGTACGGCGCGCCGGCGCTGCCGAAGTCGAATCCCAAAGCGAAGGCCAAGTCCGTGATCCAGATCTGGATGTGGGGCGGGCCCTGCCATCTCGACACGTTTGATCCCAAGCCCGGGGCGGGCAAGGATTACTGCGGCCCCCTGGACAAACCGATCGCGACCAACGTCGACGGCATCCAGATCGGCCAACTCCTGCCCGAGCTGGCCAAGCAGGCCGACAAGTACTCCATCATCCGGAGCATGACCCACGGGATCAATGGGCACGAGACCGCGTCCTACATGGTCCAGACCGGCCACAAGCCCGGCGACGGTGTCAGCTATCCCACCGCCGGCGCCGTGGTCGCGCTATTCAAGGGCAACCGCGAGGTGTACGAAGGCCTCATCCCACCCTATATCGTGCTGACCAAGCCCCAGGGACGCTTCTCCGAGGCCGGTTTCCTCGGCGCGGCCGGCAAGCCCTTCGCCACCGGCGGCGATCCCTCGCAGAGCAAATTCGTGGTCGAGGGCGTCGTGGCCCAGGGCATCACCGAGGATCGACAGAAGAACCGGCGCGATTTCCTCTCGCAGCTCAACACGCTCGGCAAGGCCGTCGGCGACGACCCCGAACTCATCGCCGCCTCGCAATGCGAGAAACAGGCCTACGACCTGATCCTCGGCGACGCGGGCAAGGTGTTCGATCTCTCCCAGGAGGATCAGGACCTCCGCGAGCGATACGGCCGCAGCAAGTTCGGCCAGTCGTGCCTGGTCGCCCGCCGTCTGGTGGAACGGGGCGTGCCCTACGTCACCATCAACTACGAGGGGTGGGACACCCACAAGGGCCATTTCCAGATCATGACCCGCAAGCTCCCCGAATTGGACAGGGGCTTCGCCACCCTGCTGCAGGATCTCTCGGACCGCGGCCTCCTGGACAGCACCATCGTCTGGTGGGGCGGAGAGTTTGGCCGCACGCCCAAGGTCCAGTGGGAGCCGCCGTGGAACGGGGGGCGCAACCACTTCGGCAAGGTCTTCTCCCACGTGGTGGCGGGGGGCGGTTTCAAGGGGGGCCGCGTCATCGGCTCTTCCACCGAGACCGGCGAGGAGGTCAAGGAGCGCCCCGTCTACCCCGTGGATCTCATCGGCAGCATCTACGAATTGCTCGGCATCGATGGCAACGCGAAGCTCCCGCACCCACAGGGCCTTGCGGTCACCGTCATGCCGGGCGCGGCCGACGCCGGCACCGCCGGCGGCAAACTGACGGAAATCATGTGACATGAGACACCCCACAGCCCTCCTGCCCTTCGCCCTCCTCCCGCTGCTGCTGGCCGCGACCCCGGGGCCCGCCCAGCAGGGCAAGTCGTTCTCGATCGGCTACGTGTACCCCGCCGGTGCCAGGATCGCAACCACCTCCGAGCACGTCATCGCCGGGCAGTTCCTCGGCGCCGCCACCAACATCCACGTCTCCGGCGGCGGCGTCACCGTCAAGGTCGTCGACTTCATCCACCCCATCACGGGCAAGGAACTCAATGAGATCCGCATCAAGGTGGACGAACTCCTGGCCAGAAAGGCCGTCGCCCAGAAGAATTTTAAGGCGCTCGAGAACTTCCGCTCCTTCAAGGACGCCAAGGATATCAAGAGCGACGCGGAGGGCGACAAGGAGATCGAGGCCCTGAAGAAGAAGTACGCCGGCGCCACCTGGACCAAGGAAGACGAGAAGCTGGTGACCGACCTCCGGAAGAAGATGTCCTCCGGGGTCCGCCGCCCCGCCAATCCCGCGATCTGCGAGCTGCTGATCTGCGAGTTCACCGTCGCCCCGGACGCCAGGCCCGGAAGACGCGAGCTTCGCATCGGGACCTCCTCGGCGCTCTCCAACCCCCTCGTGTTCTATGTCGGCGACCTGCCCGAATTTTCCGAAGGGGCATCCAAGGATATCGCCGAGCAGCGCAGCTCCATCGCCAGGACAACCTACGACCGCAAGGGAAAAACGGATAAGGCCGAGATGACCGTCACCCTCCCCGCGGTCGTCAACGGCCAGATCCTCCCCGGAGAAATGGACCGCTTCAGTTTCGAGGCCCGCCGGGGCCAGAAACTCGTGGTCTCCGCCAGGGCCCGCGACCTCATACCCTACATCTCCGACGCCGTCCCCGGCTGGTTCCAGGCCACGCTCTCCCTCTACGATGCCTCCGGCAAGGAACTCGCCTACCGCGATGACTTCCGCTTCGACCCGGACCCCGTCGTCTACTACGAGATCCCCGAGGACGGCAAGTACTCCGTCGAGATCAAGGACGCCATCTACCGCGGCCGCGAGGACTTCGTCTACCGAATCACGATTGGCGAGACCCCCTTCATCACCTCCATCTTCCCCCTCGGCGGCCGCGCCAACTCCCCGACCACGATAGATATCTCGGGATGGAACCTCCCCACCCGCCGCATCTCGCTCGGCAACAAGGACGCCGAGACCGGGATCTACCCGCTGCGCGTCCGCAAGGAAAACCACGTTTCCAACGAGGTCCCGTTCGCGGTGGACGCGCTGCCCGAGATCCTGGATCAGGAGTCGGGGCAGGCCAAGCCCGGCGCGGTTCGGGTCACCCTCCCGGTCATCGTCAACGGCCGCATCGAGAGACAGGATGACGCCGACACGTTCGCATTCGAGGGCAGGGCCGGGCAACAGATCGTCGCGGAGGTCATGGCCAGGCGCCTCCACTCCCCGCTGGACTCCACACTCCAGCTGCTGGGGCCGGATGGCGCGGAGGTCGCTTTCAATGACGACAGCGCAGACAGGGGCGCCGGCCTCACGACCCACCATGCCGACTCCTTTCTCTCGGTCGCGCTCCCCAAGGACGGCACCTACCAGATTAAACTCAGGGATACCCAGCACAGGGGTGGGCACGACTACGCCTACCGCCTGCGCATCAGCCCCCCCATGCCAGACTTCGCGCTCCGCGTCGTGCCATCCTCCATCAGCGCCCGCGCCGGCTCCAGTGCCCCGGTCACCGTATTCGCCCTGCGCAAAGATGGCTTCGGCGGCGAGATCAAGATCTCGCTCAAAAATGCCCCGGAGGGCTTCCGCCTCAGCGGCGACACCATCCCGGCGGACGCCGACAAGGTCAAGCTCACCCTCACGGCCCCGCCGGCGCCGACCGCGGAACCCGTCACGATCGAACTCGAGGGACGCGCCACGCTAGCCGGCAAAGAGATCGCCCGCGCCGCCGTCCCGGCGGAAGACCGCATGCAGGCATTCGAGTATCGCCATCTCGTCCCCGCCGAAGAACTCGAGGTCGTCGTCTCCGGTCGCGCCGACACGAAGGGCTCCGCCCCGGCCGTCAAGATCCTGAGCGACATGCCCGTCAAGATCCCGGCAGGTGGCACCGCGACGATCCGCTTCGCCACCTCCGGCGGCTCCTCGGCCAGCAAGGCCCGCCTCGCCCTCGTCGATCCCCCCGACGGACTCACCATCAAAAAGGTCGCCCCCTCCAAGAATGGCATCGAGTTGCTGCTCGAGAGCGATGCCTCCAAGGTGCAACCCGGACTCAAGGGCAACCTCATCGTCAGCGCCGACGCCCCGGCGGCCCCGACGTCCAAGAAGAACAAGGCGAGAGCATCCGCCTCGAAAGGTTCCTACTCGATGACCCTCCCCGCCATCCCCTTCGAGATCACGCAATAGCCCGCTCGAAAATACGGCGTCACCCGTAGAGGCGTCGCATCGCCCCGACCGCCGCGCGAGCGCCCTCCCGGAGCGCCGTCGGCGCCAGCACCTCCACCTCCGCACCCCAGCTCAGAATCCAGCGCCGCAACTCCGGGGAGTCCATGACCCGCATCGCCAGCTCGCAGCCGCCGCCATCGATCGGGACTATCTTCTGCGAGGCGTGCCAGCGCCTCTCCGTCACGAAACGCGCGACCACGCGCGAAAACCGGAGCCGGATCAGTTGCGCCTTTCCGCCATGAAAGACCCCGAAGCTCGCCGCCAGCAACGTGTCGATCGAGAACCCCAGCGGTCGCAGGAACGGCTTGCGCAGGTTTCGCAGGGCGCGCATGCGGGTCAGCGCGAACGTCCGGATCTCTCCCCGGATCAGGTCTTGCCCAAACAGGTACCACTGGCCATCGATGCACGCCAGATGGTACGGCTGCACCCGGCGCCGCTCGGGGGCCTCCGCCCGCGGCTTGGTGTAATCAAATTCCACCTCCTGTGACCGGAGCACAGCCTCCCCGGCCCGCTCGAACAGCTTCAGGTCCGGCACCGTCGTGCCCGCCTGCCGGAACGACACCGACCCTTCCACGTGGGTCCAAGAGAACGAGATCTTCTCGGTCAGCCCCTCGGTCAGTTTACGGAAGGCCGCCTCCAGCGGTCGCTCAAACGGCGTCCCGCGATACTGCTCCAACGCCTTCTGCGCCACCGCCAGCGCCACCAGCTCCCCCTCTGTCACCTGCACCGTCGGAAACGCCGCCACCTCCCGGGAATAATAGAATCCATGCCGCTCCGCATCGTACTCGATGGGCAGGTCCAACTGGTCGCGCATGAACTCGATGTCGCGCTGTATCGTCTTGGGGCAAACCTCCAGCACCTCCGCCAGCTTGGTGCAATTCGGCAACCGCTGGCTCCTCAGGGCGTCGTGGATCTGCTTCATCCGCGCCAGCGGCGGCCGAGACACCGGGATGCGAACCGGAGGTTTCTGCCGGGAAGGGGAAAGACGCACGGCTCGCCGCTCGGTCATGCCCGAGCCTATCAGCCCGCCGGACTTTGCCAAGTCCCGCAGATGTCTGACTCGAAAAATCGGCCACGGGATCGGCCTGTAGGGCGCGGATTCCCATCCGCGCCACGAGG
>CAZYWZ010000206.1:0-6854 GCA_964651705.1 uncultured Verrucomicrobiales bacterium
GCGCGTGGACGAACTGGATCAGCCCCGCCCCCGCGCGCCGGGGGCGGGGCTGACCAGAAACTTCGCCCCCGTCGCGTTTCACAGAGACGCCCTGCAATTCTTGCAGGCCGCCTGTGCCAGGCGGCTGCGGGAATGGGGTTCGCCCCTGAATGATGTGGCGCGTCCCGGCGCCCCCCGATTTCCGCGACACGAATACCGCGAGCCCCTGCCTCACCCAGTCAAAAACGGATACCCGGAAGTCAATTTCGGCAATTCTCCCACCGCGGTCCCGATCGTATGCTGAGCGCGATCGGATAACCCATGAAACCCGGAGGCACTCCATGAGCCAAACCCGACTCCTTCGCATGACGGCAACCCTCATCGCCTGCGCGACGATGGCCCCATTCGCCCGATCCCAGGAAACCCCGAACCTCGACCCCTACGCCAACGAGACCAAGGAACAGCGCGACGCGCGCATGGGATGGTGGCGCGAGGCGAAGTTCGGCATGTTCATCCACTGGGGGGTCTACGCCGTCCCCGGCGGCACCTACAAGGGCGAACAGGTCAAGGGCATCGGGGAATGGATCATGCGCAACGCGGAAATCCCCGTGGCGGAATACCGCGCCTTCGCGCGGCAGTTCAACCCCGTGAAGTATCGCCCCGGGGACTGGGCGCGATTGGCCAAGGATGCCGGCATGCGCTACATGGTGATCACCTCAAAACACCACGACGGCTTCGCGCTGTTTCCTTCCGACGCCACCGACTGGGACATCGCCGATGCCACGCCGTACGGCAAGGACCTCATCGGCCCTCTGGCCGCGGCCGCGCGCTGCGAGGGCCTGCGTTTCGGGCTCTATTACTCGCAGGCGCAAGACTGGACCCATTTCGGCGGCGCCAAGGCCCGCCTCAAGGAGGGCGAGGGTTGGGACGACGCCCACAGGGGGAGCTTCGACGCCTACATCGACAAGATCGCCGTCCCCCAGGTCAAGGAGATCCTCTCGCGCTACCAGCCGGACATCCTCTGGTGGGATACGCCCACGTGGATGAACGCGGAGCGCGCCAACCGCCTGATCCCGCTGGTGAACCTCCGCCCCGGCCTCATCCATAACAACCGCCTCGGCGGCGGCTATAAGGGCGACACCGAAACCCCGGAACAGCACATCCCCGCCACAGGATTTAAAGACCGCGACTGGGAGGTCTGCATGACCATGAACGACACATGGGGCTTCAAGAGCTACGATCAGAACTGGAAGTCCACCGAGGACCTCATCCACAAACTCTGCGACATCGTCAGCAAGGGCGGGAACTTCCTCCTCAATGTCGGCCCCACGCCCGAGGGAGAGATCCCGCAACCGAGCATCGAGCGCCTCCAGGCCGTCGGCAAGTGGATGGCGGTGAATGGCGATGCCATCTACGGCACCACCGCCAGCCCCTTCCACAAGCTCCTCTGGGGCCGCTGCACCAAGAAGGCGCGCCCCGGAGGCACCACCCTCTTCCTCCTTGTCTTCGAATGGCCCGAGGACGGCAAGCTCACCATCCACGGGCTCAGGAGCGCCCCGAAGTCCGCCTCGCTCCTGGCGGGCGGCGCGCCGCTCGATGCCAAGAAGGTCGAGGACGGGATCATCGTGACCGTTCCCGCCGCCGCCCCAGATCCCATCGCCTCCGTCATCCGGGTCGAGATCGATGGCCCGCTCGATGTCGATGCCGTCGCATTGCGACAGAACCCGGATGGAAGCATCGAGCTAGCATCCCCCTTCGCGGAACTGAACAATCCCGGCTACGGCTCGCACCTGATCTCGGAGAACAAGGGCGGAGCCCCCAACATCGGGGGTTGGACCGACGCGCGCGCCTGGATCCAGTGGACGTTCAAGGTCAACGCGCCAGGCAAGTTCCGCGGCACCGCCTCCGTCGCTCTCCCGCATAAGACAAATATCCAGTGGGGCATCGGAGACGGAAAACAGAACGTCGTCGTCGAATCCACCGGCGGCTACGACAAATTCAAGACCATCGATCTCGGCACCGCAACCATCGGCGCCGCCGGCGTCCACACCCTCGCGCTCCGCGCCGTCGCCAAAGACTGGAAGCCGATCAATATCCGATCCGTCACGCTGACCCCCGCCGCACCGTGAGACGAAGCATGTAGCCCCTCCGGTCACGGAGGGGCCGCGCGGCGCGGGCCCACGGCCTGGCGGCCGTGGCCACGTCTGGAATTTTCGAGCCAGATCCCGTGCCCCGCGCTCGGGGCACCACCGGGGCGGAAAGTGGTAGGCCGCGCCTTGGCGCACGCTGCCGAATCGAACGTCCGCGTGCGCCAAGGCGCAGCCTACATCGCGACCCAATTTTCGAGTCGGCCCCGCCGCCAGAAACAGCGACGGATTCACTTGCCCTCGGATGCCTTTCCCGCCCGAACCGCGCCCAGGAACTCCCCAAAAAACGGCAACCCGCCGATCGCCGGGAGCAGATAGCGCGCGGTGCATAGCAACCCCAGCGCCGCGGCCACGGGCGCCCCGAAATACGGCCGATAAAACCAGATCAGCGCCGCATCGCGAGTCCCCACGCCCGCGAAGGTCAACGGCAGCAACCCCGCCAAGATCGCCAGCGGCGACAGCGCCAGATTGGCCAGGAATGGTGTCCACGCCCGAAGGGCCAATATGAAAAACCAGATCTGCAACAGGTGCAGGAACCAGATGAACACCGACATCCCAGAGACGACGGCGAGCCTCCGCTTGTCGCCCCAGAAATATTCGTGCATCTCGCCCCAAGACCCCTCCATCCGGGCCACCTTCTCCCGCATCTTCCCCGGCGCCACGGCCCGCGCCATCCCAAAGAAAAGCCCAGAAAACCGCGTCGACCCCAACAGCAGCAGCCCGAGTACCAGTCCCCCGCCCACCGCCGCCGTCATCGACCAAAATAGCCAGTCCTTCTCCGGGTACAGCATCAGGCCAAATACGCACCACACCAGCAGCGACAGCATGTCGCAAGACTTCTCGAACACGACCAGGGCGAGCGCCAGCGTCCCGCTAAGGTGCCCCCGCCGCCGCATGAAATACGCCTTGGCGATGTCCCCCATCTTCGAGGGCAGCACCATATTCAGCGTGCTCGCCGCCAAGATCAGCTTGTTGGCCTCGCCGAAGCCGAGCCTCCCACCCGCCGGCATCAGCCATTCCAGACGCCACGAGGTCAATAGCGTCAGCGGCACCACCATCCCGAGGCTCACCACCATCCAAACCGGATCGCAGGCCGCGAACACCTCGCCCAGGCGCCGGGCGTCGATCTTCCAGTAAATCAGCGCCAGGATGCCCAGGCTCACCAGGATGGAAATCAGCCGCTTCACTCCGCCTAGTTGCCCAGCCCCAAACCCGAAAGCAAGCGCGGAAGGCACTCGCGAATTCGGGGGTGGCGGGCGAGGAGGCGGCCCTCTTTTGGACTGCGGCGTGGCAGCGCCGCTTTGGATTGCCCCGAACGGCCCGGCGCGCGCCCGGCCGGCACCCCATCTACCGGGTTGCAGACATACTCCCACCCGGGCAACATTTCCCGAAGCCATGGAACTCCGCGAAAATCGCTTTCTCTCGTTCTTCGGGGAATCCGCCCGCCGCACGCTTGAGTCACGGGCGGTGATCCACGAGCTGGCGGACGGAACGCTGCTCTTCGAGGAGGGCGACCCCCCGGACTGCGTCTACCTCGTGCTCGGTGGCGAGATCGCCCTGATCAAACGCCCCACCGCCGAAAAAGAGCAAATCCTGGCGAAGGTTGCCGCCGGCGACTACTTCGGCGAGGTCGGCATCCTGGATAACGCGGGCCGCAGCACGGGCGCGCGCGCCTCCGGGCCGACCCGTGTCGCCGCCATCAACCGCGGCACCGTCGAGGAGGCGCTCCATGCCGAACCCCCGCAGGTCACCATCCGCCTCTTCCGCCGCATACTCGAATATCTCCGCAGCACCAACGACCGCTTTATCGGCGAACTGGTCCGCAAGGAAAAGATGCAGTTCATCGGGGAGATGGCCGGCGCCATCATCCACGACTTCAAGAGCCCGATGACCGGCATCCTCATCGCAGCGCAGTTCATCGCCAAACAGAGCCAGGACGCACAGGTCCGCCGCTGGTGCGACCTCATCGAGCAACAGATCAACCGGATGATCGCGATGGCCCACGAGCTATTGGATTATTCCCGAGGTTCACCCTCCCTGGAGAGGAAACCCACCCGCCTGGCGGAACTGGTCGAGCGCTTCAAGGACCTGAATGGCGACTTCATCCAGAAGGCCGGCGCCACCCTCCACACCTACCCGATCGAGGCCGAGGTCAACCTCGACGCCAACCGCATGCTCCGCGTCCTCCAGAACCTCGTGGGCAATGCCGTCGACGCGTTCGGCGACAAGCCCGGCGGCATCGTCGAGATCATCTGCCAGCAGGCCGAGGGCGGCGTCTGGCTCATGGTCCGGGACAATGGGCCCGGCATACCCGAAAAGATCCGCGAGCGTCTGTTCGAGCCATTTATCACGCATGGAAAGACCCACGGCACCGGCCTCGGCACCGCCATCGCCAAGAGCATCATCGAGGCCCACGGCGGCCAACTCTCCTTCCAGACCGAAACCGGAAAAGGCACGATCTTCTACATCTGGCTGCCAATCGAGCCCGTGGGCTAGCGGCCTGTCGGACTTGGCAAAGTCCGACAGGCTGCTAGCGCCCCCCCCGATGCATCTCGATATCCCCGAGGGCGACTTCGCCGGGTACATTTTCGATTGTGACGGCACGCTCGCCGACTCCATGCCCCTCCACTACCGGGCATGGTGCCAGGCCATAAGCGCCGCCGGCGCCACCTTCACGTTCGACGAAGACCTCTTCTACACCCTCGGCGGCACGCCGACCCGGAAGATCGTCGGCCACATCAATGAGCACTACGGCTCCTCGCTCGATCCGGAATCCGTCGCCCTCCACAAGGAGCAGCTGTACCTCGGCGGCCTACACGAGGTCCGTCCAATCACAGAGGTCGTGGATTTCGCCCGCCGCGTGGCCGCCGCCTCGCCCGTGTGCGTGGCGTCCGGTGGTTCCAATCACGTCGTCCGCAGGACCCTGGAGTACATCGCGGTAGCGGACCTGTTCCCGATCCTTATCACCCCGGAGCAGGTCGCGCGCGGCAAGCCACACCCCGACATGTTCCTGCTCGCCGCGGAGAAAATGGGCGTCGAGCCAACCCGCTGCCTCGTGTTCGACGATGGCCCGGTCGGCTTCCGCGCCGCCGAGGCCGCGGGCATGCGATGGGTCCGCGTCCCCCAACCCGGCAAGGGTTGAGGGAACCCGCAACCCGCATGGAAGACCGACCGACGATCCCCGCACTGCTGCGCCTGACCCTCCTGGCAGCCGCGGTGCTCCTCGCCGAAACCGTTTTCTTCCACATGCTCCTCTTCGTTCGCGACTACTATGCCGCCACGCTCGTCATCAGCATCGCGGTGCTGGGGATCGGGCTCTCGGCCATCGCCGCCCACCGGCTGCCCTGGGACTCCCGCCGCATCTTCTCCCTTTCGTGCCTCGCGGGTGCCGTCGCCCTCGTGGTCTCGTTCGCCTGCCTCGCGTGGCACGCCTCCCTTTGGGTCCTGGGGCCCTTCTTGGCGTTGACCTTCTGCGCCCCCGTCGTCTTCATCGCGCGCGCCTTCGCCGAGAATCCCGGCAGGCAGGCCTATTTCTTCGACATGGTCGGCGCAGGCTGCGGGGTCCTCTTGGCGGAACTGCTCTACCGCCGGATCGGCTCCGAGGCGATCGTCTTTCTCCTCGCCACGGGGCTGGCCTTCGCCGGCCTCATCGCCTCAAGGCGCCAGGGCGATCGCCTGACGCCCCCTCTCGGGGCCGTGATCTTCCTCGGCTGCGCCCTTTGCCTGTACGTCCAGATCCGCCACGACAGCCTCAACCTCTTCCGCCTCATCCGCCCAAACCCGGCCCTCCATGACCCTCATAAATGCTTCATCTTCTACCCAAAGGGATCGCTCCGGGCCACCTACGACTCGCTCGTCGGGCGCATCGATGTCGTCTGGCGAGATGGCGACTTCGGCGTGAGCTATAACGGCGACCCCAACGACCACTTCGCCGACAACCCCTCGCTGACCCACGACTATTTCGAGAGGGAGGGCATCGACGAGCCCACCGACGACGTGCGCGTCCCCTACGGCGTGGTCGATAGGCCAAAGGTCTTCGTGCTGGGCTCTTCCGCGCAGGGCATCATCAAGACGATCAAGGAGATCACCCCCCTGGACCGCATCACCTCCGCGGAGATCAATCCCGGCATCCTCAAGTGCATGCGGGAGGACTTTTTCGAGCAGAGCGGCAGGGCCTACGAGGGCATCGATCCTGCCCACGGCAATGGCCTCTCGATACTGCGCTCTTGCCGCGACCGATTCGACATGATCACGCTGATCAACACGCACTCGACACGGAGCGTCTCCCATCTGGGGGCGCCGGACTACCTGCACACCATGGAAAGCTACGGGACCTTCCTCGACCGGCTCACGGACCGCGGCTACATCGTCTTCGAGGAGCGCCTGATGAACCGCGACGGCGTGCTGGGACTCTATCGCATGATCCACACCCTGTGGCAGGCGCTCGCCCGCCGCGGCGCCAGAGATCCCACCGCCCATTTCGTCATCTGGGAGTGGATGGGCACCGGCATGACGGACTTCGAGCCGCACCACATGCGCGCCTACGTCAGCATGCTCGTGACCCGCGAACCCATCGAGGGCGAATTCGCCGAGGCGCTCCGCCCTGCCGTCGACCGGGTCATCGGCAGGACCCGGGGTCCCACGCGCCTCGCTTTCCAGAAGGGCCGCGGTTCGGTAGTGTCCTAATTTGAAATCGATATAGATTCTTGGGCCCGTGGCGTGTCCCTC
>CAZYWZ010000207.1:0-6785 GCA_964651705.1 uncultured Verrucomicrobiales bacterium
TAAAACTCGCCTCAACCTCTGCCAAATCCTAGCGGCATTGGGCATTCTTGCCTGCGTCGGCGGCCCTGGACTCCCGATGGCAGGCAGCTTGCCGCCAATGTCTGCCCAACAGCCCCGAGGGCTTGAGTCCCAACCAATTCGCTTGTGCCGCGTTGGCAAGTGCCGGATGCTCGGACAATGAGTGAGCCGCATCGGGTCGACTCCACGCGACTGAGAAGCGCGCTTATCTCACTGATGCTCTGCCTCTCTATCTTGGGGGCCAAGTCCGCCCAGGACGATTTGGAAGTCCGTTATTGGCGGGCGCTGAACGAGGGGCGCGATGTCTCGGGCCTGATCCCTGCCCTGGACGGCCTGACCTGGCAGGCAAAGACAGACCCAGCGCGCGACGCGCTCCGGGCCGATGCCCTCGAGCGGTTGCGCCGGATTCAGGAATCTGCCCCGCTCGATGCGGTGGTGAACCGCGCCGCCGACGCCAGCCGCGAACCGGGTGCCGACTGGCCCTCGCTCGGCGGAGGGCCGGAACACACCGGATCCACGTCCGACAGGGGTCCGCTCGCCGGTGAGGAGGTCTGGCGTTACCCCGTCGGCTGGCCCTGGCGCGGGGCGGCGCGAATCGAGGGGGACAAGGTCTATATTGCCTCCCCGGGCATCGATGTCTCGATGCTGTGCCTCGAACGAAACACGGGCAACCGGCTCTGGGCCGCCGAGAATCCCGGAACCGGGTTTGGCAGACAAAGCCGCGCCGCCTCTCCGGTCATCGCCCTGGGCGACCGCGAGTTGGCGGTTTGCAAGGAGAGCTTCGACGGCTGGCCGCTGACTTATCTGGTCGTGAGCCGAGACAATGGGCGCATCCTCCGCAGCCTCCCCGCCCGGCCGCAGGAGAAAGCCCCCGCGCCTCCCGAGACCGAACCCGCGCAACTCGTCGCGAACCGACTAGAGAAGGGGACTCAGGTCCTCGTCAAATCCCTCCTCACCGGCCGGACCTGGTGGTGTTTTCCAACCGGCTATCTGCCCGCCGAGCCGGTGCTGCGCGGGGAACGCGTCTATGCGGCCTCCGAGGACGGAACCCTCTGGGCCCTCAATCTCCATGGAGACCAGCGCGTGGCATGGACGCATTCCATCCGGGCCTCGTGGGGCGCGCCCCCCGACGAGCGCGAGGGCATCCTCTTCGCCGGGGCCAATGACGGAACCGTTTACGCCCTCGACTCCGCAACCGGCAAGGTGCGCTGGCAAACGCCGGTGGCCAAACCCGATTCCCGCGCCCGCCAACTCTTCTCCGCGGCGGCCCTTGCCAATGGACGTGTTTATCTGGGGGCCGCCGACGGAAACCTCTGCGCGCTCGACGAGCGCGACGGTAAACTCCTGTGGCGGCACGACTGCGGCGACTGGATCCGGGCCAGGCCGCTTGTCGCGGGCAAGACGGTCTGCGTTGCCACTCTAGACGGCGAGGTCGTTGCCGTCGAAGACCTGGACCGGAGCGCCCGCCCCCTGTGGACCTCGCGCCTGGGGCGGCACCCGGTTTGTGCGGACCTCGCCGGCGATGCCCGCGGCGTGCTGGCCTGCGACACTTATCTTGATCTGGTTGCCTTCGACCTGCAGACGGGCCGCGAGCAGTGGCGCCAGTCGCTGCTCGAATGCGCGCGCGAAAATGGCGTGAAGCAATGCGCGGATTCCATGCCGGATATCGCGCAAGCGCCCGTGACGGTGGCCGGGGGGACGGCCTTTTTCGCCGGGCGCAACGGCTTTGTCGAGGCGGCGGACGCAGCGACTGGCAGGCGGCGATGGCGTTTTGAATCCAGCGGGCGCCTCTCGGCCGCACCGACGACCCGCGACGGCCGGGTATTCGTCACCCAGGTCGGCGGCAACCGGCTCAGCTATGCGCTCGACGCGGCGTCCGGCCACGTCCTCTGGTCGCGTGACCTCGGGGAGGTCTGGGCTCCCCCAGAGTGCGATCCCAAACAGCTCTTCGTCGGCAACAAGGGCGGTGTTCTCTATTGCCTCGACCCCGCCACGGGCGAGACGTCCTGGGAGCGTCGCTTTGGCGAAGGTGTCTACCCCGCACCGGCGCTCGATGCCACCGCCGTCTATACCGGCTCTTGGGACGGTCACTATTATGCGCTGAATCGACGCGACGGCCGCATCCTCTGGGCCTTCAGCCGCCCCGGTCGGCCATACCAGTTCGGCGGCCGGCCCGATTCCGCCGCCCCGGTGCTCGCCCAGGGCAAGGTTCTCGTGCCCAATCTGGGCGGCCGCATGGTCGCGCTGGACGCCAAGACCGGCGCGCTGCTCTGGGAATGGACAGGGAAGCCTTACCGCATCTGCAACGTGACCGCCGCCACCGATGGCAAGGTGGTTCTCACCAGCGTCTTCGGCAACGCCTACGAATGGCCCTTCGATGTCCGGCTGGTCGGCCTTGAGCTGGCCACCGGGCGCGAGCTCTGGGAAATCCCGGGCGCCGGGGGGCTGACCTCGCCGATACTGACCGGCGGCGGCAGGTTCGTGGTCGGTTCGATGGGCGGCCCGTTCCTGTGCGGCTACCAAATGGACGATTCGCGCACCGAGACCCCGCGCCTCCTCTGGCGTTTGCGGGCCGGCGGTGTCATGTACGAATCCCTGCCCGCCGTCTCGGGTTCCCTGGGCTTCTTCCTCTCCAACGATGGATGGCTCCGCGCCGTGAGATAAGACCCGCATGAGCACCGGCAGAATTCTGCGAGACAAGCCACGATGAGAGACGCGCGCGCCATTCTCGCCGCCTTGCTGCTGCCAGCGGCGCCAGCGGGGCCCGCGGCGGAAAAACCCGCTGCGCCGAACGTCATCCCCATCAACTGCGACGATCTTGGCTACGTCCGCGGGTGTCAGCCCTTGACAATTGACGAACCAATCACGCGTTCCATTTGTCAACTGTCAAGGGCTGACCCCGACCCCGTATCGTGCCCTCAACGAACCGTATAGGACACAGGCACGTCACTGTGCCAAGTTTTGTAGGGCGCGGATTCCTATCCGCGCCACGCACGGTCCTGCCGATTGCCCGTGGCGCGAAAGGGATTTCGCGCCCTACATTCCCAAGTGGTGCGCCTCCGGGTAGTGCCTTACGCGAGGATTTGGGATTTGGGTCAGCCCTTGACAATTGACGAAGTGACACTGGCGTCCCAAAAGTATTCCGATAGGAGAGACCCCATGAAGCATTTGTCCATCGTCCTCGCCGCCCTCCTGATTTTTCCGATCGGCTGGCTGCGTGCCGCCGATCCGCCAAACATCGTCGTCATCCTGTCCGACGACTACGGCTACGGCAGCGCCGGCTGCTATGGGGCGGATCCGGCGCTCGTGCGAACGCCCGGCATCGACCGGCTCGCGAGGGAGGGACGGCGATTCACGGACGCGAACACCACGTCCTCGGTCTGCTCGCCGACGCGCTACTCCGTGCTCACCGGGCGCTATTGCTGGCGCACCTCGCTCAAGCACGAGGTGCTGGGCACCTTTTCGCCGCTGCACATCGAGACGACGCGGCTCAACCTTGCCTCGCTGCTCAAGCGCCATGGCTACTCGACGGCGGCGGTCGGGAAGTGGCACCTCGGCTACGGGACGGCGGACGACTCGCCGAAGTGGCGCGCCGATTACACGGCGGAGCTCTCGCCGGGGCCGCTCGACATCGGCTTTGATTACCACTTTGCCGTCCCGGCCAATCACGGCGACCTCACGGGCATCTTCGTCGAGAATCGCTTCGTCTACGGCCTGCGGGGCGGGAACATCCCGGCCGGCATGAAGATCGCCGGACCGGCGCCGGACTCGGACGATTTCCAGGCGACCTACACCGCCGAGGACATGGAAAACCCGAGGGGCGCCGCAAGTATTCTCGCCCTCGACGCGCCGCGCCGGAAGAACGTGCGCGTGATGAAGGTGCTCACCGACAAGGCGACGGCGTGGCTGGAGGCGCAGGCGAAGGGCGGGCCATTCTTCCTCTACTTCACGCCCGTCGCGGTGCACAACCCGGTCACGCCCGACACGGATATCGCGGGCCAGAGCAAGGCCGGCCCCTATGGCGACTGGATCCACGAGCTGGACCGCAGCGTCGCGCGCATCCTCGACACGCTCGACAAAATGGGCGCGGCCGAAAACACGCTCGTGATTTTTTCGAGCGACAACGGCGGCGTGTTCAAGCCGGATAGGGACTCGCTCCAGACCGCGGCGTTCAAGGCGGGCCTGCGCGTCAACGGCGACCTGCGCGGGGGAAAACACGACGTGTGGGAGGGCGGCTTCAAGGTGCCGTTCCTCGTGCGCTGGCCGGGCAAGGCCGCCGCGGGATCGGTGTGCCGCGAGATGATCAGCCTCGCGGACATCCTCGCGACGACGGCGGCGCTCGTTGGCGAACCGCTGCCCAAGGTGTCGGAGGCCGCCGAGGACAGCCGCAGCTTCCTGCCCGCGATTCTCGGCGATGAGACGAAACCGGTCCGCGACGACATGATCGTGCACAGCGCGCCGGGCGTCTTCGCGATCCGGAAAGGCCCGTGGAAATGGATCGAGGGCGTGCCGGTGGACGAGATCAAGCCCGGGGCGCGCAAGGCGCAGGCCGACCAGTTCCGCCCGCAGCTGTACAACACGCAGGACGATCCCGCCGAGACGAAGGACGTGAGCGCGGAGCATCCCGAGGTCGTCGCAGAACTGCGGGCACTGCTGAACCGCTACCGCGATGGCGGCTACAGCCGCGAACTCCCGCCAGCCGACGTGAAGCCCGCGGTGACGTTGGCCGTCGCGCTCCCGCCGCTGGGCGGAACCCTCGCGATGAGCGAGGCCCTGGCCGCGGTGCCCGCGAAGCCATGGGTGGCATCGGGCGGCGAGTGGCAAGCGAAGGATGGCGGCCTGTGGGGCATGCCGAAAGCCTCGGGGGAGCAACCCGCGGGCCTGCGCGCGCCGCTCGCGTTGACCGATGGGGCCATCGACTGCGAGGTCAACTTCCGCGGCGCGAACCGGACGTCCCTGCGCGTCGAGTGGGGCGACCGCGAGGGGAGCTTCCGCCTAGTAATTTCGCGCGCTTCGCTCGAGCTGGCGAAGAACCCGTCGAAGGGCGAGGGCAAGGATGCGCTAGAACCGCTCGCGCACAAGGCGCTGAAGCTCGACTCGAATCAGTGGTATCCCGTGCGCCTCACCTTCAAGGGCGATGAGGCCACCGTGCAGGTCAATGACGTGATCGCGAAAGCCACGCACGCCGTGCTCGGCAAGCCGAAGACCGGCGTCAACTTCCTCGTCTTCGGCCAGACCGCCGGGTTCCGCAATGTGAGGGTCGCGAGAGACTGACGGGGGCGCGGGAAGGAAAAATCGTGAGACGGGGATTTGCGTTGGCCGCCTTGCTGTTGTGCGCGCCGGCCGCCACGGCCGCCGCCGACAGGGAGGTCTTCCGCGAGACATTCGACGTCTTCTTTGACGCGAAGCGGTTCACGACGGCGATCCCGAATAAGAACACCGAGGTGCGCGATGGCGCGCTGTGGACTCGCGGTTCGAGCGGCGGGAAGTACCCGCCGATGGTGTACCTGCCGGTCGATGGCAAGGATCTCACGATCTCATTCCGCTACCGCCACCTGGAGGGCGGGGGATGGCTGTGGTTCTTCGTGGATGGGGACGACGGCTTCGGGGGCGTCGATCATATGCTGCGCGTGAAACTGCTCCGCGATGGCGTCCAGCTCCAGGTGGATTCCCATTCGCTCGACCCGAATCACCCGCAGCGGCAAAAGACCGATCGCCCCGCCGATCCGGTCAGCGGCGCCTATCGCCTGAACGAGTTGCTTCCCCTGGAGAGGGCGGATCTGGGCCGCAACGCGTGGCGGGAGGTCCGTCTCGCCTTCCGCGGCAATGAGGTGACGGTGAGCGTCGACGGCAAACGCTGGGTGAAGACCCTGAGCCGCCCCTGTTTCAACGCCGCAAAACGCAAGCTGCTCTGGATGCAAAACGGCGGCGAGAAAGGGATCGAACTGGACGATATCGTCGTGGCATCCTCTGATGCTTAAACCAAGGAGTCGATCATGAAGCCGCACATCGCACTATTCGCCCTCGCCCTGGCCTCGCCGCTCTTTGGCCAAACGGACAAGCCCTTGCTGCACGACCGCGAACTGCCCGTCGTCGCCGAGCCGGGTTTCCGCATGCCGCTCGCCGAGCCGTTCGTGGCCTCCAAGGGGAAATGGACGCCGGAGGCAGGCGAGTTAAAGATTTTGAACATCCCCGAGGAGAAACACATCCCGGTGCTGCACCACCGCGTGGGTCTCGCTGCCGCCACCGTCGAGTGCGAATTCCGTTTCGATGGGCCGGGGTCGTTCCTCGTGGGTTGCGATGGCGAGAAACACATCGACCGCGTCGTCGTCGCCGCCACGGGCCTGAGCATCGCAGAGGATTCGGTGAAACCATCACGCGCGATCGGCAAATTGCCGATGACGGTAAAACCGGGCATCTGGCACGATCTCCGGGTGGAGTGGCGGGGCGACCAGATGGCCGCGCGGTTGGATGGCAAGGAACTCCGCGCCCAGCACGCCTACCTCGCGACACCCAAATCCCGCAGCTGGCTGGCGGCGAGCGAGACCGTCCGGGTCCGCAATCTTAAGATCCGCGGGGAGGCCAACGCGTCCAAGCCCTGACATGGGTGCGGCGCGCGGCTGGGCATCACCGTGGGTGAAAATGTAGCCCATCTGGCAACAGATGGGCCACGCGTGGGAAGATCCACGGTTTCACGGCCGTGGCAGCGTCTGGAATTTTCGAGCTAGATCCCGTGCCCCGCCCGCGGGGCACCACCGGGGGTGAAA
>CAZYWZ010000208.1:0-6769 GCA_964651705.1 uncultured Verrucomicrobiales bacterium
TGGCATGATGAACACGTTTCAGTTCATTGGTTTGGTTGGCGGTGCTGGCGCACCAGAGGGCACAGAGAATCCAGAGCTCTCCCCTCTCCGTGTCCTTCGTGGTGAAGATTTCATACCCCGGGCTTCAGCACGGCGCGGCCTCCCCGTGCGGATAGCGGTAGTCGGCGGCGGCGTTGGTGGACACGCGCTTGGTCGAGCCATCGTCCACTCGGTACACGTAGAGTTGGTTCTTGCCGGTTTCGCCGGAGTGATAGACCACGGCGGACTCGCCATCGATCCAGCGCGGATAGGCAAACCAGATCGGCTTGCCGGCTTCATTGGCGAACGGCTTTGCGTTGGTGATCGCGCGCCCCGGCACGTCGAAATCGGCGATGTAGAGCGTGCGCCCGATCATGCCCTTGCTCTTGAAGCCCGCCTGATATTCAAAGGTCATCCTATTCTCGCTCGGGGAGATACTCACCCGGTCCAGGAGACCCTTAGTCGCCAGCTCACACTCGATCCGTTCGAACTTCGGCTCGCCGCCAGGGTTTGGCGTCATCAGGTAGTAGCCGCGGCCGAGCTGCGGCGGCGCCGAGGCGACAAACAGCCTGCCATCGCTGATGGCCGAGTGGACCCAGGAGCTGTAGCCCTTCCCGGTGAGCGCCACTTCCTCGCCCGGCTTGCCACCGACCTTGCTCGCCATGATCCGGTAGCCACCGGTCTCATGACTCTTGCGGTTCCACAGCGGCGTGTTCATCCCATCGCGCGTCCACGTGGGATTGAAGTCGGTGCAGGTGCCGTCGGAGAGTTGATGGAAACCCGTGCCGTCCACGTTGATGATAAAGACAGCAGTGATCCATTTTCCGACGTCGCGGTCATTGTTTAACCTCCGGAAACAGACGAGCATGTCGCCTGTCTTGGACCACGAGGGCTTGAAGTCCCAGTGGCCGGTCGTCAGGGGCTTCCCCTCCGGGTGGCCGGGCATGCCAACGTGAATCTCGCCGTTACAGTAATAGGAGATCCGCGAGCGACGCGGGGATGCCGTCTCTGCGGCCCGGGCTAGCCCCGCCGCTATCGAGGCGCCGACGCCAGCAAAAGCCGCCGCCCTTGTCAAAAACTCGCGGCGGTTAACGTGTCCGTCGTGTGTGTTCATGGTTTCACCTGCGTGGCCTGTTCTGTTTTGAGGTTGAGATCGAGGAACTGGTCGCCATTCACCCCGGCAAACGTGGCGGTCTTGCCGCTTGGCAGCGTGACCCTCACGTCCGCCTCGCGCTGTTTGCCCAGCCCGAAGTGGGCCTCGAGCGCACCGCCGCTTTTATAGCTATGGTTCGAGGCGATGGTGCGGCAACCGAGGCGTTTTGCAGCCGTTGAGGTAAGGAGGCGGTTCCCGTCCGCTGCCGCACCGTCAGCCTCGTCACCTCGGCGGCTACGATCGACCGCAAACACCTCCACCCAGGCCCCGATGAGCTGCGCGTCGGTGATGCCAGAGAATCGGAGGCGCAGCCAGTGGTTGTCCTTGGCACCGTGGAGGCCGGTATTCCAATAGACCTTGCTTTCGTAGCGGTCTGGGGTGGTGGCGACGCCCGAATTATCTGGGTCCGCGGCCATGACCAGATCGACGAGGCCGTCGTTGTTCAGGTCCGCGGACTCGAGGCAGATGCCATTTCCATCGAGGCCGCTGAAGGTGGTGGGCTTTGGCTCGAAGGTGCCGTCGCCCTTGTTCATGAAGAGGATGGCGCGCGAGGGGACCGCGATCCCCTCGTGGCGATCCTGGACCACGACATCGATCCAGCCGTCGTTGTTGAAGTCCGCGAAGGCAGCGTCGGCGAAGTAAGGGCGGTTGTCCAGCGGGTGCGGGCGATCCATGCCGGGCTGGGTCTGCAATTTTCCTGGGCGCAGCCGGAGGGAGGCTTCGTCGACGGGCATGTCGAAGAACTTGACCCAGTCGCGGAAGGTCCACTCGAACGCCTCGAATCCCGCGGCGCGCGTGCGCTCCTCAAATCGGAATCCGCCGAGGTTGCGCCAGAAACGCCCGCCGACGTATTCGGCGCGCGGGGCCCAGCCGGGGCTCGCCGGGCCGACCGCGAGCACGTCCATGAGGCCATCGTTATCCACGTCGGCCATCGAAACGTAGGGCAGGCCCGGGGCCTTGCCTTCCGCAACGTAGATCTGCTTCTCGCGGTCGTACTTCAATCGTGCCTCGCAGGCGAGGCCGTTCCCGGTGATCTTTTCGAACTTCAGTTCGCCGGTCTCCGCAAGGAGGTTTCTCCAGCAGAAGATGCCCTGCCGGTATTCGCCGGGCCAGTAGGGCAGGAGCGGCTCGCGGACATCGACGTGGAATGACTGGATCAGGTCAAGGTCGCCATCGTTGTCGAGGTCGCGCAAGTTGATGTCGGGCCCGGCCTTGTCCCTGGCGGAATCGTGGTAGAAGCCGCCGAATTCGGGGACCGCATCGGCGCCGCCCAGATCCTCATATTTTCCGTCCGGGAACCCCTTTCCCGGACGGAAAATATAGAGCCGGCTGTGGGGGAAGCCGCCCATCGCGTTCTTGATGTTGTCGCAGCCGATGGCGATATCGAGCCAACCATCGCGGTTGACGTCGCCGATCGAAGGCTGGCGGTTGTAGGCCTGTTCGTTGCGGATGCCCATTTGCGGCGATACCTCGCGGAAGACGTCCCAGGCGCCGTCGGTGAGAAACAGGGAGTTGCCGTCGGATTCGGCCCCGGCAACCGTGGGCTTTCCGGCGCTCATGCGCGCGTGGCGGGTGACAAAGAGATCGAGCAAGCCGTCGTTGTTGAAATCGGCGAGACCAGGGACCTGGCCGCGGCCGAAGTTGTCCATGGTGAACTTCGATTCGCGCAGGGTGACCGCGTGCGCGCGGAACTTGAATCCGCCCCCGTTGAGGAAGACGCGCAGGAGTTCACCCTTCCCCCAGCGGCCGCCCGAGCCGCGCGGCGGCGAGAACGTGGCGACGATATCCAGCAGCCCGTCGCGATTCAGGTCGGCGAGGGCGAGGCCATTCATCCCGGAGCGCAGGTCGGTGACGTTCGCCACGTGGATGCTCTCGAACATCTGGCCTCGCCCGGCGGCATCGCGCGAGGCGTCAGAATCGGGCAACGGCTTGAGTGGCGGCTCGCCCGGCGCGGCGGGCGGGAGGAAGGGCGCGGGCGGCGAGTCGGTGACCGGCTTGGCGGGCGCGCCGCCGCCCTGCTGCGCGTAATAGGCGCGGACCTCGGCCAGCGTGGCGAAGCCGTCGCCGTCGCGATCCACGCGGGCGAGCAACCCTTCGCGGGGCAGTTCCTGCGCGCTGATGCGGCCATCGGCATTACTGTCCAACCGGCGGAAGATCAGTTCGGGATTCGTCGCTGCGATGCGTTCGGTCATCGATGGCGATGGCGCGGTGCCCTTCGGTCGAGCGGATGCCGGGGGCTCGGCCACGGAAGTGGCAGGTCCGAGCGCCGGCGGACCGCCGGTTACCCCTTCGATGTAGAACCGATTCCCATCGGGATCCGTGATCCGCAGGCGTCCGTTTTCCTCGTCGACCCTGGCCCCGCGCCCGGCCAAGCCTTCGCGCGCCGCCGCCAGGTCCTTCACGCGCAGAGCGACGTTGCGCAGGCCCGGAGCGCCGGGACCGTCATCCGCCTCATTCGGGCGCTCCCCCGGCGGCACGGAGAACTTGATCCGGCCCTTGCCCGTCTGGAACAGGTACATCTTCATGCTGAAGGGCGGCGGGAGATTCCACGGCTCGAATTCGGGCAACCCCAGTACGTCTCGATAGAACGCCCGCGATGCCGCCTCGTCTGCGGCCGCCATCCCCCATGTGAATGTCTCGCCGCTCGCGCTGCGCGGTATCCGCATGATCTCCACGATGTTCCCCTCTGGATCGCGCGTCATGCTGACATTCCCGCCCTTCACCGGCCTCTCATAGCCCGCCTCCACGAGGCGCTCCCCGGTCGCCGCAGGATCTTCGTACCACAGCGAAAACCACCGGAAGCCATTCTGCGCCAACATCTGTTTCATCAGGCTCCTGCCGCCCGCCTCGGGCGCGGCCACATCGCGGGTCACGCCGGTGGGCCGAAGGCGCAGATAGCTGCCCGCCCATTCCAGCAAGGCGCCTCGCTTCGGATCGGGTGCCTCGACCTCGCGCATCCCGAGGCCATCGCGGTAGAATTTCGCCATCGTGTCGACGTCCCGGACACACACTTCAAAGATCGCATCCACCACATCTAGCTTCCCAACGGATGGCGACGATGCGGCGGGGGATTGTGCCCTCGACTCACCCCCGCCCATTCCGGCGCCAGCGGCCAGCAACAGAACGGCGACCAACTTGGAAAACCGTCCCATAAATCACTCCGCCCGCTCGCCTTTCGACCCGCCCTGCGATCGGCGCGATTGGATATCTTTCAGCCACGCATCGAACTTCGCCTGCTGTTCCGACGTGAGCCTTTCCCGGGTCGCGGCGCTGTTCTTGCCGAGGACCTCCCCAACGCGTTTCCGTGTCGCGTTTCGCAACTGGCGCAAGCCCGCCATCGTGTCCTCCATGATCGGCTCAAGCTCCGTCTCCTGTTCGGGCGTTAAACCGACTTTCGCGCGCAGGTTCTTGACCCGCTGCTCTTTCCATGCCTGTTCGACGGGCGCGACTGGCCAACCCGCCCACACGCTGCGGTGCAGACGGATCGGGCTCCAGAGGCTGCCGACGACGACGCCCGCGGCGAAGAGCAGCACCAACCAGAGCGCGGCGCGGAGTTTTGCGTGGCGATCCATGGCGGTTCAGGGATTGAGTTCCGAGGCGAGGAGGGCGGAGGTCAACCCGGCCACATCATCGGTCCCATTCGAGGTCGGCCCCGGCAACAGGGCCGCCACCAGCGCGAGCGCGCAGGCCGCCGCAGCCAGCCGCGCGGCCAGACCCTCCCACCAGATGGCCCCCTCGGGCCGCTCCCTCAACCGGACCAACACCCGCGCGGCCAACCAGCCCGGCATCGGCCCGGCGTCCTCGGGCCGGGCCCGCCGCGCCGCCCCGGCCAACCGTTCCACCATCCGATCATATCGGTCCATGCTTCTCATAAACCCTCGCCCTCCGGGGCGGTTACAGGCCCTTTTCCAGCGCCTTCATGGCCTCGCGCATTCTCCCCCGCGCCCGGAAGGCCCGGACCCGCACCGCGGTGCGCCCCATGCCCACCAGCGAGGCAATCTCCTCCACGGATCGGCCCTCCAAATGCAGGAGGGTCAGGATCTGCCGGTCCGCGGGGGCCAGCCCTTCCATCAGTCGCAGCATCAGCGCGCGGGCGTCGCTCGCATCGACCTCGACGTCTGGCGCCGTTTCCTCCGACGCACGAGCCGCATCGAAAGCCGCCTGCTCGCCCTCGCTCAGGTCGGATCGATGCCACTCCGGGCGTCGGGCGCGCGCGCTGCCCCGGCTCCGGCAGACGTTCAGCGCGATCCGCGAAACCCAGTGCTCCAGCGGACGGTCCGGGCGAAAGCGGTGCAGGCTCCGGAACACCCGAAGAAACACCTCCTGGATCAGATCCTCGCGATCCATGCCGCGCGGAAGATGCCCGGCGACGATCCCCGACACCCGGGGGTAGAGCGACTCCATCAATTCCCGCGCCGCCGCCTCGTCGCGATCGACGAGCCAGCGCCGCACCAACCCCATCTCGGGATCAGACCATGCCTCAGATTTCCCGGCCACCATCGCTCCAGAGCCACACTGACGTGGAGCGATTCAACCCCGCGGGCGCGAAGAGGTCGCAAGCCGAACACGGATTTAAATATTACGGCTCGGGCGCTCGGGCGACCCACCGGACAACGCGCTCGACGAGCGCCTCCATGCCCGCAGTCTGCTCGGGGTGCGGGCTGGATATGACCACGCTCCCCTTTCCATAGCTTCCGGACACCACGGCCGGGCTTCCCACCATCACGCCGGGCGGGGATCCGTTCTCCGACAACTCGGAGCGAAAGATGGCCAACGGTTCAAAATCGGGGATGTCGTCCCTTCCTAATCGCGTGATGATGGGGCCATTGACATACCGGACTTCGTGAGCGCCCGCCTTCAAACCTGTGACCAGAAACGCGGATGGAAGCGCCTCGATGGTCACGGTCCCCTTACCACGCCGCCACTTCGGCGAAACCGTCTTCGCGTCCAAAACACCAATTCCCCACGAAAATCCCGCACACGCCAGATACGCCCCCGCGCAGATGCCCACGTAGCCGCCGCCCTCGCGGACAAACCGCCGCACCTCCTCCCTTCCCGCCTCCCCGATCGCCCCCGCCTGTTTGCTCGCGCTGCCTCCCGTGAACATCACCACGTGATACCCGCGCAACGAACCGGGCCCGAAATCCCCGGCGTCGAGATCCTTGACCTCGATATCGGAGACGCCCGCCAGCAACTGCATCACGCGCGGGACACCCTTGCCCATCGACCCCTCATCATCGTACAGCGCCACGCGGATGACCTGATTCGTCGACGCCAAGAGCCCCGGCGCCACCAAAAAAGACATCAACCCCGCGGCCACCGCCACGTAAGATGCGACGCTCATTTGCGAAACATGGGATCACCCGCCCGAAAAAGCACGCGATAACAGTGGCGAGGAAACAGGAGCAACGTTGGGTGCTCGGCCAGCGCGCCCACGGTCTGGCGACCGTGGCTACACCCGGAGTTTTCGCGACCGGGCATCGTGCCCGCCGCCGGACCGGAATCGTGTCGCGAAGCCGATCGCCAGAGGCGATTCTCGAACATTCCTGTCACGTCCTGATTTCCGTTTGACACTTTTTTCTCCGTGGACATCGGGTT
>CAZYWZ010000209.1:0-6672 GCA_964651705.1 uncultured Verrucomicrobiales bacterium
GGCGCGCGAGGGCGCCGGATCATTCATGGGGAGATCGGGCGGCCGATGTGGAGTGCGGCGTGGCAGCGCCGCTTTGGATGGGCGCGTCGGGTCCTGTTTAAGAGTCTGGCGCCGGGAGGGCACCGGGCCATTCGGGGCAATCTAAAGCGGCGCTGCCACGCCGCACTCCAAAATAGGGCCGCCCGGCCTGCAGGTGCCGATTCTCTTCGTCCCAGGCGCGCGGAAAATGCTTTGAAAATGTGGGCGGGGTGGTTTGATGCGCGGGTTTATGAAGACACCGGTGGCACTGATCATCCGCGATGGCTGGGGCATCAACCCGTCCGGGCGGGAGGGGGCAAAGAAGGATGGGAACGCGATCCTGCAGGGGCGGACGCCGTTCCACGATGGGCTGGCGGCGAAGTACCCGATGGCGACGCTGCAGTGCAGCGGCGAGGCGGTGGGGTTGCCCGACGGGCAGATGGGCAATTCGGAGGTGGGGCACCTGAATCTCGGGGCGGGGCGCATCGTGTATCAGGATCTCACGCGCATCTCGAAGGCGATCCGGGAGGGGGAGCTGTCCCGAAATGAGGTGCTCCGCGGTGCGTTCGACGCCGCGAAGTCGTCGGGCGGCGCGGTGCATTTCATCGGGCTATTGTCCGACGGTGGCGTGCATTCGCACCAGGAGCACCTGCACGCGCTGATCCGCGTGGCCAAGGAGGCGGGGGTGAAGGAGATCCTGGTCCACGCGCTGCTGGATGGGAGGGACACCTCGCCGACGGGGGGCAAGGGGTACTTGGCGGAACTGAAGCGGGCGGTCTCGGGGATCGGGGCGGGGGAGATCGCCACGGTGGTCGGGCGTTATTTCGGCATGGACCGGGACAGGCGTTGGGAGCGGGTCAAGAAGGCCTGGGACGCGATCGTGCATGGCGTGGGAGAGGCGGCATCGGATCCGGTGGCGGCGGTCGAGGCGAAATATGCCGAGGGTGTGACCGACGAGTTCATGACACCGATCGTCCTGAACCGCTCGCGGCGCCCGGTGGTGCGCGATGGCGACAGCATCGTGTTCTTCAATTTCCGCTCCGACCGCGGCAGGCAGCTGAGCCAGCCGTTCCTGTTGGAGGATTTCGATGGGTTCGACCGGGACGGTCGGCCGATGGTGCACTACGTGACGATGACGGTGTACGACAAGACCTTCCCCTGCCCCGTGATCTTCGGGCCGCAGACCCTGGATGATATATTCGGTCAGGTGGCGAGCCGCGCGGGCAAGACGCAGGTCCGCATCGCCGAGACCGAGAAGTACCCCCACGTGACATATTTTTTAAATGGCGGCATCGAGGTTCCGTTCGATGGCGAGGAGAGGATCATGGTGCCGTCGCCCAAGGTGGCGACGTACGACCTGCAGCCCGAGATGTCGGCCCCCGAGGTCACGGAAAAGGCCGTCGCCGCGCTCCGGTCGGGCAAGTTCGATTTCATGATCTTGAACTTTGCCAATCCGGACATGGTCGGCCACACGGGGTCGCTCCCCGCGGCGGTCAAGGCGGTGGAATGCATCGACGGCTGCGTCAAGCGGGTCGTCGAGGCGCTGCTGGAGGTCGGCGGCAAGGCGCTGGTGACCGCCGACCACGGCAACTGCGAGCAGATGATCGCCGCCGACGGGTCGCCGCACACCGCGCACACGACCAATCTCGTGGAATTGTATTACGTGGCCGCGGACGCGAACCAATATGCGGTGTCGCCGGGCATCTTGGCCGACGTGGCCCCGACCCTGCTCGAGATGGGCGGGCTCGAGAAGCCCGCGGCGATGACGGGATCCTCGCGGCTCCGGCGCAAAGTGTAGCCCATCTGGTGACAGATGGGCCACGCGTGGGAAGATCCACGGCCTCACGGCCGTGGCTACGTCCCGAATTTTCGAGCCAGACATCATGCCCCGCGCGCGGGGCACCACCGGGGCGGAAAATGTAGCCCATCTGGTGACAGATGGGCCGCGCGTGGGAAGATCCACGGCCTCACGGCCGTGGCTACGTCTGGAATTTTCGAGCCAGGAATCTGTCGGGCTTTGTCCGACAGATTCCGCTGGCAAAACCGCCGACCTGATCAAGAGTAATGGCTTCATGTTTGAAACCTATCGTCGCTGGCAGGTGGTGACGTGGCTCATCATCGCGAACTGCGCGATGCACCTCCTCAAGGTGGTGCTGGTGGCGGTGGATTCCACGGATCTTCTCGTGGAGCTAGTGCTGAGCCCGATGGGGATGGCCAGCGGCCGGGTGTGGCAGCTCCTGACCTACATGTGGCTGCACGGGGACGTGTGGCACCTGTTTTTCAACATGTTTGGGCTGCACTTCCTCGGGAGGCCCGTTGAGGAGCGGCTGGGGACGGCGCGTTTCCTCTGGCTATACCTGATGGGGGGATTCGTCGGCGGGGTGCTGTGGTGGCTGGCGAATCTGGGGAGTGGCGGGTTCGTCCTTGGCGCGAGCGGCGGGGTGCTGGCGGTGGTGATGGCGTTCGCGGTGCTGTACCCCCGGGCGCCGCTGGTGCTGTTCCCGATCCCGATCCAGGTGCAGGCGCGCTGGCTGGCGATATTCTATGTGGTGTTCAGCGCGGTGATGGCGGTGGAGCAGGGAGGGAGGATTGCGCACATGGCGCACCTCGGGGGGCTGATCGTGGGATTCGTGTATATCCGGTTTCTCGGGATCGCGCATGAGCCGATGTTCTGGTGGCGCGGTTTCCGGTGGCCGGAGTTCGGGCGGCGGGGGCCTGGGCATCGGGGCGGCGCTCCCGGCCCGGGCGCGGCCCGGCGCGAGGACCCACGTTCCGATGAGATCGATGCGATCCTGGATAAGATCTCGGAGCACGGATTCCAGAGCCTGACGGCACGGGAGAAGGAGATGCTGGAGAAGGCGAGCGGGAGGGAGTGAATCCATGGGTTCCGGTTCGGCGGAGGGTGTGATGGGCCGCAGGCACATCGGCGGGAAAGCGGTGCGGGGACGCACCGCACTCCAAAGCGCTGCGCGCGAAATGGTGCCGCCGTCCAATGGCATCTCAGGGATCGTTTCGGCCGCAGGCCTTTGGAGTGCGGCGCGTCCCCGCGCCGCTTTGTCCGGTGGTAACTTGGCATGAATCGGGCATTGACTCGATGGTGGGGGATTTTACTGGGGTTGTTGGTCGCCGTGGTGGGCGCCGCGTGGCTGTGGGTGTCGTGCGGTTTTCCGCCTGGGGTGGGGGCGGCGCGCGCGTCTCTGGCGGGCAGTTTTGATCGGTTGGATGCGGCGCTGCCGCTGGCGCTGGTGCTGGCTGGTGGGGCGATCTGGATGATCGCGGTGCCTTTGGGGGAGGCGCTGGGTGGCGAGCGGCGCGATGGGCGCTGGCACGCCATCGCGGCCTGCGCGGTGCCGGTGGTGGGATTTGTGCTGGGGTATGGGATCGTGGGAGGGCTGGTCGCGCGGGATCCCATGGTCGCGGGGTGGTCACCCTGGCAGGACGTGGTGGCACAGTTTTGCCTGCCGTTGGGCGGGCTGGTCGCAATGGCCTGCGGCGCGATGGCCCTGTTTGCGCGGGACGGGTGGAGGCTGGCGTGTTGGGTTTCGGCCTCGTCGGGGGGGCTGGTGCTGATGGCCCTGGGGCGCGCCGATGGCGGGGGGCTGGCCGCCGCAACCGGATTGGCGGCGGCGCAGTGGCCGATGCTTGCCGCGTGGATCTTGGCGGTGGCGCGAGATCCGATGTCTTCCGGGTGGCGGGCGTGGCTGGGCGGCGCCTGCGCGGCGAGCCTCGCGGGAATCTGGCCGTTGCCCGGCGGGTTGGCGCGTTGGCGGCACCTCGAGGAATCGCTCCGCGGGGGTTTCGGCGCCTCGTGGGATGCGGCGTCGCTCACCGCGGTGATTCTGGCGTGGTTGATGGCGATCGCGGCCGGGGGCGCGTGGACGTGGCGGGCCGCGCGTGCGCCCAGCCAGAAACTTCAAACCGCGGATAACGGATGCCGCCGATAATTATAAGTAATGGCGGCGCTTGCGAATCCGGGCGCAGCCGGCGAGGAGGCGGCCCTATTTTGGAGTGCGGCGTGGCAGCGCCGCTTTGGATTGCCCCGAACGGCCCTTCGGGCGGATCGATCACAAAGTTTGTGATCGATCCGGGCCAACAGGGCCCGACGCGCCCATCCAAAGCGGCGCTGCCACGCCGCAGTCCACATCGGCCTCCGATTGATCCGAAGTTTCCCCGCGACTGATTCGGCGGAATTGGGTTGTCATCACCTTGGCGGCGCCCAGCATGCGGTGGCGAATCGAGGCGCGTATGGGATTTGAGCCATTTGAGGAGAAGATGAGGGCCGCGGGGTTGGGCGCGGCATGCATCGCGGCATTTCGGCGGAGCCACGGGCTGTTGCTGGCGGGCGGGGCGGAGCACATCGGCGAGGACGCGATCGAGCCGGTGGTGGGCCTGGCGGAAGCGCCCTGGGGCGCGGGCGGGGAGGATTCGCTGCTTGGGCGGACGGCCGTGATCAAGCTGAACGGTGGCCTGGGCACGGGCATGGGGCTGGATCGCGCGAAATCGCTGCTCGAGGTGAAGCCCGGGGTGACGTTTCTGGACCTGATCGCGAGGCAGGCGGCGGCGCAGCGGGGCCGCGGTCACGCCCATTTTTTGCTGATGGATTCGTTTGCGACGAGCGCGGACTGCCGCGCCTATCTGGGAGACGGGGGCCCGCTGGGGCCGCCCTCCGCGTGGGAATTCATGCAGAATCAGGTGCCGAAGGTCGACGCCGCGACCCTGGGTCCGGTGGCGTGGCCGAGGGATCCAAAACTGGAATGGTGCCCGCCGGGGCACGGGGACATCTATCCCGCGCTGGCGGGCTCGGGATGGATGGATCGGCTCTGGTCGGAGGGGATCCGGTATCTTTTCGTATCCAACGCCGACAATCTTGGCGCGACGGTGGATCTCGGGATACTCGGCCTGTTCGCGGGATCGGGCGCTCCCTTCCTGATGGAGGTGGCCCGCCGCACCGAATCGGACCGGAAGGGCGGGCACCTGTGCCGCCGCCGATCCGATGGTCGGCTCTGCCTCCGGGAGGTGGCGCAGTGCCATGAGGAGGATATCGGCGCCTTTCAGGACATCGGCAGGCACGCGTATTTCAACACCAATAACCTCTGGCTCCGCCTGGATGCGGTGCGGGACCTTCTGGCCGCGGATGGGGTGGTGCCTTTGCCCGTGATCGTGAATCGCAAGACGGTGGACCCGCGCGATCCCGCCAGCCCACCCGTCATCCAACTCGAGACGGCGATGGGCGCCGCGATCGAGTGCTTCGGCGAGTCGTCGGCCGTCGTGGTGCGACGGGACCGGTTCGCCCCGGTCAAGGCGACGGGGGATCTGCTGGTGCTGCGTTCGGACGCGTATCGGGTCACGGGTGACGGCCGGGTGGAGCCGGCCTTCGACGGGGAACCCCCGCACGTGTACCTGGACGGGAAGGGATATAAGACTTTGGCTGATTTCGAGAGGCTGTTCCCGTCCGGCCCCCCGTCGTTGCGGGGTTGCCGCACGTTGCGCGTGGAGGGGGCGGTGCGTTTTGCCGCTGGCGTGGTGATCGAGGGCGATGTCGTCGTTCGTGCCCGGGGGCCGGGGGCAGAATTGCGGGCGGGCACCTACCGGGATGCCGAATTGGTGGTTTAGTTGGGCGGGAGGCGGTCATGGTGCATCGAAACGGAGCGGATGGCCTGGTGGTGGTGACGCAGCCGGCGCACGCGTGGATATCGGGCCAACTGGCGCGGGCTTGGGGCAATGGGCGCTTTGGGACCTTCGCGCCTTACGAGGAGGTGTGCCTCGCCTCGGAGCAACACGACTGCGGCTGGCACGAGTGGGAGCTGGCGCCCACCCTGGATCCTGAGACGGGCCTGCCGCACCATTTTGACGCGATGCCGTTGCGCGAGCACCTGCGGGTGTGGCCGGCGGGGGTGCAGATGCTCGGGGGAGTGAGCCGGTACGCGGGGTTGCTGCTGTGCCTCCATGGCCTCTGGCTCAAGGAGCGGAAACCGGAACCCGAAGACCCCAGGGAACGGCACATGGTCCGGGGATTCGTGGAGTGCCAGCGGTTGGCGCGGGACACGCTGCTGGAGGATCTGCGCCGGGATCCGGCCTACGCGCCGCACTGCGGGGAGGCGGCGATCGCGCGCAACCGGGCGCTGGTCGCCGCCTGGGACTGGTTGTCCCTGGGCCTCTGCATGCATACGTCGGGCGAGTGGCTGGCCCAAGATGTCCCCGATGCCACGGGCCGCTGCACGCTCCGGATCGTGGCCGCGGACGACTCGGGATTCTCTTGGCACATCGCGCCGTGGCCATTCCGCGAGGCGGAGGTCGCGGTCGCCTGCGAGGGGCGGAGACTGGCGGGGACGTTCCGGGACGCCGAGGCGATGCGCGCGGCGCTGGCGGGGGCGCCGCGGGTCAGGCTGGTGTTCCGGCTCGGGTCCCCGGGGCGGGGATGAACGGACCGCTTGGCCGGGTGCCGGTCGCGGCGGGCATTCGGGGCGCCACCGGAGGGGAAAATGTAGGGCGCGAAATCCTTTTCGCGCCACGTGCAACCGGCAGGGCGGCCGTCGTGGCGCGGATGGGAATCCGCGCCCTACTGGCCAATACCGCGGCCGATTTCCGAGTCGGCCCCGCCGCCGGCGCGGGGACGCGCCGCATCATTCATGTGGAAACTTCATTCCCGCTGCC
>CAZYWZ010000210.1:0-6670 GCA_964651705.1 uncultured Verrucomicrobiales bacterium
AAATGAGCGCGGGACCCACTTGCCCACTTGACACACGCACGTCTATATCAACGTCTTGCGCCACACATTCTGTTCACTCGAAAAGACCAAGGTGGGGCTGGAGGCGGTGGCACGAGTTGCTGGAAACTCGGTTCGTGTGCTCAAGCGCCACTACGTTTCCGAGATGGTGGTGCCTGCTGACAGGGAACGGTTGGCCACCCTCAACCCGGAGAGCCTCGGGCTGCGGAATCTGAGCGCCGAGTACCGGAGGCTCTCCGTATCGGCGCGCCAATAGGCGCGCTGTTATCCACTTGCCTCCAGGTTCACGAGCCGCTTGACGGGGACTCCGCAAATTCTATCGCCGGTGTCCTGTCATCGGGCGGGACCCTTCTTCGCATTGGAGGTCTCTTCTCCGTAGAGATCGGCGGGAGCAGGTCGCACGATTGGGCCTGGTTACCCCACGAACGACATGTGGCCAGGGTGAGCGCGCCAATAGGCGCACTGTTATCCATTTGCTTCCATGTTTACGAGCCCCTTGACGAGGACGCTGCGAGCTCTGTCGCTGGTAGTCTGTCATCGGGCGATAACGTACGCGGCTTTTGCACATTTGATGGGGCTGGTCTGGGTTGATACAACCGGGACAGCGACAATGGAGACAGAGGCGAGGCAGGGCGAGGAACAGGAGCCGGCCGGGGGATCCGGGCTGGGCAACGTGGTCAACGACGAGGGGCGGATCCGGAACCATCTGGACAAAGTGGTGCTCGAGACCGTGGAGCAGACCCTCAACAGACTTCTGGACGTGGAGGCTGACCGGCTCTGCGGGGAGGGCCGGTACGAGCGCAGCGCGGGACGGGTCGACACGCGGGCTGGCCACTACGAGCGCAAGCTCGGAACCAAGGCCGGGGAGGTGACGCTGCGCAACGCGTCGTTTGAGACCGCGATCATCGGGCGGTACCCTCGTCGCTCTTGGCTGCGGTGCGATTCACGAGTCGACCAATCGCTTTGGGGTTCCGTGGTTCATGCGCGCCAATAGGCGGCTTGTTATCCACTTAGACCCAGAGCATGTTGGACTCGGCGGATCAAAGTCATTGTTGCCTCGTTCTGAGGGCGAGACCCAAGAGTGCGGAGAATCCGTTGCGGGTCGGGAGGTGGTGACGATTCGCAACATATTCCGCTGCTGCAAGATAGAGCGGTATGCTTGAGTTCTTAATTGCCGCCCGCCCAGGATTTCGAGTGTGGTCGTAAAGCGCAGGCATTGCTTCGATCACGAGGGGAGGTATCTGGTTGTCAAAGTAGCGGGTCAAATGCGTCCGCTCACCCCAGTCGACTCGGGTGAAGACAGCCGATGGACATGTGACCACCACGCTGCCTTCGGCAATCATTACACGCACGAAATCACCCAGTGCTTCGCGCTCCTCTGTAGTAACGAGGCAGAATCGATACATGATACGATCATCTTGGGTTTGGGCTGCTACGGCGACCGGGTCTCGCAGTCCTCGGCCCCAGTCGCGGGGATCGCACCAGCGGAAGGGTACTAGGCCGAGTTCCACGTGACCCGAGAGTGGTGGTCGATCCGCCATCGCCATCGCCATTCGTATACGGCGCATCAGGGACCAAGCGATCCTTGGCCTGATGTCGATTCGGGTGGCCATTTCCTGCTGAGAGATTCCCGGGTGCTCCGTCATGAGCCATATCGCAGTCAGCCATTTTCTCAGCGGCAGATGAGAACCGTGCAGCATTGTGCCCGTCGTTAGGCTCGACTCGCGGCGGCACTTGCGCTCGCGACATAGCCATGCGTCGCGCCGGATTCTCGTCCCAGCATTGCAACCACAGTGCGGGCAATTAAATCCCTCTGGCCAACGGAGTTGTTCCAAATACTGGTGTAGGCTCACGCCGCTGCGCCTGAGTGCCGACATCAGCTGTTCGACGGATTCGGGGGGGGAAGAGTCCACGCCCTCAATCTGACCGATAGGCCTAGCCGTTTCCAGCGCAGATCGCGCCTCAGCTAGGCCGGCACCCGCCACGCTTCCCGGCCGCGGGGGCGGTTGAATGCGGTGATCGCTAATCCCCGTTGTCCCCGTCGGGATCCTTAAACCCCCCGGCGGGATAATGGAGGCAACGAAAATGGAAAACCAGGAGCACAACCAGCAGGGCGCCCAGCAGGGTGCCGGGGAGGGCAACCACGACAGGGCCCGGCAGGGGCGGCGGCGGCGGCGGGGCCAGAGGGTCCAGCGGAGGTACGACGTGCGCTCCGAGCGGGCCATCCAGATGGATCGCCACCGCAAGCGGGTCGAGCACCGGATTGGGATGGCCCCCAACCCGGATCGGTTCTTGGATGGCTTGATCGATTTCGCGGCCGGCCCCTACGCCGACTACCTGATCGCGAAACACGACAAGGCGAAGGCCGCGTGATGAGCCCCTGCAGCGCGGAGCAGGTGCGGCGGGCGATCGGGGACGGGCTGGCACTACTAGGGGTGCCGGCCCACCTGATTGATCTACACAGTCACCTGCCCGCGCTGCTGCGGGGCGTTGCCGCCGCCTGCCCTGAGGCGGTACCCGACGATCTGCAGATCGGGGCGGTCGGCAGCAGCGCCTTGCCGAGGCGGGATTGGCTTGGTCAGCCGACCTTCGAACTCGCGCCAATCGAGCACCTGATTGCATACCTGGCACTATGGACTAGGGCGGATCTGGAAGGATTCCCGTCCACTGGACAGAAGGCTGCGCTGGTCGATCCGAAGCATTCCCGCCAACGAAATCGGGAACTCGTCATCGACGTAATCGCGCAGACGGTCAAGATCGCCGAGCACCGGCGCGCGATGCGAGACCATGTCGTGCGGCCCGGAGTGCTCGATCGGTACCGTCGGGTCCGGTGGCTTCTGGATGCAAATCCGGCGAGCATTCTGGGAGACACCCGAATCGACCGGCTCCAGGAAGCGAAGTCTGATGTGGAGAGCCGCTATTGCATCTTGACCAAGAGCGGTCGCTACCTGCGCTCAAAGTACCCCCCCAATTGGCTTTCGATCGAGGTGGGAACCCATCGTGCGCCCGATCTGTTCGCACGGTTGGCGGGCATGCGAGGGGACAGCCCAGCATTCCGTTGCGACATCGAATGGATCGATCGGGCGCGGAAACTATGGGAGCTGGATTCGGAGGCCTTGGCGCCGGAGGTCGCAGAGCCGTCCGTGATGGGGGGGCCGACCCTGGAACCACAGGCTCGTCGTGCCGAAGCCCATGCGCACCAGGCTAAATTTTTGCCTCATCGATGCGCTTGTGGCGGCGAAATTGGGCGGGTCGGCTTCCTCCGAGTGGTTGAGGCGGCACAAGAGGATCGGTCAGACGAAGCAGGGGCGATTCTGGCGATTGCCGGAGCCCTGCTTTCCCACCGATCCATCGTCGAAGCGGGTATCGATCCCAACGAGGGCGCCATCCGTATACCCATGACTCGACCGCACGAAGTTCCACCGCAGCCCGAACTGTATTTGCCTGCGACGAGTTGCCTGAATGTCCGACTCGACCCGTCGCTGGTAATGCGGGTTCACGGGGCGCTGAGCGCATGTGAAGAACTGCCCCTCAAGGAGCGACTTGATCTCTGGCTCGATCGCGCTGTGCCCGGTGCCACCATGGCGCAGCTCGAGCACTTTTTGCTTTGGCGTGGGCCCATGATCCATCGGTACCCGTTTCCATTGGCATGGGCCGGGGGGCACGGTTGGAAAACTAAATCCCCGGCACCGTGTTCGTACACCCTGATCACCCCTGCCATGATCGACATGGCGCGCCCTTACGCCGAGTGGGTCCTTGGTCCTGGACAGGTGCCTTGGGTCATTGACGCGGATCACCCCGGGGTGGGTTCGGCTCGGGTTCCACGAACGGAGGTGATTCGAGCCATCGCCTCGCGTAGCAAGGAGCTAGTTGTGGAACCCGGGGGGATGACGCCGGACCAGGCTTACGCGCGATCTGCCACCCTGGCGGCGTGCTGCGATTTCTGGACGATGTATCTGAGCGGCGTGCGGAATGCGCCCAGGTCGGCCGTGCCGGGACGGTTTCTTGATAGGCCATGGGCAGTCGAGCTCATTCGCCAGAAGGGTGCAATCATGCAACTCGTGGCCACGCCCGTTCTGTTGGCGATCGTGCGACCGCTGGCGGCCGCATGGCGGGCGGCCGCCAATGCCGCAGCGAAGGCCGACGGCGCCGAACCGCCTCCTGATCATGCCTACGCATATCCCGATCTGGAGGATGGTAGACTGGTGTGGCGCGACCCGGAGCCCTGGCGCATGGCCTACGGCTTTGCGGCGGATCCGAAACTGAAGCACGCAGCCCGATTGGTGCCCAATGCGCACCGCCACGCGGCCAATACCATTTTGCGGGCGTCTGCCGCGATTTCCGAACTGGAGATCCGTGAGTTGCACGGCCATCATCCGACGCGATTCAGCAACCATGCGGCGCACAGATTCGAGCTCCCTGTTCACAGGGAGCGGTTGGATGCCATAACGCGCTATTTGGCCCAGGAGGCCGGGCTGCTGTGAGCGACGAGGGTTCCATTGTCCTCCGGTGTGAAGACGACGGGTGCGCCTCGCGGCCGATGGATCGCCTTGCTGGCCAGACGATCCGGGCGGCACTGGGTCGACTGGCTCCCGGTCATCCTCTCGGGGCACTTCGCGTCTGGCTGCATGTCCCCATCGGCGGGGCGGAACTGGACGCCATTGCGCGGTTGAGGGCTGATGTGCTCATGCACGAAGACTGGCTGGAAATAGACGCCAAGGGCAGCGGTGTGGGACTCGTGATCCCAAATCTGATTGCGGGGCATTGCACTCGGAACCAGGTTCGGGTCTTCGCCCATCTCCGCGATCGATCTGGCTTGCTGGCCGATGGTCTCGGCTTTGGCTGGGACCTTTCATGGTCCCGGTTGCTGGCCGCGTGGGAGGCATCGTTGCCGGGATCCGCCAGTCCGTTGGAGATTTCTGTGGGATGCGGGCATTGGCTTGCAGCGATGCCGAATCGAATAGACCTAGGCTCGATCGAGCGACCAACGAGGTCCAGTTCCGCTTCCCGTCATCCGACGGAATTGTGCCGCCTCCGGATGGTCATCGGCACGCTTCGGTCACGTGGGGTGATCGCGCGATCTAAAGGGGCAGTCGTTTGGGTGCGGAGGCACGCTCAAAGCGCGCTTAATGAAGGCGGATTCGTCGAGGCGGCTGCCATATTGACCGTACATGACGTCTACGCCGAGCGGCGGAGTGGTCGGAGCCTTGAGACAGCCGAACGCATCTGCCGCTCGATCGCCGCTCTGGCGAACGAGGCACAAAGAACGCTTACGGGTATCTCGCCGGATATCGGCACGGAGGCAAAGCCAGCTACCAGCGCCGACATCGTGGCTAGGTCGTGCCTGGCGGAACAATTCACGCATCTTGGGGTGCCGCTCTCGGCGTTGCCGATGTTGGGGCAGCGGGACCGATCTCGGAAAAAGGGCCGCGAACTTTCGGATCCCTGCACCGCTTTCCAGACGTTCGGGATACTCGATGGTCCCATACCGGATCCGCGGCATCAGCCCGTCGAGGCCGCGCAGCGAGTGGTGCGTTGCCTGCTCCTGCACCACGGTCGACGCGCGCGATGCCTCCTTTCGCTTGGGCTCGATAATTTCGCCGACGCGATCGATCCCACGACAGGCAGGCGACTGGTGGACGTCAGTGTGGTCGATACCAAGACCGGGTCTGAGGCCGACTGTTGGGTCCCGGCCGACGTGCTCTGGCCCTCGCGCGATTTCGAATTCCTGCTGCGGTTTCTCGACTGGTGGCGCGACACGCCGACTGCGCGGGGGCGAAATCTGTTGGATCTGGCTGGGGTGCCCATTGATCCGATGGCTGGGACAGACAAAGCGTACCGGCAAATGAGATCAACGCTGAAGGCCAGGGGCCATCGGCTGGCGTTCCACGATGGGCGGCATGCCTTCGCTACTTGGTTTCCCATCCGAATCCTGGCGGCGGAATACCCCGAGATCCTCAATCTGCCAGCCCTGCAGGGTCTGCGCCGGTGTCCTTGGTTCGAGCCCGACAGTCTGGACCGGCTGAGGTCGTTTCTCGTGGGCGCTGGGTGGAGTATCGAACTGGCGAGGCGCACCATGGGACACAAGCACCCTGGCGAGTTCATCGAGACGTACTGCATTGCCATGCCCCTCATCATGTCCGTCCGGACCTGGTTGGCGTCACGGCAGTCTGGCGTCGAGGCAGTCCATCAGTTCTTGTTGCGGGTGTTGTCGTAGATGGAGCTCGCGCGCGGGACCGGGCTCCACCTTTCCTCACAAGCCAGAACATGATCAAGAACCCGATCTAATTCGCGTTCGTGATTCGGCCCAGAATCGCCGAATTCCCCGGAACCCAGCCATAGATAAAGTGTTTTGGTTGCAACATCGATATGTTCTCGGGCGGATCCTTCAGAAGAACCGGGTCCGGCCGCTTTTCTGCGTCAGAATGGTGGCCAGCCAGTCGTCCCAAGCGGTGCCCTTCGGGGTCTTTCTCGGGCGGATGGTTGGTTCAGGTGCCGGTGCGCGAAGGGTGGGTGGCTTGGGTATGCGGCGCGCACCCCCGAGCTTCACAACCCTGGAGCGAGGGGGGTCTGGCGAGGCATCGGCCTATCCTCGGCCATGAGCATCAGCGATCTCGGGTGGGGAGCGGCTGGCGGCGAACTTGTATTAACT
>CAZYWZ010000211.1:0-6570 GCA_964651705.1 uncultured Verrucomicrobiales bacterium
CGCCCGCGTGCGCCAAGGCGCAGCCTACATCGCGACCCAATTTTCGAGTCAGGGGTCGGCCGGGATGATGCCGGAGCGGAGGGCGGTGACGGTGGCGGCGGCGCGTCTGGCGGCGGGGACGTCGTGGGTGCGGACGACAGTGGCGCCGAGCCAGAGGGCGATCGTTTCGGCGGCCAGCGAGCCTGCGGCGCGCTGGGCGGGGGGGTCGCCGGTGATATGGCCGACGAATGATTTTCGGGAGAGGCCGATCAGGAGGGGGCGTCCGATGGCCGCGAGGCGGGGCAGGTGGAGGAGCAGCAGGCGGTTGTGCTCCCAGGTTTTTCCGAAGCCGAAACCGGGGTCCAGGGCGATGCGTTCGGGTCGGATGCCGCGGCGGGCGAGCGAGTCGGACTGCTCGGAGAGGAAGCGGTGGACCTCGGCCACCACGTCGGCGTAGGCGGGGTTGGATTGCATCGTGGCGGGGGTACCGCGGCGGTGCATGAGGACGTAGCCGCATGTGGAGTCGGCGAGAAGGTCGATCATGGCGGGGTCTTCCGCGGCGCCGACATCATTGATGATGCGGGCCCCGGCCCCGATCGCGCGGCGGGCGACGCCGGGCTTACAGGTATCAATCGATATCGGGATGGGGCAGGAGGGGAGCAGGCCTTCGAGGACGGGCATGACGCGGCGGAGTTCTTCGGCCTCGGGGACGGGGACGGCGCCCGGGCGGCTGGATTCGCCCCCGATGTCGAGGAGGTCGGCCCCTGCGGCGATCATCGCCTGGGCGGCGGCGATGGCAGCGTCCGGGGAATCGAAGCGCCCTCCGTCCGAGAAAGAGTCTGGGGTGACGTTGATCACTCCCATGACCAGCGGCCGGGTGGTGCAGTCGATTTCCCTGTCGGCGCAGAGCCAGGTCATGGCCTCAGGCACCGATGGGGGCCGGCTCCATCCCGTCGGGGATGTCGAGGTCATCGGATTTGCCCTTGGCGGCGGGCGAGGGCTTCTCGCCCTCGGCCTCGGTGTCGAGGTCCTGTTTGGACTTCGGGGTCGCGGGTGGCGTGAGGATGCGACCGTGGTCGATGATCTCGCGGATGTGGGTGGCGTCGAGGGTCTCGTATTCGAGGAGGGCCTTGGCGATGGTCTCGAGCTTGTCCCTGTGGGTGGTGATGAGGCCCTTGGCGCGCTCGTAAGCCTCGCTGATGATGCGCCGGACCTCGTGGTCGATCTGCTGCTGGGTGGCCTCGCTGTGGGAGCGTGTGCGGCCGATGTCGCGGCCGAGGAAGACGAGGTCCTCTCTCTCCTCATACTGGATCATCCCGAGCGAATCGCTCATGCCCCACTCGCAGACCATCTTGCGCGCGAACCATGTGGCCTGGCGGATATCGCCGGAGGCGCCGCTGGATATGTCGCCGAGGCAGACCTCTTCGGCCACGCGCCCGCCCATCGTGACCGCGAGGTCGGCGAGCAACTCCTTGCGGCTGGTGGTGTGACGTTCGATGTTGGGGAGCATCATGGTGACGCCGAGGGCGGGGCCCCTCGGGATGATGCTCACCTTGTGGAGGGGATCGGTGTGGGGCACCAGGACGTTGACCAGGGCATGGCCGGCCTCGTGGTAGGCGGTGATCTGCTTCTCCTCGGGGCTCATGGCCATGCTGCGGCGCTCGCGTCCCCAGCGGACCTTGACGCGGGCCTCCTCGAGGTCGTGTTGCGCGATGGCCTTCTTGCCCTGGCGGGCGGCGATCAGCGCCGCCTCGTTGATGACGTTGGCGAGGTCCGCCCCCGAGTAGCCGGGCGTTCCCCGCGCGACGACGGCGAGGTCCACGTCGGCGCCGAGTTTGACCTTGCGGGCGTGGACCTTGAGGATTTCTTCGCGCCCCTTGACATCGGGGAGGTTGACGATGACCTCCCGGTCGAAACGTCCCGGCCGGAGCAGGGCGGGATCCAGGACATCTTTGCGGTTGGTGGCGGCGATGATGATCACGCCCTCCTGGGTGTCGAAGCCGTCCATCTCGACGAGCAGGGCGTTGAGGGTCTGCTCGCGCTCGTCATTGCCGCCGCCGACGCCGTGGCCACGGGCCCGGCCCACCGCGTCGATCTCGTCGATGAAAATGAGGCACGGGGCGTTGCGCTTGCCCTGCTCGAACATGTCGCGGACGCGGGAGGCGCCGACGCCGACGAACATCTCGACGAAGTCCGAGCCGCTGATGCTGAAGAAGGGGACGTCGGCCTCGCCGGCGATCGCCTTGGCGAGCAGGGTTTTGCCGGTGCCGGGGGGGCCGACCATCATGATGCCCTTGGGGATCCGGCCGCCGAGTTTCTGGAACTTCTTGGGGTCCCTGAGGTATTCGACGATCTCCTGGACCTCTTCCTTGGCCTCCTCGACCCCGGCGACGTCCTTGAAGAGGACGCGATTCTTGTCGCGGGTGATCATGCGGCCCTTGCTCTTGCCGAAGCTGAAGGCGCCCTTCCCGGCCATCTTGATCTGCTGGCGGAACATGAGGAATAGGACGAGCAGGATGATGAGGACGGGGAGGAACGAGAGGAGTCCGGATACCACCCAGTTGCTGCTGTATTCGATGCGGACGTTTTCGACGCCGTTGTCGGCGAGGGTTTTCTCGAGGTCGCGGGTGAGGTCGAGGTTGACGGGGACCCAGAAGGTGCGCTGCTCGCCGGCGGCGTCGGCCATGGTGCCGCGGAGGCGCTGCTCGCCGGTGCCGTTGTCGATGACGATCTGGACGCTCTTGACGCGGCCGTCCTTGAGCGCGGTGACGAAGTCGGGGCGATAGGCGATCTCCTGGGCGGAGGTGGTCCCGCCCTGGCGGTAGATGAGGAAGAGTGCGACCATGGAGAACGCGCAGAAGATGAGCAGCGCGCTGCGCCAGTTGAAGCCGGGTCCCTCGGGCGGTCCCTCGTCATCCCCGCGCCGCATGGGCAGCTTGGGGATCTTCGGTGGCTTTCTGCTGTCGTTGTCCTCGGGCATAACCCATCATATATACTTGATGTGGGGCGGTTCACAATAGCGGGGGTGGGGTATTGACCGTTGCCGGGGCAGGGGGCACCTTGGGGGCAGATGGAACTTGAGGACACGTTTGCGGACGTCATCGGTAAGGCCCAGCGCGGCAAGGGGCTAGACGATGCCGCGCTGGCAAAGCGCGCGAGGGTGTCGAGGGAATTGGTCGCGGGCCTAAAGGAGGGGATTTTTGACGAGGGGGGGGCGGTTGCGGTGGCGGGGGTGCTGGGTCTGAATCCCGTGGCGCTGGTGGCGCTCGGGCAGGGCGAGTACCCGACTTCGGCGGAGACCGGGGTGGCGGGGGTCGAGACATTCACGACGGCGTTCGACGGGATGCGGGTCAACGCCTATCTGGTGTGGAATGAGGCGACCCGTGCGGGGATCGCATTCGACACGGGTACGGACTGTGGGACGATGCTGCGGTTCGTGGCGGAGCGGGGCATCCGCGTGCCGCTGATCCTCCTGACGCACACGCACGATGACCACGTGGCGGATCTGGCGCGATTGCGTGAGGGGACCGGCGCGCACGCATTCGTTTCGGCCGCGGAGCCGCTGGCGGGCTGCGAGACATTCTCCGGCGACCACCGGTTTAAGATCGGGGGCCTGGATGTGGAGACACGGGCGACGACGGGGCATTCGGTCGGGGGCACGACCTACGTGATCGCCGGATTGGCCCGGCCTGTGGCGATCGTGGGCGACGCGCTTTTTGCCGGGTCGATGGGTGGCGGGTTTGTCTCTTACGCCGACGCCCTGCGCACCGGCCGGGAGGCCATTTTCACCTTGCCGGAAGAGACGGTCCTATGCCCGGGGCACGGCCCGCGGACGACGGTCGGGCACGAGCGAAAGCACAACCCGTTCTTCGCCTAGAATCGCGCGCGGAGGCCCATCTCGAAGAAGGGCGCGCCGCCGATGACGACCTGCCGGTCGGCCCGGAAATAATCGAACTTCCGGCCCATGGCGACGCCCGCGTTGGCGAAGATGTCGATCCCGTCAAAACCGCGATACACGACGCCGACGTTGGGGCGGCTCTCGAAATAATTCACGATGGCATCGCGCAGGTCGGCGTCCTCGTCCGGCAGGCCGGACAGGTGCGTCCGATAGCTGCCGGAGATGAAGGAGATGCCCATGTTCCATTCCCAATCCTCATTGAGGCGATATTCGAATTGGATATCCGGGTAGATGAGGTCGAGGGAGAGCTTTTCGGTGAACTGGAAGGCGGCGCCGGCGATGGGGAGCACGGGGTATTCGCCCATGCCGGTGAAGCGGACGCCCCCGATCAGGCGGATGTTGGGGGAGTAGCGGTATTCGGCGGCAATCAGCGCCCGCGCGTCGACATCGTCCCAGCCGATCTCCTCAAAATCGCTGTACACCCCGGGCCTCGCCTCGATGCGGAAACCGAATTTTTCGCTCAGGAGGACGTCGGCTCCGATGACGGCGGCGACCCCTTGCAGGGCGCCGGGGATCGGGGCCTCGGTGCCGCCAAAATCCATGCGATTCCAAGAGAGGCCGGCGCGCAGCAGCACGCCCCGCGCGAGGGGGTGCTGATGGGCGTATTCCGCGGAACCGTAGACGGTGTGGGGGCGTCCGCCGTGGCCATCGGGCTCATGGATGCTGTTGGGGGCCACGATGGAGCCGCGCAGGTCGATGCTGTCCCGGGTGCGCAGGATCGCGGCAGCCGGATCGGTGATCTCCGAGATGGGGGCAGAATCGGGGTTCTGCGCGAACGCCGGCAAGGCGCAGGCGGCCAATAGGGGTGCGATCTGGAAGATCCTTTGCACGGGATGGAGCCTACCGCCAGGACTGGCGTTGGCAAGGCGCGGCTTGGGCGGGCGTCAGGGGACGAGAAAGATCTTATTGGTGTACGGGCAGCGGACCTGGGTACCCCGTGGGTACGGTTGCCCGGAGGAGGGATCGCGCACGTCAACCAGGCCCGCGGTGGGCTTGTAGGGGCTCAGGACAAAGCCGGGCTTGCCGGCGACCTTCGTGCCGTATTGGTATTGCGGGGCCTGCGGCGCGGTGCTGGTGGTGGGTGGCGGCAACTGGCTGCCGACCACGGAGTCTTGGGTTCTGCCGCTGACCGAGGGCGCCTGGCCGCCTGGCTGCCTCTGCTGGCCGGTGTCGCCCATGATCTCTTGGCCGAGCGCCGAATCGGACTGGATGACACCCCCCTGATCACCCATGGTGACGATGGGCGTGTAGCCGCGGCGGGCGCTCTCGCAGCCGCTCATCAGAAGGCCCGCGAGCGCCACGAAGGCAAACGGATAGACTCGAGTCATGATGCGGACGAATAACGCATTTCGGGCGCCAATGCAAGCGCCAAGTCGGTGTTTTTGGGCGCGGTTCTGGCCGGGCGGTATGCGTGGCGTCACGTCCCGCAGCCGCCCGGCCGGGGTTGTGGGATTAGCCTTGCAGGCGGGGCGGGGGCTGCTACAGAAGATCGCTTTGAATATGCCGGCTCGGCCGGGCGTCTCAAGAACCGAGGCTCCGGGCGATTGGGCGGAAGGTTTTGCCGCCCGGGTCGGCGCCAGAGGTCTGGAAGGAGAGACGACATGATGCAAAGGACGGAAATCCGCCGGATGGCGGGAGTAATGACGGTGCTTTTGGCGGTTGCCGCCGCCTGTGCCGCCGAGGACAAGAAGGTCGAGCTGAAGCTGGACTTGCCGAAGCCCCAGTTTCAGGGGACCCCGACCCCGATCAAGCTGCCGAACCTGGAGCCGATCGAGGCGGAGAAGCCCCCCTTCATGGTCCCCGACGGGTTGAGCAATCTGGCGAAAGGCAAGACGGTGACGTCGAGCGAGTCGTTCCCGTTGCTGGGCGAACTGGCGATGGTGACCGATGGCGACAAGGAAGGCCGCGATGGCTCCTATGTCGAGCTTGGCCCCGGAAAGCAGTGGGCCCAGGTCGATCTGGGGGCGCCGGCCGAGATCTTCGCGATCGCGATGTGGCTGTACCACTCGCAGCCGCGGGCCTACCACGACGTCGTGATCCAGGTCTCGGACGACCCGGATTTCGTGCAGAATGTCACGACGATCTACAACAACGACCACGACAACTCGTCTGGTTTCGGCATCGGCAAGGATCTGGCTTACGTCGAGTCGTACAAGGGCCGGATCATCGATGCCAAAGGCGTCAAGGGCCGCTACGTCCGGATCAACGCCCGCGGCAACACCTCGGATGAGATGAACCATTTCACCGAGGTGGAGATCTACGGCCGTCCGGCGAAGTGATCTTCTGCGGTGACCCGGTGGCGCGCCGCCGGGGACCGTGGCAACTTGGTCTGCCGCCCCGCCCTGGAGTCTAGGGCGGGGCGGCTTTTTTTGGGGACGGGTCAATACGAATGGCAGCACCGCGGACGAGATGAATCACTTTACCGAGGTGGAAGTCTACGGGCGGGCGGGCACGAACTAGCCAGAAAGTTCAAACCGCGGATCATGGGGACGACGGAGATAATTCATTGTATTCTCGTTCGTCGTGAATCCGGTGGTGCGCCGGGGTCAGGAGGCGGCCCGATTTTGGGCTGCGGTGGCAGAGCGCAGCGGCGACACCGCTTTGGCTCCCGGCGGAGCCGGGATCCGGGGCCA
>CAZYWZ010000212.1:0-6342 GCA_964651705.1 uncultured Verrucomicrobiales bacterium
GGGTGAGAGCGCCGGCGGTAGCGAAGGGCCTTGGCCCTTCGGCGCGGTGGCCCGGTGGGGCGCCGAAGCCGGAAGCGGCTTCGCTACCATTTTCGGTCCCGGCGGCGCCCGGTTCGGCTCCAGCGAGTGGTTCGCGGTCGCCGGGGAACTTGAAGAAATCACTTTACAAATTGAAATTTCTGCTAATGGTTATACATGCGCTTTCTGGCTGGGGTCGTGCTGGTTATGGTGGCCGCGGGCCACGCTGCCGCGGAGGGCGTGGGCACTGCGCGGGGCATCGAGCTTTCTCGGCGGGGGGAGTGGTCTGCGGCGCGGGAGGTGCTGCTGGGGGCGCTGCGGCGGGATCCCGGGGATGCGGAGGCGGTGCGGGAGCTGGCGCTGATCGCGCGGTCGATGGGGGACATGACCAACTGCATCCGGTACTGGGAGCGGCTGGCTTCGCTGAGGGAGGACGACGCGGCGGTGCGCTTCGAGATGGGGAATCTGTATCTGCTTTTCCGCGACGCGGCGGCGAAAGTGCGCGGCGTGGCCGCGGGGGAGGTGGTGTCGCTGGCGCAGACAGAGTATCGGATCGCGCGGCGACTGGCGCCGGACGAGTACCGGTACGCGGCGGCGCTGGCGGAGAGTTTCGCGGCGATGGAGGCGCCGAACTGGGATCTGGTGGAGGAGGCGTGGCGCTACTGCCTGCCGCTGGCGGGGGACAAGTCGGCGGTGTACTGCAAGCTCGCGAGGGCGTGCATCGAGGGCGGGGCGCTTGACCGGGCCGAAGAATACCTGCAAAAGGCGTGGGGGATTCGCGCGGCGGAGCTGCGGGTGGAGTTGGCGAGGCGGCGGGCGGCGGCCTCGGCGAGCCTGCTGGGCTCCGGCGGCCGGGATTCCTGAGGGCCCGGCCTGCACCGGGAGGCGAGGGCGTTCAGATGCTGGCGTTATTTCGGTTGTGCGGATGGCTGCTGTTCACGGCGGCCATGTCGTTTGTCTTTCTGGTTTTGCTGGATTATGGCCCGGGCCGTTTTTCGGATGGGCTGCGCCAGGAGAGCGAGCGGGTGTATGGGGCGGTCAGGCGGCGTGCGGAGACGGTGCGGCGCCACGTGCAAGAACGGGTGGGCGATCAGGAGCGCCCGGGGCGAACCCAGGCGCGGTGAGTGGGGCCACCGGCCCGGGGGATAAATTCTGGGGCATAGGCGGGGTCTCGGGCCTGATCGAGGTTGCTGGCGAAGGCGCAGTATCCGGCGGTGGCATCGCCATCGCGTTCCCATAGGATGACCTGGAGGGAGATGGACTCCGCCGAGGCCATGGGGAATAGGATGTCGAGGATGCGGCGGTCACCGGCCTCGGGCGGCGACTCGATCCGGGCATGCGTGGGGGGCCCGGAGACCTCCTGGAGCGCCGGGGCCCCGGCGACGCCCGGACGGATGGCGACGTGACTGGCCTCGGGGGCGGGTGTCTCGCGCGAGAGCGGGAGGAAGAGGATCTCCCACGTTGCCCCGGGGCCCGCCGTGCCCGGCAGCAGCCGACAGCGGAGCGCGGATCCCTCCGCATGGAGAGAGACCTCAGCGAGGAGGTCCGAGCGGGGCGACGGGGCGTCGATGCGGTGTTGGCCGCGGATGCGGAACCGGCATTGGGGCTGGAGGGGGATCAGCGGGGCGAAGACGATGTCGACCGGGACCGACTGGCGCTCGTCGGCCAGCTCGACGACGGCGGCCAGCCGCGCGCGGACGGGGCGTGCGCCGAACGCGAAGTGGCCCGCCTCGAGCCGGGCCGTGTGGGTGAGGCGCTCGCCGGGGTCGAGGCGGGCGGCGCCCTCCCAGACGGGCCTGTCGCGGAAGTTGAAGAGGAGGGAGCAGTTGACCCTGCGATCATTGCCGTTCTCGATCAGGAAGGGCAGGGCGATGGGGTCGGAGGCGGTGACGTGGGCGCGGGACTCGATCGGAAAGAGCACCGGCGTCGACTGCCCCGGCAGGCGGGCCGGGGACGGGCCGAGGGCCAGGGCGCAGGCCCCGGCCAATCCCAAAGCCGCTCTGGCGGGACGACGGGTCACGCCGAAGGCTTGCGCGACCGGGACGCGGCGTCCAGCGGAAATGCGGACGGGCTTTCGCCTTGCGTTTTCATCCGGCCACATATGATGGGGGCATGACACGTTCGATGGCGCGATTCACCACTCTCTTCGCCGCATGCCTGTTCGCCATGGCGCCCCTCGGCGCGCGCGCCCAGGATGCCGGCGCCCAGATGCTCGCCGACGCCAACAAGAAGATCACCGAGAGCGATTATGCCGGGGCGATCCAGATCCTCACCGACATGGTCGCGAAATACCCCGGCTCCCGCGCGATCTTCAACGCGAGGGTCAACCTCGGCCTGGCGCAATACTTGAACGGGAACTACGACGATGCCGTCAAGACGCTCAAACCGATCCCGGACGACACCGCCTACGCCGAGGAGTTGCGGGAGATGGCCGGGGTGTATCTGGCGCAGGCGCTCTCCGGCGTGGCGGCCGCGAAACCCGAGGCGCAGATGGCCGCGGCCTACAAGGAGTCGGCCGACGCCTACGCGAAATTCCTCAAGGCCTTCCCCAAGAGCCCGTATCGGGAGGACGCCCTGTACGGCCAGGGGCTGAGCCTCCTGTTCACGAAGAAGTACGACGACGCGGCCCTGAGCCTGCTGAGCGCCCGCCGCGAGTTTCCCAGCAGCCCCACGATCCTCCAGACGCTATACCTTCTGGGTAACGTCTATTCGCAGAAGGCGCAGGACCTGATCCGCCAGAACAAGAGGCCCGAGGCGGAGGCGCCGCTGGCCGAGGCCCGCAAGGTGTTCGACGAGATCATCAAGGGCGCGGCGAGCCGCCCCGACATCCTCAACGACACGAACTATCAGGTCGGCGAGGTCCTGCTCAGCTCCGAGCAATACGGGGAGGCCGTTGAATTCTACCGCAAGGTGAGGCCCTCGGAGCAGATCATCGCGATCCTGGAACAGCAGGCGGCCGACATCCGCAAGGCGCTGCAGGCCGAGCCGGCGAGGTTTCGGGAGCTGCAGCGCCAGAAGGAGAAGATCGAGGCGCAGCTAGGCCGGCTCAAGACGAAGGCCAACCCCCTGCTGGACGCGATGTCGAAGATCTCCCTCTGCTTCATCCAAGAGGGCAAGCACGGCGAGGCGCGCACTCTGGCGAACCACATCCTCGGCTGGGCCGAGAAGACCGGCGCCACGCTGACCACGGAACAGGACAAATTCCTGCGCTACGTGCGGGTGCTGTCGCTGGGCCTCCAGGGGCTGCTGGAGCCCACGGAGGCGGAGTACGCCGCCTTCAAAGAGAAGTTTGGCGCCGACGAGCTGGCCGACAACATCGGGCTGATCGTCGGCGGCCTGTACCTCCAGTCGGGCGACGCCGAGAACGCGATCCGCGTGCTGGACCAGGCGCTGACCGATTATCCCGAGGGGCGGTACCGCGACGACATCCTGCTGCAGGCCGGCACCGCCCAGCTGCGGCTGGGGAGGTTCGACGAGGCGATCCAACGCTTCAACGACTACATCGCCAAGAACGAGGGCAAGGAGACCGCGGACATCGCGAAGCTCAACCTGGGCAACGCGATGGTGGAGATGCGGCGATACGAGGAGGCGGTGGACACCTTCCGGAAACTCGCCTCCTCGGCGAAGGCGGAGCAGGTGAAGGTGGACGCGGCATTCCGGGTGGCCTTTGCGCTGCAGCGCGCGGAGCGCCTCGAGGATGCCGCCGGCGAGTACAGGAAGTTTGCCGACGCGCACGGGGAGAACCCCCTGGTGCCGAACGCGCTGATCCAGGCGGCCGATTGCCAGATGAAGCTGGGGAAGGTGGAGGAGGCCATCAAGACATTCGGGGAGGTGGTGGAGCGATTCCCGAAGTCGGAGGCGGCACCCTTCGCGCAGCAGGGCATCGCCTTCGCGCTGCTCAACATGCAGCCCTCGCGGGTCGAGGAGTCCCTCGCCGCGTTCAACAAGCTGGTGGAACTCTTCCCCGACAACCCCCTGGCGCCGCGCGCCCTGATCTTCCAGGGCTCGGCGCTGGTCCAGAACGACAAGGCGGACGAGGCGATCGCGAAATATCGGACGGTGCTGGAGAAATATGCCGACAGCGACGTGGCCGGCGACGCGCAGCTGGCCCTCGGGCGGGTGCTGCTGGGCCGGCTGGCGCAGCTTGGGAACTACCTGAGCCTGACCCCGGAGGACAAGCAGAAGTGGGACGCGCAGTGCGCGGAGCTGCTGGCGAATTTCGAGGGCATACTCGCGAAGTATCCCGAGAGCGGGTCGGTCCCGGAGGCGGTCAACGAGCTGGTGAAGCTGCAGCAGAAGAAGGTGGATTTCGAGATCCAGACCTGGGATCAGGCGGGGAAATATTTTTCGGATCTGGCGCAGAAGCTATCGGGCGACCCGAACGTGAAGGCGCTGCTGCAATTTGGCCGGGCGGGCATCGCCTTTCTGGCGGGCAAGCAGGAGGACGCGGTGAAGATCATGCGGGAGGCGTACGCCGAGAACCCGGGCGTGGTGCTATCCGCGGAAGATTTCGATCGCTTCGGGCTGGCCCTGCTGGAGGCGGATGATGCCGACACCGCGATCCAGGTGTATGGCCGGTTGCGCGACAGCTATCCCGACGACCCCTACGCCCAGGCGAACGCGGCCTTCGGGCTCGGGACCGCCTACCTCAAGAAGGGCGAGAACGAGCAGGCCGAGGCCATGCTCGCCCGGCTGCGCCGCGACTTCCCCTGGTCCGAGAAGATCGTCGTGGCGAATTACAACCTCGGCCGCTCGATCCAGGAGAAGGATCCCGACAAGGCGTTGGAGTTCTTCAAGGAGGTGATCTCGGCCCGGACACAGAAACCGATCCACGACGTGCGGGCCGACGCCCTGTGGCGCGCGGGCGAGATCCATCTGGCGAAGGGGCAGGCCAACGAGGCCGCCTTCTATTTCCAGAACATCGACGTGCTGATCGGTCCGGTCGCCGGCGAGAAGGCGCCCCAGGGCCTCCAGCGGGCGGGGAAGATCTTCGAGGATCTGGGCAACACCGAGAAGGCCCGCGAGTGCTACGATTCCCTCGTGATGCTCTACCCGAAGCATCCCGCCGCCGCCACCGCCAAAGAGCGGCTCGCGGCGCTGCCACCGCCCGCGGCCAAAAAGTAGTGCCCCGGTTTTGTTTTGGCTTGCGCGCCGACGGGAGAATGACAAGTTTATCGGCCCGTTGGGCCCGGCCCGCGGGACCGACAGGGCAGGTGCCGGAGCGGTCAATCGGAGCAGACTGTAAATCTGCCGGCGTTAGCCTTCAGTGGTTCGAATCCACTCCTGCCCATACCCCACGGCCACGTCTGGAATTCTTGGGCTGTTTCCGCCCCTGGCGCGGGTCGCGGCCCGATTTTCGAGTCGGGGGCGGCGCGCATGGCCTGGGCTTGCGAAATTCGGACGGCATGCTTTATATTAGAAAACCGTATTGGGGAGTGGTAAAAAGCGTATGGGACGAACCATGATCTCGCGTGGCGAATTTCTGAGGGCGGGGGTTTTGGCTTTCGGGGGCATGGTGCTCGGGGGTGCCGGGCGCGCGATGGCCGCCGGGGGGAGCACGGTCCCGGAGCGCGGGGATTCGATGGAGGGGTTGACGGCCGACGGGGGCGGGGCGATCGGCAGCCCATTTCTGATGCGCGGTTCGCGGCGGACGAAGCGCGTGGCGCTGACGTTTGACGATGGGCCGTCGCCGGGGGTGACGGATCGGGTGCTGGAGGCGCTGCGGAAGCACAAGCTCCGGGCGACATTTTTCATGATCGGCAATCGGGTGGTGGAGTCACCGGGGCTGGCGAAGGAGGTCTTGGCGGCCGGGCACGAGCTGGCCAATCATTCCTACACGCATCCGACGCTGGGCGGGCTTTCGGCGGAGCGGGTCGCGAGCGAGCTGCACCTCTGTCAGGGGGCGATCGAGAAGCACGTGGGCGTGCGGCCTTCGTGGTTCCGTCCCCCTTACGGTTCGTTCCGGACTTCGCAGGGCCCGCTGGCGCGGGCCGAGCGGCTCAACATCGTGATCTGGTCTGTGGATCCGAGGGACTGGGCGCGGCCGGGCGCGCAGGCCATCCAGCAGCGGATCCTGGGTGGCACGACCGGCGGCGACATCATCCTGATGCACGATCTGCACTCGCAGACCGCCGATGCCGTGCCTGGGATCTTCGAGGGCTTGCTCGAGCGCGGATTCGAGCCCGGGACCCTGTCGGATCTTATTTTAGGTTAGGCCCCATGCCCCGCGTGCGGGGCACCGCCGGGGCGGAAAATGTAGGGCGCGGATTCCCATCCGCGCCACGGGCAACCGGCAGGGCCGTCGTGGCGCGGATGGGAATCCGC
>CAZYWZ010000213.1:0-5889 GCA_964651705.1 uncultured Verrucomicrobiales bacterium
CAAGGGGCCTCATCTGTTCCTTCAGGGCCCGGAGGACGGCGGGATCCCACTTTTCCGGGGGTGCCGAGGAACCCAGCGCCTCGAAATAGCGCGTGAGTTTCGCCAGCTGCTGGAGATGGCGCGGGCGCCGGGTCTTCTCCCGGGTCGGTTCCCTGGGCGCGGGGTCGGGCATGACGCCGCTGAGCAGATAGGCCTGGCGGATCGTCTTGACGCGCCGGAACTCGGCCAGCGGGATCTCCGCCAGGCGCATGTAGCGCCGGCAGGTCCTGGGGTGGAAACCCAGCACCTCTTCGACAAAACGCTCCCAGGGCAGAATAGATTTCACATGTGTCCGTTTTGCCCGATTCGACCCGATCTTGCCCGTCTTGTCCCCTCCTCGGATCTCCGGATAATTGGCCCGGATGGCCCGCAGGACCGTACCGCACTTGTGGGCCACCCGCACGGCATGGGCCACCGCGACCACGGCGCTCTTGGCCGCATCCTCGGCCTCCCTGTAGAGGCGCTTGGCCTCCGCGATCTGACTGGGGTCGATGGGCGCGCGGTCGATCTTCATGGTCGCCCATGCTCGCCCGCCATGGCCTCCCCCGGCAAACCGAGTCCGCCCCCGGTCACCGGCGGCAGCAGCGCGATCGCGGCCCGGAGCGGGTCGAGCCCGCGGTGGGTGTAGTTCTCGCTCATCGCCGCGGTGGAGTGCCCGGCCAGGGCCTGGCGCATGTCGGGCGAGACGCCCGCGTTGGCCAGCGCCGAGACGAAGGCGTGCCGCAGCGAATGGAAGGAGAGCTCGTACACCCGCCGTCCCCCCTCGCCGTGGCGCGAGAATCCGCGCCGGATGCCGGCCCTCTCCATGATCGCCGCGAACTCGGCCCCGAGGCCCGATGTCTTGCGGCCGTGCAGGCCGGGGAACACCGGGGCCTTCCCGACGCCGGGGGCCTTCAGGAGTTCGGCCTCGAGGTCGGGGTGCAGGGGCACCACCACCGCCCTGCCGCTCGCGGCGGTCTTCTCCGGCACGAACCGGATCGCGCGCTTCTCCAGGTCGATGTTCTCCCACCTCAGCGCGACGATGTCCCCCAGCCGCGCCCCGGTGTAAAAGCCGCACAGGATCGCCCCGCGCCAGTCCCCTTCGGCGGCGGACACCAGCGCCGCCACCTGTTCCGGGCTGAAGTCCTTGCGCCTGGCCGGCTCGGCGCGCAGGTGCTCCACCGCCTCGCAGGGGTTGAAGGGGATCAGCTGCCGGCGCCTGGCGGCGTTGAACGCCACGCTCAGGTTGACGATGTTGAGCTTCGCGGTGCCCCGCGACCGCCCAGACCTCAGCAGCCCGTCGCGGTAGTCCAGCACGTCCCTGGCGGTGATCGCCTCCAGCGGCAGCGCCGCCCGCTTGCCCAGGCCCGCCAGGAACCCCTCGATCACGTAGCCGTAGCGCTCCACGGTGCCCGCGCTCCGCACCCGGCGCTTCTCCTCCAGCCAGTCCCGCAGCCACCTCTCGCAGGAGACCGCCCGCAGCCCGTGGCCGGTGGTGCGCTCCAGCGTCTCGCTAAGGATGCGCCGCACCGCCTGCTCGGTCAGCGTGCCCTGCCGGGCCATGTTCTCGGCGCGCTCGATCGCCAGGCAGACCTCCATCGCCTGACGCCGCTTGTCCGCCGGCGTCGCCGGTTTGCCGTCCTCCCTCAGCTCGCCCTTCTCCGGCCGGATGCTGACCTTTGTCGTCCTCTTGAGCCGACGCCCCGTCGAGGTGACGTAGCAGCAGATCCAGTAGGGGCTGCGCTTCTCGGAATCCTGCGTGAGGCTCGCCATATAGTCAGAACATAATCAGAATTTCCGCCCGTGTCAAGGTCGTCCATGCTAGATATAAGTGATTAATAAACAGGGGTGTCGCAGGTATCCGCTAGAATCGAAAATTCCAGACGTAGCCACGGCCGTGAGGCCGTGGACCCCGCCGCGCGGCCCCTCCGTGACCGGAGGGGCTACATTTTTACTCCCGGCGTCGTCCGTCGACGCCGATCTTCGGGGTTGTCCGGGCCGGGCCCCTGGCGCAAGCTATCGGGATGAAGCGCGCCTTCTTTGCCCTGCCCCTCTGCCTCTCGCTCTCGGCCCCGGCGGCCGATCGGCCGAACATCCTGTGGATCACCAGCGAGGACAACTGCCCGATGCTCGGGTGCTACGGGGACGGATATGCGAGGACCCCCAATCTCGATGCGCTGGCGGCGCGGGGCATCCGCTACACTCGGGCCAGTTCGAATGCCCCCGTGTGCGCGCCGGCGCGGACCGCGATCATCACGGGGATGTACCCCCCGTCGCTGGGCGCGCAGCACATGCGCAGCATGGTGGCCCTTCCCGCCGGTGTGAAACTCTACCCGGGCCACCTCCGGGAGGCCGGCTATTATTGCACCAACAACAGCAAGGAGGATTACAACGTCGAGAAACCCGACGGGACCTGGGACGAGAGCTCGCGGAAAGCGCACTGGAAGAATCGGCCCGCGGGGCAACCCTTCTTCGCGGTGTTCAACATCGAAGTCTCCCACGAGAGCCAGCTCCGCAACGCCATCGACGAGAGGGACAAGATCCACGACCCGGCGAAGGCGCGCGTCCCCGCGTACCACCCCGACACCCCCGAGGTCCGGGCGAACTGGGCGCAGCACTACGACCGGCTGACGATGATGGACGCGCAGGCCGGAAAACTTCTCAAGGAGATCGAGGCGGCCGGGCTGGCCGAGGACACGATCGTTTTCTACTATGGGGACAACGGGTGCGGGATGCCGCGCGGCAAGCGCTGGCTGTACGAGCTGGGCCTGCGGGTGCCGCTCATCGTCCACGTGCCAAAGAAATTTGCCGCGCTGGCGCCGGAGGGCTACGGGCCGGGGGGCGCCAGCGACCGGCAGGTGGCGTTCGTGGATCTCGGCCCGACGGCGCTGAGCCTCGCGGGGGTGAAGCCGCCCCCGAACATGCAGGGGATCGCGTTCATGGGGCCGCACGCCGCCCCTCCCCGGCAATACAATTTCGGTTTCCGGAACCGCATGGATGAGCGATTTGATTTCACCCGTTCGGCGGATGACGGCCGCTGGCTCTACATCCGGAACTTCATGCCGCACCTCCCGCAGGGGCAGTATCTGGCGTACATGTTCCAGACGCAGACGACCCAGGTGTGGAAGCGGCTCTTCGACGAGGGCAAGCTGACGCCCGCGCAGGCGGCATTCTGGCAGCCCAAGGCCGCCGAGGAACTGTACGATACCGCCGCCGACCGCGATCAGGTGAACAACCTCGCGTCATCCGACTCGCCCGAGGCCAAGGCGGCGCTGGCGAGGCTGCGCGGCGCGCTGGAGACGCAACTGCGCGACACGCGCGACATGGGCTTCGTGCCCGAGGCCGAGATGCACCGCCGCGCGGCGGCCTTCGGCAACCCCTACGATCTCGGGCACGACCCGAAGGGCCTCGCCTTCGAGCGGATCATGGATGCCGCCTATAGGGCCAGCGATGCCGCCGCGGCAGATGCCGCCGCCATGGTTGCGCTGCTGGGGGACCGCGAGCCCATCGTGAGGTACTGGGGCACCCTTGGCCTGATCATCCGCGGGGCCGATGCCGCCAAGGCCGCGGCCGACAAGCTGCGCCCGCTGCTGAAGGACGAATCCCCGAGCGTGCAGATCGCCGCCGCGGAGGCGCTCGGTCGCTTCGGGGAACCGGCCGATCTGGGGCCGGCCGTCGAGACCCTCATGGCCCATGCGGACATGACGGGTTCCGACCCCTATCGTTCCAACGAGGCGCTCAACGCCATCGACCGCCTCGGCGACAAGGCGAAGCCCCTCGCCGCCCGGATCGCCGCGCTCCCGAAGAAGCCCGGGGGCAAGGACGCCAAGCACCGCGCCGCGGGGTACCCGGCCCGGATGCTGGATTATCTGACATCGCGCCTCGGGACCGAATGAGAGGGTCCAGCCGACCGGCTCAACCCGCCTTGACAGCGGCTGGGAGCGGCGATTCAGTACCCGTATTCCCATCTTGGAGGGATCCATGCACCACGAGAGACTCGAGCCCGGACAGGTGATCTTCCACGAGGGTCAGGAGGGGCGCCACGCCTACCGCATCCTGACGGGCCGCGTGCTCATCTTCCTGGAAAAGGAGGGCCGGGAGATCCCCTTGGCCGAGCTCTCCCCGGGGGAGATCTTCGGCGAGATGGCGATCATGCAGGATCGCCCGCGCTCGGCGAGCGCCCGCGCGATCGAGGCCAGCGAGGTCGAGGTGCTGACCGACTACGACTTCAACCACCTGATCCTCACCGACCCGAAGAAGCTGGTGCCGTATCTCGCCTCGTTTTTCGAGCGGCTCCGGCACGCCAACGAGCAACTCGCCCGGATGGGGGCGACGGCCCCGGCGCCGCGGCCCTCCCAGGCCGGCGAGAAGACCCCCAGGGTGCGCATCCAGACCGGGGCGGAGCACGCGGCCGGCGAACCGGGGGTGCTCGTGCCCAAGTTCCCGTTCCGCATCGGGCGCGCCACGCAGGGCGGCTATTTCAATGTCCTGTTCCCGAACGATTACACCGTGCAGGACAAGGAGCCCTATCATGTCTCGCCGCACCAGTGCTCGGTCGAGCGCCACGGCGGGGTGATCGTCCTGCGCGACCGCGGGAGCCGCCACGGCACCATCGTCAATGGCAAGAGCCTCGGGGCCGAACACGAGCGCTCCGACATCGACCTCCACATCGGCGACAACGAGGTGATCCTCGGCAAGAAGGATAGCCCGCACCGGTTGCGGGTCTCCGTGTGGCTCGAGTAGTTGCCGGGCCGCGCGTTGGAACAGCCACGGCCTCACGGCCGTGGCTACATCTGGAATCTTGAATGCCCCGAGCGCCGGGGCACCACCGGGGCGTAAAATGGTAGGCTGCGCCTTGGCGCACGCTGCCGAATCGACGGTCCGCGTGCGCCAAGGCGCAGCCTACATCGCGACCCAATTTTCGGGTCAGAGCTCGACGCGGATACCGGGCCCGGGGATGGTGACGCGCATGCCGGGCCGGCGCTGGGCGAGTTCGGCGCGGAACCATTCGAGGGCCGGGGGATCGCCGTGCACGAGGATGACGTGGCGGGGGTCGACGGAGACGATGTAGTCGAGGATGTCGTCGCGCTGGGCGTGGGCGGTGAGGTCGAAGTGGTCCACCTCGCAATAAATGGGCTGCGGGCCGAACCGGGGGTCGAGGTCCACGCGCCCGCCGCTGGCGCGCGCGGCGAGGAGGCGCCCCGCGGGCGATTCGGGGTCGCAGTAGCCGATGAAGAAGACGGCGTGCCTCTCTTCGGTGAGCATCCGTTGCGCCAAGAGGTTCGAGAGGGTGTGCTCGATCATCATGCCCGAGGAGAGGAGGTAGATGGCGCCGGCCATCAGCCGGTGCCCGCCGATGTCGCGCCCGGTGAGGAGCCGGGGCCCCACGTGTTCGATCATCCGCAATTTCGGAAGCTCGCGCGGGAACTCTTCGGCGAGCCCGTCGTGGAGCGCGGTGAACCTCCAACTGAGGCCGCCGATGAATATCGGGCACTCCGGGATCTCGCCTCGGCGGATCATCGCGTGGAGGGCCGAGATCGCCTCCTGTGTCTTGCCGAGCGCGAAGGCCGGCATCAGCACCGCCCCCCTCCGATCAAAGACCGCGCGTATCCTCTCGGCGAGGCGGGCGAGTTCTCCCTTGCGCGAGAACCCCGGCGGCACCGGCGTCGTGCCGCGCGTCGTCTCCACGACCAGCACGTCCGCGCGATCGCGCGGAAAATCGGCGCGGCGCGACAGGGTCTGGTCGCGAAAATTGACATCGCCGGTGTAGAACAGGCTCCTGCCGTTGCCTTCGATGCGGATGCCGACGCTCCCGAGGGTAGTGTCCTAATTTGAAATCGACCGAGAAAGGATTCGGGTTGACACGGGGCG
>CAZYWZ010000214.1:0-5839 GCA_964651705.1 uncultured Verrucomicrobiales bacterium
ACGGCCCCTCGGGCGCATCCGAAGTTTCCCCCTGAATCATCCGGCGCGTGGTGGAACCTGGCTTGCCCCGCCCCCGAGCGCCCCGGCACCCCAATTTCGCGACTTGCCGAGACGCCCCGGAACAGCGATTCTCTCCGTCGAGGAAGGTAGGCCCGGAGGGAGCGGCAAAGCACAGACATGCGATTCGGCATTTTCGGAGACATCCACGGAAATCTCGAGGCGCTCGAGACCGTGCTCAATGACATGCAGGAGCAGGGCGTGACCCACCCCGTCTGCATCGGCGACATCGTCGGCTACGGGGCGAACCCCGTCGATTGCCTCGAGCTGGTCCGCCAGTTGAATTGCCCCCTGGTCAAGGGCAATCACGACGAGGAGGCCTCGACCGACAGCGACTTGCGCGATTTCAACCCCGCCGCGGCCGAGGCCATCCGGTGGACGCGCAAGCAGCTCTCGGCCGAACAGCGCGCCTTCCTCAAGCAGATCCGCTATTCGCGCCCCGTCGCGGATTTCATGATCGTCCACGCCTCGCTCGACTCGCCCGAGAAGTGGGGCTACGTCTTCAACAAGCTCGAGGCCGCCGCGAGCTTCACCTATCAGGTCAGCCAGCTCTGTTTCTTCGGGCACACCCATGTCCCCCATGTCTTCATCCGCGACACCGACCTCCACGGCGGGTTCTATTCGAAGATCAAGATCCAGTCGAAGCGGAAGTACTTCGTCAACGTCGGCAGCGTCGGGCAACCGCGCGACGGCGACTGGCGCTGCTCGTACGCCATCTACGACACCCAGCGCGAGATGATCGAGCTGCGTCGCATGGAATACGACGTCGTCAAGGCCCAGAAGAAAATCCTCGCCGCCGGGCTGCCGCGCCGCCTGGCGGAGCGCTTGGCCGCGGGGCGCTGAGGTGCTAGGTTTGGCGATGCGACACCCCCGTCTCTGGCTGGCCCCGGCCCTTGCGCTCGCCGCCTGTCCCGCCGCCGTGGCCCAGCTCCAGGTCGAGATCGTCGACCCCCAGCCCAATTACCTCCTGTTCGAGCCGATCCCGCTGAAGATCAAGATCGCCAACGGCACGGGCCGCGTCATCGAGCTGAAGGATGTCGGCGACAAGGGGTGGCTCCGCTTTCTGGTGACGCGGGGCGGGGCGATGATGGTCAAGCCCACGAAGAATTTCTCCCAGCCGGGGATGGTGCTGGAGCCCGGGGACGTGGCGCGGTTCACGTTTAACCTGACCCCGTTCTATGCGCTGCGCGACCCCGGGGGCTACAACGTGCAGGCGGTGGTGCGCGTGCCCGGTTTCAACGCGGACGTCATGTCGCGCCCGGCGCCGTTCAACGTCTTGCGCGGCCGCGAGGTCTGGGCCAAGAGCCTGACGCCGCCCGGCGTGGGCCACCCCCGCAAGTACAGCCTCATCACGCACCTGGTGCGCGACGAGCGCCAGCGCCTCGACCGCTCCTACCTCTACGCCCAGGTCGAGAGCGAGGCGGAGAACCTGGTCTTCACCTGCCGCCAGCTCGGCCCCATCGTGCAGGGCGACCGCATCGAGTCGATGTTCGACGGGGGCTACGGCTGGCACGTGCTGTTTCGGTCCGGCGCCAACACCTTCGCCTACTACCAGTTCGACATCGACGGCAAGGTCACCGAGCAGAAGGACCTGGCCAAGACCCAGACCCGGCCGCGGCTCATCACGCGCGGGCCACAGATCGAACTGGTCGGGGGATTGAGCCGCGAGGATTTCGGCACCGGCGACACGCTCACCGGCACGCAGCCGCCGGCGGTCCTCACGCCGGGGGGCGGCATTCCGCCCAGTGAAGCGCCACGATCCCGCAAGTGAGACGCTCGTAGCCCGCCGCGCCAAAACCCGCGGCCACCAGCTCGGCTGCCAGACCCCCCGGCCCCGGGAAGTGCCGGATGGATTCTCCCAGATAGCGGTATGCGGCCGGATCGGCCCCCAGCAACCCCGCGAGCCACGGCCCCACCCGGCCCACGTAAAAATAATACGCCGCCGCCAGCGCGCGCGGTGGCGGCGTGAACTCCAGCACCCAGAGCCTCCCGCCGGGGCGCAGCACCCGCGCGCACTCGCGGAACGCCACCAGCCGATCCGCGAAATTGCGCACGCCGAAGGCGACCGTGATCGCGTCAAAGGCGCCATCCGCGAAAGGCAGCGCCAGCGCGTCGGCGACGACCAGCGGGGTCGCCCCCTTGGCCCTCGCCAGATCCAGCAGGGGGCGGCAGAAGTCGGCGCCGACCACGCACTCCGCGCCGGGAACCCCGCGGCGCAGGGCGAGCCAGACGTCCCCGCTGCCGGTCGCCAGATCCAGGATCCGCCGCGGTTGCCCGCCCGCGACGCGGCGCGCCATGTGCCGCCTCCACCCCGAGTCCAGGCCCAGGCTCAGGAGACGGTTGAGCAGGTCGTATCGCCCGCGGATCCGGGCGAACATCTCCCGGATCGCCTCGGGCTCCCTGGGCGGATTCCCGGTCACGCGCGATAGGAGTCCTCGACGCGCCGGGCCACGTCGCGATAGCCGTAGTCGACCTCGTAGATCTTCTTGAAGGCTTCGATGGCCCTGTCCTTCTGTCCCATCTCCTCGTAGATCAGGCCGAGATTGAACAGGATGTCCTTCTTCGCGTCGTCCATGACGCGCAGCTCGGCGTCGGCCTCCTCGAGGCGCTTGGCGGCCATGTCGAGCATGCCCTTGGCGCGGAAACAGAGGCTCAGCAGCGTCATCGCGCGAACGCGGACGTTGGGCTGGCGGAGCGCCGCCTGCAGCTCGGGTATGGCCTCGCTGTGCCCGCCCGCGTTGAACAGCGCCTCGCCGAGCTCGAAGCGGAACTGGAGGTCGTTGGGATATTTCGCCACGCGGGCCTTCGCCTCCGAGAGCACCAGGTCGGCGCGCTCCTTGCGGTTGGTCTCCAGCGTCTGGAGGTGCTGCTCGTGGTCCTCGTGGCCGGGGTTCTCCGCGATGAAGGCCTCCCACTGCTTGATCAGCTCATCGTATTGCTGGACCCGGATCTCGAAGATGGTGCGCTCGATGTGGGGGTCGGCGCTCTTGGCGAGCTGGTTCGCGAGCTCATAATACGCGAGCGCGTTGGCGTAGTCGGCCTTCTGGCGGTGGAGCTCGCCCAGCTTGCGGGCCTCGAGCACGTTGTTGGGATCGGCCTGGAATCGCTCGTAATGCTCCGCGATGAGCCGATCGATCGCCTCGTGGGATTTCGAGATGCGCGCCTCCTGCTCGAGGTGCTCGGCCTCATCGGAATCCTTGATGAGCTGCCGATAATCCCCGGCCTCGCCCCAGCCCACCCGCTCCATCGTGCGGATGGCCTCGGCGGCCTTCAGGTTGCTCAGGGCCTCGTTGTTCCGGGGATCGACATTGAGGACCGCCTCGAATACCTCCAGCGCCCGGGGATCCTTCATCTCGAGATACATCTTCCCCAGCTGCAGGAGATTCGGGATGTCATCGGGTTTCGCCCGCTGCAGGATCTCGTGCGCGAAGCAGGCGGTCTCGACCATGTCCTGGTCGCGCGCGATCTGGCTCATGAGGTTGTTGGCCTGCTCGTTGAAGGGGTCGTCGACCAGCACCTGCTCCAGGACGACCAGCGCCTCCATCGGATTCTTCTTGGTCAGGCCCTGCGCCTTCATCAGGGCCGGGGCCGTGGAGAGCGAGCTGAGCGACTGCATGATGCGGGAGCCGGCCTTGGACTTGCGGATGCAGGTCTCCCGGAGCAGCTTCCGCCCATCGAGGAATCCCGGCGTCTCCTTGAGCATCTGCTGCAACAGCGTGACCACGTAATCGAAATTGTCCCGCTGCGCCGCCTGGCGCGCCTTCTTGAAACTCTCTCTCTGACGGGGCGTTAGCTCTGCCTCCCTGACTACGGCCATTCATCCAGTATGATCACCCGCCGGGAATGGGTCAATGCCGATGACGGGCCCCGAAATCCTCGCCTAAGGCAGTGCCCGGGGGCGCGACGCATGGGCATGTAGGGCGCGAAATCCTTTTCGCGCCACGGGCAACCGGCAGGACCGCGCGTGGCGCGGATGGGAATCCGCGCCCTGCAAGACGCGCCTCGGTGACGCGCGTGTATCCTATATGGTTTATCGAGGGCACCTCGCCCGATGAGTGATCCTTGCGCGAGGGTTTGGGCAGGCCCCAGGACCCGCCGTGACCGGCCCCGGAGTTTTCGCTTGGCATCGCCCCGCGGGGCGGGTGTGCTTCCGGGCATGCAATGCTGCGGCATCGGGTACGATGTGCACCGCCTGGTGGCGGGGCGGAAATGCGTGTTGGGCGGCGTCGAGATCCCGCACCCCAAGGGGCTGGATGGGCATTCCGATGCCGATGTGCTCCTCCACGCGATCGCCGACGCCATCCTCGGCGCCATCGGCGAGGGCGACATCGGAAAACACTTCCCCAACAGCGACGCCCGCTGGAAGGGCGCGCCGAGCCGCGTGTTCCTGGCCGAGATCCGGCGCATGCTGGAGGCGCGGGGCGCATCGATCGCCAACGTCGACGCGACCGTCATCGCCGAGGCGCCCAAGGTCCTCCCCCACGCCCCGGCCATGCGGGACCACATCGCCGGGGCGCTCGGGATCGATCCCTCCCGGGTGAACCTCAAGGCCACGACCAATGAGGGCATGGGCTTCATCGGCCGAGAGGAAGGCATCGCCGCCTTCGCCGTCGCCTCGGTCGTGGTCCCGTAGCGGGCTCAATGTCACGCCCCACGAAGGGGGTCCCCCTGCGGCGAGAATGTAGCCCATCTGGTCACAGATGGGCCGGGGCGCTCGGCCGCCGCGCCCACGGTCTAACGACCGTGGCTACACCCGGAATTTTCGAGCCAGGCTTTACCAAATCCGGACGGCCGCTACCGTGTGCGCCAGGAACCCATTCCCCATGAGACCACTCGCACTCGCACTCGCCAGCACCCTCGCCGCCGCGCCCGCCATCGCCGACCCGCCCAGCCCCCTCGCCCCGGGCGCGGCACCGGAGAAACTCGCCGGCGATTTCAGATTCACCGAGGGTCCCACCGCAAACGCAAAGGGCGATGTCTTCTTCACCGACCAGCCCAACGACCGGATCATGAGGTGGGACGCCGGCGGCGGTCTCTCGACGTTCATGCAGCCGGCCGGACGCTCCAACGGGATGTACTTCGACGCGAAAGGGAACCTCATCGCGTGCGCCGATGAAAAGAACGAGCTGTGGTCCATCTCTCCCGATGGCAAGGTGACCGTCATCCTCAAGGCACACGCGGGTAAGCCCCTCAACGGCCCCAACGATGTCTGGGTCCATCCCTCGGGCGCGATCTATTTCACCGACCCGTTTTACAAGCGACCGTGGTGGCAGCACGCGGAGCCCCCGCAGGATGGGCAACACGTCTACCGCCTCGCGCCCGACGGGAAGGGCCTCGCCCGCGTCACCGCCGACCTCGTCCAGCCCAACGGCATCATCGGCACGCCGGACGGGAAACGGCTTTTCGTCGCGGACATCAAGGACAAGAAGACCTACCGCTACGATATCGCGGATGACGGCGCGCTGGCCAACCGGGCCCTCCTGTGCGAGCTGGGCTCCGATGGCATGACGGTCGACGAGGAGGGCAACCTCTACCTCACCGGAAAGGGCGTGTCCGTCATCGCGCCCGACGGCAAGGAGATCGCCCACATCGACATCCCCGAAAAATGGTGCGCCAACGTCGCCTTCGGCGGCCCGGACCACAGGACGCTGTTCGTCACCGCCAGCACCGGCCTCTACGCCATCAAGATGCGCGTCCGGGGCGCCAACCCCGCGAAGTGAGGCGGCGGGGCGGAAAATGGTAGGCTGCGCCTTGGCGCACGCCGCCGAATCGACCGTCCGCG
>CAZYWZ010000215.1:0-5604 GCA_964651705.1 uncultured Verrucomicrobiales bacterium
GGGGTTCTGCCACCGCAGTCCAAAAGGCCCCTCGACCCAATCAGAAGTTTCATCCCGAATAATCCGGCGCGTTCTCGGCGCGTCCGCGGTCCACACCCGGCGTTGCCACGCCACGGGTGACAGGTGATCTTTTGCCGAGCGCGCCCCGCCTCTATCCGTTTGCCGCGGGACGAATCCGGCCTTACCATCCGGCGATGGCCGAACGGGCGCAAGCGCATTTGATCGGACCGCTGCTGCGGGACGTGTCGCGCTCCTTTTACCTGACGCTGCGCGTCCTGCCACGCGAACTCCGGCCCGCCATCTCCCTCGCTTACCTCTTCGCCCGCGCCAGCGACACCATCGCCGACACGAAAGTCGTTCCCCGCGAGCGGCGACGGGAACTGCTGCGGCGATTCCGCCAGCAGTTCGAGGGCGGTGCGCGCGGCGCGGACCTCGCCGACATCCGCGCAGCACTGGCAGCGTCGCAGAGTCTCCCGGCGGAGAAACTCCTGCTCGAGCGCCTGGACGAGTGCTTCGCGATGTTCGCCGCGCTGCCGCCCGACGACCGCCGGCGCATCGCCTCGTTGTTGGACACCATCACCCGCGGGCAGGAGGGCGATATCGAGCGCTTCCCGGGCGAGAGCGAGCGGCAGCTGGTCGCGCTCGAGACCGATGTGGAACTGGACGACTACACCTTCGCGGTCGCCGGCTGCGTGGGCGAATTCTGGACAAGGATGTGCGCCGCGCACCTGCCGGCCCTGGCTGGCTGGGATATCGAGGGCGCGGTGGCCCTGGGGATCCGCTTCGGCAAGGGCCTCCAGCTGACCAACATCCTGCGCGACATCCCCAAGGACCTGAGGATCGGCCGGTGCTACATCCCGAGCCAGCGGCTGGCGGAAGCGGGATTGCGGCCCGGGGACCTCCTGTCACCCGGGGCCGCAGAGAATTTCCGCCCGCTGTATCACGATTATCTGGGCACCACGCTCGCACATCTGGACTGCGGCCGGCGCTACACGCTCTCCCTCCCGCGCCCCCTCTGGCGCCTCCGGCTCGCCTGCGCGTGGCCCATCCTCATCGGCCTCAGGACCATCGCACGCCTTCGCGCAAGCGACGATATCCTCGACCCCGCCCGGCGAATCAAAATCTCCCGCGGGGAGGTCTACCGCATCCTCCTGCGATCCGTCTTGGTTTGCCGGAACGATGCGAGGTTAGGCGCGTTGCTCACCCCGCCAGATTCTTAGGGCCCCCGGAAATCATACCACGGGCATCAGCGGGGCGGAAACTGTAGCCCCTCCGGTCACGGAGGGGCCGCGCGGTGGCGGTCCACGGCCTCACGGCCGTGGCCACACCTGGAATTTTCGAGGTCAGATCCAGTGCCCCGAACGCGGGGCACCACCGGGGCAGAAAATGGTAGGCCGCGACTTGGCGCACACCGCCGAATCGAACGCCCGCGCGCGCCAAGGCGCAGCCTGCATCGCGACCCAATTTTCGAGTCAGGGCCGATTTAACTGCCGCGCGAGGTTGGCGATAAGGAGCGAGACAGTGTGGCCAGGGCATCGCTTTCCGGGCGCGGCGTTCTCGCTCCAATATTCGGGTTTTGAGATCACGTTGTGCCGGGCAAAGACCTCCGCCGGGGGGGCCGTCCCACCCGGCTCCAAGATCTGGGCGGCCTTGGCCATGAGATCGGCGACTTTGGCGCCATCGCACCACTGGCCCTCGACGGCGTGCTCCATCCAGTAACCCGCGTCATCGATGACCTCTCGCTCGGCCAGCCGTCGCAGGTCGCGGTGTAGGGTGCCGCTGACATCGTAGGGCGGCGGCGGCGTCGCCGGTCGCACCGAGTCCCAAGCGAGCTTCTGCGGGACGCCAGTCATCCGCGCCATGGCCCGGAACTCCAATAATTCGGCGACGACCTGCGCGGCCTCGGAACGCGTGATGGGCCGGTCGCCGTCCGCGCCCCGCGCGACAAAGTCGACTGCCACCGGAGTCCCCGCGAGGCCGGACCGGAGCGCGGCCGCGAACGCCCCGCGGGACACCGTCCCCTCCGGCGCCACCACGTCCTTTCCGAACAACCCGCGTATCACCCCGCGCAGCTGTTCGCCCGAAACCGATTGCTCAGGCCCGAATCGGCCCTTGTCGGGCGATAGCATCCCGTGCACCGCGACCAGCTGGACCGCCATCCACTCGCGGCTGTCCCGCGCAACATCGCGCAGCGGCGTGATCAGCAGCGTGGCCCCCTCGTCCAGCAGCGCGCGCTGCGCCAGCACGGGATCCAGGTGGCGGGGCTGGACGCCATGCTTGAGCGCGAGCGCCGCGATCGCCCCGGCGGCCTGGCCCATCAGCATCGTGCTCGGCTGCAGCCGCGTCGCGCCATTGACGAGCCTGGATTGCGAGATGTTCTTCTCCGCCGCGAGAAAGCCGTCGATCTTCTCGGGGATGAAACACTCGAAGGGGATGGCGAAGGGGCCGGACCCCTTCTTGGATGTGGCCGTCGGGATATCCCCCGGCCGATCGATATCCATCTCCAGATAGCGTTCCACCATCGAGCCGTGCAGGTCGATCGGGTAATCGCCCAGAGCGACGGCGGTCGCGAACTGTTTCGGCTGGCCCGGCTTCCGCTCGATCTCGCGGGCGCTCAGCGTGTGCGGGCCGATGATCCGCCGGCTCTCGCGCGCGTACGGCATGATCGAAAAATGCAGGAGGATGGCGCGATACGGCAGCAACTCCGGAACCTCCTTCAGCCAGGCGTCCACCTCCTCGCGCCGATAGGGGGTGCCGAATCCCTCGTCGCTCGCCACGCTCCAGTCCGTCTTCCCCAGCACATGCTGGATATAATATAGGAGGTATAGGGTGCGGAGCTGCGCGTCGCGGCCGGTCCTCAGCCGGCTGGCGGGATCCTCCACGTCGCGCACATAGACAGGATAATCGTTGTTGAAGTTCATGTGCGTCCGCGTGATCGGCGGCGCATCGTCCGGGCTGGCGCTGTCTGGCATCCCGCGATATCCGATGAAGGTCGCGAAGTTCCAGGGCCGGTTGCCCTGCTCGAACGGCCCGGGCATGACCCCATCGCCCGCCACCAGCGTCTTCACAAAGCGCGCCTCTTCTTTGGCCGTGTACCCGGGCGGGGGCGCCTGGATTCTCAGTTCCGGCGGCACGCCCTTGGGGTATTGCCGGATCACCGCCGTCCACGTCAGGAACTGGATCGCGCGATCCGGATCGATCGAGTCGCTGGTGCAGTTGCCGACCCGGTATCGCGCGCCGGTCAACGGGATCACGTCCCCCCACTCCGTCGCATCGATAAGCATCCGGCAGGCGATCTCGCGCGCACCGCCCGCGCCCCGCACACCCACCCCGGTCACTGCATCGCCCCCGCGCGTCACCTTGACCACCCTAGACCTCAGGGCGACATCCAGGACCGCGCCCTTCCTCGCCTCGTCGATCATCGCGCGGAGGATCTCTTGCCCGACCCTCGGCTCAAAACAGATGTGCCGGAAGAAATAGGCCGTCTCGGCCGTCTTCCCCAGCGCCCGGTAGTGCGCCTCGACCCGCTCGCAGAACTCGCGGTAGATGCCGCGCTCCCGCACCAGCAACCCGCCCTCGTCCATCGAGGTCACCGCCGCCGCGTTCATCTGCCCGCCGATCCAATCCGTCTCCTCCACCAACAGCACGGACGCCCCCATGCGCGCGGCCTGGATCGCCGCGCATGTCCCACCCGTCCCCGCACCCGCCACGACCACGTCGTAGCGCGGCTTCAGCTCCACCGCCCGCGCCGCCACCGGCAGCGCCACGCAGGCAATGACCAGCAACAAATCCCTCATACCGCCTCGCCTCCTCGATTCTCGCCGAAGTGTAGCGACCGACCGGCACAAGGTCGAGCCAACGCTCCGGCGATTGCTCGTGCCCGGTTCGCTCGTCCCAGGCTCCAACCCCGCCCACCCAAATCCTCGCGCAAGGATCGCTCCCCGAGTGACGTGCCCTCAACGAACCGTATGGGACACAGGCACGTCACTGTGCCAAGTTTTGTAGGGCGCGGATTCCTATCCGCGCCACGCACGGTCCTGCCGGTTGCCCGTGGCGCGAAAGGGATTTCGCGCCCTACATTCCCAAGTGTTGCGCCTCCGGGTAGTGCCTTGCGCGAGGATTTGGGGCCCAGCGGCCCAGTTGGCAAAAGTCGATGTGATGCTATTATTTTTGTTAATGCAATTTTCGATGTGGCGACTTGGGGCGGCCTTCGCGGTCGCGGCAGCGTTCTCTCTTCCGGCCGGCGCGGGGGCGGCGGCGTCCGCCCGCATCGGCGGGGTGCCCTATTCCGCCTTCGATGCGTTCTGCTCCAGAAACGAACTCGGGGGTCTCATCGCACTGAGCGGCACCATGACATCGAGCCATCCGCAGGCGGTCCCGGCCTTCTCCCCGCTGGCGTCCCCCGGCGGCTTCGGCGGTCTCCAGAAAGAGGACTATTTCCAACTGTCGGGCCCAGCGGGGAATTTGATCTTTCGGGTGGAAAGCCGCCAATTCTTCTTCAACGGCGCGCGCCACTGGCTCAGCTTTCCGCTGCGCAAGACCGAGGGCGGCGAACTGATGCTCTCGCGGGTCGACGAGGCGGAGTTGCTCGAAGTCTTGCTGAAGGGGCGCCGCGCGGTGAAGGGACGCAAGTTTGAAGGCGTCGTGATCGATCCCGGTCACGGGGGTTCCAATCGCGGCGCGCTGGGCCGCAATGGCGTGGCGGAGAAGACCGTGACCCTCGCCACGGCAAACGAGCTGAAGCGCCTCCTCGACGCCGATGGCATCCCCGTCGTGATGACGCGAACGTCGGATCGCTATATCGACCTGGATTCGCGAAGCCGCCTGGCGAACCGTCACAAGAACCATCTCTTCGTCAGCATCCATTACAACATGGGCCGATCGACCTCCCACGGCATCGAGACCTACGCCCTCACCCCGCAGGGCGCGGCATCCACGGGAGCGGACGGCAGACCCTCCTCACGCAACGACATCCGCTACCCCGGCAACGACTACGGTGCTGAGAGCCTCCTGCTGGCCAACATGGTGCAGCGGGAATTGTGCAGGCACCATTCGCCCGCCGGCGACCGCGGCGTCAAGTGGGCCCGCTTCGAGGTCCTCCGCGGCACCCAGATGCCCGCCATCCTCGTCGAGGGAGGCTTCCTGAGCCACTCGGTCGACGCGCCCCTCATCGCCACGGAGGCCTACCGCAACAAGGTCGCCGCCGCCACCGCCCGCGGCATACGGGCCTTCATGGCCATGATGGCCGACGAGCCAACCCATGACCAGATCGCCGCCGCTCCCGCGCCAAGCGCCACGACCCCACCCTCCCCACAGCCACACGAAAAACCCTCCGCCGAATCTCAGCTCCGCACCCCACCGTCCGCCGGCGGCAGGACGCTCGATAACTGATTTCGTCTTCAAAAACTCGGGCCATAGCCAGCCGCCCTGACACGAAACTGCGCCCCGGTGGCGTCACGGAGACGCCATCTACATTCTTTGTAGGCCGCCTGTGCCAGGCGGCTTCGGGAATCGAGTTTCCCCCTAAATTATCCTGCGCCTCCACGCGTCGGCGGCGGGGCTGACTCGAAAATTGGGTCGCGATGTAGGCTGCGCCTTGGCGCA
>CAZYWZ010000216.1:0-5553 GCA_964651705.1 uncultured Verrucomicrobiales bacterium
CAACGAATCCACAGAAAAATCATCCCCCGGTGTCGTCTTTGCTTGAGTCAACACGTGGGGCGGGGGTAGGGTTACGGGGAGCGTTTTATGGGCGTGAGGATCTTTGGGGAGCACGAGGCGGGCACGGTGGCGCAGATCGAGCGCTGTGTGGCGGCGGGGGGCGTGCGGGGGGTGCTGTGCGCGGACGGGCACAGGGGTTACGCGCAACCGATTGGCGGGGTGGTGGCGTACCGGGACCGGATCTCGATTTCGGGGGTGGGGTTCGACATCGCGTGCGGGAATCTGGCGATCCGGACCGACGCGGCGGAGGCGGAGGTGGCGCCGCGGATCGGGGCCATCCTGGATGACGTGGTGCGGGATATCTCATTCGGCATCGGCCGGCACAGCAAGGAGCGGGTCGATCACGAGCTGTTCGACGATGCCCTGTGGCGGGAGAAGCCGTTCCGCGAGCTGAAGCCGATGGCCGAGGCGCAACTCGGGACGGTGGGGAGCGGGAATCATTACGTGGACGTTTTTGCCGACGAGGCCGGGCGGGTGTGGGTGGGGGTGCATTTCGGCTCGCGGGGATTCGGCTACCAGATCGCGACGCATTTTCTGAAAGCGGCGGGTGGCAAGGAGGGCATGGATGTCGAACCGGCGGTGGTCCCGGAGGACAGCGCGCTCGGGCGGGATTATTTGGCGGGGATGACGCTGGCGGGGCGCTACGCGTACGCGGGCAGGGAATACGTGGCCCGGCACGTGGTGAGGCGCATCCTCGGGGCGCGGATCGTGGAGGAGGTGCACAACCACCACAACTTCGCCTGGCGCGAGCGGCACCGGCTCGGGCCGCGCGGCCCGGAGGCGGCGTTCTGGGTGGTGCGGAAGGGGGCGACCCCGGCGTTCCCGGGGCAGAAGGGATTCGTCGGCGGCAGCATGGGGGACGATGCGGTGATCATCGAGGGCGTGGACTCGGAGGCCTCGCGCGAGGCGCTATACTCCACGGTGCACGGTGCGGGGCGGATCATGTCGCGGACGGCGGCGAAGGGGAAATTCGTGCGGGAGGGGGGCAAGCGGGTCCGCAAGGAGGGGCTGGTGCGCCATGACGCGATGATGCGCTGGCTGCATGAGAAGGGGGTGGTGCTGCGCGGCGGGGATCTGGACGAGGCCCCGCAGGCCTACCGGCGGCTGCCGGAGGTGCTCAAGGCGCACGAGGGCACGATCCGGGTGCTGCACACGCTGCGGCCGCTGGGTGTCGCGATGGCGGGGCGGGACATCCACGACCCGTATAAGGATTGAGGGGGGCGTGGCGCGGGCGTCCTTGTCCGCGGCATCAGGGCAGGGCCACCGCCGGCAGACAAGCATGTCTGCCTCACGACTGTGGGCTCGCGCCAGTCGCCGGCACATGCTGTAATGCGCGGGATGCGGCGGCGAGAGTTCTTGCGATTCGGGGCGGTGGCGCTGGGGGCGCCGATGTGGGCGCGTGCGGCGGGCGGGCGCCTCCGGGTGGCGGTCATCGGTCACACGGGGCGCGGGAATTACGGCCACGGGCTGGACACGATGTGGTTGTCGATCCCGGAGACGGAGGTCGTCGCGGTGGCCGACGCGGACCCGAAGGGATTGTCCGACGCAAGGGCGCGGATCAAGGTCGCGGCGGGATTCGCCGATTACCGGGAGATGCTGGGGTCGGCGAAGCCGGATATCGTGGCGGTCTGCCCGCGGCACGCGGACCAGCACCGGGACATGGTGCTCGCGGCGATCGACGCGGGCGCCAGGGGCATCTACGTGGAAAAGCCGTTCTGCCGGTCGCCGGAGGAGGCCGACCAGATCCTCGCCGCGTGTGAGAGATCGGGGGCGAAGGTCGCGGTGGCGCACCGCAACCGCTATCACCCGGCGCTCCCCAAGGTGAAGGAATGGATCGAGGGCGGTGCCATCGGGCGGCTGCTGGAATTTCGGGGGCGCGGCAAGGAGGACGAGCGGGGAGGGGGCGAGGATCTGTGGGTGCTGGGTTCCCACGTGATCAACCTGGCCCACTTTCTCGGCGGCGAACCGGTCGCCTGCTCGGCCTGGGTCGGGCAAGGGGGGCGCGCCGTCGGCCGGGCGGATGTGACGGAGGCCAAGGAGGGCCTGGGCCCCCTCGCCGGCGACGCGCTCCACGCCCGCTACGACATGGCCTGCGGCCTGCCCTTCTATTTCGACTCGCTCCGGCGTGCGGGCACCAAGGAGCCGAACTTTGGCCTGCGGGTCATCGGCAACGCGGGGATGATCGACCTGCGCGTGGATCGCCACCCGATAGCCCACCTCCTCGAGGGCAACCCCTTCATGCCGCACCCCGAACCACGCGCCTGGGTGCCGATCAGTTCGGCGGGGCCGGGACAGCCCGAGCCGGTCCCGGACATGCCGCGCGCCGCCGAGAAACACATCCTCGCGGGCCGGGATCTGATCGCCGCCATCCGCGAGGATCGCCCCCCGCTCTGCGACGCGCGGCAGGGCGCGATTACGGTCGAGATGATCTGCGCCGCTTTCGAGTCCCACCGTCTGGGCGGCGCGCGCGTGACGTTGCCGCTCAAGACGCGGGTCAATCCCCTCGGCCTCCTCTAGCAGCCCGTCGGACTTTGCCAGGTCCGACAGGCTGACTCGAAAATTCAGTCTATAAAACTACTCTACTCGTTCGCCATAAATATGATATGCAGTTTACACTGATATCATTTTGATTTTTCAGAACATCTATCAGAAACGGTTTTTCTATTTCACGGTTATTCGCCCACGTCACCGCCCGTGCTCCCCGCCATCGAACGATGCCCTCACGGCCCGGCCGAGAATCCCCCCGCGAGCGCCCCAGCCTCCCGCAGTTGAATCTTGCCCCCGCCAAGCCACCGTATCAGGCATGGGGGCCGCACGCCATCCCCACCCTCGACTTGACCGAACCCAGGGGAGAGACGAACATCCCCCACCGGGTCCTCAGCGGTGCCCGCGCGACCCGCTCGGTCGATTTCGGAGAGAGGAAAGACGTTGCCCATACCACCCGAGATCCTCACAAGGGCCGAGACGCAGCTGGACGCGTACTGCTCCCGCGCCATCCCGGGGCACGCCCGGCACAAGGTCCGGCTCGGCTACCTCGTGCGGGGGATGGCGATCACGCTCTTCGAGAGCCGGCCGTATTTCCAAGACCCGGCGCGGTGGACGACGCTCTCGGTCGCGCGATTCCGGTACAGCAAGACAACCGACCGTTGGACCCTGTACAGGCACCACAGGGGCGGGAAATGGCGCCTGTACGAGGGGCTGGAGCCGCAACGTGACTTCTCGGGTGTGTTTGAGGAAGTCCAGGCCGACCCGACGGGGATCTTCTGGGGCTGATGGCCCGCACGAATGTCCTCCGGCTCCCACGCGTCAGAGGTTGAGGGCGTCGCGAATCCCACCTCGCCCCAGCGGACTGGGCAATCCACCCTGATGCGCTTGACACGCACCCCTGGACGAGCACGCTAGATGGCGTGAGGCAGGGGAAGACGATGGGCAATCGCAATGCATCGCGTCGCGTGTTCCCGCCGGCCGCGCAACGCGGAGGAACATGCCACATGCACATCCGGCGCATCCCCCGTCCTGGTCGCCACCAACCGGATGAACGGAAACCATGAAAAAGCCCCGTTTCCCTGCGCCGAGAGCATGCCAGCCACCTTTCCTCGCCTTCGCGTTTGCGCTGGCACTCGGCTCCACGCACGCACCCGGCTGGTATATGCCCCAGACCGGGAGGTGGCTCAACAGGGACCCGATCGGCCATGAGGGTGGCGCCAACATCTATGCCGCTGCCGAGAACGACCCCGTGAACAAGGGCGATGCGCTCGGCCTTTGGACACAAGTCTACCGCCTGAAGGAACCGTGGGCGCAGGTGTGCGCCGATTCTGAGAACGACACATGGGAGAGCCTCGCCAAGAAAATCAAGCTCGATCCGCGAGAGGCCAGCCAGTGGGTCCGGAATCACGACGCAACCCCAAAGCAAGGGACAACTTATCAGGTCCCAAACCGCATGGTCGTTTTCACCACACCATTCGATTCGTGGGGAGCAACTGGCGCGAACTACATGCGGCAAGCGGCCATAATAATGGGCGACGTCCTGGAGTCACAGGGCTACGGCGTGAAGCGCATCACAAGCACCTCGAAGGCGGATTTCATTGGCGGATGGCGAGAGGAAGGTCTCGGGGTTTTTGTTTTTGGAGGTCATGGCGTGATTTCGTGGACGCTGAGGCCCCTGGGCCCCGACGTAGGGACGCCTGTTTCGCCGAACGAGGTGAGCCCACGCCACAAGTTGATGTCCGTTGCAATGTTCGCCTGTTTCTCTTCCGGGGAGCAACACGACGTTGGTTTTGATGACGGCGGGCACCCGGTCTATTCGCCCGCTGAATCTTGGAGGAAACATGTCGCTCCTGGTGGGGTCTTTCTCGGATACCCTGGACCCGTGTGGTTTTGGAACGCCCCATTTCCACGGACCCAGGTCGTGCCACCGAGGCCATGAGAATTCCCCCTTCGCGGATATTGCTGATCATCCTGCTGATGGCTGGGGTGGCCTACACAGTCACGGACCTTCTGGGGCCGCTTGTCCGCGGCAGACAGATTGAGAACAGGCTGCGGGCTGACCTGGGAGAATTGAAACGCCTGGGCGTCGAACTCGGCTCACGTTTCCCTCGCGATGGCGAAAACGCGGCGGACCTCCCCGATGAAATCCAGGCGTCCGCGAGAAAGCTCTCTATCAGTTTTGGGGGTGCTGCCGTCCAGCGTGTTCTCGCACACTGGGATGATCGGGGCCAACGATGGCAGGTTTTGAGGCCCCGAGATGTTGACGCGGTACCCGTTCTTTTGTGCATGATCCCTGAATCGCCACGGGGTCGGGTCGTCTTCGCATCTGGGCGTCTTTCAGAGTGTGTGATTACTGAGAGCGCCGGCAGCCGTCGAGATGGGACGGAAACAGAGGAGGAAGTCGATTTGACGATCCAGGGCGGCAAATTGCGGTTGAGGGTTAACCGCATCGATGGGGCTGCTACAGTGACGGCTGACCAACTGAACGCTCCATGAACACCTGGGCCCATTTCACCGCAGCCCGCACGACAGGAACAGCCCCGCCCGCCGAGTTTCGAACCAATCCGACGCGGCGGATGCTCGCATCCTCGTGCGCTGACACTTGACAGCCGCGTAACGAAGAGCACTCTAGTTCCAGCGAGATTGGCGATGAAGCCGCGCCAATTGGGGTCCGCGCCCGCAGCGCGCGGGAAAGGAGATTCCATCACCAGCGCGGGCGCATTTCACGTCCCGATCCTCTCAGGGCCAACGAGGCGAACGCGACCCAGCGGCACGCCCGAGATCCATGCGCCAAGCCGATACCGTCGCGCGGTCCTCGGCTTCGCGTGTGCGCTCGCAGTGATTTCCACCCACGCGCACGCATGGTACAACCCCCAGACGGGGAGGTGGCTGAATAGGGATCCGATCGGCGAAAGAGCGGGAAACAGCTTGTATTTGTGGCCCGAGATTAAGCCTGGCGGGAATCGCCTGGGCAAGTCCGACTACTGAGGAGGCCGAAAGTGGGAA
>CAZYWZ010000217.1:0-5482 GCA_964651705.1 uncultured Verrucomicrobiales bacterium
TTATTTCTATATTAGCATGCGGGAAGAACTGAAGATCCGAGGCAAGACCATGAGAAAAAAGAAGTATCGGGATGTTCCGAATCCCGAGACGCAAGAGGCAAAACGATGGTATGTGCCGGCTAAGGAGATGGACCCTCGCGCTCGATCGCGAAAAATATACCTGTTGGAAGACCAGATTTCGAATTTGATTCTCCGGTTGAGCGACATCGCGAGTTCTGGGAATGAAAACGCGGGCATGGCCCTACTTCATCTTCTTGGCCTGAACTTTTACGCATGCCTGGGGCTATCGACGAGGGAGGACGAGAAGGGAAAATGGGATCATGCGAGGTTCGTGCGCTTGGCCCATGAATTGGGCGGCTTGGTCGATGTTCTCAACATGCACGTGGACAGGGATCCGGGTTTCGCCGAAGCCATCAGGCAGCATTGTCAGAAAATCGGCAGATGGCCAGTCGTGGTGGATTCGGTTGCCTCACCGGGTCGGAGGAATAGGAAGGCGAAAGCGCGTCCCGGATGTTGGGAGGCGGCCCGAACCCTTGTCGAGAACCTCGATGTTGGGAGAACTGCGCGAGCGCCGCAGATTCGAGCCACTCCGGGAACACTGGCGTGGGATTTGAGAGCTTGGTATTTGCGTGTTACGCAGTCTCAGGAATCGGGTTCGAAGGCCGTGTTTTGGCATCAGTTCGGGCCCCGCGTTGGCGGCTGGGTCAGCATGCGTGACATGCCTCCACTGACCGCGGCGAGTGCCGATGAATGGGCGGACGCCTTTTTCTCTGACCTCTTTATGGTTGGTGGAAATTGGAGGATGTGGGCCAAGAGATTAGGCTCAGACGCGCGAGGCGAGGTTTTGAAGCTCCTGCGGAAATGGGCGAGAGTGGAACAGGAGCGCGTAAGACGGGCATAGGGTTTCCGGACATCTTGGCCCGAATATTCCGGGCCAAAAAAACCTGACCACTGACTGTTGCCAAAAGCGCTTTGGCGTTCCAGCGTGGTGGGGTGAAGGCAAGCGCATCTCGGAGTACGCTAAGCGCTGGGGCGTCAAGTCTAGCGCCGGAGAGTCAACCCCTGCGGCCACGGCCGACAGCCGGGCCGGCGTTTGTTGCACGGGCGGGCGACGGGACGCAGGTCCCCAAGCGGGGATTCCGCGTCAATGAGGCGGCGGCGTACCTGGGCGTCAAACCCATCAGTGTGCGTCGTCTGATTCTGCGTGGGCTCCTGCGACCATCCCGTGTGTTGCGAACCCCGATCATTCCGAAAGAACAACTGGATGCGCTTCTTGAGGACGGTGAGCGGCCATGACGCTGCGTGAACCAATCGAGAGACGATGGACAGGCAACAAGCCGGGCGCGGTCAAGGGCAGGCGGCTCTTCTACGTCCAGCGCATGCAGGACTTCCTCGCCCGGCAGATGAAAGGCGGCGCGTAGTGAGCGTTGTCGCCGCCCTGGCGGGATGGACCGTCGTGCGGCTCACGCGGGGCGACATCAACGCCCGGAGGGTGGAGCAGATCATTGCCGCAATGAATGGGAGGGAACATGGGTGAGGACAGGCTGCCCTACATGAGGTTCTTCCCGGCGGATTACGTCCGCGACACGAGGCTCCTGGGCCTCGCGGCGCGCGGGGCGTGGATGGATCTGCTCTGCCAGATGTGGCACCAAGACCGCCGGGGCACCGTGCGCTATCCGCTGCCTGTGCTCGCGCGCCTGCTCCAGATCCCGGAGGACGAGGCGAGGGCCATCCTTGAGGAGATCGCGGCGGTTGGCGTCGGCGATGTGCGGTGGCTCGACAACGGCGTCGTTTCTGTCTCGTGCCGCCGGATCGCGAGGGACTGGGGCGAGGCTGAGAAGAAAGCCGCCGAGCGTGAGAAGAAGGCGCGGCTCGCCGCAAACGCCCGTTGGGCGGGAACACGCAATCAAAAGGGACAATGCTCGGAGCATGCCCAGGGCATCGCGGATCAATGCCCGGAGCAATGCTTGGGGCAGAACGGCGAGCATGGCCCGAGCAATGCTCAAACATGCCATTCCAGAAGCCAGAAGCCAGATGCGAGCATTTCTGGTCCAAACTGGGAGGGTCACTCAGATATCGTTAGGCGGGAAGGGGAGGGGACGCGCGCCCCCAGTTCGCCTGCGGCTTGCCCATCCGATTCGGGGAAGGGGACCGCCGAACCGCCGGACCCTCCCGGCCTGCCCGAGGTCCTGGACTTCGCCCGGGGCCCAGCCGGCATCGACCCGAGGGTCGCGGAGACCTGGTGGCACGAGGTCGAGGGCCGCGGCTGGCGGGACGGGCGCGGCCAGCCGATCGACCCGCGGCGCTGGCGCAACGCGCTCACGGCCTACGCGCTGAAATGGCGCGCCAATGAGAGACGGACTTCCGGGGATCGCCAGCCGCTGCCCCGCCTCGTCGAGAACATCCAAATTAAGGAGCTGACATGAGCACCGACCACAACCACGAAGACGACACCGCCGCGCTGGTGCGCGCCGAACTGATCCGCTGCGGGGCGCCCAGACGGCACGTGGCCCGCGGCGACCTGAACCGGACCGGGGAGCGATCCCGGTGGGCCGAGACCCTCGGGAGAGCGAGGGACCGCTGCGACGGGCGCGGCGCGATCCTGGCGCTGATCGGCCCCCGCGGGACCGGCAAGACCCAGATCGCCGTCGAGGTGTTGCGGCTCGGGGCCGGGGCGCGCCGCACGGTGCGCTACGCCGCCGCCATGGACGTGTTCCTCGATGTGCGCGCGACCATGAGCGGGCGCGGGCGCTCGGAGGCCGACGCGGTGGCCGACTGGTGCAGGCCCTCGCTCCTGGTCATCGACGAGATCCAGGAACGGAAAGGCAGCGGGTTCGAGGCGGGCCTGCTGACCCACATCATCGACCGCCGGTACGGGGCGATGCGCGACACGATCATCATCGCCAACGTTGAGCCCGCCGAGCTGGGCCGCCTGGTCGGGGACTCCGCTGCCAGCCGCATCAACGAGACCGGCGGGATCATCCGCTGCGACTGGCCCTCGTTCCGGGGATGAGCGATATTGACAATGGCCCCCATTTACAGCGCAATCATGGTCGCGGATCGCCCGCCGATCTTGGGGTCCGAAAACCCCGTCCAGCGCGCTGGGGGCTCCCAGGGCACCGGATCCGGTCTCCGGCGCGCCCTGGGGCATCCTGATGTTCTATCTCCCCCATTAGGGCCTGTTTCGCGGGGATCTGATCCTGTTCCGCGGTCCGCGAACGCCGCCAGAAACGATCGCAATGCAAGGCCCGCCCCCCGATGCCTCCCCGGCGATTGCGGCGCGTCCGGGATTGCCAAAGCCACCGTTTGGGACGGTTTTGGGGCCGCGCCACGGCGCCCCTGCAACATCAAAGAAGGCGCGACAGGATCCCGTGGGGGTCCACCCCTCAACATCTGATGAGAATGGCAGCTTGGCTTCGCACAACTGGCCGAATCGTTGACACCGGTTGCTTGTTTGTAGGGCGCGATGCTTCCCCATGGCAGCGCCTTCCGGTCGGTGCCGGAGAACGAGAGAGAGCACATGAGTCCGGCCGTTCTGGCAAACGCGGGGCAGGAGAACGAAATGAGCAAGCACGACGAAGAGACACCTGATGACGGTAACGCCGCGGTCGTGGGCGGACGGCGAGCCCTCTGGACCGTCCGGGATGTCGCGACCTACGCGCGATGCAGTCCAAGGACTGTCAGCAACCTGATGTTGGCCGGCATGCCTTTCATGAAGCTCGGCCACCTCGTGCGCTTCGATCCCGAGGACGTCCGGGCATGGATCCGGGGGCGGGAATAGTCGCCCGCGGTCATGCTTGCGATGAAAACCGACACCGCCCAGAAGTGGCTGGTCAAGAAGCGGGAACTTGCCGCGCTCTTCGGCGTCAGCACCCGTACCGTGGACTGCTGGATCGCGCGTCGCCTCATCCCACATATCCGGATAAGTCGACGACTCTTCCTGTTCGATCCGGCCGAGGTGCGGGCCGCGCTGGCGCGGCAGTTCGAGGTCGCCCCGGGCGAGGATCGACCGTGAGGGAACTCTGGTACGAGAATGGCGCGCCGATCATCGTGAGCCACCAGACCGCAATCGACGAGATCGAGCCGGAGCGAGTCCCCGCGAGGCGCATCGAAATGCTGCGGGTGGTCGAGCGGGTTGCGGCGACCTTTGCGCGCGGGAACCCGAAGATCACCGCGTTGGCCTGGCGGTTCCTGCTCGGGGCAGAACTGAACTCGATGCGCAAGTGCGCCGCGAGGGCGGGATGCACGGCGGCGGCAATTAGCCACAGGGCCTCGATCCTCGCGCACGAGTTCGGCCTCCGGCAGCGCGACGCGAGCACTCGCGAGCGGATGCGGCGCGGCGCATTGCGCGCCTGGAAACGGAAACGGGAGTCCGCCGCGTGCAGGATGCCTTGCACCGACACCGGGCATTGGGGCGGGGCCGATAGAAAGCCCCCCGCATATAAGGAAGGAGACGGGATGACGATGGATGCCAACGAGAGACGGAAGGCCAAGGATGCAGCGGCCACGGACGTGGCCAGCCTGTGGAGGGTGCGCGACCTTGCGGCCTACGCGCGGTGCAGCCCGCGGACGGTGAGCAACCTGATGATCGCCGGACTGCCCCATATCAAGATCGGTCGCCTCGTGCGCTTCGATCCGGGGGCCGTGATGGAGTGGATGCGCGACCGATGGAGGTAGCACGGGCCGACCCCCGAAAAGCCTCGCGCACCAACGCGCACCGGCCCTCGGCACGATGCACCGACGCGAAGCGCAAAGGCCGCGAAAAGCGCCAAAGTCGCTCCCCGGATGCCCCAGTTTTGGGAGCGTACTTTACACCCCCTCGGGCGTCGGATCGGGCGTGGTTGCCCGTGTGGGGCGTCGAAATAACCCGCTCGGGTGGAGATGGTTCCGGGCCTTCTCAAGGCATCCGAAAAGCCCGTCTTTGGCCTCTGGGGACCCCCGAAAAAGTGTAAAGTGAGAAAACGTCCTCCTCATAGAAAAAGGGAGGGGTGGCGCGCCCCCGAGGACTTAGACTAACTCATAAAAGTTTGCTTATAACTACAATGTCGCCTATCGCGCTTACTCGATTACATCAGTAAAACCAAACTCCGTGGGCGATCTCGTGATACGATATCCATCGCCGATTGCATTGTTCGCGCTCATTCCTTCATCCCCAGTCTGGCAAGGATCTTCTTATGCTCGATGATATACTCGTACCGGGCTCGCAAGTCATGCCAGTGGGTAGCGTCCGGTCGCAATGCGTCTTCTGGGTACTGTCTGTTGGCGGCTGCAATGGCATCCTGTATACTCCCGCCTTTCTGTAGCTTCTCCACGACCGCGTCGTCGTACCGAACTTCAGCGTCAGACCTGTCCCCAATAATTTCCTTGGCGCGGTCCAAGTAGGAGTTGATGAGATCTGCGTCCATATTGAAGCCGTGTGTTCTATCGCGAACGCTCACGGTGACCGACGGGCCGGAACGCCAGTGGAGGGCCGTTCGGTCGA
>CAZYWZ010000218.1:0-5386 GCA_964651705.1 uncultured Verrucomicrobiales bacterium
CGCCGGGCCCGTCGGGGTGACGGTCCTGGTCCCGGACGCAGACGGGGACGGGCTCAGGGACGACGAGGAGCCGGGCTGGGGCACCGACCCGGACAATCCCGACACCGACTACGACGGCCGGAGCGACGGGCAGGAGGCGATGTATGACGGCACCTGCCCCACCAACGCGGCCAGCTACACGCCGGTGCGCCTGGGCTATTGGCCCTTCGAGGCGCCGGGCTTCGTTGCCGCCCACGGGGCGGTCCCGACGGAGGTCACCAACATCGCGTGGGCCCAGGGCATGATCGGCGGGTCGGCGCATGTGGTCGCGGCCGATCCCGTCCTGCTCAAGTATCGGGACACCGAGGCCGATGGCAGCGCCAACATCAACCTGCGCCGCGGGACCTTCCGGATCTGGATTCGCCCCGACTGGACGAGCGCGTCGCTGGGCGGCACCGGCCCCGGGGAGTGGGCCCGGATCGTGGAGATGGGGGCATGGACCCAGGACGCGAGCTACGGGGACTGGCAGCTGTGCTTCAGCCCCGATGGCAACGAGATCAGATGGGGATCCGACGACGGGCTGGGGCACTGGGCGGGGGGCGCGTACACCGGTGTGACGTGGCGCGCGGGCCATTGGCACCAGGTCGCGTTCGCCTACGACGAGGGCGCCGCGCGCCTGTACGTCGACGGCGCCGAGGTCGCCTCCCAGTACGGCAGCCCCGCTCTCTATTACCCCAGCCGCGCCGTCCGGGAGGCCACCGGGTTGAATTTCGGCACGCTGTTCTGGGGCGGGGTCTCGGTCCGCGCCCGGCTCGACGAGATCGAGACCTTCAACTACCCGCTGGACGCGGGCAGCATCGCCACCAACTACGCCGAACTGGCCGACACCGACGGGGACGGGATGCCGGATGCCTACGAGGCCGCGTTCGGGTTCGACAGGCTGGACGCTGCGGATGCCCGGGAGGACGCCGATGGCGACCGCATACCGAACGTGTTCGAATGGGCCAATTCGGGCGACCCGACCAACGCGGCGGTCGCGCCCGGGCCGCTGCTGCTGGTGGACGGGTCCGGCGGTGGGGACCACACCACCATCGGGGCGGCCCTGGCCGCGGCGGCGGCGGAGGAGTTCGCGATCATCGGCATCCGGCCCGGGACCTACGTCGAATGCGTGTCGATCACCAACTCCCGGGTGATGCTGCTCGGGGAGCTGGGCAGCAACGGTCCGCCGGTGATCTCGGCCGGGCCGGCCTCGCCCGACTACACGCTGCGGGTCGGCAACTCCAGCGCGTTCGACGGCCTTGTGGTGACCAAGGAGCCGGGAAAGGCCGGGGCCGGGATCTACGTGGCGCCGGGGGCCGAGCCCCTGCTGGCCAACCTCATCGTGCGCGACAACCTCGCCGAGAGTGGCGCCGGGGTCTACAACGACGGCGGGTCGCCCCTGCTGGTCCACTGTACGCTCCACCGCAACGCGGCGGCCACCAACGGCCACGGCAACGCGATCTTCAGCGCCGGCGGCTCGGTCGCGGTGCTGAACTCCATCCTCTGGCGCGGCGACGGCGGCGCGCCGGAGGCCATCTACGCCGCCGGCGGGACCGTGGCGTGTAGCAACAGCATCGTCGCCGGGGGACAGTACGGTGGCTCCGGTCAGGACCCGTCACTCACCCGCTGGGGCTATCTGACGACCAATTCCCCGGCCATCGACATGGGCACCAACGCGCCGTTCGCCACTCTGGACATCAACGGCGAACCCCGCGACGCCGGCGCCGCCCCGGACGCCGGGGCCGACGAGTTCTGGGACGACGATGGCGATGGGCTGCCGGACTGGTGGGAGGCGCTCTACGCCGGTTACACCGACGATGGCGACGGCCTGAGTCCCCTGGACGAGTACCGCTTCGGCACCGACCCCGGCAACCCCGACACCGATGGCGACGGCCTGCCGGATGGCTGGGAGGCCACCCACGGGCTCGACCCCACCGACGATGGCACCCGCGACCCCGGCAACGGCGCCTCGGGAGACCCCGACGCCGACGGCATCGGTAACCCCGACGAGATGGACTTCGACCTCGACCCGAAGGCCAACGACGAGGCCTCCTCCTCGGGCCGCGCGAACTACATCTATGACGCGATCGACCGGCTGACCGGCGTCTCCGGACGAAACGTGTTGGGCTATGTCTACGACGCCGAAGGAAACCTCCTAGAAGCCCCATGAAGACCGCCATCCCCATACTCCTGCTCCTCTCCCTGTGCGCCCCCTCGGGCGCGGAGACGCGCCCCGACAACATCGCCGGGCCCGGCTGGCACAACGCATCCCGGCGCGAGGGGCCCCTGCCGATCATCCGGGCGGGCCGGGACAAGCTGAAGAAGCCGCCGAAGTCGTCCGCGGAGACCAAGTCCGCCGCAGAGCCGGGCGGCATCGCGCTGGCCATGGCGGGGGCCGGGGGCGGCAACTTCGCCGACGAGGCCACCTCCGAGATCCAGTCGCTGGCCCGCGGGCTGGAGAACGATCCCGCGCGCATCTTCGCCTTCGTGCGCGACCGAATCGACTACGAGCAGTACTTCGGCTGCAAGAAGGGTGCCTACCTCACCCTGCTGGAGGGACGAGGCAACGACTTCGACCAGTCCGCCCTGCTGGTTTCCCTGCTGCGGGCCGCGGGCTATTCGGCCCAGTACCGGTTCGGTTTCCATTGGGTTCCGATCGCGGGGGACGGAGGGACCAATCTCATGGCCTGGCTCGGGTTGCTCACCAACGACTTTGACCACGCGGCGAATTTCATAGTCAACCGTGGAGCGCCGGCGATCGGCGTGGATCCTAACGACGACACCGGGCTTGCGTTCCAGCGCGTTTGGGTCGAGGTCAGCGTCGGGGGCAACACCTATCCCCTCGATCCGTCCTTCAAGACCTACGCCACGGAGGCGGGCACCAGCATCCTGACCGCCGCCGGGCTGACGCGCTCCGGCCTACTGTCCCTGGCCGGGGGCACCACGACGGCCGATTCGGTCCAGAATCTCAGCGAGTCCGCCCTGGGCGCGGAGTTGGTCCGCGGGACCAGCAACCTGGTCGCCTGGATCGAGTCGCAGGCCCCCAACGCCACCCCGATCGAGGTGCTCGGGGGGCGGCGGTTGTTGTCCTCTGCTGGCACCGACCTGTCTGCCGGCGCGCCGCCATTTAGCGATTTCAGCGTCGGTGGTTTTGATGTCGAGACGTGGGACGCGATCCCGACCAACTGGATGTCGTCCCTGCGGGTGGTCCTGCCCGGCATGGACCGGAAATTCTTCTTCCCCGAGCTCCAGGCTCGTCGCCTCTCGGTCTCATTCGCGGGCACGACCGCCAAGCTCTGGCTCGACGACGAGTGGGTTGGCACCGGCACCGTCTCCATGGCGACGTTCCAGATGACCAACGTCATCGACCACGCGCATGGGCAGTATTCGGGTGGCCAGTTCATCGACGAGGGCTGGGAGGATCAGGAGGGCGGGATGGCCTGCAAGCGGGACGACGCATACGTGTACGTCATCCTGTACGACTTCAATCCCGGGGGACTGCGGCTGCGTCGCCGCCAGGAGAAGCTCGACGAGTACCTGCGCTTGGGCCTGGCCGACAGTTCGCGGGAGGTGCGCTCCGAGACCCTTCACGTCATGGGCCTCAACTGGCTGCTCCAGACCGAGCTCTGCAACCGGATTCTCTCCAAGCAGCGTGACGTGTCGTACGTCAACCACCACCGCGTCGGACGCATGGCGCAGGAGGGCGGCTACTACGTCGACGTCCCATTCGCCTTGACGGGCATGTTGCCCGCGGACGGCAATTGGGGGAGGTACGGGGAGGCGTTCGAGATGACCGGCTACCTGGACAGCGGCTTTGAGCACGGCGTCATCGAGCAGATGCAGGGGGGCGCCAATTCCGCGGCCTCGACGATCAAACTGCTGCAGCTCGCCAACGCGGGCGGGGCGAAGATCTTCCGCGCGACCTCGGCCAACTACGCCTCGGTCGTCCGGCCCCAGCTGTCGAATTACACGACCGCGGTCATGGATAAGATCGCCGCCGAACTCGGCGCGGCCGGCTCGGCGGCCCTGCTGCCCGCCAACGGTCAGATCACGCTGGGCCAGTGGCGCGGCACCGGCTACGTCATCTCGAAGCCCGATTCTATCGGGATGATCATCTCTGGGGACTACTACGGCGGATACAATTGGTACCAGGGCAACGTCGCCTCGTTGCCGGTGCAGCAGTGGTCCAACAACGAGACGACGTACGCGTCGCTGGGCAATACCACGATGTTCGAGACGCCCTCGTTCCAATTCAACGCCCCGCCGACCTACTCTTGGGAGCCGGTCGACATGGCCAGCGGCGCGTACGTCTACGACAAGACCGAGCTGTCGATCGACGCCGACACCCAGCGCCCCCTGGCGTTCGCGCGGCACTACAATTCCAACCGCCGCAACCTCGACCCCGCGGCGCTGGGCTACGGCTGGACGCACAACTGGGACATCCGGGCCACCAAGCGCAGCGATATCAAGGCGGGTCTGGGCGAGACCACGCCGGCCGAGATGGCCCCCGCGCTAGTGGCGACCGCGGCGGCCCTGGAGGTCTTCTCCGGCTCCTCGACCGCCAAGGAGTGGGCGGTGGCCGCGCTGATCGCCCGATGGGGGGTCGACGCGCTCAAGGAGAACGCGGTCTCGGTCACGATGGGCAAGGACGCCGTGCAGTTCGTGCGCCTGCCCGACGGGCGATTCCTCCGCCCCCAGGGGCTCACCCACGCGCTGGCCAAGGTCTCGAATCACTACGAGCTGTACGAGCGCCACGGGCGCACGTTCAAGTTCCTGGACGACGGCAAGCTGAGCGAGATCGTCGATCCCAGCGGGCAGAAGGTGGTCTGCGCGTACAACAACGGGGTGCTCTCCCAGGTGCAAAAGCAGATCCCGGACACCGACCCGGCCCTGGTCTTCACCTACAGCAACGGGCGGCTGGTCTCGGTCGCCGCCCGCGCGCGCCTGCTCAATAACAACAACCAGATGGACCGGACGCTCAGTTTCGCGCAGTCCGCCAGCAACCTGGTCTCGGTCACCGACCCCGACGGCAACGCGTGGGGCTACACCTACGACGCCGAGCGCCGGATGACCTCGCTGCGCGACCCCGCCAGCCGGCTGATCATCACCAACTTCTACGACACCGAGGGGCGCGTGGTCGAGCAGTGGGGCGAGGGCGACCCCGACAAGCGCTGGCAGCTTTTTTACGCTGGCTACTCCAGCGCCGAGGTCGACCCCGAGGGGGGGACCAAGCGCTACTTCTACGACGACATGGGCCGCGCGGTCGGCGCCGAGGACGCCCTGGGCAACCTCAGCACGCTGGCCTACGACGGCCAGGGGCACCTGGTGGAACAGACCTCGCCCCTCGGGGAGACCACGAGCCGGACCT
>CAZYWZ010000219.1:0-5384 GCA_964651705.1 uncultured Verrucomicrobiales bacterium
GCACGCGGACGGTCGATTCGGCAGCGTGCGCCAAGGCGCAGCCTACCATTTTCCTGCCCGGCGGTGCCCCGCCCGCGGGGCACGGGATCTGTCGCGCGCCAATCTGCTTCCGTTCACGGGCCTGTTGATCCAGAGAATAGGCCCATGGATGCTTACCGGCTTTTGGTCGACCTCCACAAACAGGGCCACCGGCAGGGACCCGGCGGAGATGCCGAGACGGAGCAGGCCCTCAACCTCGCCATGATCGACCGGGCCGCGCCATTGAGGGTCGCGGATATCGGCTGCGGCACCGGGGCGTCCACCCTCCTGCTTGCCCGGCTCTTGAATGCCAGGATCACGGCGGTGGACCTCCTGCAGGACTTTCTGGACGTCCTGGAGGAACGGGCCGCAAGCTTGGGGGTGGCGGATAGGATCTCGACGCTCGCCTGCTCCATGGACAAGCTGCCTTTCGCCGATGAGGAGTTGGATCTCATCTGGTCCGAGGGTGCGATCTACAACATCGGCTTTGAAAAGGGTGTGGCAGGCTGGCGGCGGCACCTGAAATTGGGCGGCGTGCTGATCGCCTCCGAGATCACATGGATCACGGACTCCCGGCCGCCGGAACTCCAAAACCATTGGGAGAGCGAATACCCCGAGATCGACGTGGCCTCGGCCAAGATCCGGGTCCTGGAGAAGCACGGCTATTCCCCGGTCGGGTATTTCGTGTTACCGGATCACTGCTGGCTGGATCAGTATTACCGCCCCATGCAGGCCAGGTTCGAGGACTTCCTGCACCGCAACGGAAACAGTGATGAGGCGCGCGCGATCGTGGCCGCGGAGCAAAGGGAGATCGAACTCTACGAGCGGCACAAGGCCCACTTCGGCTACGGGGTGTATGTCGCGAAACGGCTGGGGTAGGGCGGCGGCCCCTCCAACTCACCCACGCCCCGCTCAGGCCGAGGCGGCTTCGCCCCGCTTCTCCATCGGGACATAGCTCCGCAGATTCGACCCGATATAGATCTGCCTCGGGCGATGGATCTTCGACTTCGGGTCCGAAGCGATCTCCCGCCACTGCGCGATCCAGCCCGGCATCCGCCCCATCGCGAACATCACCGTGAACATGTCTTCGGGTATGCCGATCGACCTCAGGATGATCCCGCTGTAGAAATCCACGTTCGGGTAGAGCTTCCGCTCGATGAAATACTCGTCCCGCAGCGTGATCTCCTCGAGCTTCATCGCGATGTCCAGCAGCGGATCGCTCCGGCCCAGCGATTTCAGCACCGCCATCGCCGCCTCGCGCAGGATCTTCGCCCGCGGGTCGTAATTCCGGTACACCCGGTGACCGAACCCGTAGAGCCGCTTGGTCTTGTCGCCGGTCCGCGCCGCCTCGATGAACCGCGTCCCATCATCCCCCTCGTCGTGGATGCGCTGCAGCATCTTCACCACCGCCACGTTGGCGCCGCCGTGCGCCGGCCCCCACAGCGCGCACACGCCCGCCGCCACCGAGGCGAACAGGTTCGCCCCGCCGGAGGCCACCATCCGCACCGTCGACGTGCTGCAGTTCTGCTCGTGGTCCGCGTGCAGCAGCAGGAACAGGTTCAGCGCCCGATCGACCTCCCACCGCGCCACGAAATCGTTGTACGGCTCGGTGAACATCATGTGCAGGAAGTTCGCGCAGTACGGGAGCTGCCCCCTCGGGTGGTTGAACGGCCGCCCGTGCCGCGCCCGATACGACATCGCCGCCAGCGTCCGCACCTTCGACAGCAATATCGTCGCCGCATTGTCGAAATGCTCCAGATCCTGCTGCCGGTTGTTGCTCGCCATCTCGGGGTAATAGCACCCCAGGGAGTTGAGCATCGCCGAGAGGATCGCCATCGGATGCGCCGTCGGCGGGAAACTCTCGAACATGTGGAACATGCTCTGGTGGATCGACGCGTTGCCCAGGATCAGCCCGCGGAAGCGCGCCAGTTGCTCCTCGGTCGGCAGCTCGCCGTAGATGATCAGGTGCGCCGATTCGATGAAGTTCGAATGCTCCGCCAGCTCCTCGATCGAGTAGCCGCGGTACCTCAGGATCCCCTTTTCCCCATCGATGAACGTGATCGCGCTCTCGCACGAGCCCGTGTTCCCGTAGCCCTCGTCATAACAGATGTAGCCGGAATCCTTCCGCAGCTGGCGGGTGTCAATCGCCCTCTCGTCCTCCGTGCCCACCAGCACCGGGTACTCGTACTCCCGGCCGCCCACGATGATCTTCCCTGTCTCTGGCATGCCCACCAATCTGTCAGAACCCCGCCAGAAAACAAAACCTTTCGCCACGCCACCCGCGCTTTCCTTCCCCACCCACCCGGCCCATCCATCCCCGCCTCGTCCGATCATCACAACGCTCCCCGCGCGCACCGCCCACCCCCGGAAAACACCCCCCGGAAAATCCCTAACCCCTCCCGCGCCCCACGAAAAGCCAAAATGTCACCCGCCCGCCATGAGTCCGCCACCGGATGTGAATAACTTTCTCGGCAACATTGAGAATGTTTTGAGAAAAATATCAGAACCATTGCCTCACCAATCACTTGCAACACGGCCAATATCATATTAGTTATTCACAATGACGCCCCAACACCGGCGGTGACATCCCGATGAGCGAACCAAGATCCGCCCCCGCGAGGGGCAAAGCCAAAAACTACGTATTGGATACGAATGTCCTGCTGCACGATCCGCAATCGATCTTCTGCTTCGAGGACAACGCGATCTGGATACCGGTGGAGGTGCTGGAGGAGTTGGACCGGTTCAAATCGGAGAATACGACGCGGGGGGCGAACGCCCGGGAGGTGCACCGCTCGCTGACGGGGATGTTCCGGACCACGCGCGACATGGAACGGGGCGTGGGGCTGGAGAACGGGGGCACGGTGCGGGTGCCGATCCGGCGGCCGGTGAGCTTCGATGGGGAACGGTGGCGCCTGACGGCGACCACGCCCCGGACCCGGCGGCTTCTGGATCTCTTCCCGGACCTGTCCTCGGCGGACAACCGGATTCTGGCGACGGCGGCCCACGTCTCCGACACATCGCGGCCCCCGGCCATCCTGGTGACCAAAGACCTGAACATGCAGCTCAAGGCCAAGGCCGTCGGGCTGCTGGCCCAAGACTACCGGACCGACCGGGTCGAGGATTCCGACATCCGGCGCACGCAGCGCGAGGCGGACCGCGAGGATTACCCGGTCATCGACCTGCCCGCCCGCAGCCTGCAGGCCTTCGCCAGCCAGGGGTTCATCGATCTCTCCGGGGGGAGAAAATCCACCCCGGAGCAGTACGTCCTGCTGCGCCACAACGCCAATCCCGAGCAGACCATCCCCGCCCGCCAGCACCCCGACAAGACCTTCCACCGCCTCCGCGGCGAAACCATCAGCCTCCGCGGCGGGCGCGTCTTCCGGGCCGCCAACCTGGGCCAGCGCTTCTTTCTCGACGCCCTGTTCGACCCCGATGTCCACCTGGTGACGGTCTACGGCAAGGCGGGCACCGGCAAGACGCTGCTCTCCGTCGGCGCCGCCCTCCAGCAGGTCCTGTCCGGCACCTACGAGAAGCTCCTCGTCACCCGCGTGATCATGCCCACCGGCCGCGACATCGGTTTCCTGCCCGGGAAGCTCGAGGAGAAGATGCAGCCGTGGGTCCAGCCCGTCTACGATGCCCTCGAGCAGTTGCTCGCGCCGCCCCGCGCCCCGGAGCATTTCGACGGCCGCCGGCAGAGCAGGCGCAAGAAGCGCCGCGAGGCCATGGCGCTGGCTTCCGCGGGGCAGCACGCCCCGTCCGGCGGCAACGGGCACGGCAACGGGAATGGCCATCCCCACGCGAACGGCAATGGCAACGGCCACTTCCACCCACACGGCAAAACCCTGCGCCCCTACGAGCCCCTGCTCCACAATGGCACCATCGAGATCGAGGCCATCTGCCACATCCGGGGCCGCTCCATCCCCAACGCCGTCTTCATCGTCGACGAGGCCCAGCAGCTCACCCCCCACGAGGCCAAGACCCTCGTCACCCGCATGGGAAAAGGCTCCAAACTCATCTTGATCGGCGACCTCTCCCAGATCGATAACCCCTACGTCGATGCCCACACCAACGGCCTCGTCTACACCCGCAGCCGCCTCGACGGCCAACCCTTCATGGCCCACGTCAACCTCTTCAAGGGCGAGCGCTCCGAAATGGCCGAGGTCGCCGCCAACCTGATGTAGCCAGATCCGCGCCCCCACCGTAGCCCAGCTGGTCACAGCTGGGTCCCCCGCCCCACCCGCAGCCCAGCTGGGTCATCAGCACACGCCGCGAATCCAGGATCTCAATTCCCGCCCCACGACGCGCGATCCCCGCGCCGCAACCGCAGCAAAAGCATCAAAAAGACTCGTTTTTCCTTGCCTGAGCGCTCGGGCGCGACCAGCCTTAAAATCAACGGGGAGCGGTCGGGCCGAGCGGGTGGAGCGCATTACCCGAAACAAGGAGGGCTGAAAATGAGTACGCTGGCGAAAAAATGGATCGGGCTGGTTGGTGTCGGGATGCTCTGCATGAGCATGGTGGCCGCCCCCGCGGCTGCGCCCAAGCTGGTGCTGTGGGGCAAGCAAACCGCAGGCAGCGGGCATGCCAAGAACGCGAAGGTCGAGGGCAACCGACTCGTGCTCAGCAAGCCCGCCAAGATCGTCAAGGTGGAGGGGGATGCCAAGGGCTATACGATCTGGTCCGCGGTGACGCCCCAGAACCGGACGGCGCGCGCCGTGCTGAGCGGCGGTGTGGGAAAGGCAAACCTCGTCGGCCAGACGCTGTCGGCCGGAACCTACACGGTGCTCCCCGGCCTCTACGGGATGGCCACCGCCCGAATCACGATCACGCTGGAGTATGGAGCCGGGGCGGTCCCCATCAGTCCGGTGCCAGCCCCCGCGGGCGCGCCCAATCTCGTCCTGTGGGGCAAGCAAACCGCAGGCAGCGGGCATGCCAAGAACGCGAAGGTCGAGGGCAACCGACTCGTGCTCAGCAAGCCCGCCAAGATCGTCAAGGTGGAGGGGGATGCCAAGGGCTATACGATCTGGTCCGCGGTGACGCCCCAGAACCGGACGGCGCGCGCCGTGCTGAGCGGCGGTGTGGGAAAGGCAAACCTCGTCGGCCAGACGCTGTCGGCCGGAACCTACACGGTGCTCCCCGGCCTCTACGGGATGACCACCGCCCAAATCACGATCACGCTAAATTAGATCCCGCATCGCAAAGGGGCGATCCGACAGGAGGCCAGTAGCGAAGGGCCTTCGCCCTTCGGGGGGGGAAGCGGCTTCGCTACCATTTTCCTCCCCGGTGGCGTCCCGCCGCGCGGGGCACGGGACCTAGCTGACTCGAAAATTGGGTCGCGATGTAGGCTGCGCCTTGGCGCACGCGGACGG
>CAZYWZ010000220.1:0-5348 GCA_964651705.1 uncultured Verrucomicrobiales bacterium
AAGGTCACCGTCGTCGCCACGACAGGGGCCATCTTCGGATCCTCCCCTTTCGGCGCCGGCATCTCCCCCCTCAACCACCCGCCGACCGCATCCAGGGCCTCCCCCGCGACCAGCCGCTCGCGGGCCTTGTCGATCAACTCCCGCTTCTTCTCCGCGGACGGGTCCGCATCCCCGTCGAACCGCACGAAGACCTGCTCCGCCCGGACCTCCCCCGGCGTCGGCCAATCCTTCATCTTCCCCTGGTAGTACGCCTCGATCTCCGCGTCGGTCGGCTCCATCTTCTCAGGCGGGGCGCATGCCTCGATCACCTTCTGCCGCGCCACCTTGTCCGCCACCTCCCGCCGCAACTGCTCCTCGGTCCGTCCCTGCTTCGCCAAGTACCGCTGGAAGAATTCCTCGCCCCCGAAACGCTCCTTGTACCGCGCCCACGCCGCCTCGCACGCCGCGTCCAGATCCGCGATCCCCAGTTCCCGCGCCTTCGCCCGCAGCCGCTCCCCCACCACCAGCTCCCGCACCACCTCACGACGCACCACGTCCGCAGATACCGCCACCGCGTTGCTCGGCCCCGCCGCACGCACCCGCTCAGCCACCGCCGCGTCCAAGTCCGCGTGCGAGATCTTCACGTCCGGACCCTCCACGGCCGGCCGAGGGCCGCAGCTCGCGAGCAGCCCCGCCAAAGCCAGCATCACCCACAGTCTGTCAAGCATGTCGATCGATCCTCTTGCTCTCGCCATGTCCCGTATGTCGAATGTTCAGATGTGCCAGCCGAATGCTCTGGACAGTCCCAGCCATGCACATGCCTCAACTCTCGATCGATTCCTCGGATGCACTGACCGATACCCCGATCTTATCTGCAAGTTCAATGACACGGGGGTGCCAGCCGAGCATCGCACTATCTTTTAACATTGCTTCAAGCTCAACCTTGGCTTGAGAGACATCCCCAACCAAACTCGCCACCGCCGCCATCGCCAGTCTCGTCGCGGGCTGTCGACTGAACGATCCTTTTCTAAGTTCTTTCGAAAGATCGCCAAATGACTTCATGCTTTCCAGGAATGGAAAGACGGCCAAATTGATGTCATCGATTATTGATTCCTCTATGTCGCCCTGCTGCTCACAGTTGAAGTCCCACCACTTATCCAACCAGCTCCCGTCGTCTGCAGTCAATAGCTCGCCAATCCTCCGCCTAATCTGGCAGTGCGCTCCAGTCATAGGAACGGAAGACCCCCACACAAGCTCATGAGCCAATGGCATGCCAATACCCACATTTATAGTGAACCTCTCCCTGTTGTGTCTTGACTCTTGGAACTCAATCACGTCAAGACCAAAGCGCCGTTCCCGCCAGAATGAATGCTCGACCTGTTCGAATCCACGCTCTTTCAGCGTTGTGCCCACACGCCCCCGAAGCATTCGTGCCAATCGCGATTCACTCATCGTAGTAAACGATTCTCACCTTTCTACCCAACTGCTGCTCGTACAAACGCTTCTTTACAAGACCCTCCGCTCGTCCGCTTGGAGTATTGGGTTTCAGATCAATAAGGTATCCTCGGGGCGTCATGGCATCTGGCCTGTAGATGTTTCCATCGCGTCCGACAAGCTCAGGCTCAGAAACCCATCTTGGCTTTCGGTCAACCTTTTCTGTCAGTTCTTGGTGTGCGAGATTTCCGCGGGCAACGCTGTCTCTGACTCTGGGATCCCTGATTCCTCGGCCGCCACCGGCATATGCGTCTGCTACGGAATCCCAGTGATTTGGCGAGGAGCCACCAAACATCTCCTCGATTTCGCTCCGGAGTGTCGCGCTTTGGGTAGGACGCGGAGCAGCACATGGATTCGTATTGTGGCTGAGGATCCGCGCATCGCCGACATAGTAGCAGTGATCCGTCTCGACTTCGAGGTTGTGGACCCGATGCGCGCCGGGGAGCGGTGCGACGGCCTCGACGCGGGCGGACCCGCCCGCAGTGCGCAGCAGCTCGCCGGGGCGCAGTTCGGAGGTTGGCACCCATGCGCCGCGTGTCAAAGAGAATAGGCGGTGGCCGGCCGTGGGGCGCAGCGGCTCCGCCTCGCCTTCCAAGCGGACCTCCATCACGCGACTGTTGCAGTGCGTGACGGTGCCGAGGATGACGCGCCCCTGCCCGGGTTCGATGGCCGGGCAAGGCTCGATGCCGACCACCTCCGCCCAGCCGCGCAACCCCATCTCCTCCAGTTCGAACCAGATCTGGCGGCCGGGCGCGCAGGCCGTCGAGGCGATCCACTCCTGGGAACGCAGCAACTCGATATCGAGGATGACCTCATCGCTCTCCGGGCTGGGCATCCGCAGGGCGACCGTGCGCCACGTCGCCGGATCGACCTCGGTGGACGAATCCCCATCGGTGGTCAGCACCCGCTCGCCCACCCGCAGCGTCTCGATGGCCCGCGGCCCATCGTCGGTCGCGACCGGCGTTCCCTCCACGAAGCACACCCCGCCGATGGGCGCGCTCGGGGTCGGCGCAGCGGCCACCGACGGCTTCCGGGCTGCCAACCCGAGCGCATCGTCAACCCCCACGGCCCCGAACCCGCGGGACGACCGGAAGGAGCCGCCGCCGACCGCCATCTCCGACGACCCCGCCCTTGCTGCCCCGAACATCCTGGTGCCGGCGAACCCGCCGGCCAGTTCCAGCCCCGACATAGCGAGGGCCATGCCGTTTTCCTCGTTGAGGCCATTGGCGCTGATGTCGTAGATGGCCCTGCCGAAGTGGAAGCCCCCGGCGGCGATGTCGCGGTAGCCGGCGACGACGTTGTAGCCGGGCGTCATGTAGCCCAGCATCGTGCCCGCGGCCCGGCCCAGGATCCGCCCCGGCCGGTCGACCGAATCGATGTCCGAGGACCAGTTGCCGAAGACGTACCCCTCGGCGGCGCCCACCACGAGCCGCCCATCGGGGTCGACGAAATTGACCGGGTCACCTCCCGCGTAGTCGTAGAGCCCGAGGCTGGCGGCGTGCCCGAGGGGGTCCGGCGACAGGTACCGGTGCCCCGCGGGATCGTAGAACCGCGCCCCCAGCCAGCAGTAGCCGGTATCGGGATCGAAGCGCCGCCCGCGCCAGACCGAGGCCTTCGCCGGACCCGCCGATGCCGACAGCGCGGGCGCGGTCCATCCCGGCTGCGGCCCGTAGCCCCCGACCACGCAATCGTTCCAGTCCACCCGGCCGCTGGCGCTCACCGTCGCCACGGGGTTGCCGAGCATGTCGTCGATGACCCCGGCGACCACCGGGGAGTGGGTTGTCTCCGCCGACACGCCACAAAGGAACACCACCCACCAAGCCAACTGGCGGACCCACGCCGGTCTCAAGCTCGGCACTAATTCCAACTCACCCTCAAGAGTCCACCTCATTTGCTCTAATCAAAAGACCCCAGAGTCTCTCCAATCGCCCAAGCAGTCACCAGCCGAACGCCAAAATCAGCCGATTACGCTCACAGAACTCCAAGCACTCTAGGACGGCGATAACGATCTGATCCGCTGGTGTGATCCCCGTTCCACGGGCACATTCAAAGCTCGCCAAAGATCTGAACCGACTAAATTCCTCATACGCAGCACCAGATGTGTGCTCGATGTGCTTTCGCAACCCTGCCAACGGGAAAATAACCCACTCACCTTCCTCCGCTACCGGATCGAAAAGACCGGCGACCCCCAGAGGCGTATTGGTATCGACGATCCCAGCGTAACCAAGCACTCTTTTTAGCGTGTCAAGCCCAACTTCTCTGTAACCGAACTGGAATGAGGGTCGTGCAGCAGGCGGTTCGCTAGCAATCGGAACCCCTGCCTCTGCTAAAGCCTTAAATAGATTCGGGTAATCCTCGAATTCCGAAAGCGATACGCAGTCAACGGAAAACATGCGCTTTTCTCCTACGGTCCAAAAATACGCCTTGGATTTACGCCAAAGAGACGAGCGCCTGGGAACGCTCGGCTGTATTCGGTTGGAACACCCGAGGCTCTTGCTGTCCGCAGACTTACCGTGAAGTCCGTCCCAGAAAGGATTGGGGCTGTGTTCGCTCCGCCCCGCGCTCCAAAATAAACACCATAATCGAGGATCTTTGCACCACTGGTCCTTGGTCCCCGAAATGAGGAAACGGTCCGTGCCAAAACCCGTTGTCCAGTCGCCCAGTCCCCCGCAACCTGCGTTGCGATGCGGAACGGAGACCCAAACGCCATCAGGCGCAATTGCATCTGGTATGCGTACTTTTCGACCATCTCCTCTGCAAGGAAGCCAGCCTCGGCACCCCTGGCGCCAGTGGCCAGCGCGCGGTTCACAGCTCGCCGACTCGCGCGATTCATGACCCCCTCAACGTACGACAAATCACCATAGCGGCCGAGGTCGCCTCCAATCCTTGGGGCAAGACTACAACACTCTTAAATCTATCATACTCATCTTGAAAAGCCCGTCGCCATTGCTCTTCAGTTCGAACTTCGCGGTAAGATCACTCCATTCGTCTTCGATCGGCAGATCGTACTCGACAACAATGTTGGACCCGCCCTTCATGTAAACCACCATATTCTCGCCAGCTAACGGAGCCGTGTCTGGCGGGGAAATGCGAGGGAGATACGTCATCCTGCCATCTGGTGGAGCTTCTCGAAACCGGCGGCTGTATCGTCCTATTGCTTCGAGCAATGTTGCGCCATTAAGCGGGTGCGTATCGGAACTCACCACCAAAGCCGCTCGTTCCAGTTCGCCATTCGAAATTAAGGTCACCCACCCTCGAATAGCTGATCGCATTTCTGAAATAGAATCGCTGTGAAGTTGCATGTTATTTATCTTCTGTTGCCTGGTACACGAGTAGGGGTGGACTTATCCCACCCGAGCTCGTCGATGAAATACTTGTCTGCACGCTCAATTTCAGCTCGTGCTTCTTCCGCAGATTTTCCTGCCCTGCGAAGTGCTTTGTAGCCAATCCGCCTTTCTGCCCCATACGTTCCACCTCCAGCTTGGTCTTGTACTCGCGTGGCTTTGTAGTGCTGGCTGCCGATCTCGGTTGACGGACCATCAAGCTGCGTCCCGGGCGCCCGCGACCGGCTGTATGCCGGTCTTCCCGGGATCTGCGGCCCTCCTCGTGCGGCTGCATCCTGGATAATGTGATGTGAATCCGCTGCTGCTTCACTGTAGCTGGGACTCCATGGGTGTTTTGCTCCCCTTGGTGCAATCGGAGTGCCTCCTCCCGTTGGCGTCACCCTAGAATAGACTGCCGCATCGTCAAGATTCTCCCCGATCCACTGGGCCCCAGGCCCGCCCCTGTAGCCTGCCGGCGGGCGGGATGACGCCCGCGCGAACGCCATCTCCGACGACCCCGCCCTTGCAGCCCCGAACATCTTGGTGCCGGCG
>CAZYWZ010000221.1:0-4920 GCA_964651705.1 uncultured Verrucomicrobiales bacterium
GACTCTGGCTGGACCCGCCCCCGCGCGCCGGGGGCGGGGCTGACCTGAAACTTCGCCCCCTCCGGCGTCTCGCAGAGACACCCTACAAATTTTGTAGGCCGCCTGTGCCAGGCGGCAGCGGGAATGAAGTTTCCACATGAATGACGCGGCGCGTTCTCGCGACATGCAGCCCCTCCTGCCAAGGCCAACTCAAAGTTCCACTCGATTTCTCGCCCCGCCTCGCGTAACATATCGCGAGGGAAGAAAACTACGGAGGTATCAGCATGAAACTCAAAGTGAAGCGCGTCGATGTTTGGGCCTCGTCGATCCAGGACCGCCCGGGCGGCCTCGCCGAAAAGCTCGAGACCCTGTACGCGGCCAAAGCAAACCTGGAATTCATGATCGCGCGCCGCGCCCCAGAGAAGCCGGGCGAGGGGGTCGTGTTCCTGGCCCCGATCAAAGGCAAGAAACAGAAACAGGCCGCCGAGAGCGCGGGCTTCCTCAAGACCGACTCCATGCATCCCATCCGCATCGAGGGTCCCGACAAGGCCGGCGTCGTCGCGAAAATTTCTCGCGCCCTGGCCGAGGCCGGCATCAACCTCCGCGGCCTCTCCGCCGCGGCCATCGGCAAACGGTTCCTGAACTATATCGCCGTCGATTCCGAGGAGGACGCCGAAAAGGCCGTCAAGCTCCTCAAGAAACTCTGATCACCACCTCCAGCCCCCTCGGTTCCCGGTTGCGGCAGGAGATGGACGCACCGAAGGCCGACAGGCAGGTTCGCGCGATCGCGAGCCCCAGGCCGGTCCCCCCGCCCTCGCGCGTCCGCGCCTCCTCGGGCCTGAAAAAGGGCTCGAACACCCGCTCCAGCATGTCGCAGGGGATGCCGGGCCCCGAGTCTCGGACGACGATCTCCGCGGCGTCGCCGCGGCGCCCGGCGACCACCTCGATCGGCCCATCGGCGCCGGCGTAGCGCGCGGCGTTGCGCAGCACGTTCGCGAGGGCCCTGGACAACATCTCCTCGTTGGCGTCGACCATCAGCCCCGCCGGCACGTCGATTCGAACGTCGCATCCTTTCGCTTCCCGCCGGACCACGCCCTCGACCACCGCGCGCACATCGACCGCCTCCACCGAGACCGCGCCCGGACGGAGCGCCGCCTTGGAGAACGACAGCAGCTCATGGACCAGGCTCGATAATTGCTCCATTTCCTCCTCGATGTCCGCGACGGCGGTCCCGGCATCCGCGTCCGCCTTTCGGCCCAGGACGCCAACCGCGACCCGCGCCCGCGCCAGCGGGGAACACAGTTCGTGCGCGATATCCCCCAGAAATCGCCTCTGCCCATGGACCAGGTTCCCGAGACGCGAGGACATCCGGTTGATCGCCCCCGCCAACCGGGACAACTCGTCTCCCCCGTCCGCCTCGACCCGCACATCGAAATCGCCCTCCGCCACGCGCTCCGTCGCCCGCGTCATCTCGCCGAGGCACCGCGTCACACGCCGCACGAAGGGAATCCAGATCAGCGCTGAAACCGCGATCACCCCGATGCCACCCAACACCCAGGGCCGCGCCTCGAAAAACAAGCCCCCCGCGGCCAAACTCGTCGAGGCAACCACCAGCAGCCCCCCATTGGGTCGGGCCTCGTGACCCAGCACCAGTGGAATCCCTGCCCAGTACCGTGGCGGCTCCCCATCGCGCAGGAAAAATGCCACCCGCCCAGTCGCCATCGGCACGGGTCGCGGCTCGACACCCCCCTTCCCTCGGTCCTTCCGCAGCCCTGCCTTCGGGGGGGGACCCAACTCCATCGGTGGCCGTCGGCCAGGCCCCTCTTCCGGCCGAAATTCTGGCGCCCGCCCCGGGGGCGGGGAACCGCCGACCATCGGGCCCGGCACCGGATGCGGAGGCCCCGGCAGCCGCCGACGCATCATCTCGACCACCTTCGGCGGCAACGGTTCCCGAAATCCCCCCATCGGCTCCCCCGCCGGCCCACGCATCGAAAGCGATACCCCATAGGCCCCACCAAGGCGCTCCAGCACCCCATCCCATTCCTCCCGCGACCGACCACGCAATTCCCCACCCACCACGCGCCCCAGCGCCGCCAGACGTTCCCCCGCATTCCCGCTCAGCAGCGAATCCAGGCCCAGATCAAACTGCGCCCGCATCAGGAGCGCCAGTCCAAGGCCCACCACCGCCAGGTTCACGAAGAACCACAGCAAGATCTGCAGGTATAACGGAAGCCGCACCGCCCTCATCTGCCGCACCTCTTCATGGAGAGCCTCACCCCCATAGCAAAGCCCGATCCGCCAACGCCCGCCCCATCTTTTACCATCCCTTTACAATTCTATCCCCGTTTCGAAACCCGCCCTTTACAGCCGTGTGGTTCATTCTCACCAGACGGATGAAGACATCCTCCAAGAATAGCAATAGAAGGAGATACACATGAGAACACTGACCCATATCCTCCTCGCGCTGGCCGCGGGCGCCGCCATGGCCACCGCAGCCTTCGCGCAGGACACCCCACCGCAGGATCCCCCGGGACCCCCGCCAGAGCCACCGCAAGGTCAGGCTCCCGGCAAAGGGAAAAAGGGTGGACCCCGACCCCCGGGCATGCACATGCCCATGCCCATCATCGCCGCGCTCGATAAGAACCGCGACGGTGTCATCGACGAACGCGAGATCAAAAAGGCCCCCGAGGCCCTGATGACTCTCGACCGGAATAACGACGAGCAACTCACCCGGGAAGAATACCTCCCCCCACCACCCCACCACGGCCCCGGCGGCCCGGGCGGAGGCCAAGGCGGACCCGGCGGTCCCGGCGGGCCCGGCGGCCCAGGTGGGCCCGGCGGCCCAGGCAGAGGCCAAGGCGGCCCGGGCGGTCCCGGCGGATTCCCCGGCGGCCCGGGCGGTCCGTTCGGCCCAGGCGGTGGTCAGGGCGGTCCTGGCGCATTCCCGGGAGGCCCCGGCGGATTTCCCCCGCCTCCTCCCCCAGGAGAGCCCCCGCAGAACATCCAGTAATTCGCCTTGTCACAAAGCCCCGGCGGTTCGACCCCCCGGGGCTCTTGGTTTTTCCCTCGTCCTTTTCAAGCCAGATCCCATGCCCCCGCACAGCGGGGCACGCAGAGAATCGTAGCGAAGCCGCTTCCGGCTTCGGCCTATCCCCCACACGAAGGGCTCAAGCCCTTCGCTACTCGATCCTCCACGCTAATTCTTGCCAAACCAACGCAGCAAGAGCCGCATCCGCTCCGTGGGTTCGGGACTCGGCCCGAGATCTTTCGGGTCCTCCCCGTGCTCGACGCTCCAGCCATCCCACTCCCGATACGCATGATAGGTCCAATCCCAGCCGTATTCCTCGAATAGCTCGATCGCGTCCCGCAACCACCGGTGCGCGCTCCCCTCGGGCGCCCAGCGTATCGCGCTGAACTCCCCGACGTGGATCGCCACATTGAACTCCCGCCCGAATTCGATCGCCGGGCCGAGTTCGTGCCGCATCCGCTCCTTGTCCCAACGCTCGCCCCCGATCTCGCCCGGATACACCGCGCCCACCGGCACCTCCCGCACCCCCTGATGGGTGAAAAGATGCGGCCGATACATGTGGAAACTGTAGATCACCCGATCGAGGTCAAGCGGCACCAGTCCATCGAAGCCGTCCGGGCCGCCCCAGGGCGCTGGCTCGAACGCCACGGGCTTCCCCGGCTCGATCGCCCGGATCGCGCGCGTCACGCGTGTCGCCAGCGACCTCCAATTCTCGCTTCCCTCGGCCACCGGCCCCTCGACCGGTTCGTTGAGCAGGTCGTACGCGTAGATGATGGCGCGCCCCCTGTATCGCCGGGCCAACTGCTCCCAAACCGACACCAGTTTGTCCTGATAGCGCCTCTCCTGAAACATCCGGCAGATGCCCTTCTCCCGCCTCCCGCCGGGAGGCGTGTGCAGATCCAGCAGCATCCGGATCCCGTACCGCTCGCACGCCTCCACCGCCTTGTCGGTGTCTGGCAAGACACTCTCCAACCAACGGTCAAACGCCTCGAGATCCCGCGCCCACTCCTCCGCCTTGTGCATGGGCGTCCAATTCAGTTGCCACCGCACCTGGTTCGCCCGAAACGTCTGCGCCAGATCCCGGAAATTCGCCTCGTCGAACCTCGGCCCATGCATCGCGCCGCGCAAACGCGGCAACTCGTGACCTCGGAACCTCTCCGCCTGCCGCTTTCCCTCCCGCGGTGGCGCCCCGGGCATCACCGCGATGTCATCAAACCATGCCTCGCCAGACACCTGCTCCAGCCCCAGCATCAATCGGGCGCCCCGCACCACCTGACCGCGCAGGCGCACCACCTGCCCGAACTCCGCCCAATCGAAATCGGCCATTGGCAGCTCTAGCTGCGGATGCAGGCGCCGTCCTCCCTCCAACTCCAGCACCAGCGTCACCTTCACCCCGTTCCACCGGTTCGGCGATCGACCCAAAGAACTCGCCCGCACCCGGGCCGATAGCGTCACCACCCCTTCGGCGAACAGCCCCGGGTCCAGCGTGTACCACCGCGCCGAGGTCCCCGCCCCATCGTCGCGCCGGATCTTCAGCGACCTCGTCCCACCCCACCCCGGCAATACCTCGCCCGCGCCCTCGCCCCCGGCGCCCGGACCCTCGAAATCCAGACGAAACGCCTCCGCCCCATGCCCGCCGCCGACCAGGGCCATCACGCCAGCACATGCCCACCCGCGCCAACACATCGCGCGCACATCGTCTCACACCCGCCGTCGACTGGCAAACCCTGACCAGGAACTTCACGCCGCGGATGACGGGGATAGTGCGGATAATCCATTGTATTCTAGTTGGTTGTGAGTCCGGTGGTCGCTGCCGAGGGCCTACCCGCCCTCGTGGCGGGTGAGGAGGAGGCCCAAATTTGGACTTGTAGGATTCAAGTCGTGAGAATTATTCACAAATGCCCGTCAGGGCA
>CAZYWZ010000222.1:0-4918 GCA_964651705.1 uncultured Verrucomicrobiales bacterium
GGCGGCGTGCGCCAAGGCGCAGCCTACCATTTTCCGCCCCGGTGGTGCCCCGCGAGCGGGGCACGGGATCTAGCTCGAAAATTCCAGATGTAGCCACGGCCGCCAGGCCGTGGACCCCCGCCGCACGGCCCCTCCGTGACCGGAGGGGCTACATTTTCAGGCGCCCCGCAGAGACGCCCTGCGGCAAAATCTGCAGGCCGCCTGTGCCAGGCGGCAGAGCGTCGCGCCGGCGCCGCCTTCTCGTCCGGCGGAGCCGGGCCAGCCACCGCTACTGGATCGCCATCAGAGGAGTCCTGCGGCGAGGTAGACGGGGCGGAAGGATGTGGGGCGGGCCTTTGGGTTCGGGTCGATGCAGTCGACGATGAACTGATCGATGGGGGTGTCGGTGCGCTCTTGGAACATCGCGCGGAGCACGAGGCCGAGCGAATAGATGTCTGAGGCTTTCGAGGGGAGCCGGCCGACGAATAGTTCCGGGGCGAGGTAGCTCGGGGTGCCGGCGGGCTTCCGCCACCAGCGGGGCACCTCCTCGAAGGTGCAGGCGAGATCAAAGTCGGTAAGTTTGACCTCCCCGCCGTAGCTCAACAGGACATTCTCCAGCTTGAGGTCGATGAATACGATCTGGCTTTCGTGGAGGTATTCCAGTGCCGAGGCGAGCTGAGCGGCGGCGGAGAAGCGCCACTGGCGCCAGGATTCGTCTTGGCCGCGGAGCCAGTGGAAGAGGTTCTTGCCCTCGACGAACTCGAGGGCGGCGAAGGGGCGGCACTGGAAGCTGCCGCGGGCCAGGCAGTGGACGATGTTGGGATGATCGAGGCGCGACATGAGGTCGAGGCCGTGGGAGAACTGGTGGCGGGCCCTGGGGTGGAGGACCTTGCTCTTGCGGAGGATGCGGAAGACGACGGGGCGGTCGTCGGGCGCGGTGGCGAAGTAGACCCGGGAGAATCCACCGGCGTGGATGATCTCGTGGAGGTGATATCCCTCGACCCGCGTGCCGGTGAGCGACATGCCGGTACCCTATTGTCTTGGAACGGCGTTGCCAAGGAGGTATCCGGCCCACATGTTGATTGCCGGATGCGCGACGAAGGACCCTCATGGCACTGGTGGTGGCTGGTGCTGGCGATTCCGGTGGTGCTCGGGCCGCCGGTGTTTGCCGTCGTCGGGGCGATGGCGGAATGGCCGGGGGCGCCCGCGTGGTTGGAGGAGGCGACATTCGCCAGGGTTTTCCAGAGGCTGTTGACCGTGGCGGCCCTGGCGGTGGGCGTGCCGTGGTTCATGGCGAGGGGGGTGCGGGGACGCGAAGGGCTTGGGCTCGCCGGCCAGGGGATGGGGCGGAGTTTCGCCCGTGGGCTGGCGATCGGGATCGCGCTGATGGCGATGCAACTCGGGGTGCATCTCGCGACGGGGGCCCGGGATTGGGAGCCGGAATTGGGGTGGGGCGGGGCCTTTACGATCGCGGTCACGGGCTTGCTGGTTGCGGTGTTTGAGGAGGCCCTGTTTCGCGGGGCGCTGCTCGGGGTGCTGGCGCGATCGATGGCGATGGTCCCCGCCGTCCTGTTGCAGGCGGCGGTTTACGCGACCGCGCATTTTCTGAAGCCGCCGGGTTTCGGTGGCGACTACGAGGCGGGGGCGGGATCCGGGCTGGCGCTGGTCGCCGCGGTGCCCGGCCACATTTTTGGTGGCCCCGGGGGGGTGGCGCGGTGGCTGTTGCTGTTGTTGCTGGGGTGCGCTCTCGGTGTGATGGCGGTGCGCCAACGGCACATCGGGTGGTGCGTGGGTTTCCATGCGGCAGTGGCGGCGGGGGCGCTGGCGTTGCCGAAATTGACCGACTACGAGGGCGGTCCCTGGGCGCTGGCGTGCGCCAAGGATCCCTCCGCCGGATTCGATGGGGCGGTATTCATGGCGGTGGTGCTGTGCGCCGTGGCGCTGGGTCGTCGGCGCGGGAGGCCGGCTTGAGCGCTTGGGTCGCCCGTGCGGTGCCGGCGTTCCAGGGGCTGGGTTCCTCGCTGCTGGATGTCTTCTTTCCCGTCCCGGAGGTGGCGGGTGAGCGCCGCCTGCTGGAGGCGCCGTTCTGCGAGCGGTGTGGGCACCCATACTGGGGGGAGATCGGCGCGCGATTCCGCTGCTCGAATTGCGGGGGCAGTCCCTGCCACTACGAGGCGGCGCGCGCGCAATACCTGAATCGCGGCGCGGTGCGGGAGGCGGTGCACGCCTTCAAGTACGGCGGGGCCTTCTGGATGCGGAGGACGCTCGGCGAGTGGATCGTCGCCGGATTCGAGCGACACTACGGGGGCATGGCATTCGACTTGATCGTCCCGGTCCCCCTATACCCCGCGCGACTCCGCTGGCGGGGCTTCAATCAGGCCGAGGAACTGGCGCGGGCGCTCTCCCGGCGGACGGGGGTGCCCTCGGCCCCTGTCCTGCGCCGACTCCGGGATACCGGGGCGCAGGTGGCGATGGGGCGACGCGAGAGGCGGTCCAACGTCCGCGGCGCTTTTGGCTTGGCAGGGCCCGGGGCCTATCGGGATACTCGGCTGCTATTGGTGGACGATGTTCTCACGACCGGCAGCACCATCGATGAGTGCGCGCGAATATTGAAGCGTGCCGGGGCTGCTTCCGTCCACGCCATGACCGTTTCCCGAGGATGAAAAAGGCGCCAGAGAAGCGGGTGTTCAAGAAGCGGGCGGTCGCCGGTCCGTCCCGGCGCGCGGGGCGCAAGATCGCGATCCCCGAGGGACTCTGGACCAAATGCGAGTCTTCCGCCTGCGGGCAGATGATATTCAACCAGCAACTGGAGGAGAACCTGCGCGTGTGCCCGGCGTGCGGGCACCATTTCCCGCTGGGCGCGCGCGCGCGGATCCATTCTCTGGTGGACCCGGGTTCCTTCGAGGAGCGGGATCGGGTGCTGCGGGGCGTGGACCGGCTCGGGTTCCCGAAATACGCCGCGAGGCTCGAGGCGGAGCACGGCTCGCGGGAAACGCCGGAGGCGGTGATCTGTGGCGAGGCGACGATGGGGGGGATGCCCGTGTCGCTGGCGGTGATGGATTTCACATTCCTCGGGGGGAGCATGGGGGCTGCGGTCGGCGAGAAGATCACGCGGGCGGCCGAGCGCGCGGAGTCGGGACGACGCGCCCTGGTGATCGTCTCCGCATCCGGCGGGGCGCGCATGCACGAGGGCTGTTTCAGCCTGATGCAGATGGCGAAGATCGCGGGGGCGCTGCAGCGGCTCGCCGGGGCGCGGCTGCCGTTCGTCTCGGTGTTGACGAACCCGACGACGGGCGGGGTGACGGCGAGTTTCGCGACGCTGGGGGATCTCATACTGGCAGAACCCGGCGCGATGATCGGGTTCGCCGGGCCGCGGGTCATCCGGGAGACGACCCACCAGGAATTGCCGGAGGGATTTCAGACGGCGGAGTTTTTGCTGGAGCGGGGGCTGATCGACCGGATCGTGCCGCGGGGCGAGTTGCGGGGAACGATCGCCGGGGTATTGGGATATCTCGGGGGCGGGGGCTGAGCGGCTCGGCGAGTCTGGCGAATGGACACTGCGGGGCGCTATAGGCGGCTGGTGGAGGGGCTGTACGGTCTCCGTCGCTTTGGCGTGCGGCTGGGGCTCGACAACATCCGGGAGCTGTGCGCGGGGCTGGGTCAGCCGCAGCGCGCCTTCCGATCGGTGCACATCGCGGGCACGAACGGCAAGGGGTCGGTGGCGGCGATGGTGGAGGCGATGCTGCGCGGCGCCGGACTGCGGGTCGGCCTATTCACATCGCCGCATCTGGTGTCGTTCACCGAAAGGATCCAGGTGGATCGCGTGCCGGTGGGCGAGACGGAGGTGCTGGAGATTTACGACTCGATGCGCCCGAGGATCGAGGCGATGGCGGCGGCCGGGCCGGGCGGGCAGGTCACATTCTTCGAGGTGACGACGGCGTTGGCGCTGTCGGCATTTCAGCGCGCGGGCGTGGACTGGGCGGTGATCGAGACGGGCATGGGAGGGAGGCTGGATGCCACCAACATGCTGCAGCCAGACCTGTGCCTGATCACCAGCATAGACCTCGACCACATGGAGTATCTCGGGGAAACCCTCGGCGCGATAGCCGCGGAGAAGGCCGGGATCCTCAAGCCCGGTGTTCCCGCGATCGCCTTGCGCCAGGCGCCCGAGGCCATGCGTGTCCTGGAGGCCGTCGCGGGGGAGAAGGGCGCGCCGCTGACGTTCGCCGATCCGGGGGACATCGTGCCGATTTCCTCGAGCTTGGCGGGGCAGACATTTCGTCGCGGTGGGCGGGAGTGGGGCGTGCGATTGTTGGGCGAGCACCAGTTGGCCAACGCGGCTTTGGCGCTGGCGGCGGGGGAGGCGCTGGCGGGACTCGGCGTGCCGATCGATGCTGCCGGGATGGGGAGGGCGCTGGCGACGGTGGACTGGCCGGGACGCTTTCAGGTGATGGCCACGGAACCGCTCGTGGTGTTGGACGGCGCCCACAATCCGTCGGGCGTCGGCGCGGCGGCGCGCTGCTTCTCTCGGTTCGTGGGGGCCGCCGGGTGGAATCTGATATTCTCGGCACTGATCGACAAGGCGGTTGGGGAGATGGCGGGGATCCTGGCGCCGGTGGCGGGGTGGGCGGGGGTCGTGCCGGTGGATAGTTCCCGGAGCATCCGCCCGACGGAGGTGGCCGGTCTGCTTCGCGCGGCGAATCCGGCGTGCGAGGTGCGCACCTTTCCCGATTTCGCGTCCGCCTGGGCCGCGCGCCCGGCGGAAAGGCCGACGCTCGTGACGGGTTCCCTCTTCCTGGTTGGCCAAGCGCTTCGATTTTTTGAGGATGCGGCGTGATTTTCGGGCCTGACCCTAGGGCGCGCCGGATTATTCATTCAATTTCGTCCACGCGCCGGATGATTCATGGGGAAACTTCCGATGCGGCCGAGGGGCCGTTTG
>CAZYWZ010000223.1:0-4885 GCA_964651705.1 uncultured Verrucomicrobiales bacterium
CCGCGGTTTGAAGTTTCTGGCTAGATCCCGTGCCCAGCACGCGGGGCACCACCGGCGCGGAAAATGGTAGGCTGCGCCTTGGCGCACGCGGACGGTCGATGCGGCAGCGTGCGCCAAGGCGCAGCCTACATCGCGACCCAATTTTCGAGTCAGATTCCATGCCCCGAGCGGCGGGGCACCGCCGGCGCCAAGTGGTGCGCGAGGACGCCAGCGACGAGCAGTTGGAAGGGGTGGTATGCCAAGACCGGCAGGAGCGCGGAGGCCAAGAGGTCGGGCTGCCCGCGGAAATACGTTCCCAGCAGGGGGACGCCGAGCGCGAGGGTCTTCTGGGGCGCGGTCATCAGGGCGCAGATCGCATCGGCCCGATCGAGGCCCAGCCAACGTGCGGCCCACCACGCCGCGGCGCTGAGCGCCAGGTAGCTGAGGGCGAGATAGATGATCGGGGCCGGCATCGCGGCCAGCCGCGCCCCGAGCGTCCCATCCGCGCCCGCGCGGGCGAAGGTCAGATAGAGGATCAGCAGGATGCACCACGAGTTGATGGCCGAGAGGAGCGGCGCATGGCGGGAGGCCTTCCCCCTCGAGAGCGCGTGCAGCCCGCGCCCGACCGCGAAGGGCAAGAGGACCAGCACCGCCAGGTCCCGGAAGACGCGCCACAGCTCGGTGCCCGCCAGCCCCTGCCCCGAGGCCTGCAGCATCAGGGAGAGCAAGATCGGCGCAAGGAACACGCCGCCGAGGTTGGAGATCACCGCGTGGAACAGCGCCGCCGCCGCATTGCCCCCGGCGCGCTGCGTGAAGATCACGCAGCTGGTGATGGTCGTCGGCAGGCAACCCAGGGCCAGGGCGCCAACCCGGAGTCCCGGCTCCAGCCAGGTGCTCGTCACCAGGAAAAACGCCGGCGCCACGACGAAGATAAAGCCTTCGATCAGGGCGTGGAGCCGCCCGGCGCGGAAGCCGCGGCGGATCGCGCCGGATGGCAGCGATAGCCCGGAGCACAGGAACACGACCGCCACCGCGCAGGCCGCCGTGGCGCCGCCCGCGGCGATCCGATTTCCCGGCCCGGGTGCCCACAGCGCCAGCGCCAGCGCGCCGAGCAGCCCGAGCGCAAACCAGAACTTCCGAAGCCACGACATCCGCCGCATCATGGCAGGCCCGCGCCCGGTGTGAATGAGGAAACGGGCGCCGGGGGACCCCCAGACAAAGCCCGACAGACCCCTGGCTCCATGCTATGCTATCGCCATGTCCGCGCCGCGCGTCCTGGTTCCACTGGCAGAGGGTTTCGAGGAGATCGAGGCCATCACGATCATCGATGTCCTGCGCCGGGCGGGCTGCGATGTCATCGTCGCGGGGATCCCCGCGGGCCCGATCACGGCCAGCCGCAAGACGCGCCACCTGGCCGATACCTCCTTGGCCGAGGTTCTCCTCTGGCCCTTCGATGCCATCGTCCTGCCGGGCGGCCGACCCGGGGCCGACGCCCTCGCCGCCGACGAGGGCCTGCGCCAGAAGATCTGGGAGCACTTCGCCTCCGGCGCCCTGACCGCCGCGATCTGCGCCGCGCCGATGGCCCTAGACGCCGCCGGGGTGCTCGCCGGGCGCCGTTTCACCTGCCACCCGACCGCCGCACCAGAGATCCGCGCCGGCATCCCAACCGGCCAACGCGTTGAAATCGATGGCCACCTCATCACCGGCCAGGCCGCCGGCTCCGCCATGGAATTCGCCCTCGCCATCGTCCGCGCCCTGTGCGGCGACGCCAAGCTCGCCGAGGTAAACCGGGGACTTCTGGCCCGGATGGGCTGACCCGGAAATTCCAGGCGTAGCCACGGCCGTGAGGCCGTGGACCCGCGCCGCGCGGCCCCTCCGTGACCGGAGGGGCCACATTGTCACCCACGGCGGTGCCGCCCTCGGGCGGCATGGGCCCTCTGTCTCTACGTTCGACCTTTCCGCCGGAACTTCGCGAGCCGCTCCCGCTCCTCCTTGAGCGTCCGCCAGCCGATCTGGCGCGAAAGGGCCGCGGGCCCCGATCCGCCCGCGCGGCGCTGTCGGCGATACGCCGTCGGCGTGACCCCGGACCAGCGCTTGAAGGTGTCCGAGAAGTGCTGGGCCGTGGCGAAGCCGCATTCCAGCGCGATCTCCGTGATCGTGCGATCGGTCCCCGCGAGCCGCGCCCGCCCCAGGGCGACGCGCGCGCGCATGAGATACTCCCATGGCGTGCAGCCGGTCAGGTCGCGGACCACCTGATTCAGCCGGCTGTGGCGCAACCCGCACGCGGCGGCCATCGATGGGAGGGTCCATCGCTCTCCGGGTCTCTCCGATATTTTGGCAAGCAGATTTGCCACGCGGCAATTTTGGCGGGAGGTCCCGCTGTCAGCGGGGCGCCCGGCCACGGCCCGCGCCAGCTCGATCAGGATCACGCGCAGCAGGCCCGCCCGATACGCGGGGGCGAGAGCGGCCCGTCTCCCCAGGTCGGTCACGAGTGACTCCAGCGCCGTCCGGAGCAGCGGCGTCGCGGGCCAGCCATGCCGCCTCGCGCGGCACAGGATGCGGCTCAGTTCCCTGGACTCCTTCCGCGAGAACCCCAGTCGCGCCGGAAAGTCGAACGAGTCCCGGGGCGTCTTCGGGTCACCGGGCAACCGCAGGAGCAGGAAGCACGCCTCGTTCCGCGGTTCCGTCCCCAGCGTGCTCCCGTGCGTCTGCCACGGCAGGGTGAAGAATACCATCCCCTCCCGGACCTCCTCGCTCCGGCCCTCGACCATCCACTCGAGATCGCCGCGCTGGATATGGTGGATCTCCAGCCCGCGATTCCGGTGCGGTCCCATCTCGCGCAATACCACCAATCCCGATGAGATCACCTCGCGCATGGTCCCGCCTCCGCCAATGCCCCACGCTAACCGGGGACCCCGGACGCATCAAGGGCACCGCCGCCGATAAGTCAACAAATGATACACGGAAGTCAATTTTGGCCATTCCCGTTGGCGGCCGGCTGCCCCAGCCTTCCCAAAATCGGATAGATCCGCAGCAAGGAGAGCCACCATGAACACCAACCCCGTCCTGAAGAATCTGCCTCGCGTGGGCATCCGCCCGACCATCGACGGCCGCCTCGGGGGCGTGCGCGAGTCGCTCGAGGTGCAGACGATGAACATGGCCAAGTCGGTGGCCGCGCTCCTGCAGAAGGCGCTGCGGCATCCGGACGGCTCGCCGGTGCAGGCGGTGATCGCGGACACGACGATCGGCGGGGTGGCGGAGGCGGCGGCCTGCGCGGAGAAGTTCCGGCGCGAGAACGTGGGGGTCTCGATCACGGTGACGCCGTGCTGGTGCTATGGGTCGGAGACGATGGACATGGACCCGCACGCGCCCAAGGCCGTGTGGGGCTTCAACGGCACCGAGCGCCCCGGGGCGGTCTATCTCGCCGCGGTGCTGGCGGGCCACACGCAGAAGGGCCTGCCCGCCTTCGGCATCTACGGCCGCGACGTGCGCGATTCCTCCGACACCACCATCCCCGACGACGTCGCGGAGAAGCTCTTGCGCTTCGCGCGCGCCGGCCTGGCCGCGGCGACGATGCGCGGGAAATCGTACCTCTCGCTCGGCGGGACCTCGATGGGCATCGCCGGCTCCGTGGTGGATCCCGAATTTTTTGAATCCTATCTGGGCATGCGGGTCGAGGCGGTGGACATGACGGAGGTCATCCGGCGCATCGAGCGCGGGATCTACGACGAGGCCGAGTACAAGAAGGCCCTGGCCTGGGTGAAGAAGCACTGCCCCGAGGGCAAGGATTACAACGGCCCCAAGACGACCCGCGACCGCAAGCAGCTGGACAGGGAGTGGGAGCTCTCGGTCAAGATGGCGCTCATCGCGCGGGACCTGATGGTCGGCAACCCGGCGCTGAAGGCGATGGGCCGCGGCGAGGAGGCCCTCGGCCACAACGCGATCGCCGGCGGCTTCCAGGGCCAGCGCCAGTGGACCGACCACTACCCCAACGGCGACTTCATGGAGGCCATGCTCTGCTCCTCCTTCGACTGGAACGGCATCCGGCCCCCGTTCATCTTCGCGACCGAGAACGACGCGATGAACGCCGCCACCATGCTGTTCGGCTACCTGCTGACGAATTCCGCGCAGATCTTCGCGGACCTGCGCACCTACTGGAGCCCGGCGGCTGTCAAGCGCGTGGCCGGCCACGACCTCACCGGGGTCGCGGCGGGCGGCCTGCTGCACCTCATCAACTCCGGCCCCGCGGCGCTCGATGGCACGGGCCGCCAGACCGCCGATGGCAAGCCCGCCATGAAGCCCTTCTGGGAGATCACCGAGGCCGAGGCCAAGGCCTGCCTCGATGCGACCACGTGGCACCCGTCGATCACCGAGTACTTCCCCGGCGGGGGCTGGAGCACGCGCTACCTCACCCGCGGCGGCATGCCCGCGACCATCGCCCGCCTCAACCTCGTCAAGGGACTCGGGCCCGCGCTCCAGCTGGCGGAGGGCTACACCGTCGACCTGCCCGAGAAGGTCCACGACACCCTCGACCAGCGCACCAACCCGACCTGGCCCACCACCTGGTTCGCCGCGCGAGAGACCGGACAGGGCGCGTTCCGCGATACCTATTCCGTCATGAACGCCTGGGGCGCCAACCACTGCGTCATGTCCTGCGGCCACATCGGCGCCGACCTCATCTCGCTCGCCAGCATCCTGCGGATCCCCGTCTACATGCACAACGTCCCGGAGGAGAAGGTCTTCCGGCCCAGCGCCTGGAACGCGTTCGGCACCGCCGGCCTCGAGGCCGCCGACTTCCGCGCCTGCCAGACCTACGGGCCGCTCTACGCGTGAGCGGACATCCCCCGCGGGGACTGACTCGAAAATTGGCCACGGGATCGGCCTGTAGGGCGCGGATTCCCATCCG
>CAZYWZ010000224.1:0-4878 GCA_964651705.1 uncultured Verrucomicrobiales bacterium
TGGCGCACGCGGACGGTGGATTCGGCAGCGTGCGCCAAGGCGCAGCCTACCATTTCCCGCCCCGGTGGTGCGCCGCGTGCGGGGCATGGAATCTAGCTCGAAAATTCGTGGCCCATCCGCGCGAGGCCGACATCCCTGTCTGCCCCCGTGCGCTCAGGGCCGTCGACGCAAGCGACCTGCCCGCCTCTGGCGGGGGTATGCCTGCGCCGCGGGGGGAAGTCTTCCCCTGAAGTGTCCCGAGAGGGGGTCCAAAGCCCCGTGGGATTTGGGGAGATCCGGCTAATTCTCGGAGATGAAGCCAAGGACGCAGTTCGCATTGAGTCTACTCTCGGTCGCGGGTATCCTCGCCGGCATCCTGCTGCTCGAAACCTCCGGGGGCGTGCGGTAACGTGGCTTCGGCGGAATTTCCGTTCATGGTGGAGGACTGTTTAGGCATGAGTGCGCGCGCGATTCCCATTCTCGTAATTTGCGTGTCCCTGACCGGGGCGCGGGCCGCCGAACCGGTGACCGTCTCGGGACGAGCGCAAAGGACGGTTCCGCCCGCGCCGACCGCCGCCGACGTCGCCTACGGCACGCACATGCGGCAGGTGCTCGATTTCTGGAGAGCGGAGTCGGCCGGGCCGACCCCCGTCGTCCTATTCATTCACGGTGGCGGCTGGGGCGCGCTGGATAAGGCAAATGTCCTCAAGATGCTCGACGTGCCACGCCTCCTGGAGGCGGGAATTTCCGTGGGGTCCGCGAACTATCGCTACGTGCATCAGGCGCAGGCGGCCAAGGTCGAGCCGCCGGTGAAATGGCCGCTGGAGGATGCGGCGCGGGCCCTGCAGTTCGTGCGCTCGAAGGCGGGCGATTGGAACATCGACAAGGCGCGCATTGGCGCGTGCGGCGGTTCGGCGGGCGCCTGCTCCTCGCTCTGGCTGGCAATGCACGATGACATGGCGCGGCCCGATAGCGCGGATCCCGTCGCCCGCGAGAGCACCCGGCTCTGGTGCGCGGCGGTGGTCGGCGCCCAGACGTGCCTCGATCCGAGGGTGATGCGCGAGTGGATGCCGAACATCGCCTATGGCGGCCACGCGTTCGGGTTTCGGGAACGGCACCCGCGGACACCGGAAGAAGGGGCCGCGGAGTTCCAGCGCTTCTACGACGCGCGCGAAAGGCTGCTGCCATCCATCCGCGAGTATTCGCCCATCGAGCACGCCAGCGCCGACGATCCTCCGCTGTGGCTCTCGTACTCCCAGGAGACGCCCGCCGTGAAAGGGGAGGCGCAGAAAGACCCGACCCACTCCGCCATTTTCGGCCTGATGCTGGAGGAGAGACTCAAGCCCCTTGGCGTTGAGATCATCGTCACCTATCCGGCCAGGCCGGCGGGTGCATACAAGAACGCGACGGACTACTTCATCGGGCGCCTGAAGGGAGGGGTGAAGTGAAAGGGTGGCTGGGGTTGATGATTGTGGCGGGCGCTGTCGGCGCTGGTCCCGCGGCGGCGGAAGATGGTGTGCTGTTCCGTTCCGTCCGGCTGGATCGGCCGGAGATGACGGTTGCCGGAATGGTGAACCGCGTCACCGAGTTGGAGTTCTCGGCGAAGACCTCCGCCGGCGACCCGTTTCTTGAAACGGAGATCGACGTGATCTTCTCCGGGCCCGATGGGGGCGGAGAGATCGCGGTTCCCGCGTTCTGGGCGGGTGCGGACCGGTGGAAGGCCCGCTACGCGCCCCGACTGGCCGGCCGCCATCCCTGGCGCATCGCGGTGACCAAGGGGCAGACCGTTTTGGGCGAACCGTGCCGCGGCGTCTTGGAGGCCGCGCCCTACACCGGCGCGAATGCCTTGCTCCGGCACGGGCCGATCCGCCTCAGTGAGAATGGGCGCCATTTCGCGCACGCCGATGGCACGCCCTTCTTCTGGCTCGCCGATTCGTGGTGGCACGGCATGACCTCGCGGTTGACCGAGGACGGCTTCCGGACGCTCGTCGCGGATCGCGTGGCGAAGGGCTTCAACGTGATCCAGCTCGCCGTCGCGAATCCCTGCGATATCGCCCCGTTCGACGAGCGCGGGGGCAACGAAGCCGGGCACGCCTGGACGGAGGATTTCGGCACCATCAATCCGGCCTACTGGGACCTGGCCGACCGGCGCATCGCCCATCTCGTCGATCATGGCCTGGTGCCCAGCATCGTGGCCTCCTGGGGCTACTACGTCCACTTCATGGGTGCGGAAAAGATGCGGCGGCATTGGCGCTACGTGATCGCGCGCTACGGGGCGTTTCCCGTGGCATGGATCCTGTGCGGCGAGTCGCGGCTGCCCTGGTACCCGCTCATCAACAAAGGGGACGACGGCTATCGGCAGACGCTCGTCTGGACGGAGTTGAGCAAGCAGGTTAGCGGATTGAACACGACGCGGCGCCTGCTCGGCGTTCACCCTGGCCCGCCCCTGTGGTTCCACGACGCGACGTATCCGGCGCTGGCCGACTATTCGGCGATCGACGTCTATTACGGCATGGGCGGCCACGGCGGTAACGACGAATACGCGCAGGTGCTGCGGTGCCTCGAGGACATGGCCGACTGGCGGAAGGCGAACCCGGGCAAGCCGTCTATCGTGGGCGAGCTCTGTTGGGAGGGCATGTACGGCGGCAATTGCGGGCCCTTCATCCAGCGGATCCAGTTCTGGGGCGCGGTGCTCAATGGCGCGCCCGGCCACTGCTACGGCACCGACTCGCTCTGGCAGATGAACTCGCGAAAGCGGCCGTTTGGGGAATCGGTGCAGGGCTACACCTGGGGCAACTGGCCGTGGGAGGAGGCGATGGATTGGCCGGGTTCCACCTACGTCGGCATCGGCAAGCGCATCCTGGAGAAGTTCCCGTGGTGGCGGTTCGAGCCGCATCCGGAATGGCTGTCGCAAACCGAGGAAAAGGACGGCCGGGCCTTGGTGGCGGCCGCCGCGGGCATTCCGGGGGAACTGCGGCTGGTATACCTCGCGCGCAAGACCAAGCAGAAGCTGCTCGGCTTGGAGCCGGACACATCCTACGCGGTCACTTTCGTCAGCCCGATCGACGGCCGGGAGTATCCGCTTGAAGAGCCGCTTCTTGCCGGTCCGGAAGGGACCTGCGCGATCCCCCGCAGCCCAGTCAACCAGGACTGGGTGCTGGTCGTGCGGCCGAGCGGGCACGGGGCGATACAGAAGGGGACAAGAGATACACCATGAAGGCAGGCCGGAATAGGAGTCCCGACCTTGGCTTTCGCGCAGCGGCGATCTGCGCCCTGGCGCTTGCCGCTGCGCCCGCGTCTGCCGCATCACCCTGCATCCCGATCACGGGCAGCGCGTGGCGGCTGGCGCTCGGGGATGTCAACGGCGATGGGAAGAAGGAGATACTCTGCGGCTTGTATCAGGGCGCGGTGTCGTGTGTCGAGCCCTCGAGCGGGAAGACCTTGTGGGAGCGCACGCTTGGCGGATTCCCTTTCGCCGTCGCCGCGGCGGACGCGGACGGCGACGGCAAGGCCGAGGTCTTCGTCGCCTGCGCCGACGGCAAGCTGTATGCCTTCGCGCCAGACGGCAAGCCGTTGTGGGAGTTCATGCCGAACAACGCCGCCAAATATGCCGTGGCGATCTGCCGGCCGGCGGGGCCGCGGCAGCCGCTGATCGTTTGCGGCGGGATGGATCGCCTCGTTCACGTGCTCTCGACGGCCGGGAAAGAGCTCGCGAGCCACGATCTGGGGAAGGCGCTCAATCACCTCGGGGCGGCGGATATCGACGGAGATGGTGGCGAGGAAGTGGTCGCCATCAGCACCCGGTCCTCCCTGTGCGACGTGCTGCGGGTCACGGGGGACCGCGTGGAGCGGGTGACGAGGCACAAACTGGCGGACGAGAAACCGGGGTCGGCCGCCTCCCGATTTCAGGCCTTCTCGCTGGATTTGGCCGATCTCGGAGGGGCGGGTGGCGCGGAGCTGATCCTCGGCGGCTATTACAATACCGGGAACACCGTCCGTGTGCTGTCCGCGGGCGGCGACGTGCTCTGGACGACGCCGAGGCAGGCTCACGGGGACAGATCCGGCTTCGATCGCCGCGACATGTTCTGCATGACGCTGGTGCGGGCCGCGGGGCGACGGGTGGTGGCCGTCACCGGCGGCCAGGTCCGGCTCTTCGACGGGACTGGCCGAAGTCTCGGTGACGCGCAGGCGCCGGTCGGTTTCACGGATCTGGTGGTCGACGGCGAGACGCTCTATCTCGGGTCCAGCCCCAACGGGGACGACACGCTCTACCGCATTGATCTCTCCGGCGATTGGCAGGGGAGCGTCGCCGGGCTTGGGCGCCATGGCGTGGCCAGGGCCATCGGCGACACGCTGGCCGCGCTGCGCCACCGGGTCGAGGCCGCGCCGGTACAGCCCATGGCAAGCGGGCAGCGTTACGTGTTTCGCCTAAGGCCCTTTGACGGGAATCAGATCGGAAAAAGTGCCGCTCTCGAGTGGTTCCGCGAGACGTTTCCCTATGACTGCTTCGCGCCGGTCGCGCAGTGGGGCGACCTGGGAGGAAGCCCGACCGAAAAAGGGTGGGAAAGGCGATCGCGGCTTTTCGCCAGCGCGGCAACGGGCGCCAGGTAGTCGCGGCAGTACGCGGGCAATGCCTCAGGCATCTCATCCTCGTGCGAGATGAACCGCAACAGGGTAGTCGGCGCGGCGTCCGCCATCCGGCCCAGCGTGTCTGGGCTGATCCGCGGACCGCAGCCGTGGCCAATGTATAGGCTCGCGGGTGTGCCGCTGGCCTCGAGCGCCCGCGCGTCGGCCACCAGTGCCTCCGCCGAGCGCACGTGACGCCCCCCAGATTTCGCGTCGGAACGCCTTTCCCACCCTTTTTCGGTCGGGCTTCCTCCCAGGTCGCCCCACTGCGCG
>CAZYWZ010000225.1:0-4792 GCA_964651705.1 uncultured Verrucomicrobiales bacterium
TGGCGCACGCTGCCGAATCCACCGTCCGCGTGCGCCAAGGCGCAGCCTACATCGCAACCCTATTTTCAAGTCAGCGCTTCGCCCACGGCGGCGGGCAGGGCCCTTGGGCCGGAGCCTCCCAATAGCGCATCGACGCTTTCGAGGCGGCGGATGAGGTCGAGGACCTCGCGCCTCGGCCATGGCCCGCCGGCGGGGCCGCAGAAATGGGTGCGGCAACCGAAGGGGCGGTCGGCATAGATGAGGCAGCGGCGCGTGGCGGGATGGAGGAGCGGGCACGCGCCGTCGGTTGGGGGCGGCAACGTTTTGCGGCCGGTGGCGCGAAATGCCCTGGCGGCGAGCAGGGCCTCGCCGAGGGTGAGCTGCGGGGTGAGGCCCGTGGCCGCGAAGTGGCAACATTCCGCACGCAGGGAGCAGGCGCGATCGATGGGCCTGGCATCGACCGAGGCATAGATGGCCCGGATTTCCGCCAGGGCCTCCGCCAGGCGCGATGTCTCTCTTCGGGGCGCGGCCATGGGATTCACCCTGCCATCGCGTGGCCGGCGATCCAGCCCGTTGTCCACGCCGCCTGAAAGTTGAAACCGCCGGTCAGGCCATCGATGTCGAGCACTTCGCCCGCGAGGTAGAGGCCGGGGCAGCGGCGGCTCTGCATCGTGCGAAAATCGACCTCTTGGAGGGGAATGCCGCCACAGGTCACGAATTCGTCCTTGTTGAGGCTCTTGCCGGAGACGCGGATCTCCGTGCGCTGAAGCAGCCCGGCGAGCGCGGCGGCATGGGCGCGGTTCAACTCGCCCCAGCGGGTGGCGGCACCGATGCCCGCGGCGGTGGCGAGCGCCTCCCAGAGGCGCGCCGGCAAACCCGCCGCGGGGGCGTTGGCGACGAGGCGGGCCGGGTGCCGCTGCCGGATGTCGCGCAACGCGGCGCGGAGCGCCCCCTCATCCATCGCGGGCAGCCAGCGGATATGCAGCGGGAACCGGTAGCCGGCATCGTGCAGGGGCCGCGCCCCCCAGGCCGAGAGGCGGAGGATCGCCGGCCCGCTGAGGCCCCGATGCGTCAAGAGCACCGGCCCGCGTTCACGCAGGGCCAGCCTCGGGACCGAGAGCTCGACGTCCCCTAGGGAGATGCCGGGCAACTGGCACAGCCAAGATCCCGCCGCGTGGAAAGTGAACAGCGAGGGGACCGGCGTTTCTAGGCCGTGTCCCAATGCCCCCGCGAGCGCCGCCTCCCCCGGGGTGCGGCATCCTCCCGTCGCGAGCAGGAGGCGGTCACACGTCATCTCGCCACCCCCCTCGAGCCGGAGGGCGAATCCCCCCGCCGCACGCCGCGCCACGCCCGCCACGCCCGAGCGCGTGGCCACCTCGACCCCGGCGGCCCGGGCCTCGCGCATCAGGCACTGGACCACCGTCGCGGAGTCATCCGTCACGGGAAATACCCGGCCATCCGGTTCGCTCTTGAGCCGCACGCCCCGCGCCTCGAACCACGCGGCGGTCTCCCGCGGCCCGAAGCGCCGCAGCGGTCCGATGAGGGCCTTGCCCCCGCGCGGGTACCGGGTCGCCAGTTCCCGCGGGTCCTGGCACGCGTTGGTCACGTTGCATCGCCCCCCACCGGATATCCTGACCTTGGCGAGGCACTCCCGTCCCCGTTCCAGCACGCGCACCCCCACCCCGCCACCCGCGCAGGCGATCGCCGCAAAAAATCCCGCCGCGCCGCCGCCGACGATCACCGCGCGCATGGGTCCGCCCCCATGGACAGCAGGCGACCATAGCGCAGGTTGCGGGTCGAGACATAGAATCCCTCGGCGCCGAGCAGGCGCAACACCGCCACCACCGTGATGCCGCCCGCCACGATCACGTCGGCCCGCTGCGGCGGCACCAGCGGGTTCGCCTCGATCGCCGCCAGGCTCATCCCCGCCAAGCCGTCCACCATCGCGGCCGCCTCCCCCAGCGCAAAGTGTTCCCTCCCCCCGGCCCGCGCCTTCTCCAAGAATTCCGGGTCGCGCAGCATCGCCAGCGCGCAGGCCGTGCCACCCGTCACCACCACCGTCCGCCCCGCCGCGGAAAATCCCTCCAGGGGCCCGCGCAGCACCGAGGCCAGATGGGCTTCCAGCGCCGCCCGCTGACCGGCCCGCACCGGGTGCTCCGGCAAAAAACGCTCGCTCATGCGGACGCAACCGACCTCCGCGCTCACCTTGCGCCGCAGGCGCCCGGCATCGGACTCGATCCACTCCGCGCTCCCGCCGCCGAGATCCATGATGAGGATCGCGCGCTCCCGGAAGAAGGGATCGCTGACCACGCCGCGGAACACGCCCTCGGCCTCCGCCTCCCCGGTGAGGATCTCGACATCCAGGCCGTGGGCCCCGCGGATGGCGCGCGCCACATCGCCGCCATTGCGCGCCGACCGGAGCGCGCTCGTCGCGACCGCCGCGATGCGGGTCGCGCCCTCCGCCCGAGCCGCCTCGAGGAGTTCGCCGACGACCTCGACCGCCCGGCGCAGGGCGGTCTCCGCGACGAGCCCGGTCTCGCCGAGCCTCCATCCCAGCCGGCAGGGAACGCTGATCTCTAGATGGATGGCCCCCAGGCCCTCGGGCGTGGCGTCCGCGACGAGCAACTTTGCGGTGTTGGAACCGAGGTCGAGGATGGCGCGCCGCTCGGGCGCCGGCGCGCCTTGGCGGGAAGGGGGGGTCACCATTTGTCGACGATGCCCTGGAGTTCGCCGATGAGTTCGTCGATCCGTTTCATGTCCTTGCGGCGCCCCTTGTGGGGCTTGACCTGCAGCGATCGGGCCAGATCGATCATCTCGGCGAAATCGTCCCCTAGGCCGCGCGGGGGACGCCGGCTCTCCGCGGCCTCCACCACCCGCCTCTGGATCGAGGCCAGCTCCGCATGGAGCCGCGCCACGTAAGTCCTCACGATGTCCTGGAGGGTGGACTGGACCCTCTCGATCTCCCCGTTGAGGGCGCGCGCATCGCGCACGACCGGCGGCAACTCGACCCGCTCTGCCTCTGCCACGCCCACGCAACCCGATTACCCCCGGCGGCCCCCGACCGCAAGCCCGTTCCGCTTTCTCGCGATACATTGATCTGGATCAAGGCGCGCATCCCGGCGCACGATTAGGCTCCCCGGCAGTCGGAGAACCGAAACGAAGGAGATATCATGGGCGCGATGTATTGCGATCAATGCGAACAGACATTCCGGGGCCTCTGCTGCACCGACGTGGGCGTGTGCGGCAAGGACCCCGACATGGAATCCCTGCAGAAGATCCTGCTCTACGGCCTCAAGGGCATGGCCGCGTACAAGCATCACGCCCGCAGGCTCGGCAAGGTCGATGAGGAGGCCGACGCCTTCGAGGAGGAGGCGCTGTTCGCCACCGTCACCAACGTCAACTTCGACATCCCCACCCTCTTCGAGATGGTGCTGGAGTGCGGGCGGATCAACCTGAAGGTCATGCAGATGCTCAACGACGGGCACGTCGAGGTCATGGGCAAGCCCGGGCCGGTCGAGGTCTCCGAGGGCATCCAGGAGGGGCCGGGCATCCTCGTCACGGGCCACGACATGGTCGACCTGAAGGACCTTTTGGAACAGAGCGCGGGCCAGGGCGTCAACGTCTACACCCACGGCGAGATGCTGCCCGCACACCAGTACCCCGAGCTGCGCAAGCACCCGCACCTCAAGGGCCACTACGGCGACGCCTGGCAGAAACAGCGCGACGAGTTCCAGCGCTTCGGCGGCGCCATCCTCGGCACCACCAACTGCGTCCTCATCCCGCGCGCGGAGAACACCTACCTGGACCGCTTCTTCACCACCCGGGCCACCGCGGTCCCCGGCGCGACCCGCCTCAAGACCAGCGACTTCTCCGCGGTCATCCGGCGCGCGAAAGAGATCGGCCCCCTGAAGCCGACGCCGGTCAAGACGTCGACCATCGGCTTCCATTACAGCGCGATCCTCGGGCTGGCCGGGGAGATCGTCGAGGCCGTCAAGGCCGGCAAGATCCGCCGCTTCTTCGTCATCGGCGGCTGCGACGGCGCCGAACCGGGCCGCAATTACTTCGCCGACTTCGCGTCGAACGCCCCCGAGGACACCGTCATCCTGACGCTCGGCTGCGGGAAATACCGCATCCGCAACCACGACTACGGCACCATCGGGATCAACGGGACCCGCGTCCCGCGCCTGCTGGACATGGGCCAATGCAATGACGCCTATGGCGCGATCCAGGTGGCGCTCGCCCTCGCCGGCGCATTCAAGTGCGGGGTCAACGACCTGCCTCTCACCCTCGTCATCTCCTGGTTCGAGCAGAAGGCCGTCGCCGTCCTCCTCACGCTGCTCCACCTCGGCGTGAAGGGCATCCGCCTCGGCCCCGCCCTCCCCGCCTTCATCACCCCCAACATCCTCAAGGTCCTCCAGGAGAAGTACGACCTCAAGCCCATCGGCAAGGACGGCCGCGCCGACGTCGCCGCGGTCATGGCCGGCCAGGGTTGAGCCAGCCGCCCTCGGCCTTGAGAAAACGTACAGCGCCCGAAAGGAGCGCCTTGGCCCCAAGCCAGAGGCCATCATCCGCCTCATCTTGCGCGACACCCTGAAGGTCGTCGGCGATCCCACCCAGGGCCTCGCGCCTGCCACGATCGGCATCTTCCGCGAAAATGCGGACGACCCGGAGGCGGGCGGCACCGGCCACACGATCCGATGCTGTCGGGCCACCCGCGTGCCCTATCTGCTGCGCCGGGATTGGCGGGGATGGGGCTAGGAAATTCCAGACGTAGCCACGGCCGTGAGGCCGTGGACCCCCACCGCGCGGCCCC
>CAZYWZ010000226.1:0-4778 GCA_964651705.1 uncultured Verrucomicrobiales bacterium
TGGCGCACGCCGCCGAATCGACCGTCCGCGTGCGCCAAGGCGCAGCCTACATCGCCACCAATTTTCGAGTCAGATCCCGTGCCCCGCAGGCGGGGCACCGCCGGGGGTAAAAATGTAGGGCGCGAAATCCCTTTCGCGCCACGGGCAACCGGCAGGGCCCTCGTGGCGCGGATGGGAATCCGCGCCCTACAGGCCGATCCCGTGGCCGATTTTCGAGTCAGCCCCGCCGCCGCCGCGGGGACGCGCCCAAAACGAACCGCAAGGCGATCCCCTCGGATGTGCGACCCGTGCCACGGCCCTGTTCCGGGGCGTTCCAGGCCGCGCGTGCGTCCTTGCCGGCGTTGGGATTCCGGGGTAAACCCGATGTGGCGTGAGTCAGAACTGGCTGTATTTCGACGTGGAGACCCAGAAGAGCCTGCAGCAGGTGGGGGGCTACGGGAAGGTGCACGAGCTGAAGGTGTCGCTGGGCGTGACGTACAGCACGCGCGCCAGGGCCTACGAGGTCTTTCTCGAGGAAGAGGCCGGGCGGCTGGTGGACGACCTGTGGCGGGCCGATCTGGTCATCGGGTACAACATCATCGGTTTCGATTATCGGGTGCTCTCGGCCTACGATATCCGCGACCTGAGCCAGCTGCCGACGCTGGACATGATGCTGGAGCTGGAGCGGGTCGCGGGGTTCCGGCCGAAGCTGGAATCGGTGGCGATGGCCACGCTGGGGGTGGGCAAGACCGCCGACGGCATCGACGCGCTCCGCTGGTTCGAGCAGGGCAAGATGGAGGAGATCGCGGAGTACTGCTGCTACGACGTGAAGGTGACGCGGCTGGTGCACGAGTTCGGGCGGCGCCACGGCTGCGTCTTCTGCTTCGACCGCGAGGGCGCGCGCAGGCTGAAATTCGAGGTCGCTTGGCCCTGAGACCCCCTGGCCGGCGACCGGCGCGGTCGGGCCCGCGGATATTTCTATCTTGCTTTCATCGGTCGAATCTCTATAAGGAACCCATTTTGGCCTTTGGCGGAAGCCGGGGCCGCGATAGCGACCTGACAGTCAACCAGAAAGCCGAACTATGACACCCATATCCTCATCCCGACTTGCCCGCCAGACCGCCGAGCGCCTCATCGGGTCCCGGGCCGCCCTGCAGCGGACGCCCGCCCTCCTGGGGTTCGACGGCTTCGTGGACCGCATCTACCACGTGGTGGATTCGCGGAAGTCGGCCACGGATTATGTGCCGGTGAAGACCCTCAAGGCCTTCGGGCACCGGATCGCCGGGGCGGCTGGCAAGAGCCTGAACGTGGAGATCGTGCTCCAGCAGACGAAGCTGGGGGGCAACGGCCCGATCATGGCGTTCGCGATGTCGTCGCTGGGGGTGCCGGTGACCTATTGCGGGATGACGGGCTACCCGAAGGTGCACCCGGTGTTCGCCGAGTTCGCGAAACGGGCCAACGTGCTGGGGTTTGCCGAGCCGGCCGAGACCGACGCGTACGAGTTCTCGGACGGCAAGCTCCTGGTGGGGCGGCACGCGACGGTGGCGGAGGTGACGTTCGACAACATCCGGAAGCGGATCGGCGACACGACGTGGCGCAAGCTGTGGGAGGCGGCGCGGTTCGTCAGCATGAACAACTGGACGATGCTGCCGCACATGACCTCGGTGTGGAAGAAGGTCCAGTCGGAGGTTTCCGGCAAGGCGCCCGCCTTCCGCAAGACGATGTTTTTCGATCTGGCGGATCCCGAGAAGCGGTCGAAGCCGGACATCGCGGCGGCGATCAAGACCGTGGCGAAGTTCCAGGAACAGAACGACGTGATCCTGGGGCTCAACGAGCGGGAGAGCCACCAGATCGCCGGGGTGCTGGGGATCAAGGCGGGCGGTTCCGGGGAGAAGCAGATCGCGGACCTGGCGGGGCGGATCCGCGAGAAGCTGAAGCTGCATTGCGTGGTGATCCATCCGGTGAAGTTCGCGGCGGCGGCCGACGCGAATGGCTCGTACTCGGTGGTGGGGCCATTCACGCCGAAACCGAAGATCTCGACGGGCGCCGGGGACCACTTCAACGCCGGGTTCTGCATCGGGTGCCTGCTGGGCTGCGATCTGCCGCAGGCGCTCCAGCTGGGCGTGGCGACCAGCGGCTTCTACGTCCGGCAGGCGGCGAGCCCGAGCCGGGAGCAGCTGGTCCGGTTCCTGCAGACGCTGTGAGTGGATGCTCGCTCGAGAATTCCAGGCGTAGCCACGGCCGTGAGGCCGTGGACCCCACCACGCGGCCCCTCCGTAACCGGAGGGGCTACATTTTCACCCGCGGTGGTGCCCCGCCGCACGGGGCATGAGGTCCAACCCGAAAATTCGTCGAGATGTACCCACGGTCGTCAGACCGTGGATGTTCCGGAGCGTGGCCCATCCGGTTGGGTTCCCCCGGCGGCGGCACCCGCATGAATGCGCCCGCGCCGCGGTGCCACATCGGCACGTGCAGCTGGTCGTTTGACGAGTGGCGGGGCGCCTTTTACCCGGAGCATCTGGCGCGGCACGAGTGGCTGCGGTGGTACGCGGCGCGATTCACCGCGGTGGAGGCGGACTCGGTGTTTTACGGGGTGCCGGGCCCCGAGGTGCTCGCGCACTGGGCGGCGGCGGCGCCCGCCGGTTTCCGCTTCTGCGTGAAGGCGCCGAAGGCGCTGACGCACGTCCATCCGGTGGGTGGGGAGGGCCGGGCCACGGGCGCCTTCTTGGAGGCGATGGGCGCCCTCGGCGACCGCTTGGGCTGCGTGCTGTTTCAGTTCCCGCCGCGGCTCCGGGCCGGCACCCATTTCCGCGAGGTCGCGGAATTCTTGGCGGGGCTACCGGCGGGGGTGCGTTACGCGGTGGAGTTCCGGGACCGGTCGTGGGATGGGCGGCGGGTCGATGATCGGCTGGCGGCCAAGGGCGTGGCGCGGGTGTGGGACGACGCGGGTCCGGTCGGCGAGTGCGGGGCGTGCCTGCCGCATCCGCGCACCGCGCCCCACCTGTACGTGCGCCTCCTGGGGGATCTCTCGACGAAATATGACGGGGCCGGCGCGTGCCGGCACCACTACACGCGCCCGCTGTGGGACCGGGGCGTCGAGATCGGGGCCTGGGCCCAGCGCGTCCGGGCCGAGCGCGGCGTCGAAGAGGTCTTCATCCTGGCCAACAACCACTACGAGGGATTCGCGCCCGCCACCGCAGAGCGCGTGGCCGCCGCCCTCGGCGTGGCGCTGCCCCAGCCCCCGCCCGAGCCCCCGGCCCCGGCGCAGGGGGAATTGGGGCTCACGGAGTGATGCCGGAGTAGCGAACGGCCTTCGCCCTTCGGCTTCCCGTCGGACTTGGCAAAGTCCGACGGGCTGCTAGCCTCCCCTCATGCGAATGCTTCTCGGGCTCGCGCTGGCGCTGGCGCTGGCCTGCCCCGTCGCCTGGGGGCCGGCCAAGGAGTATATCGTGCTCAGCGGGGGGCCCGCGCTGCGCAAGTGGGAGAAATCCAAAGAGCGGACCCACGACGTCTTCTGGGGCAACTTCGTCGAGTCGGCGCTGGTCCGCATCGGGGAGCTCAAGGCGAAGGCCGGCCCCGGCGACCAGATCGCGTGGCTGGTCTTCAAACCCGGCTACGTGTCGCGCTCGCGCGAGGAGCGGCAGGAGCTGACCTCGGTCGTGCAGCAGAAGGCCAACGCCATCGGGGTGGCCCTCTTCTGGTTCGACACCACCGACCAGGTCATCAACTACATCAATCGCGGCAAGGACCGGACCCAGCTCGCGGTCGGCAGCCTCGATTATTTCGGCCACAGCAACAAGGTCAACTGGATGTTCGACTACAGCAACGACATCGATGGCTGCTCGACGATCTTCCTGCACACGCGCGACCTCTCCCAACTCCAGGCCGCCGCCTTCGCCCCGGACGCCGAGGCCAAGAGCTGGGGATGCCACTCCGGGGAGTACTATTCCCAGAAGTTCTTTGACCTGACGGGGGTCAAGATGTGGGGCGCCGTCGGCAAGACCGACTACTCGCGCGGCGGGCTGCCGTTCGTTTCCACCGAGGGCGGGAGATGGACGCAGTGAGGTGGGCGCCTTTCGCCGCGGCCGCCGCCGCGATGTTGGCCGGATGCACCACCACCGGCACCGGCGGCTCGTTCACCGGCGTCGACCCCGCCCGCCTCAACGCCAGCCCTCCCCCGTATTGGGTCGGGCACCGCGTCTATAACCCGAAATACCAGACCTGGGGCTACATGAAGCGTCCCGAGGACGGCTGGGACAAGGGCTTCCCCGTCCTGCTCTACGAGCACCAGACCCTCGCGCCCGATCGCGCCATGGAATACCGGGGCGCCGACAACAATTTCCAGTACAAGCTCTACGGCCAATTCTGGGACAAGAAGGGCTACGAGCCCGTCCTCAACCGCCTCTTCCCCGCCTTCGTCCTCCAAAACTTCGAGCCCATCGGCGACGCCGGCGAACTCAACCTCCCCAAGATGAATCGCCGCATCGTCCAGGAGCGCGAGTCCAACGCCGCCTCCCGCCGCTCCGGCATGACCTCCGGCCAGCAGCGCGCCCGCCGCTCCAGCGGCGGCGTCAATTACGAGCGCATCGATTACTGACCTGAAACTTCGACGCAACTATCCAGTAGCGAAGGGCCTTCGCCCTTCGGCCGGGCGATAGGCCGAAGCCGGAAGCGGCTTCGCTACCATTCTCCGCCCCGGTGGCGCCCCTCCCTTCAAGGGTGCCGCCCCACGCGAGGGGGCGACCCTTTTTGGACTTGTAGGATTCAAGTCGTGAGAATTATTCACAAATGCCCGTCAG
>CAZYWZ010000227.1:0-4709 GCA_964651705.1 uncultured Verrucomicrobiales bacterium
CCCGCGGCGAAGCCCCTCGCCCGTAGCGAAGCCCCTTCGGGCTTCGGCGCCCCACGGGGCCCCCGCCGAAGGGCGCAAGCCCTTCGCTACCGCCGGGGCGCCTGGCGGGCTTGGCAAAGCCCGGCAGGCTGTTAGCCTCCGGACCCATGCCCAAGGCGCTCATCACGGGGATCACGGGACAGGACGGCTCCTATCTGGCGGAGCTACTTCTTGGCAAGGGATACGAGGTGCATGGCATCATCCGCCGCGCCAGCACGTTCAACACCCATCGGCTCGACCATCTCTATCAGGACCCGCACGCCACCAAGCCAAAACTCTTCCTCCACTACGGGGACCTCACGGATTCGGTGATGCTGGTCAAGCTGATCTACAGCCTGCAGCCCGAAGAGGTCTACAACCTCGCCGCCCAGAGCCACGTCCGGGTGAGTTTCGACGTCCCCGAGTACACGTGCGATGTCACGGCCATCGGCGCGCTCCGGCTCCTCGAGGCGATCCGCGAGGCCGGGGTCAAGTGCCGGTTCTACCAGGCCTCCAGCAGCGAGATGTTCGGCAAGGTGGTCGAGACCCCGCAGACCGAGAACACGCCCTTCTACCCGCGCAGCCCGTACGCCTGCGCCAAGGTCTTCGCGCACTACGCGACCCAGAACTACCGCGAGAGCTACGGGATGTTCAACTGCTCCGGCATCCTCTTCAACCACGAGTCCCCGCGGCGCGGCGAGACCTTCGTCACGCGCAAGATCACCCGCGGCGTCGCCCGCATCAAGGCGGGGCTCGACGACGCGCTGTTCCTCGGGAACCTCGACGCGAAACGCGACTGGGGCTACGCGCCAGAATACGTCGAGGCGATGTGGCTCATGCTCCAGCAGGAGACCCCGGACGATTATGTCGTCGCCACCGGCCAGACGCACTCGGTGCGCGATTTCCTCGAGGCGGCCTTCGGCTGCGCCGACCTCGACTGGCGCCAATACGTCAAACACGACCCCCGTTACGAGCGCCCCGCCGAGGTGGACCTCCTGCTCGGGAACCCGGCCAAGGCGAAGCGCGCCCTGGGATGGGAGGCCCGCACGGCGTTCGAGGATCTGGTCCGCATCATGGTCGAGGCCGACATCGCCGCGGTCCAGAGGGAGATGTACGGCACCCACGGGGAACGGAAGTGAGTTTTTGGGCGGACAAGGCCGCCCTCGTCACCGGGGGCAACGGCTTCCTGGGCAAACACCTCGTCGGGGAATTGCGCCGCGCCGGCTGCGCCCGCATCGTTGCGCCGCGGAGCGCCGAGTTCGACCTCGCGCGCCCCGGCGATGCGGCCCAAATGCTCGAATCCTCCAAGCCGGACATCCTCTTCCATCTGGCGGCGGTCTGCGGCGGCATCGGCGCCAACCGCGCCGAGCCGGGCCGCTTCTTCTACGCCAATGCGATGATGGGCCTCGCGCTCATCGAGGCCGCCCGCGTCGCGAAGGTCCCCAAACTGGTCCTGGTCGGCAGCATCTGCGCCTACCCCAAGTTCACCCCCGTCCCCTTCCGCGAGGAACACCTCTGGGACGGTTACCCCGAGGAGACCAACGCACCCTACGGTCTCGCGAAGAAGATGCTCCTGGTCCAGGCGCAGGCCTACCGCGCGCAATACGGCACGAACGCGATCTACCTCCTCCCCGTGAACCTCTACGGCCCCCACGACAATTTCGACCTCGAGACCTCGCACGTTATCCCCGCCATGATCCGAAAATTCGAGACCGCCCGCAAGGAGCGGCGGCCCTCCGTCCGGCTCTGGGGCACCGGATCTGCGTCGCGCGAATTCCTCTACGCCCCCGATTGCGCCGAGGGGCTCCGCCTCGCCGCCGAACGCTATGACGGCCCCGAGCCGATCAACCTCGGCGCGGGATTCGAGATCACGATCCGCGAACTCGCCGAGACCGTGCGCCGCCTCACGGGCTATCCGGGGGAGATCGAATGGGACGCCTCGAAACCCGATGGCCAGCCCAGGCGCATGCTCGACACTTCGCGCGCAAGGGAATGGTTTGGATTTCAGGCGCGGACGCCCTTCGAGGAAGGGCTGGCCAGGACGATCGCCTGGTTCCGCGAGGCGGGCGCGTAGCGAAGCCCCTCGCCCGTAGCGAAGCCCCTTCGGGCTTCGGCCTCGCCCCCGCCGAAGGGCGCAAGCCCTTCGCTACTCGATCCCCGCCCCCGCGGCGAAGCCCCTCGCCCGTAGCGAAGCCCCTTCGGGCTTCGGCGCCCCACAGGGCCCCCGCCGAAGGGCGCAAGCCCTTCGCTACAAGAACGCGGATCCGTCGCGAAGCCCCTCGCCGCGCGCGTCACCGCGCGAGCAAGATCACCGCGACCGCCGCGGCGGCCGACACGTAGCTGGCCACGTCGTGCGTGACGAAGCGCACGGGGTCCTCGTGCAATTCCCCGCGGTGGTTGATGAGCCAGAGGCGACCCACCCAGAAGAGGATCACGAGGCAAAGCAGCCACAGCATCATGCGATCCCTGTAGCTCGCCGCCGCCTCCGCGCTCCCAATATACATCGCCACGACGAACACCGACAGCAGGCCGCTCGCGATGCCGACGAACCCGACCTCCTCGAGATCGCTGGCCCGATAGCCCCTGCCCCCCGCATTCTCCCGCCGCGCCTCGCGCAGCGCCCGGAGTTCGGCATATCGCTTCGCGAGCGCCAGGGAGAGAAAGAGGAACAGCGCGAACCCCATCAGCCAACTGGAGATGCCGAGCCCCGCGGCCCAGCCGCCACCCACGATGCGCAGCAGGAACATCACGGTCAGCGCCAGGGCATCGACGACCACGAGGCGCTTCAGGAATAGCGTGTACGCGATCGACAGCGCCCCATAACCGGCCAGCACGGAACGGAAACCCTGCGGCAGCGCCGCCGCCAAGAGCACCGCCGCGGCGAGCAGCAGGGGCGCGCCAACCAGCGCGTCCCGCATCCCGAGCGCGCCGGAGGCGATCGGCCTCCCGCACTTGTCGGGATGGCGGCGGTCGAATTCCAGATCGACGATATCGTTGAAAAGGTACAGCGCCGACGCCACCAGGCAGAAGCACACCGCCCCCACGAGGCACGGCAGAAAAACATCGGGCCGCGCGATCTGGAACGAGGTGATCGCGGGGGCGAAGACCACGAGGTTCTTGAGCCACTGGCGGGCGCGCAGGGCGTGGAGCCACGCGCCGATGCCCGCCCGGCCCGACTCGCCCCAGACCCGCACCCGTTCCGCCGCGGCCCGCGCCGCCGATTCCAGCCGCCGCGGCGCGTCCACGAGGATCGCCTCCCGCGCCCGGCACCACACGCGGAGATCGATGCCCCTGTCTCCCGCGTAATCGAACCCCCGCTCCCCGAACCGCCCGACCAGCCACTCCGCTTTTGGCCCACCCGACAGATTCACGCCACGACGCGTGCCCTCGACGCCGACGAAGCAGCCCATCCTTTTCGCGACCCGACGCACCAGCCAGTGATGCGACCCGCTCACCAGCCACACCGCCCGACCCCCCGCCGCCTGCTCCCGCAGCCACCCGGCCAGACGCTCGCGATACGGCAATGTCTCCATATCCGGCGGGGCCTCCCGCGCCAACCGCGCCTTCAGATACGGCCTCCCCCTCGCCCACCACAGAGGCAAAAGCAATACCCGCCACGGTCGCCGCCGCAGCAGCGCCGCGATGCACTCCCACATCAGATCGGTCCGCAGCAGCGTCCCGTCCAGATCCGCGCACAGTGGCACGGCATCTGGGGTCTTGTCTGTGTCGTTCATAACTCTCCTCGCGGGGATGCCTGCCGCCCGCCGAAGGGCCCGCCATGGCGGGTAGACTCCGGCCCTTCGCTACATCATTGTAGCCCATCTGGTGACAGATGGGCCGCGCGTTGGGAGGTCCACGGCCTCACGGCCGTGGCTACGTCTGGAATTTTCGAGGTCAGATCCTATGGCCCGGATCCAGATCCGCGAAGAAATGCAACCTCCCGCCAAAGATCCACTCGAATGGCTGCCGATACAGATGCAGCGGGGACTCGATGGCGCGCAACGCGAGACCCGCCTCGTCGAACAGGGCCCCCCAAGATTCCGGCGTGCCATACCGATACAGGCACGCGACCCCCGGCGAGTAATTCGCCGCCCAATCCAGCGCGCAGATCCGGAGAAATTCCCACCCGGTCCGATGCCAGTGGTCTTTGACAAGCACCGCCCGACGCGCCACCCGCCGGCACTCGCGCAACAGGGTCAACGGGCGCGCCTCGTGATGGATCACGTCGGCCAGCAGGACCACATCGAAGGTCCCGTCCTCATACGGGAAGACATCGCCCTCCAATCGCCTGACCGGGATCGGCTCGCCCCCGCGTGGCGAGCGCTCCAACCCCTCGAAGCGCGCCCCCGGCACCACCGCCGCGCAGGCCGCCGCCAGCGCGCCTCCCCCACAGCCCACGTCCAGCACGCGATCCCCACTGCGAAGATGGCACCCGATCCTCCCGCCCAGCGCGCGCACCCGGGGCCGATACGCCACCGCCATGTGCACCGCACCGACGAGACGCTTGCAGGAAATGCTCATGCCACGTACGACGCCTCCCCCGTAGCGAAGCCCCTCGCCCGTAGCGAAGCCGCTTCCGGCTTCGCCGCCCCACCGGGCCCCCGCCGAAGGGCGCAAGCCCTTCGCCACCCGATCCCCCCGCCCGTAGCGAAGCCCCTTCCGGCTTCGCCGCCCCACCGGGCCCCCGCCGA
>CAZYWZ010000228.1:0-4644 GCA_964651705.1 uncultured Verrucomicrobiales bacterium
CGGTGGATTCGGCAGCGTGCGCCAAGGCGCAGCCTACCATTTTCCGCCCCGGTGGGATTTGCCTTGAGCGGGGCACGATCGGCGGGCACGCTGCCTCGCGGATAGGGCGGATGGGCGAACTGATTCGGGAGATACCGGAGGAGGAGCGGCCGCGGGAGCGCTTGCGCGATCGCGGGGGCGGCGCGTTGCGCGATGCGGAGCTGGTGGGGATCCTTTTGCGAGTCGGCGTGAAGGGGGCTTCGGCGGTGGAGGTGGGCGAGCGATTGCTGCGGCAATTCGGTGGGCTGGATGGCTTGGCACGGGCGTCGGTGGCGGATCTGACGGGTGTGAGCGGGGTGGGGGAGGCGAAGGCGGTGCAGCTCAAGGCGGCGGTGGAGATCGGGGTGCGGCTGGCGCGGCGGCGGGCGGCCGCGGTGAAGCTGGATGACGCGTCGCGGATCGCGGAACTGGTGGGGCCGGAGCTGAGGCTTTTGCGGCAGGAGAGCGCGCGGGTGGTGCTGTTGAATGCGAAATTGCATCTGATCGGGGTGGAGGAGGTGTCGCAGGGGCTGCTGGATCAGGCGCTGGTGCACGCGAGGGAGGTATTCGCGCCGGCGATCGCGCGGCGGGCCTATGCGGTGGTCCTCGTGCACAACCACCCCAGCGGGGACCCGACGCCCTCGGAAGCGGACATCCGGATCACCCGGGCCCTGCGGGAGTCGTCGAAGGTGCTGGACGTGCCCCTCCTAGATCACGTTATCATAGGCGCGCCCTCGGTGGCGTATCCCGAGGGCTGGTTTAGTTTCAAGGCCGCAGGATACCTCTGATGCAACACGGTGCAGAAATTCATCCAGCCGCATTTGTTCATCCGCGCGCACGGATCGGGGAGGGCAGCCGAGTGGGGCCGGGCTGTGTGATCGACGAGCACGTCGTGGTCGGGAGGGATTGCGAGATCCGCGCCCACGCGGTCATCACGGGGCGCGCGACGCTGGGGGACGGCAATCAGGTCGGCTATGGGGCCGTGATCGGGTCGGAGCCGCAGGATCTGGCGTTTGATCCCAAGGCGGTGTCCCGCGTGGTGATTGGCGATCGCAACGTGATCCGCGAGCACGCCACGATACACCGGGGAACCAAAGACGGGACCGAGACGCGGATTGGCAGCGGCTGTTTCCTGATGGCGGAGGCGCACGTGGGGCACAACAGCGTGATCGGCGACCGCGTGATTTTAGCGAACAACGGGCTGTGCGCGGGGTATGTGGTGGTGGGGGATGGGGCGTTCGTGTCGGGCAACGCGGTCATCCACCAGTTTTGTAGGATGGGGAGGCTGTCGATGCTGCGCGGGGGGGGGCGGATCAGCAAGGATGTGCCGCCCTTCATGATCGGGGACGCGACGAACCGGGTGCGCGGGCTTAACGTCGTGGGCCTGCGGCGGGCGGGGATCGGGCCGGAGGCGCGGGCGGCGCTGAAGCGGGCCTTTCACGCGCTATTCCTGTCGGGCCGGCCCATGCCGGAGGTGTTGGGGAAGCTGGAGGTCGATGCGGTTGCGGAGGTCCGGGAGGTGGTCGCCTTCATCCGTGAATCGAAGCGGGGGGTCGTGGCGTACCGGGGCGGGGAGGAGGGGGATGATTGACCTGAGGCAGCGGCGGCTGCCTGGAGTGAGGCAGACATTCTTGTCTGCCCTTATTTCGCTCTCGGTTGCGTTTTTGGCGGAGGTGAAGGCCGAGGACGTAAAGGTCTTCGGCGAGGCGTTCCGGGTGGAGGGAATCGGCGACGGGGCGATGGCGCTGTGCCTCGAGGGCGACACGCTGTATGCGGGCGCGGGTCCGCGGTTGTATGTCTACGACGTTTCGAAACCGCTGGCGCCGAATAAACTCGGTGAGGTGGACGGCTTGGGCGGGGTACGCCAGATCGCCGTGCAAAAGGGCATGGCGTATGTTTCCACGCGCGAATACGGATTGTGGATCGTCGACGCGACGAATCCGCAAGAGCCCCGGATCCGCTCCCGTTTTGACTGCTGCGAACTCGCGACCGGCGTGGACGTCGCGGGCGACGTCTGCTTCCTCGGGCAACGCCAGAACGGCGTGGAGTTCATCGACGTTTCCGATCCGGACAATCCCCGCCATATCGCGATGCGTAAGACGGACGAGTCCCAGAGCGTCGTCTACCGCGACGGGTGGCTCTATTCCGGCGACTGGGGTTCGGCGCACGTCACCGTCTTCGACGCGCGCGACATGAAGGCCGTCCGCCAGACCGACCGCGTGGAGCTCTACGGTTACGGTGATGGCGTGTGGCTGCAGGGCCAGTACCTTTACGCCGCCACGGGACACCATGCCAAGCACCGCAAGGTGTCGGGCGGCGTGATGACCGCCGAGATGAAACGTTTCGGGGGTCCCGCCGAAGGGGGCGGCATGGGTCACGGGCTCGACATTTTCGACGTCGCGGACCCGTCGCATCCGAAACGCGTCGGTCGCGTGGACTATCCGCCGTTCTATGCGCGAGGACTCGACATGTGGACGCCCCGCACGTCTGGCGATCTGCTGTTCGCGTCCCAGACGCACAACGGCGTGTTCGCCGTGGACATTTCGGACAAAGCCAATCCCCGCCAGCTCGACCGCTGGGTTTCGCCGAACCCGAAGCATCCGGAATGGCCGAGCGATTGCGTCGGATCGGTGGCCGTGGCCGACGGCGTCGTGTACGCGGCCGTGAACGGCGCGGGCGTTTTCGCGATTCCGTGTCCGCGCGCGAAGGCGGAGCCATTCGACCGCGGCGCGCCGCCCCAGAACGCGTCCTACCGAGAGCCGTATCCCGTGGATGCGTCCGCCTGGCACGTGTGGAAACCGCGCGACGTCGGCCAGGCGCGCGGCGTCGCGGTGAAGGGCGATGTCGTCTACGCCGCCTGCGGCGACGCGGGGCTTTACGCCCTGCAAATTCTGCCGGATGGCGGCGGGTTCAAGGAACTCGCCAGACTGCCGGGACACGACAAGGTGTTCGATGTGAAGGTGGAAGGAAACCGCCTCTACACGGCCGAAGGACATGACGGATTCGGCGTGTACGAGTTGGACGGTGCGGGGCCATTCAAAGAAGTCGCGCGGTTGCCGAGAATCTCCGGCGAAAAGAATCTGGCGCTTTATGTCCAGCCGGCCGTGCCTGGGTGGCTGTTCTGTTCCGATCGCCGCGGTATCGAGCTTTATGACGTCCGCGCGTTGCCGGAATTCAAGCACGCGTTTCACAGCGGATCGTGTCCGGGTTGGGACAAGTACCTCGCGAACGGTTCCCCCGACGGGCGTCATTTCGCGTTCAACAACGCCAACACCTCCCTGAAGTGGTTTGACCTCGCCGCCCTTCCCGTGCCTAGGCAAACCGTTGAGACGACGGTGAATCGGCTGTCCCTTTCCAATGGTATCTGCACCTTCCGCGACGGGCTGTCCATCGCGAGCGCGAACGGCAGCTACGTGTTGCTCCAGCCCGCCGAAGGCGATCCGGCGGACGGGAGCAGATGGAATTACCTCAAGTTGCCGGCGGCGTTCCCGGGCGACGGACGGGGTGACGCGATCAACGGCATTCCGCGTTCGGACGGTACGCGGGTGGTCTTCACCAGCCGCATCGAGCGCCGCGCCGCGCTATACGATTTCACGGACGCCGGGCGTCCCAAGTTGCTGGACGCCTGGAAATTCTCCGGCAATCCGGACATCGCCGATTTCCACGCCGGCAAGGTGGTGATCCCCTGCGGTTACGCGGGCGTGTTGCTGCAGAAATAAGAGAGGAGCAGCTGCTATGGTGGGAATGGTTCACGGGTGGCCGACAATCCCCCAGAGGGTGACAGGGGCCGGTTGTTGACACAGGGCCGTCGAAAGCAGATTCCCATCCGTCGTTCCGTGAAGCGGTTAGGACTATTTGGCGGGACATTCGATCCGGTGCACGCGGGCCACGTGGCGATGGTGCAACGGGCGCTGGCTTGGGGCCTGGATGGGGTCGTGGCGGTGCCGTGTCGGCAGTCGCCGCACAAGCCGGTGCGGGAAGGGGTGCCGCTGCCGGCGGATGGCGGGCATCGGTGGGAGATGCTGCGGCTGGCGTTTTCGGGGGTGTCGGGGGTGTCGCTCTCGCGCTGTGAGTTGGACCGCGCGGGCCCCTCGTACACGCGGGACACGCTATCGGAGTTGCGGCGGGAACAGCCCGGCGCGGAGTGGGTCTTGCTTCTGGGGGCCGATCAACTGCCGGCCCTGCACCGGTGGGTGGGTTTTGCCGATTGGGCGCCGGGGATCGCGTTTCTGGTCTTTGGCCGGCCGGGCCATGGGATCGACGTGGGAGGGCCGGAATTTCGGGGCTTGCGCGTGGATATCATCGAGGATTTCGTGATGCCGGTATCGGCGACGGAGATCCGTGATCGTTTTCGGCGTGGGGGATCTGTCGAGGGGATGCTATCGCCAACGGTGGAGGCCTACATCCGGCGGCACGAGCTATACGGGGCGACGGGCGGCTGACTCGAAAATCGGCCACGGGATCGGCCTGTAGGGCGCGGATTCCCATCCGCGCCACGAGGGCCCTGCCGGTTGCCCGTGGCGCGAAAGGGATTTCGCGCCCTACATTTTTACCCCCGGCGGTGCCCCGCCCGCGGGGCACGGGATCTATACTGAGCGTCATAAATAATTGCGCATACTCGACGGT
>CAZYWZ010000229.1:0-4612 GCA_964651705.1 uncultured Verrucomicrobiales bacterium
CGCGCTCACCAGCGTCACCAGCACCAGCGTCACCACCAGCGCCATCGAGCGCCGACCCGAGTCCCGCACCATCCTTTTCATCGCCTCACTCCTCTCTTCCTGCCGTGGGCAAGGGAACTACCTGATGGAACACCCGCACCCCACGCCGCGCCTCCGCCGGCATGGTCGCGCTGGCGCCACTGAGCGCCTCCGCCCATTCCTCCGGCTCCGTCGAAGCAAACGATTCGGCGACTCGCGACAGACTGCCGATCACCTTCATCGTTTGAAATGACTGCTCGTCCGCCACGGCCAAGGAAACCTTCACCGCGACCGTGGCCTGCCCGGATAACTGGTTGGTCGAAAACGTCTTCGAAAGCTCCCCATCCTGTTGCACAAATCGGTGCTGGAAACCCATCACATTCGGGCAGAGCCGGCGCGCCTTGGCCGCCCCCTCGTCCGCCCCAAATGGCGATTCCTGCCAGTCGAAGGCCCTGTCCTCCCGGATCAGATAGCCGCCATCGTCGGAACCCGGCGCCCCCAGCCGATACCGCACGAAGCTCAGCGGCCGCCCGATCGTCGCCGTCCCCGAACCCTCCCCCCCCGACAGCACGCCCTGCACCCGCGTGCTGAACTCCAGTTGCTCGACCGAGGGATTCCGGACAAAGCCGGGGAGATCCGGCAGGGGGAGCAAGCGCTCGAGATCGATCCGCATCCGCGTCATCAGCGCCCTCGCGGTCGTGAAACTCTCGCTGGTGCCCTTGCCGCCCAGCCACACCCGCGTCACGTCGCGCATCACCTGCGCGGAAAATATCGTGATGATCGCCAGGATGCCCGCGGCCACCATCAATTCCGCCAGGGTCAGCCCCGCCCGCGGCCCCCGAAAATGTTTCGCAGCGTAGATCATGGTTCTTACTCCGACATCATGGTGAAAATCTCATAGCTCTCGGCGCGCTCGGGATCCCGCTTCGCCAACTCCACCGGCCACAGCAACCTCAGGTGCAGCCGCGCCAGCTTCGGGGTCACCGGATCGTCCCAGCCCCAACCCCGAAACTCGCACAAGAATGCGGCCTGCGGGTCGCTGTCGGCCACCTTCGTCCCAGATCCATCGACGTATTCGCTCACCGAGACCGCGCTATCGGCGCTCGTGCCCACCAATTCCGAGAGCTTCGGGATCACGGCGTCCCCGATCTCCGCCTGCGGCGCCGCCCGCCGCTGGTTCAGGATCGCGGAGGCCACGTTGGCCGCCGTCGTCTCCATCACGCTGTCCCGCTGGGAAGACATCGCCACGCTCAGCAGCCCGAGCAGCGACACGATCGCCAGGCTAAACACCGCCAGGGCCAGCACCACCTCCGTCAGGCTGAACGCCCCCTTCGGGCCCCGCCCAGATACTGTAATATTGCAGCGCATGTGTCTCACCTCGGTTGGTAAACGATCGCCTGCCCCGTGAGCCCAGACACGCGTATCACCATCGCCTGCCGCGCGTCCTTCTCCGGAATCGTCCCCCCAGGATTCTTCTCCGGAATCACCACCATCTGGATCACCTCGGGCAACTCCCGCGTGATGGCCGCCTCCCCGCTCGGCTTAAAATGGATGCTCCTCGTATAGCTCTCCTGCTGCAGCTGCAGCTGGAGACCCCCGGCCGTCTGCGGAAACTCCGTCAGTTCCCCGACGGTCGGAAGGCTGTCCCCCGTCCGAAGCGCGTTCTCCTCCGGTATCGTCCCGTCGATCTTCATCTGCCGGATCGTCTCGATGGGCGCGATCAACTCCACATCGTCCGACGGGTACTCGATCATCGCGCCGCCCTCATCGGAGTCCAGATCCAGCCCGGTCCGCGAGGCAAACGCCACCATCTTCAGCCCGGCTTCCCCAGGGAGCGCATTGTCCGTGAACGCCACCCATGCGTGCGTGTTGTTCGCCACCGCATAGGAACGCGCCGCGTCCAGCGTCCCGCTGATCCGCGTGATCGCCTGCGTCATCGACCCCGTCTCCGATACCCCGCGCAACGCCGGCACCGAAAGCGTCACCAGCACGCCGATGATCGCCAGCACCGTCAGCAGCTCCGCCAGCGAAAATCCCCTACTCGTCTCCCGCTCTATTCTCATCGCTCCATCCCTTCATCTCGGCCCAATATACGCGTATTCAATGTACATGCAATGTAAATTTTTTGTCCCTGCATCCTTTGCCTCCATTTTTCCCTATTTTTGAATTTCTTCCTGATGATCAGTCACTTGTGATGACCGCTTCAATGGGTCCCCGCTCGCTCACGCTCGCGGCTACACCGCAATCTCGCTCGTGAAACGCGGCAGCGGCGTAACGGGTCGCGTGCGCGACCCGCGCGATGGCCCAGTCAAGGCGCGTTCTGGGGCCGCAGAAATCGTCTTGCGGGATATCCCCATGACGATTAAGGTGGACGCTCCAAGGCGCGGTTGGCTCAGTGGTAGAGCACCTCCTTGACACGGAGGGGGTCACTGGTTCGATCCCAGTACCGCGCACCATCGCTTCGCGCGTCTTCATGTCGGCTCTCCTGAGAAATCCCATCCGTTATCCGCGCGCCGCGATGGCAGGGCGCGATACGGCGGCGTGGCACCGGGGCGCTCGGCGATCCACTCGCCGAGGCGGCAGGCCGCGGCAAGCACATCGGCGTGAGGCCAACCCAGCCGCAACCCGGCGACCAGCGCCGCCAAAAAAGCGTCTCCCGACCCGACGGTGTCCGCGACAACGACGGGCCGGGTGGGCTCCCAGATCCAGCGGTTTCCCGCGAGGAGGCCCGCGCCTCGCGCGCCGCAGGTGACGCACACGATCTCCGCCCCGGCGGCGCGGGCGATCTCCCTGGCGCCCCGCTCGGCCGCGCCTTTCCCCTGCCCGCAAGCCGTGAGTCGATCGGCCTCCTCATCGTTCAGCTTGATGATGTCCGCGCTCGCCCAGAGAGCCCGCACCAGTTCCAGATCATCGTGCGGGGGCCTGAGGTTCACATCGAATACCCGACGCGCGCCTCGGGCGGAGTCGAGCAACGCATCGAGCGCCCTCCGGTTCGCCCCGGAACGCAACGCCAGGCTCCCGAAAACCAGCACGTCGGCCGCGGCCGCGGCCCGCCGCAAGGATTCCGTCACCGGGATCGCATCCCAGGCAACATCCCTCCGGATCGAAAACGTCGGTTTCCCCTCCGCATCGAGTTCCACGGCGACCGTCCCCGTTGGCCTGCCAGGCAGCACCGCGACACCCTCGGTCGATATTCCCCACGCCCCCAACAGCCCCGAAAGTTCTTGTCCCAGGGCATCGTCGCCGACCCCGGAGACCGGCATCACCCGCCAATCGAATCTGGACAGATGATAGCCGACATTGAAAGGGGCACCCCCCGCGAAGCGACCCTCGGGCAGGATGTCCCAGAGCACCTCGCCAAAACACAGCGCCAGAGGAGAGTCGTCCATGCCGCCGTTCCGACCATGCCGGAACCGCCCGCCCCGCGCAAGCACCGCGATTCGGCTTGCGCGAAACGCCCCTCCCCGTATTGCATCCCTCCGTGCAACGCGTCGCTGTCGAACTCGGTCCCCGCTCCTACCCCATCCTGATCGCCGACGGTCTCCTCGCCGAGACCGGCCGCCTGGCCGCGGAAAAAATCGACCCCTGCCGGGCCGCCGTGGTCACCTCTGACCCCATCGCGGCCCATTATCTCGATGCCGTCGCGGCGTCCCTCCGGGATGCCGGATTCCACCCCCATCCCATCGTTCTGCCCGACGGCGAGGCCGCGAAGTCTTTCTCCGCGATGGAGCCGGCCCTCTCCGAGATGGTCTCCGCCGGCATGGATCGCCGCTGTGCCGTCTTCGCCCTCGGCGGCGGCGCCATCGGAGACGCCGCCGGCCTCCTCGCGGCGCTTTTCATGCGGGGCATCCCCTACGTGCAGATACCCACCACCCTCCTGGCGATGGTCGATAGCTCGGTCGGGGGCAAGACGGCCGTCAACCTGCCCCACGGCAAGAACCTCGTCGGGGCCTTCCACCAGCCATCCCTCGTCATCATCGACCCGAAAACGCTCGCGACCCTCGACGACCGCGAGCTCCGCGCCAGCGTCGCCGAGATCATCAAATACGGCATCATCAGCGACCCCGCCCTCTTCGACGAGATCGCCGCCGGCCGACCCGCGGACTGGGCCGACATGATCCGCCGCTGTTGCGAGATCAAGGCCCGCGTGGTCGAGCAGGATGAATTCGAGCGCAAGGATCTCCGCGCGCTCTTGAATTTCGGGCACACCATCGGCCACGCGGTCGAGGCCGCCCGCGGCTACGGCGGCTGGCTCCATGGCGAGGCCGTCGCCCTGGGGATGATCGCCGCCACACAGCTCAGCCGCCAACACGCCGCACTCGGCCCAGACGACCAGTCCCGAATCCTCGCCGCCATCGCCCGCCACGGCCTGCCCGTCCGCTGGCCCGACCTCGACGAGGCCCGCGTGTGGGACGCCCTACGCCGCGACAAAAAATTCCGCGCCGGGCGCATGCGCTTCGTCCTCGCCGATCGCATCGGCCACGCCTTCGTCTCGGAGCGTCCCGCCGAACCGGATGTCCGCGCCGCGATTGCCGCCCTCCGCGGCTAGCCAGAAACTTCAAACCGCGGATCATGGGGACGACGGAGATAATTC
>CAZYWZ010000230.1:0-4306 GCA_964651705.1 uncultured Verrucomicrobiales bacterium
GGCATGCCGGCCAATTGCTTGTGGAGACGGGCGACGGCCAGCTTGCCCATCGAAGCGTCAATCCCGGTGATCTCGCCGAACCAACCTTCGCGGTGGGCACGGAACAGCAGATCGAAGGCCGGGTTGTAACGGAGCATATAACCCATCTGGACCGTCAGCCCCAGGCGCTCGGCGTCAAGGCGCAGCGCCTTGAACTCCGCGTGGGTTTCCGCGCCCGGTTTGTCGAGGTGAATGTGCTTGCCCGCGTGGAGGCAGGCGCGGGCTGCGCGCGCCGAATCACCGAGCGTCGTTTCGACCACGACAGCCCTGACCGACTTGTCGGCGAGCAGCGCCTCCTCCGTCATCCACTGCAGCCCGGCGAAAGACTCTTGTTCTTCGGCGATCGCCTGGCGGCCGGCGATCGGCTCGGCGATGCCCACGACCTCGTAGAGGTCGGTCAAGGAACGGATCGCATCCATTTTGCCTGAAGCGTGGGCGTGGGAAGTGCCGATCTGGCCAATGCGGATTCTGGCTGAGATCTCAGCCGCGAGGCCGCCGGCAAATGGTCCAAGCGCGGCGGCGGCGACGGTTTTCACCGCATGGCGGCGGGTGATGGGCGCGTTCATGGTTTGGCTCCTTTCGTCCTCATCGGATCCATGGGGAACCAGGGGGTCAACTCTCAATCGAGAGTTTGACCCCGAGCCCCGGATCCCAGAAGGCGTATCATGACCTGAAAACCTATTAGTTCGATTCCGGTCTTAGTGAAACGTGGAGCGTCACACTCGCCCCTGCTTTGGCCGGAACGATGAAGCCGACCACCCTCACGCCCGGATTGGGATTGTCGAACTCGCCTTTCGGGCGCTCCGCGGACCAGCTCTCAATCGTGACACCGGCCGGAGAGGCAACCTCCAGGCGGAGCCGTTTCCCATTTTGCTCCAGTTGGGCGGCGCCCGGGCCAGCGGAGTTGACGGTCGCCGGCGTCACCATTCCCCAGCGGATGGAAGCGTCCTTCGCTCCGGCCGTAATCGCGTCCTCGATCGTCACCCGATCCGGGGAGAAACTGAATGTGCGCACGGCGCTCCTCAGCTCGTTGGCATAGGTCGTCGTCATGTCGATGGTGGCGTGCCGATCGTTGGGCGCGTCCGAAAAACTCGAGATGGGTGCCCGGCTGGAGATGACTTGCTCGGCTCCGTTCACCACCAGCGTGCTGTGCCCCTGGTTGTGGTAGCGGAACAGGCTCCAGCGCTGGGATCCCTGCTTGTTGCCCCAGAGGTCGAAGCCGCGCTGCTCCAGATTATTGTAATCCTGCATCCCCAGATCCAACGACCAACGCTCTCCCATGGCGTCCAGAATGAAGGAACCGATATCCAAATGGGCATGGCTGGCCGACGGGGTGCCGGCTTTCACCGCCACGAACAAAGCGTCCGGGTCGGTCCAGGAACTGCGGAAGGTGGCCAGCGGATTCTGTCCTTCGCCACGCCAGTCCAGGCGGGCCGGCTCCTTGCGCTCCATCCCCGCCTTGCCCCACAGCAAGACCAATGGGAAATACCGGTCGCCGGCTTTGCGCCCGCGGCTCTTTTGGATGCCCGCCAACTCCTCCTCCAGCAACTCCCTCTCAAACCAGAGCAGCTCCGGGCGGCCCGTCCGCGACGCAAACCACATCATCGCCGGCGAAAACCCGGTTCCCACGCCGCAGTCGCTGAAAGGAAAAGTCCGGCGCGTCGGGCCGATGATGTGCAGCATGAAATCTCCGGTCTTCATAAACCCTGGCGCGGCGCTCAACCCGAAGTCGCTGCCAAGAGCCGATTCCAACATGGATATCAACATCACGTTAAACGAGGTGCCATAGTTCCAATATCCTGGCCCTTCCGGGTAGGTGCCATCGGGGTTGTACACCTTCATGGCCGCAGGCAGACCTGCCAATGCCCGGCTGACCACTTCCGCTGCCCGTTGCGGATCGTCTTCCAGCAGCGCGAGCGCCCCGCCCACCATGCCGGCGTGGCAGACCTGGTTCCAATTGTTCCCGCCCCGTTCCCAGCCGTGTTTGCGTTTCGCGGTCAAATACGGCGCCAGCCCTTTGTTCTGAATCGCATCCCGAAACTCCTTCCGCTGATCGGCGGACAGGCGGACGAACATCCAGTCATATCCCACGGCCATCGCCAGCGTCATCTCGCCGGTATCAAGGAAATGTGAGGGATTCCAATCGGGCATCGCCGCCATCGCCCGCATCTCTGCCAATAGCCGATCGGCATAACGATTATCGCCCGTCATGCGGTAGGCGAATCCCAGGTGCATGCTTCGGCCAAGGGCTTCGCGCGACCGTCCGAGCAGCCGGCGCCCGTCCTTCCGGTATTTGACCGGCTCCTCCGAAAGCATATGATCCGCGACCAGCCGCACCGCGTCCCAGATCGCGGCCATCTGCCGGTCGTCGCGAACTTTCCCCTTCACCGCCGATCCCTGGTCCTTCGTCCAAAACAAACGCGGGTGGTTCGGGGCCTGGGAAATACCGCGGCGGATCGCTTCCAGTTCCTTCGTATCCGCCGGGGCCCCAAGGCAGCAGATGACGGTGCCAAGCAGAGCGATCGGGTAGCAAGTTGCCGAGAGGATCTTCATTTTCTCAGGTGGTGTCCAGGGCCGCACCGTATCGGGCGGGATGGAGGTTGTCCACCGCTCCCGCGCTTGCCTCCCGCCCATTGTAGCGATTCGCTGGCGGCAGGCGCGCAATCTGGCCCGAAATGCCCCGCGAAAATGGCTCCACGACCCCAGAACCGACCCCTTTCCATTCGTAACTTGTTGGCGCCCTATAAAGACCTCTGAAAGACCTCTGGTCCGACCCGAATCAAGCGCTCATGGCGCTTTCCCGATCGGCGACGTGGATGCGAAAGACGATGCGGCCGGTCCGGCGGAAAACACCAACTGGTTATTCCCTTTCGCGAGCGTACACGAGGATGTTCGTGTCAACGAAGATCGGCCCGGTCATGGAGGTCATCCCGCTTGGGATACACCGATGCAGCATCCCGACGGATCGTGGGGGGCCGAGAGAAGAAATCTGCCTGATCCTGACGATAGTGCGATTCGCGCTCCATGCGTTCCGCCAAAATCTGACCCAAAAACTGTGAGACGCTGGTATCTGCCTCCGCCGCCCAGATCCGGGCTTGGCGAGCCACTTCTTCGGGTGGTGTGATCGTCACGTTCTTCACCACACGGATCTCGTGTAACACGGGTCTTGTGTCAAGCGCGTAAAAGAATGCCCAACTCCTCGCGTAAGGCACGACCCGGGGGCGCAACGCATGGGGATGTAGGGCGCGAAATCCCTTTCGCGCCACGGGCAACCGGCAGGACCTTGCGTGGCGCGGATAGGAATCCGCGCCCTACAAAACTTGGCACAGTGGCATGCGTGTGTCCTATACGGTTCTTTGAGGGCACGGCACTCGGGGAGCGATCCTTACGCGAGGATCAGGGAGAATGGCGCACGGGTGCGGGTCCTCCTCCGTGAGAGCACAGCGGCGCGGGGGATGTCGCGTGAACGCGGCACCACGAGCGGGGGAGGTTCGCAGTGACGTTTTCAGGGCGTGTCGTTTTATTCGACGATGACGATGGAGCGGAGGCCGAGTGTGCGGCGGCAAAGCGAAGCGTCGATGCCGCTCTTTCGTCTGGCGGAGCCGGGATTTGGCGGAGTGGGAGCCTCATCTCATTTCGCGCCGAGCCATTTCTCAACCAGCGGCTTCAGTCTGGCCGCGTAGAGCGCGTATCCGCCCTCCTGTGTCAGGTGGATTTTGTCGGGTGTGAAAAGGCCCGCCTTCAGCGTGCCATCGGCGTTGACCATCTCGCCCCAGATATCCAGCACATGGACCTTCGGGTCGCCGCCGAGGAGCAGGGCGTCGAGCGCCGCATTCGTCCTCTTGATGTCCTCGTAGAAGCGATTCCCCGGGGCGTGCGCGGGGAAGATCTTCACGGCCACGAGTGGCGCGTCGGGGAACTTCTCCCTCAGGTTCTTCACGCACATCTCGATTCCCTTGGCCGCCGCCTCGATGCCGGTCTCCGGCGTGAAGAACATGTTGTTGTTGCCGATCAGCAATACCACGACGCGCGGGTCAAGGCCTTCCACGCCGCCGTGGTCGAGGCGCCAGAGCACGTTCTGGGTCTTGTCGCCGCCGATGCCGATATTGACGGTCTTGAGCCCGGGGAAATGTTTGGGCCACGCCGCGCCCCACTGCATGGTGATGCTGTCGCCCACCAGCAGCACGTCGATCGGACCCTGGTTCGCCCGAATGTCACCGGTCACTTCAAAACCCGCCACGGGCGGTCGATTCAAAACCAGCCAGTG
>CAZYWZ010000231.1:0-4157 GCA_964651705.1 uncultured Verrucomicrobiales bacterium
GCGGGTGATCGGAGTGCGGGCGTTGGCCCCGGATCCCGGCTCCGCCGGGAGCCAAGGCGGTGTCGCCGCTGCGCTCTGCCACCGCAGTCCAAAATCGGGCCGCCTCCTGACCCCGGCGCACCACCGGAATCACAACGAACGAGAATACAATGAATTATCTCCGTCGTCCCCATGATCCGCGGTTTGAAGTTTCTGGCTAGCGGCGACCGGGAACGGGCGCCGCCGAGGTATCGACGCGGCGCCCGGGCGGGATCTGGAGCTGTTGCTCGAGGGTGCGGATGTGCTCGGCGATGCGGTCCCAGAGCATGATTTCGGTGTCGCTCTTGTCGGGGTGCGCGGCCCAGAGCTCGCGCCAGTATTGGTAGGCCTCCTGGGGTTTGCCGGCCTTTTCCAGCTGGTAGCCGACCTGGCGGAGGACAAAGGCGGGGGCGTCGGGGAAGGCGGCGGCGCGGCGGTAGCTTTCTGCGGCGGCGGCGTGGTCGCCGACCTTCTGATCCAGGAGCCATCCGAGGCGGGCCCAGAGGTCATAGCGGTCGGGGATGTTTTCGACGCCGCGCTCGAGGAGGCGGCGGCCGGCCTCGATCCACTTGCGCTCGGCCCAGATGCGCTTGGCGAGGCGGGGCTCCTCGGGGTCGTTTCGGGCGTCGTGGGCGATGTTCCAGGCGAGGTGCCAGGAGGCCATGTCCCAGAACATCACCGAGCGGGGCTGGAGCAGGCAGACGAGTTCCATGAGGCGGTGCATGCGGAACCACTCCCGGCGCTCCCAGTAGGTGTGGGCGACGATCCAGAGGTAATCGGCCACCGCGCCGCGGAAACCGCTCAGCAGGGCCATGGCCGCCCCCTGGCCCAGCAGGTCGCGCATCTCATGGCTCACCTTCGCGCCGCCGTAGCGGAGGCGGGTCGCCTCGGCCCCAAGGGACCGCTCGGCCGGCAGCTTGATGGCGCCCCAGGCGCCCAGCAGCAGGGCCGCCACGGCCCACCAACGCCAGCGCTGAACGACGACGGTCCTCACAGTTCCCGCGATTCGAAAAGCGCGCACGCCACCAGCAGGACGACGAGCAGGCAGCCCCCGGCGTACGACATCGCCCTCAGGCAGTAGGCCGCCGTGATGGTGTTCCCGAGCACGATCTCGTCGACCAGGTTGAAGACGCTCATGTCGGGGATCAGGATGCTCACGAGCGCGAGGAAGACCTTCGCCACGGGCCCGGCCGGCTGCGCCGGGTCCAGCCAGACCTCGCGGGCCGTCGATTGCAGGTGGCCGGCGATGTGGATCAGGCTCGTGACGACGACGGTGAACATCATCGAGGTCGCGATGGCCGAGACCGCCAGCGCGACGGCGGCGACCAGCAACACCTTGACCGCCACGAAGGCGACCGCCGCCAGCAGCCACGGGTCGCGCGCCGCGGCGGCGATCTTGGCGAGGCTGGCCCTGGCCGCCTCGGCGGCCCGAGGGTCGGTCGCGCGCGCCAGGCCCTCCCGGGCCTCCGCCGAGAGCGCATGCTCCTGGGCGAATAGCACCGCCGCGGAGACCGCCGTCATCAGCCCGAGCGTGAGCAGCAGCATCGCCGCGACCCCGAGGTACTTGCCCATCAGGAATTCCCAGCGGCGGACGGGCTTCGACAGGATCGTGAAAATCGTGCGGCCCTCCATCTCCGCGGGCAGCATCTGCGCGACGGCGACGATCGCCATGATCACCCCGATCAGCGACATCACCCCGAGGCAATAGTCCTTGATGAACTTGAACTGGTCGTCGAACGAGAACTCCTTGAAGAGGTTGGCGCCCGCGAGCACGACCAGGCCGAAGATCAGGATGACGTTCAGGACGCGCTGGCGGAGCGCCTCGAGCAGCGTGTTGCGGGCGATGGCGGCGATGCGCGCGAGCAGGCTCATGGCTTCCCCCCCCCGGCGCGGCGCACCTCGCGGATGAAAATCTCCTCCAGCGTGAGCCTGGGGCGGTCGACCCCGCGCAGTTCGGCGCCGGACGCGGCCAGCGCGGCGCGGATGGCGCCGGCGCGGCTTTCGTCGTAGCCCGCCACGTCGAGCGTGGCCCGGTCGCCCTGGGACCGCAGCGAATCCAGCGGCCCCTCGATGATCTTGCGGCCGAGGTGGAGGATCGCGACGCGGTCGCACACTTCCTCGACCTGCTCCAGGAGATGGGAGCTGAGCACGACGGTCTTGCCCTCGGCCTTCAGGCGGAGGATGAGGTCCTTGATGTCGCGGGCGCCCATGGGATCGACGCCCGCGGTGGGCTCGTCGAGGAGGACCAGCTCGGGATCGTGCACCAGCGCCTGGGCCAGGCCGATCCGCTGGAGCATGCCCTTCGAATAGGTCGAGAGCGGGCGGTCGTGGCCGTGCGCCAGCCCCACCAGGGAGATCAGTTCCCCGACCCGGGATTCCAGCGTCGCCCCCGGCACGCCGCAGAGCCGGCCGAAGAATCGCAGCGTCTCGGCCCCGGTGAGGAAGCGGTAGAAATATGGGCTCTCCGGAAGGAAACCGAGGCGCCGCCGGGTCTCGGGGCGCGCCGGCGGCTCGCCGAATAGCGCGATCTCGCCGGCCGTGGGCGGTGTGAGGCCGAGGATCATCTTGAGCGTGGTGCTCTTGCCGGAACCGTTCGGCCCCAGCAGGCCGAAGACCTCGCCCCGGCGGATCTCGAGGTCCAGGCCCTCGACCGCGATGACGCGCCCGCGCCGCCAGTGCAGGGGGAAATGCTTGGCCACGCCCCGGAGCCGGATCGGGTGGTTCTCGCTCATGGCCGGATCTCGAATCCCCGCACCCCCTGCGCGGGCGACCACGCGACCTCCTCGTTGCGGATGAATCCGCCGAGGTGGCTCTCGCGGATCGCCACGAGGAAGGCCTCCGCCTCTTCCCGCTCGCCTTCGGCCACCATCTCGACCCGTCCGTCGGGGAGGTTGCGGACCCAGCCGCACACATCGAAGCCGCGCGCCACCGACTTGGCGCTATAGCGGAAGCCGACCCCCTGCACCCGCCCCTCGTAGAAGACCTGTACGCGCCCCGTCATATGCCACGCCTGTCGATCGGCCATGTTTTGAAACCACGAATGAACGCCAATGAACACGAATTCTCGCGAAGGTCTTCGTGTCTATTCGTGGCCATTCGTGGTTTCAAAAATCCCGTCGTGTTTCAGCCGGCAGACGCGGCGCGCCGGAATGCGAAGAATGCCTCGGCGGCGGCGGTGGTTTCCCTGGCGATGGCGTCGGGGGTGGTGTTGCGGATCTCGGCGATCCTCTCGGCGGTGATGCGGGCGTGCGCGGGCTCGCAGCGCTTGCCGCGGTGCGGCGCCGGCGCCAGATAGGGGCAATCGGTCTCGACCATGAACGAGCCCTCGGGCACCGAGGCGACCGTATCGCGCAGCGGCCCCGCATTCCGGAAGGTGACGATCCCCGTGAAGGAGACCATGTGGCCCGCGGCGATCAGTTCGGCCGCCTGGTCCGGGGCGCCGCCAAAACAGTGGAAGACCGCGCGCAGCTTGCCCGAGTACGGCGCGAGGATCTCCAGGGTCTCCCGCCACGCGTCGCGCTGGTGGATGATGATGTTGAGACCCAGTTCCACCGCCAGGGTCAGTTGCGCGCGGAACGCGTCGGCCTGCCGGTTCTTGTAGTCGTCATCGCCGATGCGGCGAACGATCTCGCCCGCGCCCCCGCCGACCGTCGCCGCCGCCAGGTCGCGGAAGGGCTTGGCCATCTCTGACGAGGGGAGCCGGTGGAAATCCAGCCCGGTCTCGCCGATGGCGACAACCTTCGGGTGCGCCGCGAGTCCTTGCAGCTCGCCGATCCAGTCGCCCTCCGCCCCCTGTGCCTCCGAGGGGTGCAGGCCGACCGCCGCATAGACCCCCTCGAAGCGCTCCGCCAGCGCGATCGCGCGCCCCGACGAGTCGGGGTCGGTCCCGATCGTGATGATCCGACCCACGCCCGACGTCGCGGCCCGCCGCACCACCGCCTCGATATCCCCCTCGAAATCCGGGAAATCCAAGTGCGCGTGGGTGTCGATCAGTTCCATGGAATACCCTCTATCCCACAATGCTGCCGAAGCCGCTGGCCCGCAAGTAAAAGCGGTCTGGCGCTCCCGGGTTGGAAAATGGTTATCCCCGCCGAAGGGCGAAGGCCCTTCGCTACCGCCGGCGCTCTCACCCGTAGCGA
>CAZYWZ010000232.1:0-4123 GCA_964651705.1 uncultured Verrucomicrobiales bacterium
GCCTTCGCCCTTCGGCGGGGAATAGGCAAATTTTCACCCCCGGTGGTGCCCCGCCCGGCGGGGCACGGGATCTGACTCAAAAATTCCGCGCGTGGCCACGGTCGTCAGACCGTGGTTGCGCTGGCTGAGCGCCCGGGCCCACCTGTCACCAGATGGGCTACGTCTTCGGGGCGGCGTGCGATCACCCGTTTTGTTTAGTTGCTTGACATTTTGCCTTTGGGGCGAGATTAGGGGGGAGAGGAGGCGAAGCGGATGTCATTAAGAGAGGCGGCAGGGGAGAAGAGGGTTGGCATCGGGCTGGAGGCGCCGGTGGGGGGGACGCTTGGGGAGGCGGCGGTGCGCGGTTTGGTGGGCGAGGCGTTGGCGGGGGGGGGGTATGCGGGGCGGCGGGTCTTGCTGGTGGTGCCGGACCACACGCGGTCAGCGCCTGTGGGGATGTTGTTCAAGGCGATTTTCGATGCGATTGGGGGGGAGGCGGGGGCATTGGACGTGATGGTGGCGCTGGGGACGCATCCGCCGATGGACGAGGCGGCGATCCAGAAGCGGCTGGATCTGACGCCTGGGGAGCGGTCGGGCAAGTACGGGCGGGTGAAGTTTTTGAATCACGCGTGGGACGATCCGTCGGCGCTGCGGGAGATCGGGCGGATACCGGCGGAGGACATCCGCGCGCTATCGGGCGGACTGTTCGAGATGGGGGTGCGGGTGGAGATCAACCGGCACGCGCTGGAGTATGACGAGCTGATCGTGGTGGGGCCGGTGTTCCCGCACGAGGTGGTGGGATTTTCCGGTGGGAACAAGTATTTCTTTCCGGGGATCAGCGGGCCGGAGCTGTTGAATTTCTTTCATTGGCTGGGGGCGGTGGTGACGAACCCGAAGATCATCGGCACGAAGTGGACGCCGGTGCGGAAGGTGGTGGACCGTGCGGCGGCATTGATCCCGGTGGAGCGGCGGTGTTTCGCGATGGTGGTGGAGGGGGATGGGTTGGCCGGGCTATATTTTGGGACGCCGGAGGCGGCCTGGGATGCGGCGTCGGGCCTGTCGGACAAGCGGCACATCATCTACAAGGATCGGCCCTTCCATACGATCCTGTCCTGCGCGCCGGCGATGTACGACGACCTGTGGACGGGCGGGAAGTGCATGTACAAGCTCGAGCCGGTGCTGGCCGATGGCGGCGAGCTGATCATCTACGCGCCGCACATCACGGAGATCTCGGTGACGCACGGCCGGGTGATCGAGGAGATCGGCTACCACTGCCGGGATTATTTCCTGAAGCAGTGGGAGAGGTTCAAGGGATATCCCTGGGGCGTGCTGGCGCACAGCACGCACGTGCGCGGGATCGGCGAATACGACGCCGCGGCGGGCGCGGAGCGCTGCCGGGCGAGGGTGACGCTGGCCACCGGCATCCCCGAGGCCATCTGCCAGAAGATCAACATGGGCTATCGCGATCCGGCGACGATCCGGAAGGAGGATTTCGCGGGACGGGAGGCCGAGGGCGTGCTGCTCGTGCCGAAGGCGGGGGAGATGCTCTATCGGCTGAAGGATGCGCCGGAGTGGGCGCGGGGGTGATCGGGATTTGCCCGTTCGATGGCTCCGGGTTCCGTGCCCCGCCGGCGGGGTGCCACCGGAGCGGAAAATCGGGCTTTGCCGCGGAGGCAGGGATCCCGCGCTCGAACCCGGGGCGCCGCAGTATGCCGTGTGTTGCATGCGCGAGATCTACGCCGCCACATGGGCACCGCGAAGAAAGTGGCCTGGCCCTCCTTGCGTTCCGGAACTGGCTGAAAGGGGAGAAGAGGAACCACGGATAGCGCGGATGGCGCGGATGCGGGACAAACGGTTTGGCGTTCATTCGTCCGCTTTGGCGGACGAATGAACGCCAAAGGGTCCGGACGCGACCCCAAGATCCGTGCCATCCGCGTTATCCGCGGTTGTTCCCCCCGCCCACGGTGGCGCGATAGGCGCCGAGGGTGCCCTCGTCGAAGCAGACGACCACCACGTCTTGGACGCTGCCGCCCGCGGCGAGCGCGGCGCGGATCTCGTTGATGGCGATCCTCGATGCCTTCTCCACGGGGAACCGGTAGACCCCGGTGCTGATCGAGGGGAACGCGAGGCTCATCAGGCCGCGCTCCTTCGCGAGGGTGAAGACGCTGCGGTAGCAATTCGCCAGCTTGGCCTCCTCGCCGCGGCCGCCCCCGCCCCAGACCGGACCCACCGTATGGATGACCCACTTCGCGGGCAGGCGATAGCCTTTCGTGATCCTCGCCTCGCCCGTCGGGCAACCCCCGATCCCGCGACATTCCTCCAGCAACTCCGGACCCGCCGCCCGGTGGATCGCCCCATCCACCCCGCCGCCACCCAAGAGCGACTCGTTCGCGGCGTTCACGATCGCGTCCACCGCCTGCTTCGTGATGTCGCCCAGGACCAGCCTCGGCAACGGTTCGGCCATGGCCATAAGACGTCAGGGCTCCCGGTGCATGACGAGCGGTTTTGGCGGGGATGACTCGAAATTCGGGTCGCGACGTAGGCTGCGCCTTGGCGCACGCGGACGGCCGATGAGGCAGCGTGCGCCAAGGCGCAGCCTACATTTTTCTCCCCGGTGGTGCCCCGCCTGCGGGGCACCACCGAAGCGGAAAATCTGTAGCGAAGCCGCTTCCTGCCTATCCCCCGCCGAAGGGCGAAGGCCCTTCGCTACTAAAGAGTTACGTCGAAATTTCGCGTCAGTACCGTTTGCAGAGATAGGTCGTGTCGATCTCCCTGATCCCGCTGGCCCCAGTCACATCCGAATAACTCGCTTTATCTCTGGAAATGCGACCGCTGCATCACTCATCGAAAAGTTGTTTTCTGGGAATCGCGCCCGATCGGTCGCATTCTTAATGACATCTTAACATTGGGTTCCCCAAAGGGTTGCGCCCGCACGGGCATGGGTGGCGGCGTAAAATTCGTTTGCATGGCATTAAAAAGGTGCTTAATTTCGGGAAACGAGCCGAGGGAGGACAAGCAATGATCTGGCGCGCGATGGGCGCGCGCGGGGAGGTCTGCGTGTGGTCGGAGGTTCTTCTGCGGCGGCGATGGAAGCGGAGCGAGCGAAGAAAGCGATAGACAAGCGCGCCTAATTGGGGCAGTAGATTAGATTATTGACGATCGGAGAGCGGGCGAGTGAACGGGAGCACGGAGCGCGATGGGGCGAGGATCCGGGTGGCATGGGCCGCCGGGGCGGCGCTCTGGGTGTTTTCGGCGGGGATGGGGACCGAGGTTTGCGCGCAGGCGACCAACCAAAATTATAGGGTCATCAATGTCGCTGATGCTGTTTATGACGGATATCAGGTGGCCACGACAAACTTTGGCTCGTTGGTGGTAACTGGGGCATGGCTGAATGGCACCGCGCTGTCGAACGCGACGGGCGATGTTTTTGTCAGGCCGGGCCTGATTGGGTCGGGTTCGGGGACCTACCGCCGACTGTTCAGCATTCAGGAAAATAAGGGCCCCTACACGAATGATCTGTCCGCGATGCAGAATGGCTACAACCGGAACGGGGCGTTCGATGCGAGCGTATCACCCGGCTTCGCCACCACTTTGACCGTCAGCCAGATGTTGGCGAACTATGTCACCCCGGACGGATACTTTCTCCTCGCTTTTGACGTCAATGAGACTGGGGGAAACGCCGAGCTTTCTTTCGATGACCTTCAGATCTGGACGAGCACCAACCAGAACCCGACCATCCCGACGACCCCGGCGGGCCTCACCAACCTGGGAACGCCGCGGTACAAGATGAACGCGGGCAACACGCAGACTTTTCTACTCATGGACGGGGTTGGGAGCGGAGAAGGCAACATCTACTTCTTTGTTCAGAAGAGCCTGTTGGAGGGCGCGAACGCCAGCGAATACGTTTTCTTTTATATTTCCGTTGGCCAATATGACGTTGTCCTGAACGCCAGGGAAGATCGTTTTGGCTTTAACAACGGTTTTGAGGAACTCGCCTTGCTGGAGAATCCGACGGAGCTCGTCCCCGAACCCCCGGCGGTTGCGCTCGGGGCGCTCGGGCTGTTAGGTTGCTTCTTGTATCGGGCCCGGCGGCGGCGGGGCTGACTCGAAAATCGGGTCGCGATGTAGGCTGCGCCTTGGCGCA
>CAZYWZ010000233.1:0-4108 GCA_964651705.1 uncultured Verrucomicrobiales bacterium
ACCGCCTGCCGGCGCGCTTGGTGGACACCACGAAGCCCCGGAAGTGGTGGTGCTCATACCGGCGGATCAGCGGCTCGCGTCGCATCTCACCGCACCGTCAGCCCCTCGGTGCTGCCCAGCTCCGCGTCGAGGGCGCGCTTGATGTCGTAGAATCTCTGGGTGCGGAGGCGTTTGCGGATCTCCTCGCGGGCATCGTCGAGGGTCGGGCGCTTGGGCTCCTGCCGCTCGACGACCTTGAACACGTGCAGCCCCAGCGGGCCGCGCAGCACCTCGCTCACCTGGCCCTGCTCCAACTGGAATACCCGCCGCTGGATCTCCTGCTCCGAACGCCCCTCGATGAAGGTCACCGTCGTCGCCACGACAGGGGCCATCTTCGGATCCTCCCCTTTCGGCGCCGGCATCTCCCCCCTCAACCACCCGCCGACCGCATCCAGGGCCTCCCCCGCGACCAGCCGCTCGCGGGCCTTGTCGATCAACTCCCGCTTCTTCTCCGCGGACGGGTCCGCATCCCCGTCGAACCGCACGAAGACCTGCTCCGCCCGGACCTCCCTCGGCGTCGGCCAATCCTTCATCTTCCCCTGGTAGTACGCCTCGATCTCCCCGTCGGTCGGTTCCATCTTCTCCGGCGGGGCCGAGGCCTCGAGCACCCTCTGCCGCGCCACCTTGTCCGCCACCTCCCGCCGCAACTGCGTCTCGCTCCGTCCCTGCTTCGCCAAGTACCGCCCGAAGAACTCCTCGCCCCCGAAGCGCTCCTTGTACCGCCCCCACGCCGCCTCGCACGCCGCGTCCAGATCCGCGATCCCCAGTTCCCGCGCCTTCGCCCGCAGCCGCTCCCCCACCACCAGCTCCCGCACCAACTCCCGACGCACCACGTCCGCCGACACCGCCACCGCGTTGCTCGGCCCCGCCGCACGCACCCGCTCAGCCACCGCCGCGTCCAGGTTGGCACGAGAGATCTTGACGTTCGGACCCTCCACCGCAGGCTTCGGGCCGCAGCTCGCGAGCAGCCCCGCCAAAGCCAGCATCACCCACAGTCTGTCAAGCATGTCGATCGATCCTCTTGCTCGGGTCATGTCCCGTATTCTGAATGTTCAGATGTAATTCCAGACGCGCTTAGAAAACTACCAGCTCTCCCGTCTTGGTGATGCCACATGGCCAGTGACCTTTGAGGTAGATTTCTGCAATCTCAACCCATTTCCCTTCAATACCGAATACAATTTCCGTGGCGGCGTTCCGAAAGGCGAATGCGGCTGCTCCTTTGGCTGCCTGTGTAAAGTTGGTGGGTCCTGCCTTCATGTGTGAAAAATCCGCTCCACGAAGTTTCGCCAACAGAGCCTTGTAAACAGACGTTCGATAGTCCTTCGCTGCCGTCAGTTTCTCCGGGTCAGTCGCTATGCTATCGATGCCCCCCAAATAGAAAGGATCTTCCTGGTCTCTTGTGGTTGGCAACCAGCTCATTTCGTCTGCAATGCGAAGGTCGACTTCGGACGCATTTTCTTCGTCTCCCCACGGAGCCAGATTCGACAACACAATGACGCGATCCGCTGGCATCGCTTCTCCGACGTTTCCAAAGAAGGACGCCCTCTGGATCATTTCAGAAAACTCATTCTGCGTTGTCATCTTGGTCGCCGAAGGTCGGTTGTGATTCCAGGCGGTAGCGCCCGCCTGCCTCGCTGAATGGTGTCGCGGAGAATGCCGCCGGCGGCATGAGGTCCAGCAACACCCGGCATGGAGTGATTCGGACGCACTCCGCTTGTGGGCATCAAGTTCCACCATTTGTTTGCGCCTCCACTCTCAAGCGGAATAATGTGATGAGGCGTTGCGCCCGGCGGCCATGCTCTTCTGGTTGCCTGTTCCCATTGAGAAATCAGGCGGTTTCGATCTCTCACGAAATCAGCCCGCATCGCGGCATTCTGAGTAGAGCTTCTTCTTTGCACTACTGGAAGATTCTGTCGAAGGGATCTTGCTTGTGCCTCGGTGATTTCCCCTCCGGCAGAAGCAACCCTATTGGCATCGGCAACAATATCATCGATTAGAGTTCTTGGGGCAAATGGATTCGGTATCGTGACTGATCCGCGTCTGCTGGTCTCAGTCGCGAGCCGATAGAAGGGACTGCCGGCTTGCTTGGATTGCCCCAGCGAAGCCGCGAAGTCATCGATGCTGGATCGGACATGCGCCCAAGAACTTGAGAACGCCATCTCCGACGACCCCGCCCTTGCAGCCCCGAACATCTTGGTGCCGGCGAATCCTCCGGCCAGCTCCAGCCCCGACATGGCCAGGGCGATGCCGGTCTCCTGGTTGAGGCCGTTGACGCTGATGTCGTAGATGGCCCTGCCGAAGTGGAAGCCCCCGGCGGCGATGTCGCGGTAGCCGGCGACGACGTTGTAGCCGGGCGTCATGTAGCCCAGCATCGTGCCCGCGGCCCGGCCCAGGATCCGCCCCGGCCGGTCGACCGAATCGATGTCCGAGGACCAGTTGCCGAAGACGTACCCCTCGGCGGCGCCCACCACGAGCCGCCCATCGGGGTCGACGAAATTGACCGGGTCACCTCCCGCGTAGTCGTAGAGCCCGAGGCTGGCGGCGTGCCCGAGGGGGTCCGGCGACAGGTACCGGTGCCCCGCGGGATCGTAGAACCGCGCCCCCAGCCAGCAGTAGCCGGTATCGGGATCGAAGCGCCGCCCGCGCCAGACCGAGGCCTTCGCCGGACCCGCCGATGCCGACAGCGCGGGCGCGGTCCATCCCGGCTGCGGCCCGTAGCCCCCGACCACGCAATCGTTCCAGTCCACCCGGCCGCTGGCGCTCACCGTCGCCACGGGGTTGCCGAGCATGTCGTCGATGACCCCGGCGACCACCGGCGCGCCGGGATTGCTCACGTCGATGACCGCCTCGAGGCCCCCGATGCCCTGGAGCCCGCCGTAGGTGCCGTCCAGGTCTGGGCCGTAGACCTTCCACCACCCGTTGGTCTCGCTTGAGGTGAAGCGCTCGACGCCCAGCTCGAGGAACTCGACCTCGGGGTCGAAGTGGGAGCGGTGCTCCTCCAGCACCGTGCTTGTGTGGACCGTGTCGTTTGTCATCGGGTGCTTGCGCATCCCGATGCGGCGGCCCAGGCCGTCGTAGTCCATCACCCAGGCCCATCCGTCTCCCGCCGCATCGCCCTGCCTGACCGCCACCAGCCGGCCCAGCCCGTCCCAGACGTGCTCCCGCCCGATCCCGTCCTTCGGGAAGTCCTGGCCAGTCTGGTTGCCCGCGCCGTCGTAGGTGCTGAACACCCTTCCCCCCGAGCTGCCCGCCACGGTGAAGACGACGTTGGTCGAGTTGGTCACCATGCCGCTGGGCAGGATGGCCGTGGCCCCGACGGTGTGCTCGCCGGGCTCCAGGCTGAGGCCGATGTGCCACAGGCCGTCCGGACTCATCGGTCCGCCGAAAATGACCGGCGGCGACACGCCCACCGTCTCACCGGCGGGCGGCTGCCCATCGACGTCCACCGACACCGCGGCGGCGCCCAGCGCGAGGCCGGTGACCGTGACGCTGGCCTTGACGACCTGGCGGCTCTCCTGGACGATCCGCCACCACCAGTCGCCATATTCGGCGACCCAGTGGTTGGTTTCCCCGACCCGGTGGCTGACGAGCATGTCGAGCGACTGGCCCCCCGGCCGGAAATACCCGAACAGGTTCGTCGAGAGCCCCCCGCCGTCGTCGATGAATGTCTCCCCCGTGAGGTCCAGCGAGCCGGAGGTCCAGTCGTAGCCGTAGATGCTGTACGTCTGCCCGTAGATGGGCGGCGGATCTCCGGCGTTAAGGTTCGTTCTCCAGACGCCGGACCAAGCTAGCCGATCATTATAATACCAGACCGGCGCCTCCGCTAAAACGACGTGGGTCGCGCCGACCACCACCTGATCCCAAGCGAGCTGGGCGGCGTTGTTATATAACAGGTAGCGATTGGTCACGTTTGGCAAAGGACTCACGCGATCGACCATCAGCCCACTCGCAGTGAAACTAAAATAGTTGGTCGACAGCCCCGCGATGACGCTTGTCAATTTGCCGTCGGCCCTGTGCGAGAAATCGTAGGTGGGCGCCGCCGCGTGCGATGTGGGGTCCAGCGCGTCGC
>CAZYWZ010000234.1:0-4055 GCA_964651705.1 uncultured Verrucomicrobiales bacterium
CCGCAGGCTCTGCTCGCTCGGGTGAGCAGAATATGCGCAATTATTTATGACGCTCCGTATAGCTCGAAAATTGGGTCGCGATGTAGGCTGCGCCTTGGCGCACGCTGCCGAATCGAATGCCCGCGTGCGCCAAGGCGCAGCCTACCATTTTCACCCCCGCTGGTGCCCCGCACGCGGGGCATGGGATCTGCTCGAAAATTCCAGATGTAGCCACGGCCGTGGCGCCGGTCCGCGAATCAATCCGCCGCGACATCCACCGCGCCACGGCGTGCCAGCCACCGCCGTCGCGCCACCCCCGCGGCCGCCTTGCCCAGCCCCCAGATCGCCGTCGCCCCCGTCACCAGCACCGGCCAGAGCCGCCGGCGCCCGCCCGGCGCCACCAGGCGCGCCGCGGCCACCGCGCCCGCCGCGCCGCGGAGCGCCCCCAACGCCCCCATCCCGAGCGAGATCCACCCCACCCCGCGCCGGATGCCCCGCATGTGCGCCGCCAGCTCCCCCCGCTGCAGCGAGATCCGCTCCAGCAAGAGCCGCTTCCTGACCTCCAGCACTTTCAGCGAGGCCTCAGCCATGTCCGGTCCTTGCGCAATTCCTCGATCGTGCTCTCGAAAACCCGCGGCTGCTGCCTCACCCGCGCGGCAAACGCCCGCCAGCAGAACAGCGCCACCACCGCGTACAGGCCGAAGATCCCCCAGATCGCCACGTGCCGCCACCCGCCGTGGTCCCACGCCAGAGCGATCAGCCCGATCGTCAGCACCACCATCGCCAGCGCGGCGAATACCAGCGCGCCGGCCGCCAGCGCCGCGAGCCCCAGCAGCCGATGCTTCTCCTCCTGCAGCTCGATGCCCAATAGCTCGAGCCGCGACTCCATGATCCGCAGCGCCGCTTCCAGCGCCCCGCGGATGGATTCGCCCAGGCCCCGCGAACCAAACAGGAAGTCCGCCATGGGGTGCGGCCTACCGCCGGTTGATCAGTATGCCGATCAGCAACCCCACGCCGAACGCCACCCCCGCCGACTCCCACGGGTGGTCGTGCACCAGATCGTCGGTCGCCTTCGCCATGACCTTGCTCCGCTCCAGCACGCGCCCCTCGACGCTCTCCAGCTCCCGCCGCAACTGCCGCAGCTTCTGGTCCATCTGGTCGCGCGCCCCGGAGGCCTTCTCCCCCAACTGGGCGGCACCGTCGCGCAGCAGCGCCTCGAAATCCCCGAGCATCGTCTTGAAATCCTGAAGCAGCCTGTCCCTCGTCACCGCGCCTTCTGTCTCACTCATGGTTAATTCTCCTGGTGGACACAACATCCCATCGCGCATTGCATTCCGGCGCGATTTCACCAATGTTGCGTCTAGGACAACGCTAGCCGCATACCGCCCCCACCGCAAGCCGTAAGGGCAGACACCCATGAAACACGAGTTCGATTTCCTGGTCGTCGGCAGCGGCATCGCCGGCCTGAGCCTCGCGCTCAAGGCCGCCGAGGCCGGCCGCGTCGGCATCGTGACGAAGAAATCCCGCGCCGAATCCAACACGAACTACGCCCAGGGCGGCATCGCCTGCGTCACCTCCGCGGAGGATTCTTTTGAATTGCACGTCCAGGACACCCTGCGCTGCGGCGCGGGCCTCTGCCGCGAGGCGGTGGTCCGCGCCATCGTCGAGGAGGGGCCCGCGCGCATCCGCGAGCTCATCGATATTGGCATGCGGTTCACCGAGCGCGAGATCGACGGCGGCGCCGGGCGCGAGCTGGACCTCGGCCGCGAGGGCGGGCACTCGAAGCGCCGCGTCCTCCACGCCAAAGACGCCACCGGCCGCGAGGTCGAGCGCGCCCTGCTGGCCGCCATCGAGGCCCACGACAATATCGAGGTCTTCGAGGACCACATCGGCGTCAACCTGATCACCGGCCGCAAGGTCGAACCCTCAAAACCCGACCGCTGCCTCGGCCTCTACGCCCTCGACCGCAGGGCCTCCGAGGTCCACACCTTCGTCGCGCCGGTCACCGTCCTCGCCACCGGCGGCTGCGGCCAGGTCTACCTCCATACCACCAACCCCGAGATCGCCACCGGCGACGGCGTCGCCATGGCATGGCGCGCCGGCGCCACGATCGCCAACATGGAGTTCATCCAGTTCCACCCCACCTGCCTCTACCGCCCCGGCGAAATGCCCTTCCTCATCTCAGAGGCCCTCCGCGGCGAGGGCGGTCGCCTCGTCGACCGCCGGGGCGACGCCTTCATGGAGCGCGTCCACCCCAAGAAGGACCTCGCCCCGCGCGATATCGTCGCCCGCGCCATCGACGCCCAGATGAAGCGCTCCGGCGCCCCCTGCGTCTTCCTCGACCTCACCCACCGCCCCGCCGACTTCATCCGCGACCGCTTCCCCATGATCCACGAGACCTGCCTCCGCCGCGGCATCGACATCACCCGGGAACCCATCCCCGTCGTCCCCGCCGCCCACTACCAGTGCGGCGGCGTCGTCACCGACCTCCAGGGCGCCACCACCCTCCCCGGCCTCTACGCCATCGGCGAGGTCGCACACACCGGCCTCCACGGCGCCAACCGCCTCGCCTCCAATTCCCTCCTCGAGGCCATCGTCACCGCACACCGCGCCGCCCTCCACGCCCGCAACCTCCGCCTCCCCCAGCCCCCACCCCAGATCCCCCACTGGGAGGCCGGTGGCCTCACCATCCCAGACGAGATGGTCGTCCTCTCCCATAACTGGGACGAGATCCGCCGCCTCATGTGGGACTACGTCGGCATCGTCCGCACCGACCGCCGCCTCCAGCGTGCCGCCACGCGCCTCCAGAACCTCTGGCGCGAGGTCAATGACTTCTACTGGAACTTCCGCCTCACCTCCAACCTCGTCGAACTCCGCAACCTCGTCCGCGTCGCCACCCTAATCGTCGATTCCGCCACCTCCCGCCACGAGTCCCGCGGACTCCACTGCACCCTCGATTACCCCGACACCGACGACGCCTTCCTCCACGATACCGTCCTCCGCCGCACGACCTTCTGACCCCAGGCTCGTGATGCAGGCATTCCTGCCTGCCCCCGCACGGATCCGCGCGCCCTCGGTCCGGCCGGTCACCCATCCAGCGGGCTCTTGACCCCCGCCACCCCGCGCCGCTCCATCACGTGCGTGTAGATCATCGTCGTCTCCAGGCTCGAGTGCCCCAGCAGCTCCTGCACCGTCCGGATGTCCGCGCCCGATTCCTTCGACGGAAACACCCACTGCCAGCCCCACTCCTTGCCCGCGTTCGGGTACTTCACCTCCAGCGCCCCGGGCAGCCACACGCCCCCGACCCCGTCGGCACGGTCCCGGTCGTAGAGCACACGGACCCGCTCCAGGCGCGCCCGCAGGGGCTCCCGCAGCACCTCCGGCAACATCACCACCCGATCTTTCGCCCCCTTCCCCTCCCGCACCGTGATCTGCCCACGCTCGAAATCGATGTCCTTCACCCGCAACCGCAGCACCTCCATCAATCGCATCCCCGTGCCGTAAAGCAGGCGCCCCATCAGCCCAACCGTCCCCTCTATCGCCGCCAATAGTCGCTTCGCCGCGTCCCGATCCTCGCAAAATCGCCCAAAACGCTCCGCCCATTGCAGGTACGCCTCCTCCGTCCGCAACCGGTGGTGCCGCACCCGCAGCGCGTTGCGCATCGCCTCCACCAACCCGCCCAGACCCCCCTGCCCGTCCCACACCTGAGCGTTGGATGTTGCATGTTGGTTATCGAGCGTTGAAACCGGTTCTCCCACCCCGCCCCCAGCACCCAGCCCCTCGCACCCCGCGCCCCGCCACCAGACGCTTCACCCACGCCGGGGTCTCCCGCGCCTCCCCCACCCCTGCACCCCGCTCCGCCGACAATGCGGCGCCGCTTCCCGAATCCCTTGTTCCTTGCACGCCCGTATAATCGCACAGCCAACCCCACAGCACCCCCAGCCGCAACGTGCCGTCTTTCACCCCCAAAACAGGCAATTCGTACGCCTATCACCCCAAAACCGTAATTTAGTACGGCTACACAACGTTGAACTAAGCCGCTTCGCGGAGGGTGAAGCGATGTTGTGGGGTTAGTG
>CAZYWZ010000235.1:0-3921 GCA_964651705.1 uncultured Verrucomicrobiales bacterium
GAACGCCCGCGTGCGCCAAGGCGCAGCCTACGTCGCGACCCAATTTTCGAGTCAGCCCCGCCGCCGGCGCGGGGACGCGCCGCATCATTCATGTGGAAACTTCCCCCGTGGCGCAGGCATTCCTGCCTGCGTCGGCGGCCCTGAGCCAACGGGGGCAGACAGGAATGTCTGCCTCACGGCCCATCCGCGCGACAGCATGTGCTTCAGAGGGTTCTCCGAGAACTCAGCCCGATTCGAACTTTGAAGCTTCAGGTCGCAACTAACGGGCTTGGCGGGAGGCCGGGGCGCGGGCAGGCTGGGCCGCATGGAAAATCCGGATGGCGGCAAGGGGGCGAGCGGCATCGACCGCCTGCTCGCCAAGGTGTGCGCGAACTGCCCCGTGTGCCGGACCGCGCGGAAGAAAGGCAGGGGCCTCGCGTTCTGGCTCGTGAGCCGGGTGGAGCGCGGCGCCTGTCCCTTCTGCGCGGCCTACGAGAGGGTCACGGGGAGGAAGGCGCACGGCGGGCCCTGAGTTAAACGACACTAACAATGATGTTGCAATCTATCTCCGGGGGTGGTAGGTTGCGGCATGAGGCTGGGTCTTGGCGAGGCGAGGCGGGTGCTGGTGGAGGACGTGCTGAAGCATCTGCACGACTGCGGCAGCCGCGGGGTGCCGGCGACGGAGGCGAGCGCGGGTGGTGCGCTTGGGGTTGGGTTGGATCGGATAGCGCGGTTGTTGCCGGAGCTGGTGGATGCGGGGCTGGTGGAGCGGCGCGGGGAATGTCTTGGGCTGACGGAGGCGGGTCGGGCGTATGCGCTATCGGTGGTTAGGGCGCACCGGTTATACGAGACGTATCTGGCGAACCGGACGGGGATGCCGCGCGGGGAGTGGCATCGGCGTGCGGAGGTGGAGGAGCACCGGCTGAGCCGTGGGGCGCAGGATCGGCTGGCGGACAGTCTTGGGAACCCGCGGTACGATCCGCACGGGGATCCGATACCGACGCGGGGGGGCGAGGTGGCGCGGCCGGTGGGGCAATCGCTGACGGCGTTTGCGCCGGGGGAGGATCTGGTGGTGACGCACGTGGAGGACGAGCCGGAGGAGGTTTTTTTGGAGATCGCGCGGCTGGGTTTGGCCCCTGGGGTGAGGCTGCGGGTGGTGGAGGTGGCCGGGGGGCGCGTGCGGGTTGAGGCGGAGGGGCTGGGGCAGGAGCTGAGTCTTGCGGCGGCGGAGCGGGTGCACGCGGTGCGTTCGGTTTCGGGGGCGGTACCCTCTGGGCAGAGGCGGCTGTCGATGATCGGGCTTGGGGAGGCGGCTCGGGTGCTGGGGATATCGCCGGCGTGTCGCGGGAGCGAGAGGACGCGGCTGTTGGATCTGGGGGTCGTGCCGGGGAGCGTGGTGGAGGCGGCGTTTTCGGGGCCGCTGGGGGATCCGACGGCGTATCGGGTGCGCGGGACGATGGTGGGGCTGCGTCGGGAGCAGGCGGAGCAGATATTTGTTGAGCGGGTGTAAGGGAGGGCGTAGCGATGGGGATGGGCGGATGCGGCGGTTGCGGGTCGGGGGGGTGCGGGGCGCCGGGGGCGGCGATCTCGGGTTTGCAGCGGTTGGGTATGCGGCCGGGGAGCTGGGATGCGGTGGTGGCGCTGGCGGGCAATCCGAACACGGGCAAGAGCACGGTGTTCAATCGGCTGACGGGCCTGCGGCAGCACACGGGCAACTGGCCGGGGAAGACCATTGCGCGGGCGGAGGGAGGGTTTGGATTTCGGGGGAGGCGGTATCGCCTGATCGATCTGCCGGGCACTTACTCGTTGCTGTCGGCGTCTCCGGACGAGGAGGTGGCGCGGGATTTCATCCTGTTTGGGAGGCCGGACGTGGTGGTCGTGGTGGTCGATGCGACGGCGCTGGAGCGTAATTTGAATCTGGCGTTGCAGGTGCTTCAGATCACGGATCGGGTGGTGGTCTGCCTGAACCTGATGGACGAGGCGCGGGCGCTCGGGATCGACGTGGACGCGGGGGGGCTTTCGGGTGACCTGGGCGCTCCGGTGGTATCCTGCGTGGCGCGGGAGGGCGCGGGGATGGAGGAATTGCTGGAGGCGATCCACGGGGTCAGCGTGGGCGAGGTGACGTGCCGGCCCCGGCGGCTCGAGCTGAGCGTGCCGGGTTTGACGGAGGCGCTGGATCGGTTGACGGAGATGCTCTCCGGGGCATTCGGGGAACTGCCGCAGGCGCGGTGGGTGGCGCTGCGGCTGCTGCACGGGGATCGGCGCATCTCGGAGGCGGTGCGGACCGGAGAGATCTCGCGGCTGGGCGGCGGCGCGGGGGTGGTGCCATGAAAGGGGAGGAGATCGGGGCTGGGGAGGTCCTGGAGGCGGCGCACGAGTTGGGGTGGCATCTGCCGCCCGACCTGAATGACCGGATCACCGAGGCCATCTACGCGGAGTCGTCGGCGATCGCGGCGCGGCGCGTGAGGCGGAGGGAGGGTTCCTTCCGGCTGGCGTGGCAAGAGACCCTCGATCGCGTGCTGACGGGTCGGTGGACCGGGATCCCCGTGATGCTGATGCTGCTCGGGGCCGTCCTCTGGGTCACCATCGTCGGGGCAAATTACCCTTCCGGTATGCTGTCGGAGCTGCTGGTAGACCGGGGATGGAATTTTTTGCGGGATCTGGCGGCGTCGGCCGGGGTGCCGGCTTGGTTGCGCGGGGTCCTTGTCGACGGGATGTATCTGACGACGGCCTGGGTCGTGAGCGTGATGCTGCCGCCCATGGCGATCTTCTTTCCTCTCTTCACGATATTGGAGGATTTCGGCTATCTGCCGCGGGTGGCATTCAACCTCGACCGGCTGTTCAAGGCGGCGGGCGCCCACGGCAAGCAGGCCTTGACCATGTCGATGGGGCTGGGCTGCAATGCGGCGGGGGTGATCGCGTGCCGCATCATTGATTCGCCGCGGGAGAGGCTCATCGCGATCGTGACCAACAACTTCGCCCTGTGCAACGGGCGGTGGCCCACCCAGATGCTGATCGCCAGCATTTTTATCGGGGGGCTGTTTTCGCCGGTGGTCGGGGGCGCCGCGGCGGCCGGGGCGGTGCTGGCGGTGGCGGGGCTGGGGTTCGTGCTGACCTGGATCGTCTCGTTGGTGCTGAGCCGGACGGTGCTGCGTGGCGAGGCCTCGACCTTCAGCCTGGAGCTTCCCCCGTATCGGCCGCCGAACATCCTGCGCACCCTCTACACCTCCCTCATCGACCGCACGATATTCGTGCTGTTCCGCGCGGTGGTATTCGCGCTTCCGGCCGGGGCCATCATCTGGCTGATCGCCAACGTTCACGTCGGCGGGCAATCCCTGGCCCACTGGCTGGTGGGTGCCCTCGACGGGCCGGCGTGGTGGCTCGGCCTCAATGGCGTCATCCTGGTGGCCTACATCGTGGCGATCCCGGCCAACGAGATCGTCATCCCCACGATCCTGATGCTCACGGTGCTCGTGACGGGTCAGGTGGGCGCGGGTCCTGGGGTGATGTTCGAGGTCGACGAGACCGACCGTTTCCGCCAGTTGCTTGAGGCGGGCGGCTGGACCGCCCTCACCGGCATCTGCCTCATGATCTTCAGCCTCTGCCATAACCCCTGCTCCACCACCATCTTCACCATCTGGCGCGAGACGCGCAGCTTCAAGTGGACCGCGCTCGCCACCCTGCTCCCGTTCGTGCCAGGAATCCTCCTCTGCGCCTCGCTCGCCGCCGGCTGGCGGGCATTTCTCCACTAAACAAAAGTGGCTTTTCGTTAGAAGCCACGCATGGGGCGACGGCTCCCGCCGCCGGTATATATTAGTAATACCTGAGGGTGGCGGGTGGGGTTGAAGTGAGGTGGCGGCGATGAGGATGGTGAGAGAGGGAGGCGATCGGCGCTCGATGGCGCTGGTGGTGACGCTGGTGCTGGTGACGCTGGTGAGCGCG
>CAZYWZ010000236.1:0-3830 GCA_964651705.1 uncultured Verrucomicrobiales bacterium
TCGGCAGCGTGCGCCAAGGCGCAGCCTACCACTTTCCGCCCCGGTGGTGCCCCGCCGCGCGGCCCCTCCGTTACCGGAGGGGCTACATTTCGACTACGGTGGCGCACCGTCGGGCGCGCACGGGGTTAACGAAAACTGGGGCGACCGACGGGACTCGAACCCGCGACAGCCAGAGCCACAATCTGGAGCTCTACCAACTGAGCTACGGCCGCCATCCAATCTGTCTACCTTAACACCCGGCCCGTCCCTGCCAAGCCCCGAGTTGCGGGTGTTGAATGTTGGTTGTCCAATGTTGGCTATCGACCCTCACTCGCCCTTCCCCACCCGCAACCGCGAAAGAGCGACGGGATCATTCGGGCGCGCGTCGATGCTCTCCAGCCTCCGCCACGCGGCAAAGAATCTCGCGAAATCGCGCTGGGGGTCCGCGTGCAATCGCGTCACCTCGAACCAGTTGAGATAGTCCCGCACCTCGTTCCGCGTGGCCTCCAGCCGCCCGCGCTCCGCCGCCGCCGCCCGCTCCCGCCGCCGGAACTCGTCGTCGGGCAACTGCTCCATGAGCGCCTGCACCGCCCCGAGATAGGCCATCGCCACCCCGCGGAACAGGATGTCACCGCGCTGCGCCAGCGCCGTCAGCACCTCCGACTTGCGCCGCATCTCCAAATAAAATACCGCGTCCCGCTCCGCGCCCGTCACCTCGGAAAAATCGAATCGCCGTTTCTTGCCCTTGGAGTCATTGAGCTCCGAGGGCAGCGTCTCCGCCAGGATCGACTTGGTCTGCTCCAGATCCCAGTTCGATTCCTTCGGCACCGACGTGCTGCGGGCGACCGTCTCCGTCCACCACCGTTGCACCGTCCGCGCGTCTGGCCAAAGCATCGGCCTCTCCTCGGTCATGCACCACAGCTCGCCCAGCCACGACAGCAGCGCCTGGCGGTACTCCCGGGACCGGGTCAACTCCTGGATCAGCCAATAGTGGAACGCGCTCTGGTAGATCCTCTCCATCCGCGAGGCGCTCGGCCCGTCCGCCTCCTGGATCGATTCTATGCTCGGCACGCGGCCCCGCCGCTGCATCGCGTAGACCACCCCCTTGAGGTCCTCGCGATACTCCTCCGGCGTCAGCACCTGGGCCACGCCATCGATGATCCAGAACGGCACGCGCGGCAACTCCCCGCGCAGTTTTTCGGGATCGATGCCACTGGTGCAATAGTCGTACAGAAGCAGCTCGGCGAGGGCCAGGATCAGCTCCGGCGGGTCGATCGGGGGAGGGACCGAGGTATAGAGATTGAAGGAGAGTCCCTTCGTGCCCAGCAGCACCTCGCGCCGGTACTCCGAGACCAGCGAACCCGACGTGCCGCGCCCCACCACGAGCCGCAGTCGCCCCTTCTCCGCCCGCTCCCGCGGAAACACCTCATCGAACCCATCGGCCATGCCAGAGAGCAACGACATCAGGGTCCGGCTCATCATGCTGGAGGGAGAACTGGCCGACAGCCGCCCATCGATCGAGGTCATGGTGTCCAGCGGGGGCTCCCGCTTGGCGAGGCTTGGCCTCTCCTGCCCAAGCCCCAGCGCGGGTAACAGCATCAGCGCCCAAAAAAGACGCGCCATGCCAGCAACAGGGCCGCGGCGAGCAGGACCATCCACAGGCCAAACCTTACCCTCGCACGGCGCTTTTCCACCCCGAGAAGCGGCTTGTTCTTTCGCGGGGGCGGCGCGAGTTCCACGTGCCCCTCGCGGGCCTCGCCCACCCACTCGTGGATCTTGGCGATCTCCTTGGCCGTAGAACGCCGCTCGGCCTCCAGTTCCTGAAGGCGACGGGCGACCGCGTTCTTCGTCCGGCCCCACGCCATCTCAGCCCTTGATCAACCACACCGCCAGCCACACCAGACCCAGCAAGAGGAGCGGCAGATTAAAAGCGAAACCCCGAACAAGCATCGCCCCGAAACCACCCGCGAGCACGGGCTCGGCGTACACCTCCCCCTCCGAGATCTCCGCGTCCTCCGCCACCGGCACCCGGGCCGAATCCTCCCCCCGCAGCACCGCCAGCCGCGAGCGGTGCTGGTTGAACACCGTCCTCGCGTGATCGATGCGGCTCAGGTCCTCCGCCAGCGCCGCAGAGACATCGCCCCCTTCCGGGTGATCCGCATCGATCGACTCGACCGCCTCCAGCGCGTCGATGAACGCCGCGCGCGTCTGCTCCAACATCTGCGCCTCGCGCCGCGTGCCCTCCTCCTCGCGCTCCAAGACCACGATCGCCCGCCGCAGCTTCTCCAGCATCTCGCGACGGCCCTGGCCCACCTCCTCTTGCCGCTGCGCCAGATCCTCCAGCTCGCGCTTCTGCTTGGCCAGCATCTCGGCCTTGCGCTGCAGGTCCACCAGTTGCTGCTCCGCGCGCTTCACCTGCTCGGTGAGTTCCTCGTGCGGCGCGCGCAACTCCAACCCAAAATCGCCCTCTTCGTCGGTATCCTGCGGTCTGCGGCTCATATGTCTGATATTCCCCCATCCCGGGCTCGCGCGCAAGTCCGGCCGGCGCCCGCCCCCATCACGGCACGCGCAACTGCTGCCCCACCCGGAGCTTCGTCACATCCGAGACCGTGTCGCGATTCGCCTCCTGGATCCGCTCCACCCCACGCTGCACTTCCCCGGGATAATATTTCGACGCGATCCGCCACAGCGTCTCCCCCTCCTGCACCACATGGACCCGTGCCGGGGACGCCACCGGGGCCGCCGCGGGCTCCTGCCGCGCCGCGACCGGCGGGGGCGCCACCGGGACGGCCACCGGAATCTGGACCCCCGCGGAAACCGGCTTCTCGGCGGGGGGTGCCACCGCGGGCGACGGCGCGGTCACGGGCGCGGGCGACGCCCCTTTCCCGACCGACGGCGACGGCCGCACTGGCGCCGGCGTCGGTGCCTCCTGCCTCGGCGCGGGCTGTGGCTCCTGAGCCGGCCGGGACGTCGGCTGCTGCACCATCGCCACGGGCTGCGCCAGCGCCGCCTTCAGCTGCGCCTCCATCTCGCGCTGCACCCGCCGCGTCTCCTCCACCTCCGCCTTGAGATTGATGTTATCCTTCTGCAGCCGCGCCAACTCGTCTGCATTCTGCAAAGGCGAATTCGGCTGCTGCGCCGCAAACGCCAGCTCGGCCCGCGTGATCCACTGCCGCACGATCCGCGCCTTGTCGCTGTCCGGCCGCAGTTTCAAAAACCTCCGGTAGTGGTAAATCGCCGAAACGTAATCCCCCAGCTTGTCGTCGTGGATCAGCCCCAGCTCCAGATGCGCCTTGGCCATGTTCGGGTTCTCCCGAACCACCTGCTCGTATAAAATGATCGCCCCCTCGTAATCCCGCAGCTCGTATTTCTCCTTCGCCCTCAAGAATAGCGGCGTCTCGAAGTCGTTGTCCACGGGCTTGAGCTTCGCCTCGGGCGTGCACCCCGCCACCAGCAGCAATGCCGAAATCGACAGCCAACCCCGCATCAATGATTCATTAATCGTTGACGGCCCTGCGTGCAAGTGCTTATCTTCCCGTCCGTCGCGGCACCGCCCCGAGGGCGTCACCGCGGGCCCGCGTCCACAGGGGTCATAGCTCAGTTGGTAGAGCGCCTCAATGGCATTGAGGAGGTCTGGGGTTCGAATCCCCATGGCTCCATTTTCCCCTGACCTGAGACTTCCCCCCGGCGGCGTCTCGCAGCGACGCCCTACAATTTTTGTAGGCCGCCTGTGTCAGGCGGCAGCGGGAATGCAGTTTCCACATGAATGACGCGGCGCGTACCCGCGCCGGCGGCGTGGCTGACTCGAAAATTGGGTCGCGATGTAGGCTGCGCCTTGGCGCACGCGGACG
>CAZYWZ010000237.1:0-3800 GCA_964651705.1 uncultured Verrucomicrobiales bacterium
AAATGGGTTACGAGATCACACCCATCCCCGTTGCGGCGTGAAGTTTCTGGCTAGTGGCTCGCAACCGCTCTCGCGCATGAGGGCGATGACCTTGGCCTCATCGACCTCGATGCCGAGGCCGGGGCCATCGGGGGGGTGCGCGAGGCCGTTTTCGATGCGCAGGGGGGTCCGGAGGACCTGGGTGGTGAGGAATTGTGGGCCGTTTAGTGCGGCGGGTTTCCTGAGGCCGAATGCCGAATATAGCGCGAGGGAGGCGGCGAGGGAAATGTCTGGGTCGGTGAGGCCGCTACCGAGCCAGAGGAGGTCGTGCGCGAGGCAGTATTCGATCTGGCGCCGGTTGGACTGGAGGCCGCCGCAGCGCGCGGGTTTCATGGCGAAGCCGTCAGCCATGCCCAGGCGGTGGAACTCTTCGACCTCGGTGGGGGAGATGACGCCCTCGTCCATGAGGATGGGCAGGGCGCCCTGCCTCTTGAGCGCCTGGTAGGCGCTGATGCGGTTGGGGCGGAGGGGCGCCTCGAGGACATCGGTGCCAGCGTCGGCGAGCCTGGGGGCGGCATCGAGGGCGGCGGCGGGATCGTAGCCGCCGTTGGCGTCGGCCCAGAGGAAGGTGTCTGGCGCCAGGCGCCGGACTTCCTTGGCCAGGGCCGCGTCGAATTTCGGGTCAGGGGCCACCTTGATGTTGAAGTGGCGGTAGCCGCGCGCCCTTCCCTCCTCCATGAGCGGTGCGACCTCGTCGAGGGTCTTGACGTTGACGGTCCAACTGAGGGTGATAGGGCCGGTGGCCTCGCGGCCCCAGAGGGCGGCGACGGATTTTCCGGCGAGTTTGCCGGCGAGGTCGTGGAGTGCGATATCGATGCCGGCGCGCGCGAGGGGCATGCCGGTGGTGAAGCTCGGCGCGATGGCGCCATCCATGGCGGCGTGGGCGCCATCGATGTCGGCGGGGTCCCGGCCGACGAGAGCCGGCGCGAAGTAATCGCGCATGGCGATGAGGGCGGTCTCCAGGGTCTCATCGCTCCATTTCGCGATGGGGACGGACTGCCCCCACCCGACGGTGCCGTCCCCGGCGGTGACCTTCACGGCGATCGCCGCGCGGCCCTTGGCGCCGCGGGCGCCGGAGAAAAACTTGAAATATCCCGCCATCGGGTAGAGGAGCGGGAAGAGGTCGATGCGTTCGATCTTGGGCATAGGGGAGGATCGGGCGGGGAGTGCGGCGGCGAGAGCGCCGCAGGCGGCGGTCTTGAGGAACTGGCGGCGGGTACTCGGGCTAGCTAGATCGTCCACGGCTTGCGATGGGGATAATCCAGCATCCGGCTGGCCTCGTCGTCGCCGACGAACGTCTCGGCGGCGGGATCCCATTTGAGTTTCCGGCCGAGTTTCATGGCGATGTGGGCGAGGATGCAGACGGTGTTGGAGCGGTGGCCGACCTCGACGGGCGCCACGGGATCCTTTCGGCTGCGGATGCACTCGAGGAAATTGAGCATGTGGTTCTTGCTCTCGTAGAGGCGGGTCTCGCCGTCCCGGATCTTGTCGCGGAGGAGTTCGGCCGGTTCCGCCTGGATCTTGCCGCGGGCCACGAAGATCCTGCCCTTCTCTCCCTCGAACCAGACGCCGGCGGCCTTGCCCGACTCTTCGGACATGCCGGTGGTCTCCATGATGAGCCTGACGCCATTGGCGTAAAGGGCCTCAACGTGGAAGTTGGTGTGGACGTCGAAGATCCCGCGCTTGGGGAACTCGCCCTTGCCCTCGAACTCGATCGGGCCGGAGAGGTCGGTGCCGTTGCCCCACTGCGCGATGTCGTTCATGTGCGCGCCCCAGCCGGTGATCATGCCGCGGCAGTAGGCCTCGACCTGCAGCCAGCCGGGGCGGCCGTAATCCTTCTGGGGATGGACGCGGTGCTCGGTGTACGGCGCCTCTGGCGTCGGGCCGAGCCAGAACTCGTAGTCCAGGTTTTGCGGGACGGGCATGGGCGTGGGTTCGCCGGTGCCCTTGTCGGCGGGCATGACCGCGCGGATGGTGTGGACCTTGCCGAGGCGACCGTTGAGGGCGAATTCGCACGCCATGCGGAAATGGGCGTCGGAGCGCTGCTGGGAGCCGGTCTGGAAGACGCGCTTGTTCTTGCGGACGGCCTCGACGAGTCTGACGCCCTCGGCGTGGGAATAGGTGAGGGGCTTTTCGAGGTAGATGTCCTTCCCGGCGTTGGCCGCGGCGATGGCGGGGATCGCGTGCCAGTGATCGGGTGTGACGATGAGCGCGCCGTCGATGTCCTGGCGCGCGAGCATCTCGCGGAAATCCCCGCAGGTGTCGCAGGATTTCGGGGCGTCGGCGCCGAACTTTTCCGCATTGAACTTTTCCACGAGCGCCCTGGCGTCGGCGGCCCGTCTGGAATCGAGGTCGCAGACCGCGACGACCCGGACACCGATGTCGGAGCCCTGGTGCATGAGCTGCTGCATGTCGGAGCGCCCCTGGCGGCCGACGCCGATGCAGCCGAAGCGGATCAGGTTCGATGGGGCGTCCTTTCCGAAGAAGCGCGCGGGCGCGAACATCGGGGCCACTCCTGCGGCGAGGGCGGTTTTCAGGAACGAACGTCGGGTCGGACGGATGGCGCGCATCTGCATGGGATTAGGGTACCATCTTCCGCGGGGCGGGGAAGTGCGAAAAGGGGGGCTGCACGGATTGGGGTGAAGGTAGGCTGCGCCTTGGCGCACGCTGCCGAATCGAACGTCCGCGTGCGCCAAGGCGCAGCCTACATCGCGTCCCGATTTTATAGTCGGCCACGCCTTTGGCGCGTTCCGAGGAATTCGGGACGGCTTGCGTTTCACTCGGGTCGGGCGCAAAGTGAAATGAATCGGCCGGGGCGTCCGGATGGGAAATCTGGGCCAGTGCCGCAACAGGAGGGACAGATGAAAACGTTCAATGCGGTCATTGTGGCAGGGTTGCTGTGTTCGGGCGCGGGGGTGGTCCAGGCGCAGCGGATCCAGGTGCTGGAGGCCTATTACGGGGCAGATGGGCGGTACGCCAACGTGACCTATCGGGTGCAGCGGATCGCCGATTCGGGCCGGCGGGAGTTCACGGTTTCCAACGAGATCCTCGGCGCCGATCCCGTCAAGGGCCGCGAGAAGCGGCTGAGGGTCAGTTACATCTCCGGGGGCAAGCGATATTCCGACGAGGTGAGGGAGGACAAGACCTTCCGTTTCGAGCGCGGGGGGCGGTGGGATTGCTGGGACCCGTGGTTCCAGGGTGTCTGGCCGGGAGCCGTCTATGGGCGGATCGAATTTCGGAACGAATCTCACGATCCGCTGGGCATCTACCACGTCAACGACCACGGGCGCTGGATCTTTGTCCGGCAACTGTTCCACGGGGAGGGTTTTTCCGTCCGGTCCCCGCGCAACCAATTGTGGTTGGTGACCGACCAGAGGAACCGGATCGTCCGGCAGGTCCGTTGCGGCCGGGATTCCGAGACTATCGTGATCCGTCGTGGCGATGGTGGCGGCTGGTGGGGCGGGGGCGGGGGCGGGGACACGGACATCCGGTTCACCAACCGGACAGGAGACGAGATCCGCGTCCAGCGGGTGGATCGCAACGGGCGATGGGATCGCGCGGCCGAGATCAAGAAGGGTGACTCCGAAGAGGTGAGCTTTGCCCCGGGCGAGCCCTGGGTGGTCACCGACGAGCGCAACCGGCTGATTTTGAGTGGACGGGCGGGGCGCGACGACCAGAGGGTCGAGGTGCGGGACTGACCGACTCGAAAATTGGGTCGCGATGTAGGCTGCGCCTTGGCGCACGCTGCCGAATCGAACGTC
>CAZYWZ010000238.1:0-3740 GCA_964651705.1 uncultured Verrucomicrobiales bacterium
CGGTCCTGCCGGTTGCCCGTGGCGCGAAAGGGATTTCGCGCCCTACATTCCCAAGCGTTGCGCCTCCGGGTAGTGTCTTACGCGAGGATTTGCGCCCGCGCCCCGCGGATTGCATTTCAAACCAGATCAACTAGTTTAATTCCATGAATGCGGTCCAGATCGGGGCCTTCGAGGCCAAGACGCACCTGTCCCACCTGCTGGAGAAGGTGGCGCAGGGCGAGAGCTTCGTGATCACCCGCCATGGCAAGCCCGTGGCAGAGCTGCGGCCCGTGGCGCCCCGGCGCCCGCGGTTCGGTGCTGCGAAGGGCAAGGGCTTCCGGATGGCCAAAGATTTCGACGCGCCATTGGAGGACTTCCGGGAGTACGGGGCGTGAGGGTCCTGCTCGATACCCACGCGTGGCTCTGGTTCCTCCAGGGCGACCCGTCCGCGAAAGCCGCCCGGCGGTGGATCGAAGACCCCGCGGGTGAATGCTGGGTGAGCGCCGCATCGATCTGGGAGGCGGCGATCAAAGTGGGCCTCGGGAAATTGCGTTTGCCCTATTCCCTGCGCGAGGATCTGCCCCGTCTGATGGAGGAGAATGGCTTTGCCGAATTGCCCGTCCGCGCCTCCCATGCGGCCCGGTTGGAAGGCATGCCCTTCCACCACCGGGATCCCTTTGACCGGCTGCTCGTCGCCCAGTGCCTCGCCGAAAGCCTGCCCATCGTCAGCGCCGACCGATCCTTCGAGGCCTATGGTGTCCGCCGCCTGTGGGGCGACCGCGGATGAGTCGCACCACGAAGGGCACGAAGGGCACGAAGGGGGACCACGGATGCCCCGAGGAGGAACCACGGATGGACACGGATGGACACGGATGCGGAGCAGGGCCGCGCATCGTGTTTCGTTGGCCCGCCTTCGCGGTCCAACGAAACACGACACCCCCGCAGGAGACCCCCGCCGGCATTGGTGTCCATTCGAGTCCATTCGTGGTTAAACCAAAATGCCCTTTGTGGTGAAATTCCGTCCCCCGTCGGCCCCTTGAGGACACCCCGCTCTTGGGATAAAGTGATTTTGATGCCCCCCGTTCGAACAGCCGATCCAATCCCCGGACTCGCTGCCGATGACGCGAGCGCGGTCCGCGAGGCCGCCGCGTACCTTCGGGGCCATGGGGCGCAAAAGGTCTGGCTATTCGGCTCCGCCGCCAAAGGGAGGCGACCGACCGTCCATTCGGACTTCGACCTCGCGGTCGAGGGCCTGCCCGGCGACCGCTTCCTCGGTTGCCTCGGGCACCTGCTCCAGACGATGCCCCGTCCTGTGGATCTTGTCGAATGGGAGCGGGCCAGCGAACCGCTCCGCAACCGGATATCATCCGAGGGCATACTGCTCTTCCCATGACGCTGGATCCCCCAGCCGCCGTGGCGTTGGCCGCGGTCATTGATAACGACCTGAGGGCCATCCGCGGCATCGAGGCGCACGCGGCGACCCTCGCCGCCGATGGCGCCGACCGCGCCCAGATCGAGTCCCTCGGATTCGCGCTCCACAACATCTACAACGCCCTCGAGAATTCATTCGCCCAGATCTCGCTCACCTTCGAGAATCACGTCAAGGACCGCGCCCGATGGCACCGCGAACTGCTCCAGAAGATGTTCCTGGACCTCGCGCCGCTCCGGCCCGCCGTTCTCGGCGAGCCGTCCCGTCCCCTCCTGAACGACCTGCTCGGCTTCCGGCACATCTTCCGCCACTCGTACGATTTCACCCTCGATCGGGAAAAACTGCTGCGCCTGTGGGCCCGATGGGCCTCCGAGGGCCCCGGCGTCCTGGACGCCCTCGCCCAGTTCCGCATGCAGCTCGCCGCCCTCGCCTCGCACGCATGACCCGCATGGCAGGAGAGGCCGCGAGGTGGAACCACGAAGGCACGAAGGCCACGAAGATGAACCACGAATGAACGCGAATGGACACGAATGCCCGCGCATCGTGTTTCGTGGGCCCGCCTTCGCGGTCCAACGAAACACGACACCCCCGCCGGCATTGGTGTGCATTCGAGTCCATTCGTGGTTGAAAATAACCGCCGTGCCCTCCGTGGTTAACCCCGCGCCCCTACGTGTGTTGAATCCCTCTCCCGGAGGAATAAATTGGATCATTCAAGAGCTATGAAGCCCGCCACCCCCCGGATCCTCGATGAGGTGCTTCGCGACCCGAAGCATCCGGTCAGCCGCATCGCGGACGGCCTATTGCCATACCTGAGGATACTTGTGGAGAAGTTCCACCCAGAGCAGGTGATCCTGTTCGGTTCGTATGCCTACGGGGAACCAGACGAGCACAGCGACGTCGACCTCCTCATCGTCAAACCGATGGAAAAGAGCGCGGTCGCCGAAAAGAGCGCAATCCGTCGCGCCTGGTGGGAGGCGCTCCCCGATCGTGTCCCCCCCCCATTCGAGCTGCTGGTCATCGACCCGGAATCGCGCCGCCGTCGCCTGGCAGAGGGCGGTGGCTTCTTCCGCGAGATCAACGAGCGTGGCCTTCGCATCGCATGACAACCCGCGAGACCAACCCCGCCGACTGGTTCCTGCTGGCCGCCGAGCGCCTGCGGGCCGCGGATGCGCTCTTCGGGTCGCTCGGATCGACTTGGTCCGGCATCGAGCTCCTCCACGAGGCCGTCGAACGCTACCTGAAGGGCTGGCTGATCGGCAAAGGATGGACGCTGGTTAAGACCCACGACCTCCAGCACCTGATGGCAGAGGCCGTCGCCCGAGATCCAGCCTTCAAGGCCTTAATGCCCTTGGCCATCGATCTTACCGACCGCTTTTTCGCACAACATTATCCCGGCGACGACCTCACGGATGTCGAAACCCACTACCCGGAACTCCGTCGCCAGACCGACGGCCTGCTGCAACTCATCCGGGGTGACTCCCCCTGAGGCCCACGGTGTCCGCCACGGGTGACGACCGCGGATGAGTCGAACCACGAAGGGCACGAAGGGCGCGAAGGGGAACCACGAATGCACACGAATGCACACGAATGGCCTCGCATCGTGTTTCGTTGGCCCGCCTTCGCGGTCCAACGAAACACGACACCCCCGCAGGAGACCCCCGCCGGCATTGGTGTCCATTCGAGTCCATTCGTGGTTAAACCAAAATAACCTCCGTGCTCTCCGTGCCCTTCGTGGTTAACCCCGTGGTTAATCCCGCGCGCGGGGGGCGTTGAGAGACGCCACGCGCCCTGCTACGCTATCCTATGGCCGTATCCCAGAGCATTGACAGTGTCCCCCTGGCCGTTGTGGAGTGTATCGCCCGGGACCTGAACCCGATAGCGATCTACCTCTTTGGCTCACATGCTCGCGGCGAGGGATCGCCGGACAGTGACTGGGATTTCATGGTCGTGGTGCCAGAGTCAAACGAGCCCCCCTATCGGCGAGCGCAGGCCGCCCGGAAGCTCGTCCGCCATATTCCCGCACCCAAGGACATCATGGTGATGACGGCGTCCGAATGGCGTCGGCAGAGACTCGTGCCCGCATCCCTGGCGAGCACCATCGCGGCCGAGGGAAGACTCCTCTATGGCCGATGCTGAAAACGCCAAGGCGGCCAGCGTGGCCGGATGGATGGCCAAGGCCACGAGCGATACTCCATCCCTCGCCAGAAGACGCTGCTTCTGCCTTGCGCTGTGCCCGCGAGGTCGTCTCAACCATCCGGCGCTCGCTGCAACAACACTGAATGGAACCACGGATGGACGACCTGTCCGCCTCGGGCGGACGAATGGACACGAA
>CAZYWZ010000239.1:0-3520 GCA_964651705.1 uncultured Verrucomicrobiales bacterium
GCGCGAAATCCCTTTCGCGCCACGGGCAACCGGCAGGACCGTGCGTGGCGCGGATGGGAATCCGCGCCCTACATTTCGCGGTATCGGCCGCGCTGGCAGACACGAATGTCTGCCTCACCAAGCATACCCCGGGGCTTTCCAAAGCCGGGCCCATTGCTATCCTGCGCCCGTGACCATCCCGGAGGACGCCCGACGCCGCCACCAGCAGCTCGCCGAAGAGATCCGCCGCCACGATCGGCTCTATTATCAGGAGGCGGCCCCCGAGATCTCGGACCAGGAATACGACCGCCTGTATCGCGAACTGGCCGACCTCGAGGCCGCCCATCCCGACCTGCCCACCCCGGACTCGCCCACGAGGCGCGTCGGCGGCGCGCCCCTGAAAGAATTCGCCAGCGTCCGCCACGCCGTGCCCATGATGAGCCTCGACAACACCTACTCCGAGGCCGAATTGCGCGAGTTCTTCCGGCGCATCGCCGAGAGGCTCCCGGGCGAGCCGGTCGCCTACGTGGTCGAACCCAAGGTCGACGGTGTGGCCATATCGCTGCGCTACGAGAGCGGGCGCCTCGCCACGGCCGCCACGCGCGGCGATGGCGTCACGGGCGACGACGTCACGGCGAACGCCCGGACCATACGTTCCCTTCCGCTCATCCTCGCGACCGCGGCGGAGATCCTCGAATTTCGCGGCGAGGTCTACATGTCCCGCGCGGAGTTCGACCGCATCAATGCCGCCCGCGAGGCCGACGGCCTCCCCCTGTTCGCCAACCCGCGCAATAGCACCGCCGGATCCCTCAAGCTCCTCGATCCCCGCGAGGTCGCGAAACGCAAACTCTCCCTCGTCCTCTACGGCCATGGCGAAATGCGCGGCGAGACTATCGCCTCCCACTCCGAATGGCTCGACCTCGTCCGAGAACTCGGCCTCCCTGGCCCGCGGCGTTTCTGGCGCTGCGGCTCCGCGGACGAGGTGCTCGCCGCCATCGCCGAACTCGACCAGTCGCGACGGACATTCCCGTTTGATACCGATGGCGCCGTCGTCAAGATAGACCGCTTCGACCAGCGCGCGCGCCTGGGCTCGACCGCCAAGGCCCCCCGCTGGGCCATCGCCTACAAATATTCGGCGGAGCAAGCCCAGACCGTCCTCCGCGACATCACCCTCCAGGTCGGCCGCACCGGCGTCCTCACCCCGGTCGCCGAACTCGCCCCCGTCAGACTCGCCGGCACCACCGTCACCCGCGCCACCCTCCACAATTTCTCGGAACTGGCCCGAAAGGACATCCGCGTCGGGGATACCGTCATCGTCGAGAAGGCCGGCGAGATCATCCCGGCCGTCGTCGCACCCGTGCCCGAGAAACGCCCCCCCGGCACCGTTCCCTATCGGCCCCCGGACCGATGCCCCATCTGCCCGGGCGGGGGCGACCTCGTCCGCGAAGATGTTTTCCTGCGCTGCACCAACACCGCCTGCCCCGCCCAGCTCAAGCGCCGCATCCTCCATTTCTCGGGCCGCAACGCCATGGATATCGAGGGCCTCGGCGAGTCCCTGGTCGATCAGCTCGTCGACCGCGGTCAGGTCCGGCGCCTCCCGGACCTCTTTGCCCTCAATGTCCCGGGCCTCGCCGCCCTCGATCGCATGGGCGAAAAGTCCGCCCAGAACCTGGTCGCCGCCATCGATCGCAGCCGCGCCAAGGGCCTCGAACGCCTCCTCTTCGGCCTGGGCATCCTCCACGTCGGCGAAACCGCCGCCCGCGATCTGGCCCGCCGCTGCCGCACCATGGAGGCCCTCGGGCAGATGACCGTCGCGGAACTCCAATCCATCGAGGGCATCGGCGAGATCGTCGCCCGGAGCATCCGCACCTGGTTTGACGACCCCGACAACCGATCGATGCTCCAAGAGCTCGCCGCGGCCGGCGTGGCCATGGAGGCCACCGCCCCAGCCGCGCCCGGCGAGACCGCTCCCCTCGCCGGGATGGTCATCGTCATCACCGGCACCCTCAGCCGCCCCAGGGACGAGTTCGAGGAACGCATCCGGGAGCTGGGCGGCAACGTCGCCTCCTCCGTCAGCAAGAAGACCGCCTTCGTCCTCGCCGGCGAGGCGGCCGGCTCCAAACTCGAGAAGGCGCGCCAGCTCGGCATCCCCGTCCGGTCCGAGGGGGATTTCGATTTGCTTGTCGCGGGCCGCTGATCCGTTAAACTGCTTCCGTGAAGCGCTGGGCCACCGCCGCCTGTTTCGCCGCCGTCGCGATCACCGCGGTTGCCGTGCCCTCGCCATCCGCGCTGGAGGATGCGCGCATCGAGCGCGAGCGGTTGTTGCGCGCCGCCGATCAGCTCGACTTCCTCGCCACGCAGATCGAAAGCCTGCAGGGCGAGATCGCCAAATTGCGCTCCGAGATGGACGCCCTCCGTTCCGAGAACGGCGAATTGCGCCGATCCCTCCAAGAGATGGCGGCGACGCATGCCGCCGACCGGCAAAAGCTGCTTGACGAGGTGAGCCAAATCGTTGCGAAATCATCCCCGGCACCCAAGCCTGCGGCCAAGGAGGCCACCGCGGCACCGCCCGCGAGCGACCCCCCGCCGCGGCAAGAGAAGGGATATCGGCACATCGTGGAAAAGGGCCAGACAGTCAGCGCGATCGCCAGGGCCTACAATGCCAAGGGGGTCAAGGTGACTATCGAGGAGATTATCCGGGCCAACGACCTCAGCCCCGAGGCCGTCGTGCGCCCGGGACAGGAACTCTTCATTCCGAAAAAGGACTAGCGCGATGGGCTGGACGCTCAAGAAGACAGATGGCCAGGTGTTCGAGGATCGCTCGCTCGAGGAGATCGTCCACTGGGCCGAGTCGGCACAGATCAACCCGTACGACGAGCTGTCGGACGACGGCCAGCGCTGGCGCAAGGCATTCGAGATCCCCGAATTCGGGATGGAATGGCTGGTGACCCTGAACGACGGCACCGAGTACGGGCCGACAAACGTCCCCACCCTGCTGGAGTTCATCGCGGTCAAATTGCTCGGCGAAGACGGCGTCGCCACGCATCGCGAGTCGCGAGAACGCAAACCGATCGCCACCCTCCTCCGCGAGCACCGGGAACGCCAGCGCAAGGCGACCGAGAACCATCCCGCGCCGCCGCCCGCGCACCCACCGAGCGCGCCCATCACCTTCGCCGCGGTCTTCGGGAGGCACGCCGGTTCCCCCGCTCAGGCCACCGCCTCCCACCAGGCGGGAACCGCCGGACCCGGGCCAAAGAAGGGCGAGGAGGAGGTCGATTACCAGATCCAGCCTCTCCCCTCGCCCCTCGAGGCGCCACCCCCCGCCCCGGCCGGCGTCATCATGCCAGACACGCACATCGATCCCGCCAACGACCCCGACTTCATCGCGCTCGAACAAGAGGTCCTTCAGGCAAAATCCAACTACGACAAGCTGCTCAAAAAATACGAGAAGCTCGTCCAGAAGTTGCCCAAAAATCCCGCCGCGGCGCACTGACTCGAAAATCGGCCACGGGATCGGCCTGTAGGGCGCGGATTCCCATCC
>CAZYWZ010000240.1:0-3481 GCA_964651705.1 uncultured Verrucomicrobiales bacterium
CCACCCCTGGCGGGGTTCTGCCACCGCAGTCCAAACGGCCCCTCGGCCGCATCGGCACGGCGCTTCCAGGAGGGGGGCACAAGGCCCCCCTCCCGTCCGCTTGGCCCCTTCTCAAGAACAACCCAAAGAGGTCGCGCAATTATTGCAGGTGGCGCAGGCCCCGGTGATCGTCAGGTCCGCGCTCCCGCAGTGCGGGCAGGTCATGCCATCGCGGTAGCGGACCGAGAGGTTCTCTTCGGGATCCTCGATCCGGCCGCGCGCCATGACGGCCGAGGCATTCTCCGGGTCTCCGGTGCGCGGCAGCTCGGGCACCGCCTTATTGACCGCCTTGCGTTCCTGCTCGTGGATCTCGGGCATGGGCAACTCGGGCTGGTTGTACTTCGGCGAATGCGCCTCGCGATACCCGGGCACGTAGCGGTTGCCCAGCCACCGGAAGATATAATCGACGATGGACTTCGCCATCGGGATCTCCGGGTTGCGGGTGAAACCGCTCGGCTCGAAGCGCTGGTAGGCAAACTTCTTTACCATCGCCTCGAGCGGGACGCCGTACTGGAGCGACAGCGAGACCAGCGTGCCGATGGTGTCCATCAGGCCGCCGATCGTGGAGCCCTCCTTCGCCATGGTCACGAAGAGTTCGCCCGGCGCGCCATCCCCGAACTCGCCCACGGTGAGATACCCCTCGTGGCCCGCGATGTCGAACTTGTGCGTGACCGAGTGCCGCGTGTCCGCCATGCGCCGGCGCACCGGCCCGGCGGGAGCCGCCGCCGCTGCGGCCGCCGCCTCCGCCTTTGCCGGCGCCGACTTGCTGGTGTTGATGGGGGCCGAGCGCTTCGAGCCGTCGCGGTAGATGGCGATGGCCTTGAGGCCCAGCCGCCACCCCTCGACGTAGGTTTTCATGATGTCCTCGACCGTCACGTCGTTGGGGAGATTGACGGTCTTGGAGATGGCGCCCGAGAGAAACGGCTGGGCCGCCGCCATCATGAGGATGTGCCCGCGGTAGTGCAGCGAGCGCTTGCCCTTCGCCGGGCGGAAAGCGCAGTCGAAGACCGCCAGGTGCTCCGGCCGAAGGCCGCTGCGGATCACCGCGCCATCCCCCTCGACATCCTCGATGGTCCCGTGCTCCTTCAGGTGGGCCGCGATCGCCGCGATCGCCGCGTCGTCGTAGCCGAGCGAGCGGAGGGCGACCGGCACGGTGCGGTTGATGATCGTGAGCTGGCCGCCACCGGCCAGGTTCTTGTATTTCACCAGCGCGATCTCGGGCTCGATGCCGGTGGTATCGCAATCCATCAGGAAGCCGATCGTGCCGGTGGGCGCGAGCACCGTCACCTGCGCGTTGCGGTAGCCGTGGGCATCGCCCTTCTCGATCGCCCCATCCCAGGCCTCGCGCGCCGCCTCCCGGAGATACGTCGGGCAGCTCGGATGGATGTGGTCCACGTGCTCCCGGTGGAGCCGGATGACCTCCCGCATGGGCCCGACATTGTCCGGCGCCAGCGGCTTCGGCACCCCGTGGGCCCTCGCGTCGCGGTAACCCGGGAACGGCCCCTCGGCCGCGGCGATCTCCGCGCTCACCTCGTAGGCGTGCCCCGTCATGATCGCGGTGATCGCGCCCGCCATCGAGCGGCCCTCGTCGGTGTCATAGCCCAGCCCATAGCTCATCAGCAGCGCGCCGAGGTTCGCGTAGCCGAGGCCGAGGGTCCGGAAGATGTGCGAGTTGACGGTGATCGACGCGATCGGGTACGACGCGTTGTCGACGATGATCTCCTGCGCGGTGATGAAGGTGCGCACCGCCGCCTTGAACCGACGGACGTCGAACGTCCCGTCGGGGCGCTTGAACTTCATCAGGTTCAGCGAGGCCAGGTTGCAGGCCGTGTCATTGAGGAACAGGTACTCGGAGCACGGGTTCGTGGAGTGCTGCCTGTCGGTGCCCTTGCAGGTGTGCCAGCGGTGGATGGTGTCGTCAAACTGCATCCCCGGATCCCCGCAGATGTATGTGCCCTCGGCGATCTTGCGCAGCAGCGCCCGGGCATCCTTCTTCTCGCAGGGCTCGCCACCGATGACGTAGCGCGTCCAGTAGTCGCGTCCCGCGGTCGCCGCCTCCATGAACTCGTCGCTGGCCCGGATCGAGAGATTCTCGTTCTGGTACATGATCGAGCCGTAGGCCTCCCCGTTGAAGTCGGCCGAATACCCCTCCTCGATCAGGGCCCACGCCTTCCGCTCCTCCTTCTGCTTCGCGTCGATGAACTCCTCGACGTCCGGGTGCCACACCTTGAGCGTGTTCATCTTGGCCGCCCGGCGCGTCTTCCCGCCCGACTTCACGACGTTGGCCACCTGATCGTATACCTTGAGAAACGAGAGCGGCCCGCTAGGGATGCCGCCCCCGCTGAGCTTCTCGCGCGTCGAGCGGATCGGCGTCAGGTCGGTCCCGCTGCCCGAGCCGAACTTGAAGAGCATCGCCTCGCTCCGCGCCAGCTCCATGATCGATTCCATGTTGTCGTCGACCGACTGGATGAAGCACGCGCTGCACTGCGGGTACTCGTACTGCGTCTTGGCCCGCTCGGCCCGCCCCGTCTCGCGGTTATAGAAGAAGTTGCCCTGCCCGCTCGTCTTGCCGATGCCGTATTGGTGCCACAGCCCGAGGTTGAACCACACCGGGCTGTTGAACGCCCCGTGCTGGTTCACGCACAGCCACGTCAGCTCGTTGTAGAATACCTCCGCGTCGCTCTCGCTGGCGAAATACCCATCCTTCAGGCCCCAATCGGTGATCGTCCGCGTCACCCGGTGCACCAGCTGCTTCACCGAGGTCTCCCGCCCGCCCTGCGCCGGATCGGTCCCCTTCGCGATGTCGCCGTAAAAATACTTCGATACCGCGATCTTCGTCGCCAGGTCGCTCCACGACTTCGGCACCTCCACGTTCTCCTGCTTAAAAATCGACCTCCCCGCGTCGTCGCTGATCGACGCCTCCCGCAGATCCCACTCGATCTCGTCAAATGGATGCACCCCCGCCCGGCTGAACACATGCTCGAACCGCATGCCCCGGCCCCCCACCGAATGCCCCGCCACCGATGCTCCCTCCGCCGTCCCCATAGACACTCCCACCTGTGAATTACTCATGCTCAAACGTTCCCTTTCTTCCTAACTCTTTCACCCAGTGCACATTCCCGCCGCCACCCCCTGGTGACAACCCTGCCAACAACCCTGTCGACAGATTTGGGAAAACTACTTCCTGTTGTTGCTCTAAGCTAAGATACCACTATAGGTTGTGGTAGTCAATGAAGAAAACGTCTCTTCTGTGGCTGCCATGGCGGGTGACAAGGACCACCGCCTCAAGTCGGCGGCTACCAAGGCGGGCGCAAGTGTCTTATTTGCATATAATTATCTGAACCCGGCCCGTGATCCGTGGGTTGAAGTTTCAGGTCAGCCCCGCCCCCGGCGCGCGGGGGGCGGGTCCAGCCAGAGTCCACCACGCGCCGGATGATTCAGG
>CAZYWZ010000241.1:0-3304 GCA_964651705.1 uncultured Verrucomicrobiales bacterium
GCAGGAAAATTTTGGGCGGGAAAAACGGCTTGTCAGGGCGCGGCGGGACGCTCAAGCCCTCTTCGGTTTCCCGGACCGCGAGCGCTTTCCGATCTGGAACTCAGGAAATCAGGAACCGATGGGAAACTTCCTGCCTCCCTGAGTTCCAGATTGAACACCTCCGAAATGCCTCGCGCACAGACCATTTTGGCCCGCACGGGCGGCTCGCTCTTATCTATCAGGGACTCAGGAAATCAGGAACGGAGCACCGACTCCCTGCAGACCCGCTTGATCGTCAACGGCATGGACGCGAAATTCAGCAGCAGGCCCGATTCGACGCCAATGGCCTTCATGTAGGATCGAACCACGGAGAAATGGACGGCTTCCAGTGCTTTGACGGCCTTCAACTCGACAACCACCCGCCCGGCAACCAGCAGATCCAGGCGGTGTTCCCCGATGGGCCTGTCCCGGTACGTCAGGCCAATGATTCGCTGTCGCTCGAAAGGTATGCCGCGTGTGCCCAACTCGATGCAGAGCGCTTCCTCATAGAGCGATTCGAGGAACCCGGGTCCAAGCGCCCTATGGACTGCGATGGCCGCATCGATAATCTGCGCGGTGAGCGCCTTGTCCGGCAATTCTACCCCACCCTGATCCACGGTCCCCGCCTTCCTGAGTTGCCATTTGTGTAGAGGCGCTGGCCCCTGCCAGCAATCAGTAAAAAGCTGTTTGGATTCTTGATCAGGAACTCAGGAAATCAGGAACCTGTGGTCCGCTTTCCTGCCTCCCTGAGTTCCAGATTGTACCGGTCCGAAATCCGGGCTTCCGTTCCACAGCAGGCCGCACATCCTACGGCCACAGGGGAAGGGCATGAAAGCCGGGTCCAGGCAGCAGTATCGGCGGTTGCGCCGCATCGTGGAAATGCTTAAGGCGGGCACCCGATCCGGGCGCTTGCCGAGAATGGCCGACTTCCAGAGAGAATTGGAAGCCAGCCGGCGCACCATCGCGAGGGACCTGGACTTTCTACGGCTGGAGGAGAACGCGCCCATCGCCTTCGACCCCAAGGGGCGTGGCTACCGCCTGACCGATGAAACTTTCTCCCTGCCGCACGTCGATGTCTCCGGACCCGATCTGGCCACGCTGGCAGCGGCACGCGCCGCTCTCGCCGACACACCGACTTCACCGCTGGCTCGGTCCATGGACGCCGTGATAGGCAAGATCGCCGAAGCGGCGCCCGCGAGCTATGCCGAAGCCCTCGAGAGGATCAGTGACCGTTTCGGCGCGCTGCACGAGGCGCCCGCGCGGATCGAGCCCGACATCTGGTCGATCCTGGCCGAGGCCGTGGCGAGATGCCTGGTCATCGCCGCGCGGTATCGCCGATTCGACGGCGCCGAACGGGACTACATGATCGATCCCCTGCGGTTCGTCGCCCACCGCGGCAACTGGTATGCCCTGGCCCGCAAGCGCCCGAGCGGCGAACTACGCGCCTTCGCTCTATCCCGCTTTGGTTCTGCGGCCCCGACCGGCGAAACCTTCCAACCTCCGAAGAAATTTGACTGGCGTAGCGCTGCGAAGGATGCCTTCGGGATTGGGCTTGGCGGCACGCCGGTGGGCGTGCGCCTCCTCTTTTCGAAGGCTGTTTCCACCGCCATCACCGAGCGCGACTGGCATCCCACCCAGCAGATCCTGCAGCGCCGAGACGGGAAGGTCGAATTGCGGCTTCGGGCGGTGCCGGGCATCGAACTCGTCCGCTGGATACTCTCGTGGACACCAGACGTGCGCGTGCTTGCGCCCCATGCCCTTCGTGACCGGGTCCAGCGCCAACTTCGCCACGGTCGACCGAGCCGCGTGTGAGCCGACGAACTTCTTCTTGGAAGAGCCGCACCTGAAGCGATCCCTAGTGGGCCAAGGGCTGGATCTTGCAAAGTCCCGGTCTGCCCCGATCTTCGCGCCATCCCACAACACGGCCCTGTTGGATTTCGATTGTTGGGAGGCGAATCCAAAACATCCCCTCACCTCCCCCCGAATCGTCGCCGGAATTCCAGCGGCGTCATGCCCCGCTCCCGACGAAAATACCGGGCCACGTGCTCCGTCCCCGCGAACCCCAATTCCATCGCGATCTGCGAGACCGTCAGGCCCGTCTCCGCCAGCATGCGCGCGATCCGGTCCACCCGCGCCCGCCGGATCTCCGCGAGCACCGAGCGCCCCAGCCGCGCCCGGAACCGCTTCTCCAGCACCCGCCGGGACAGGCCCGATGCCACGGCCACCTCGGCCACCCGCATGGGGGCCGCCGCGCCACCGCGGATGAACCGCAGCGCCTTCGCCACCTGGCCATCCTCCATCGCCAGCACGTCGGTCGACTGCCGCGCCACGACGCCGGCCGCGCGCACCAGGATCATCTTCCCCTTCGCGGTCCGCCCCCCCATCATCCGATGGAGGATCCTCGCGCTCTCGTACCCCGCCTTCTGAAAGCCAATCGACACGCTCGACATCGGGGGATCCGATAGCTCGCACACCAGTTCGTCGTTGTCCGCGCCCAGCACCGCCACCTCGTCCGGCACCCTCAGTCCCGCCACCTTGCACGCCTCGATCACCTGCTCGCCAAGATCGTCATTGCACGCCATCACCCCGACCGGCCGCGGCAGACCGCCCAGCCACCGCGCCAAACGCCGCAACCCGGCCGCACCCCGCCCCTCGGACAAATACTCCCTCACGCCAAATCCCGCCTCCCCCACCCGCGCGCGGAAACTCTCGCCGCGCAAGCCGGACCACGGCATGCCCCGCAACCCGCAGTACCCGAACTCCCGAAAACCCCTCTCCAGCAGATGTTCCGCCCCGAGCCTCCCGATCGCATCGGAATCCGTGATCACGTTCGCCAATCCCGCCACCTCGGCCCGGCTGTGCCCAAAAACCACCGCCGGAAGCCCACGCCGCAGCACCTCCCGCACCGGTTCCGTGTCCCGAAGGATCACCCCGTCCGCAGACATCCCACGCAGCCTCGGCCACGCCTTCTCCAGCCCACCCGGCTCCCAGAGAAACGCCCAGGGACCGTGGTGCCTCGCGTAGTCCGCCACCCCACGCAAAAAGGCCCGCCCCGATGACCGCGACGACTCGATCAATAGCAGCACCCTCGGAATCCGACGCCCGCTCCGCGCCATCACACCACGTTGCCCAGCCCGCGGCCCCCTGTCGACCCAGCAGGCGGTTGACTCGAAAGTTCCGGGTGTAGCCACGGTCGCCAGACCGTGGATGTTCCAACGCGTGTCCCGATGGGCCACTAGCCAGAAACTTCAAACCGCGGATCATGGGGACGACGGAGATAATTCAT
>CAZYWZ010000242.1:0-3203 GCA_964651705.1 uncultured Verrucomicrobiales bacterium
GAAAGACCGCCTCCCAACCGCCGGCCCCGGTGTCGTTTCATTTGAGGCAATTCGCCCCACACTTCCCCAAGATATTTCCCCTTGACCCAGTCCCGGCTAACGCTAGGCTGATTGGCTACTATCGTCTAGAAACGAGGAGAGGCATCATGTTGAGTCGCGAGGAGCGGAGCGGGCTGATCGGCAAGCACCAGGTCCATGAGAAGGACACCGGGTCCCCGGAGGTCCAGGTGGCGCTGCTGTCGACGCGCATCACCCAGCTCACCACGCACCTGAAGGGCAACCGCAAGGACTACTCCTCGCACCGCGGGCTGATGAAATTGGTCAGCCGGCGCCGAAAGCTGCTCAACTATCTGGCGCGGACCGACAGCGAGCGCTACGCGAAGCTCGTGGGCGAGCTCGGGCTCCGGCGCTAGTGGCCATCGCGGGAGGAAAGGTTTTTTGATTTGGGCCGGACAATGGGGTCCGGGCCCTCTGTGAAACGAGAAAGAATGCGGCCGGGCGGTCCGCCGCCCGCGACAAGGGCACGCCCCGTGGGTCCGATCCCGGGCACACGAACCATGGGGCGTCCTCTTTCGCGGGGAGCAGGCGGCCGGGCCGCGATAGCATCAAGAAGAGGAACACGCCATGTCTGAGATCCACAGAATCACCCGCCAGATCGGCGACAGGGAAATCACCATCGAGACCGGCAAGTTGGCCAACCTGGCCGACGGGGCCGTCACCGTCCAATGCGGCGAGACCATCGTGCTGGTCACGGCCGTCTCGGCGCCCAAGCCCAAGGAGGGACAGAGCTTCTTCCCGCTGACCGTCGAGTACCGCGAGAAGGCGGCCGCCGTCGGCCGGATCCCCGGGGGCTACTTCAAGCGGGAGGGCCGGCCCAGCGAGAAGGAGATCCTCACCTGCCGCATGACCGACCGCCCCCTGCGGCCCCTGTTCCCCAAGGGTTACTTCTGCGACACGCAGGTCATCTCGACGCTGTTCTCCGCCGACGGGGAACACGACCCCGACATCCTCAGCATCAACGGCGCCTCCGCCGCACTGACGGTCTCCGACATCCCGTTCGCGGGCCCGATCGGCGCGGTCCGCGTGGGCCGGATCGACGGCCAATGGATCGCGAACCCCAGGCACAGCCAGATGGAGCTGTCCGACATCGACCTGGTCTACTGCGGCACCGAGAAACAGCCGCTCATGTTCGAGGGCAGCTCGATGGAGATCTCCGAAAAGGACTTCGTCGCCGCGATGCACTTCGCCCAGGAGCAGGTGGCCAAGCTCATCGAGATGCAGAACGAGCTGCGCCAGCTCGCGGGCAAACCCAAGCGCGACCCGGTGCTCTGGCCCGTGAAGGAGGAACTGCTCTCGATCGCCTACGAGGTCGCCGGTGACCGGATCGAGGCCGCCATCTACAAGCCGGGCAAGGTCGACCGCCAGAAGGCCGTGGCCGAACTGCAGGCCGAGGTCGAGGCGAAGGTCAAGGAGAAGTACCCCGAGGCCACCGCTTTCGAGATCGGGCAGGCGTTTGGCGAGATGGAAAAGAAGGCTTTCCGCCGGAGCATCTTCGAGCGCAAGCAGCGCTGCGACGGGCGCGGCTTCGACGACCTGCGCCAGCTGACGGCCGAGGTCGGGCTGCTGCCGCGGCCCCACGGTTCCGCGCTCTTCGCGCGGGGCGAGACCAAGACCGTCTGCCTCGCGACGCTGGCGCCGCTCACCGAGGTCCAGATGCTCGACGCCTACACCGGCGGCGAGCCCGAAAAACGCTTCATCCTCCACTACCACTTCCCGCCCTTCTCGGTGGGCGAGACCGGACGCTTCGGCGGGGCCGGGCGCCGCGAGATCGGACACGGCGCGCTGGCGGAGCGCTCCATCGAACCGATGGTTCCCCTCGAGGAGGAATTCCCCTACGCGATCCGCGTCTCCTCCGAGATCGTCGAGTCCAACGGCTCGACCTCGATGGCGTCGGTCTGCGCGGGCAGCCTGGCGCTCATGGACGCCGGCGTCCCCCTCAAGGCGCCGGTGGCCGGCATCTCCGTCGGCCTCGTCACCGAGTTCGACAACGCCGGACACCTCGAGCGCTACGAGCTGTTGACCGACATCATCGGCAGCGAGGACCACTACGGCGACATGGATTGCAAGATCGCCGGCACCCGCAACGGGATCACCGGCTTCCAGCTGGACCTGAAACTGGGCGGCGTCGGCCTCGACATCATGGCCGAGGCCCTCGAGCACGCCCGCGTCGCCCGGATGAAGATCCTCGACGCCATGGACGCGGCGCTCCCGGCCCCGCGCGCGGAACTCTCCCCGCACGCGCCCCGCATCCACACGATGAAGATCGACCCCGACAAGATCGGCGCCCTCATCGGCCCCGGCGGCAAGACCATCAAGGCCCTCACCGCGGAGACCGGCAGCGAGATCAACGTCCAGGACGATGGCACCGTCCAGATCTATTGCACCAACGTCCAAGGATTGGATCGGGCCGTCGAGCTGATCACCGGCCTCACCGGCAACATCGAGGTCGGCCGCACCTACCAGGGCCGCGTCGTCACCATCAAGGACTTCGGCTGCTTCGTCGAGATCTTCCCCGGCAAGGACGGCCTCGTCCACATCAGCGAGCTCGCCGAAAAGCGCGTCGAGCGCGTCGAGGACGTCATCAAGATGGGCGACGTCATCCGCGTCAAGTGCATCGGCGTCGATGACAAGGGCCGCGTCAAGCTCAGCCGCAAGGCCGCGCTCCGCGAGGAGAAGGCCGCCACCGAGGGCGGCGCCAAGCCCCAAGAGGGTGCCGCCAAGCCAGATCAGGGCGGCGAGGAACCCGCGTCCTGACTCGAAAATACGACGTAACTCGCTAGTAGCGAAGGGCCTTCGCCCTTCGGCGGGGGCCCGGTGGGGCGCCGAAGCCCGCAGGGGCTTCGCTACGGGTGAGAGCGCCGGCGGTAGCGAAGGGCCTTCGCCCTTCGGCGGGGGCCCGGTGGGACGCCGAAGCCCGCAGGGGCTTCGCTACGGGTGAGAGCGCCGGCGGTAGCGAAGGGCCTTCGCCCTTCGGCGGGGGCCCGGTGGGACGCCGAAGCCCGCAGGGGCTTCGCTACGGGTGAGAGCGCCGACGGTAGCGAAGGGCCTTCGCCCTTCGGCGGGGGCCCGGTGGGGCGCCGAAGCCCGCAGGGGCTTCGCTACGGGTGAGAGCGCCGGCGGTAGCGAAGGGCCTTCGCCCTTCG
>CAZYWZ010000243.1:0-3102 GCA_964651705.1 uncultured Verrucomicrobiales bacterium
GGGAAAATACGATTGCTTGGCGGTATGACGCGTCAGGCTCCCCCGTTGCCGCAAAGAGTGCACCGCGTCAAGTTCGATTGAACAAGGCACAGGGCGTTCTGGGGGAAGATGCCGTCCGGGCCCGGCTGCAAGACAGTAAAGTTGTCGATCTAGTGGGAGAACAAATCAGAATTCGAACGCCCAAAGAAGGCAGCTACCGGGTCATTGACTTCCTTGTGCGTTCCAAGAAATCTGCCAAGCTGTGGATTATTGAGGTGAAGACTGGCGATGCCTTTCGGAATGGGGGTCAGTTTGCACGAGACTTGGAGATTGCAAACCCAGGTTCCCCGACTCGGTTTTTTGGGCGTCGGGCGCGGGCCGCAGACTACCCAAATGACTCTCCAACGGGTCCGATCCGGACCTTCGAAGTGAATGCCGACAATCTCAAGCCGAGACCATGAACGTGAACCGCACGGCCTTGCTGCTATCGTGTCTTTCGAGCCACTTCACGACAGTTGGATATTTCCTCCGGAAGTCTGCCTCGGAGTTCCGAAAATCGCTTGACTCTGGCGACATGACGGCTGTCTGGGTGGACCTTCTTGCGGCAAGTCAGCGGGGCTACTTCAAGGCTAGCTTGAGTGCGCGCATCCGCATTGCGGCCATCGAAGCGGTCTATGTAGATCACCACCCCTTAATCCCGCCGAAGGAACGAAAGAACCACTTTACACTCAGCCTGAACTGCGACAATTTGTTTCGGGATAAGGCAATATCGCAGAGCTTTAACCTGCCCGATGAGCGCGCCGTGGAGGCGCTCGCAGACTTGTTGTGGCCGGCCATCACGGAAGATGTGCTGCCCTTTCTGGACCGATATGGCAATCAGCGAGCCTTGGTGGAGAACCTGGCGTCTGACGACTACCGGAGTTGGGTGACATCAGACAGGATGGTCCGATGCACAGTTCTTATGAGTGATCGGGCCTTGGCTGCAGATAGGTCGGGCTTCGAACACTGGGCGACCGAGTTAATGACGTACTGCCGACAACCGCATGGGCAGATGTATTTACCAGTAGCTACGGCAATCGTGCCAGCAGTCAGGGCTCAGTTCTTTAAACCGTAGTTGTTACGGACTTCATAGCACTTGGAGTCATATCTGAACATTTGACATTTGGAATATGAAGCGAGCAAAGGGTTCGATGGACATCCGTGACAGACTGTGGGTGATGCTGGCATTGGCCGGGCTGCTGGCCGGCTGCGGCCCGAAGCCTGCGGTGGAGGGCCCCGGGGTCAAGGTGTCTCGTGCGGCCCTGGACGCGGCGGTGGCTGAGCGGGTGCGTGCGGTGGGGCCGAGCAACGCGGTGGCGGTATCTGCGGACGTGGTGCGGCGGGAGGTGGTGCGGGAATTGGTGGTGGGGGAGCGGCTTCGGGCGAAGGCGAGGGAGCTGGGGATCGCGGATCTGGACGCGGCGGTCGAGGCGGCATGGGGGAGGTACAAGGAGCGATTCGGGGGCGAGGAGTTCTTCCAGCGGTACCTGGCGAAGCAGGGCAGGACCGAGAGGCAGTTGCGGCGGGAGGTGGCGGACAAGGTGGCGCGGCAGAGGGTGCTTGAGGCCTCGGCCCCGCCGGAGAAGATGGAACCGACCGACGGGGAGATCGAGGCGTACTACCAGGGGAAGATGAAGGATTGGCCGACGCCGGGGGAGGTCCGGGCGGAGCAGGTCTTCGTGCGGTTCGACGGGGATGCGGACCCGTCCGCGGAGAAGAAGCGGGAGTTGATCGACAAGGCCCGCGAGCGGCTGGTCGCGGGGGAGGCCCTGGATGCGGTCGGCGGGTGGTTGAGGGGGGAGATGCCGGCGCCGAAAGGGGAGGATCCGAAGATGGCCCCTGTCGTGGCGACGACGGTGACCTTCATCGAGGGGCGTTCGGAGCAGGAGATCCAGCGGCGGGTATTCCAGTTGGAGCAGGGCCAGGTGAGCGAGGTGCTGCGCGGCCCGCTGGGGCTGCACGTGTTCAAGGTCGTCGAGCGGCAGGAGCCCAAGCGCCCGACCCTCGACGATGCCCGCGAGGAGATCCGCAAACGCCTCCGCACCCAGAGATTCTACGACATCAAGCGCGCCCTCGACGCGGAGCTGGGCAGCACCGAGGGGCTGACGGTGCGGTGAGATGCGACGCGAGCCGCTGATTCGCCGCTCGGGGTCGGGCAACCGAGCTGGCGCGCCTTACACTTTCCCCTGGATCCGTGGAGGGCTGCGCAGTGACTGAGCACGAGACGAATCTGCCTCAAGACGATGAATTAGCCGCGGGCGAGCGGGAGTCCCAAACTGCCGTCCGTCTCCGTTTCCCGACCGCGCGCTTCATTGTGCGGGTTCCCGACGCAGGGCCCGACCGAGGCGCTGACGGCAGTATCGAGTTACGAAGGTGCTCTCCCAATGACCAATCTGCCCGCGCGACTGGTAAGCGAGCGTGGTTTCAGCTCAAACATACGTCCTCGCCAACGAGATTGGCCGATGATTCCGTCAGCTATCCCATTGCCACGAAGAACATCAACTACCTCGGCAACCATCCATGTCCGTTCTACTTGCTCTACGTGCGCCCGACGGGGGAACTCTGGTTCCGGTGGTGGCGTGATGTTCGCGCGGAACTGGATCGGGGCCGACCGGGATGGAATGCACAAGCGGAAGTCAATGTGTGTTTTGATCGCTTGGTCGATGAGTCCCTCCTGCGGGAGGTCGAAGTGGAAATCGAATCCCACGCATTGCAGGTCGCGCGAATGCTCGACGGGCCGGGTTTTTTCCGGGACCTCCATCCAGAACGAGCCCGGCAGCTCCTGGATCCGGATCCCCTGTTCGTTGGGCGAGCTGACGAACTCAGACTACTGGGGGACCGCATGGGACGAGGGAGGGTGGTTCCGATCATCGGGTCCCCGGACGCCGGCAAAAGCGAGCTGGTCCGCCAGTGCCTGTGCGATCCAGAGGTGCTGAGCCGATTGGAGACGGGCCTCGGGGGACGTTTGGCACTCCTGGACATCGATGTTGCCGATCGCCTCGAACCACGCCTGCTCCGGAGTCTGGCCTACGTGTTACCGACTTTTTTCCCATCGTGTGCGCCAAGCGAAGCTTGGTGCCTCTT
>CAZYWZ010000244.1:0-3083 GCA_964651705.1 uncultured Verrucomicrobiales bacterium
CCGGCACCAAGATGTTCGGGGCTGCAAGGGCGGGGTCGTCGGAGATGGCGTTCTCGCGAGGGTTCTTCCGGCCATCCCCCGGCACCGGGGCTCTGGGCATTGACGATGCGCTAAGTTTACCAGCCCGGAGACCATCGGTGGCCGCGGCGCCGACCCCGAGCGCGCCCATCGGCGGCGTGTGCTTCGTGGCGGGGACGCCGGTCGCGACCGGGGAAGGGCCGCGCGCCATCGAGACGCTGAGGGTCGGGGAGCGGGTGCTCACCACCGATGGGGATTCGTCCACCGATGTCGATCCGGCGACGTGGCGCAAGGTCGCCCTGCGGATGCCCAGCCCCGAGAGTGATGAGGTCATCCTCGATATCGAGTTGCTGCGTTCCCAGGAGTGGATCGCGTCGACGGCCTGCGCGCCGGGCCGCCAGATCTGGTTCGATCTGGAGGAGATGGGACTGACCGGCTGGGCGGAGGTGGTCGGCATCGAGCCTTGCCCGGACATCGAATCGGGGCAGGGGCGCGTCATCCTCGCCACGGTCACGCACTGCAACAGCCGGGTCATGGAGGTGCGGCTCGAGGGCGAGGCGGAGCCGCTGCGCCCGACCGCCGGCCACCGGCTATTCTCTTTGACACGCAACGCCTGGGTGCCAACTTCCGAACTGCGCCCCGGCGAGCTCCTGCGCACCGCGAGCGGATCCGCCCGCGTCGAGGCCGTCGCAACGCTCCCCGGCGCGCATCGGGTCCACAACCTCGAAGTCGAGACGGATCATTGCTATTATGTCGGCTATGCGCAGATCCTTTGTCACAATACAAATCCGTGTGCCGCTCCTCTTCCGGCCCAAGCAAGAGGTATTGATCTTGAGTTGTACTACAAGCCCGGCTGGACCGAGGTTCAACGAGCCGCGGCAAGGGCGAAAGTCGACGCATTGACGGAAGCAGATACGGTCGTCACCCAAAGTCGGCGGGCAGGAACATCAGCAGCGGCCCGTTATCGCCAAGCGGGCAACACGATTCCCGTTGGGCACGACGTCGACCACGTGATTGACCTACAGCTTGGCGGTGCCGAAAACATCTTGAACATGGGTACGCTGGACGCCAGCGTCAACCGTAGTCTGGGCTCTCAGATTCAGCGGCGGATCAAGGGTCTGTCTCCTGGCACTCGGATCAACCGCTTGACCATCAGGGACAGATAAGATGGATTGGATTATGGGATTTGATGACAACTACCTTTCGGACAACGTAACGGCCAGGCGACAGCAGGACGCTTCTTCGATTTCGCACATGGAAGCGATGGCACCGGGAATTGGCGGTTTCCTCGGTCGGTACGCGGGTATGTCCTTCAATCAGGGGCTGTACCGGATTCACTCCATCATCGAAATGCCCCGATGGACCGCAACCGCCGCCGATGCTTTCCCAGATTTCAAGGGGCGCGTTTTCTGCTTCTCATACGACTGGTTGGGAAGGCATTTTGCCGTTGACTCTGGCCGACGTGAGAAGGGGCAGTGCCAGATTCTCATGCTCGAGCCGGGTACTGGGCAAGCGCTGGAGATTCCGGCAACCTTCAAGGACTTCCACGACGTCGAACTGGTCCAGTACCAGAATGAAGTCCTTGCGGCTGACTTCTACCGGGCGTGGTTGGATGGGGGCGGTGCCGTGCCCGAACCTTCACAGTGCATTGGGTACAAGAAACCGCTTTTCCTTGGCGGTGAAGATGTTGTAGGAAATCTTGAACTGACTGACATGGACGTCTATTGGTCCATTTCCGGGCAGTTGTTGTCGAGAGTACGTGGCCTGCCAACCGGTACGAAGATCGGCGAGATTCGCATCGGGCAGTAAAGCTAAAGCTACCGGCGAAAGCCATAGGGGTCACGTCTTTTGATTTGAGCAAAGGAAATTCGGAAAGAGGAGTCAACATTCGTAGTCGAGATGATTTATGAGGTCCATGGGAACGCGTGAGAGGCTGGCCCTGTCGCTGGGGCTGCTGGTGGGGTTGGTGGCCGGCTGCGGCCCGCGCCCTGCGGTAGAGGGCCCAAACGTGAAAATCTCGCACGCGGACTTGGACGCGGCGGTGGCGGAGCGGGTGCGTGCGGCGGGTCCGAGCAACGCGGTGGTGACTGCGGACGTGGTGCGTCGTGAGGTGGTGCGGGAGTTGGTGGTGGGGGAGCGGCTGCGGGCGAAGGCGCGGGAACTGGGGATCGCGGATTTGGACGCGGCGTGCGAGGCGGCGTGGGGGCGGTACAAGGAGCGGTTCGGGGGCGAGGCGTTTTTCCAGCGGTACCTGGCGAAGCAGGGCCGGACCGAGAAGCAGTTGCGCCGGGAGGTGGCGGACAAGGTGGCGCGGCAGAAGGTGCTGGAGGCATGCGCTCCGCCCGAGAAGATGGAGCCGACAGACGCGGAGATCGAGGCGTACTACCAGGGGAAGATGAAGGATTGGCCGACGCCGAGGGAGGTCCGGGCGGAGCAGGTCTTCGTGCGGTTCGACGGGGATGCGGACCCGTCCGCGGAGAAGAAGCGCGAGCTGATCGACAAGGCCCGCGAGCGGCTGGTGGCGGGCGAGGCATTGGATGCGGTGGGCGGGTGGCTGCGGGGGCAGATGCCGACGCCGAAAGGGGAGGATCCGAAGATGGCCCCTGTCGTGGCGACGACGGTGACCTTCATCGAGGGGCGTTCGGAGCAGGAGATCCAGCGGCGGGTATTCCAGTTGGAGCAGGGCCAGGTGAGCGAGGTGCTGCGCGGCCCGCTGGGGCTGCACGTGTTCAAGGTCGTCGAGCGGCAGGAGCCCAAGCGCCCGACCCTCGACGATGCCCGCGAGGAGATCCGCAAACGCCTCCGCACCCAGAGATTCTACGACATCAAGCGCGCCCTCGACGCGGAGCTGGGCAGCACCGAGGGGCTGACGGTGCGGTGAGATGCGACGCGAGCCATTGATCCGCCGCTACGAGCACCACCACTTCCGGGGCTTCGTGGTGTCCACCAAGCGCGCCGGCAGGCGGTGGGTGAAGTACTTCTCGGACAGGCCGGGCGGGCATGAGATCCATAGATGTTACCGACTTTTTTCCCATCGTGTGCGCCAAGCGAAGCTTGGTGCCTCT
>CAZYWZ010000245.1:0-3059 GCA_964651705.1 uncultured Verrucomicrobiales bacterium
CGCACCAACACCGCATTTTGCTTCATGAGTGTCAATCTACAGCCGGACGGGACAGTCAATTCCAAAGCCCATGGCTGATGGAATTCGCCGAGGGCGCCCACGGCGTCGGCAACCTCATCCCCCAGCGCGTCGCCCGCGGTTTCGCGCCCGCCAAATGGCCCGAATTATTACTGGCGTGGCTTGACTCCATCCCCAAGCTGCCTGAGAACACAATCGAACCATGAGCCCCACACGCACCCTCGCCCTGGCCGTCGCGATCGCCGCCGCACCCCTGGCCGCGGCCAAGGACAGACCCAACCTGATCCTCTTCCTCATCGATGATCAGAACATCGAGCAGGTGGGTGCCTATGGCGGCAAGACGTACACCCCGAACCTCGACCGCCTCGCCGCGGAGGGCATCCGGTTCACCCGCGCGCACGTCAGCAGCGCGGTCTGCACCCCCTCCCGGTACACGTGGCTCACCGGACGCTACGCCGGCACCTCATACAGCAAACAATACGACGAGGCCTGCGGCGGCCCCGGCCAGCAAGGCTTCCCCCACTTCAACATGGCGCTCGAGCGCGACCGCATGAATGTCGCTCGCGTCCTGGGCGACGCGGGTTACGTCACCGGCTTCACCGGAAAATTCCACGTCGGCTCCGAACTCGACTGGCCCGAGTTCTTCCATGGCGCGGACGGGCTCCAGGAGATACCGAAGAACGCCAAACCCGGCCCCGAGACCACCTCGCTTTTCGCGCACAACGAGCGCGTCATGCGCCGCTACATCGAGGCGCTCGGCTTCTCCTGGGCCAAGCACATCTACCCCGAGAACATGCAGAAGCCCTATGCCGAGCATAACCCCGAATGGACCATCGCCGCCGCGATCGAATTCCTCCAGAAGAACCGCGGGAAGCCATTCTATCTCCACGTCACCCCCACACTTCTCCACGGCACGGAGAACTCCTGGCGCCGATCCATGGACCATCCCCGCATCTCAGGCGAGGGCGAGATGGAGACGCCCCCGGCTGTCATGACCCCGCGAGAGACGTTGCTGCAAACATTGAAGGGACAGGGCCTCGACCCCGACGGCCCAGAGGCGGGCGAGGCGTGGATCGATGACGCCATCGGCGCCATCATGAAACAACTCGCTGCGCTCGGCATCGAGCGCGACACCCTGCTTCTGTTCGCCCCCGATCACGGACGCGACGCCAAGGGCTCCCTATTCCTCCACAATGGAACCCGCATCCCCATGATCGCGCGCTACCCCGCCCGCATCCCGCCAGGCACCACCTGCGAAGAACTCGTGCAGAACATCGACTGGGTCCCCACCTGCTTCGATCTCGCCGGCGCCACCCCGCCAGAGGGCTACCGTCTCGACGGGCGCAGCCTCGTGCCCCTGCTCGCCACAGGCACCGCCGGAGGATGGCGCGACCACCTCTACTTCGAGATGGGTTACGCCCGCGCCATCGCCACGAAGGAATGGAATTACGTCGCGGTCCGCTACCCGCAGGATGTCATCGACGCGATCCGCAAGGCCGACCCCGCCCGGCTCCCCCGCCTCATGAGCTACCTCGGCCGCATGGGCATCGGCGTCCGCGCCGCCGATCACCACGGCTTCTGGGATCCCGACCAACTCTACGACCTCCGCAACGACCCCACCGAAATGAAGAACCTCGCCGCCGACCCCGCCCGCGCCGAGACGTTGCGGGAAATGCGCGCCCGCCTCGCCGCCCACGTGAAGGCCATCGGGCGCCCCTTCGGCGAGTTCCTCCCCGGCGGCAACGCCGCGCCCCCAGGCCAGATCGATCCGCAGGTCGCCCAGGTCAAGCAACTCTCCATCCTGCGCGGCAAAGAGGTGCTCGATCCCGATGCCGATGCCGATGCGCCCCCAGCCCGCGCCAAGGGCAAACGGAAGAAGGGCAGGGCTTCCAGCCCGCGTTGAGCGCAGGCGGTTCCGCCGACGGCCCGTGAGGCAGACATTCCTGTCTGCCCCCGCTGGCCCAGGTCCGCCGACGCAGGCGACCTGCCCGCCTCTGGCGGGGGAATGCCTGCGCCACGGGAAGAAGCTTCCCCATGAATCATCCGGCACGCGGATGACTCTGGCTGGCCCCGCCCTCGTGGCGGGTGAGGAGAGGCCCTAATTTGGACTGCGGTGGCAGAGCGTAGCGGCGACACCGCTTTGGCGTCCGGCGCAGCCGGAACCCGCGCGCCTCGGCCAACGCCCGCGCTCCGATCGCCAGAGGCGATCAGGCTGCGATTCCAAAGCGGTGTCGCCACCCCTGGCGGGGTTCTGCCACCGCTCCAAAAGGCCCCTCGGCGGCATCGGAAGTTTCCCCCTGAATGGCGCGGGTGGCGACCGAGGCGAGGAATTCCCTGTCGTGGGAGACGATGACCATGGCCTGCGGGAGCGAGAGATGCAGGGCGCGGGCTCGAATTCCGGGTCATCGCCCGCCGCCGCAGATCGGGCATCCCTGGAGACGGAGCGGCTTTTCCAGCGAGCACGGGCCCAGTATCGACTCATCGCGCAGGATATCGCGCGTCGGCCCGTCGGCGGCGATGCGACCCTCATGCAGCACCAGCGTGCGCCCGCACAGATCCAGCGCCATGTCGAGATCATGGGTTGCGATGATTTTCGTGTGCGAGAAGGAGCCGAGCAACTCGATGAGCCGGCGCCGGGACCTGGGGTCGAGGTTGGCGCTCGGTTCGTCCATCACCAGGATGTCCGGTTCCATGACCAACACGGTGGCGATCGCCGCGGCGCGCTTCTCGCCGCCGGAGAGTTTGTAGGGCGGCCGCCCCCCCAGGCCGGCCATACCAACGGTCTCGAGTGCTTTCGCCACGCGCCCCTCGACCTCCTCCGGCGGCAGGCCGAGGTTCAGCGGCCCGAACGCCACGTCCTCAAAAATAGTCGGCATGAAAAGCTGGTCGTCGGGGTCCTGGAAGACCATCCCCACGGTGCGGCGCACCGCGGGTAACGTGTCGCGGTTAAGCGGTATTCCGCCGACGCGCACATCGCCACCGGTGGGTGCGAGGTAACCATTGAGGTGCAGCAGGAGCGTCGACTTTCCGGCGCCGTTCTC
>CAZYWZ010000246.1:0-3019 GCA_964651705.1 uncultured Verrucomicrobiales bacterium
TCGATCTGGTTATCCGGACTTGGCATATGATCACACCCCGCAGTCGAGTCGTGGAACCTTGCGGGCGCAAACCGCTGGGACCCAGCGACCGACCATGACCGGTCCGGGGCAGACCTACCCGCCCCAGTTGTTCAGCGCCGTCGCAAACGCCTTGGCGGGGTCCACCACAAGGCCGAAGAGGTTCACGAAGCAGTTCTTCACGGCGACGTCGATCGCCTGGGCGACCGCGGTGGCCACGGAGTAGGTCCCGGTGGACGCCGAGGTCAGCTCCATCCGCTCGCCGGTGGCCGAGTCGATGAGGGTCACCCTGACCAGCGCCTCCATGCGGCGCGTGTGGCCGTGGCGGTCGGGATCCCCCGGCTTCCAGTCCGCGATCTCGGCGACCACCAGCACGCCGCGGCGCGCCAGCGCGTTGCGGACCCCGGCCATCAGGGCGTCCGGGTGGACGAACCGCTTGTCCCGCGCCATCTCGGTGCGCGTGCGGTCGAACGCCCGGCTGACGGAGGCCAGCTTGGCGAGGAGGTTGGTATTCGGGTTGGCATGGGCGTTCGTGTCTTTCATGTCCGAGGATAGGCCGCCGCGGCCCAACGCTTGCTGTCGCACCTCTTGCGGTGTAAGCTTCCCCGCGATGACGATTCGCGCGCATTTCGATGGCACCGTGATCGTGCCGGACGAACCGGTGGATCTGCCGTTGCACGAACCCATCGAGATCGAGGTCCGTTCGCGCGCCGAGGGCCCTGCCGCCGTCCCCCAGACTGCGGCCGTTCGCCAACGGATGGCTTCCCTGGACGACTTTGTCGGCAGGCATTCGGTGCGGGGCGCAAATATCCCAGGCGAACAGTTGCGGCGAGAGCATCTGTACGATGACCGGGCATGATCTTCCTGGTGGATACCAATATCCTGGTCCGATTGTCGGACTCCGGCAGCCCGGATCACGCCATCTGCATCAGCGCCATGCGCCAACTCTTGCGCCGGGGTGACGAGGCCCGCGGTTGCGCACAAGTCGCCATCGAGTACTGGTCGGTTGCCACCCGCCCCATCGGGGCCAACGGACTCGGGCTTGACCCCCACGCGGCCAGTCTAGCCCTCCAGGACTCGGGGCGGTGGCTGGCATGGCTCCCGGAACCCTCCGACATTTTACCTCGATGGCGCACATTGGTCGCCAGACATGACATCCGTGGGCGCCAGGCGCATGACACCCGCCTCGTCGCTCTCATGGAGGCGCACGGGATCGACCACCTTCTCACTTTTAATACGGGCGATTTTTCTCGCTATGGCGGCATCACGGTCCTGCACCCATCGGATGCAAAATAGCCCGCAGCCACCCACACTTGCCCGAGAACCGTTCGCGGGTTATCCGTCCGCATGAGCGCGACCGTCAGTCTGGAGATCCCCTGCGACGTGCTGGAGTCGGCACGGATCACGGTGGCAGAGGCCAAGCTGGAACTGGCGATCGCGCTCTTTGCCGCCGGTCGCCTATCCCTCGGCAAGGCCGCCGAATTGGCCGCCCTGCCCGTGGCCGAGTTCCAGATGCACATCGGGACGCGCCACATCGGGCCGCACCATGATGCCGCCGATGCGCGGGAGGACCGCGAGACGTTGAAGGCGTTACGGGTCGAATGACAGTCGCGCCCAACCAGGGTCCTTAGAGATCAACGGCCGAACGTCACTCCAAAAAGCCTCGAATGGCAGCCTCGCGCGGGTCCCTTCGATCGACCGGCCCCCTGAGCTTCCACGAAGCCCCGCAGGTCATCCGTCGGGACATCGTAGTAATACTGGAGGGAACCCACGTGCCCCTGGCCCGAGAAGCGCAGCACGCGGAGGGGGTCCCGGCCCAGCTCGGTCCGGCAGATGGCCGTCAGCCTCCGGTGCCGGAGCAGGTGGGGCCGCAGATGGCCCATGCCGATGCCCCGCGCGAGCCCCTTGAAGAGCTCGTAGAGCGTCGCCGGGGCCAGCCGCTGGCCCCGCGCCCCGACCCACGGGGTCGCCGGGTGCCGCGGGCGCAGCCACCGCAGCACCCGCACCATCCTCCCGGACAACGGCAAGGTCCGCGCCCCGGTCTTGCCGGTGACGGTGATCTCGGCGCGGTCCAGATCGATCTGGCCCCAGGCCACGTCGGTCTCCGAGCGCCGCAGGCCCAAGGCGTCGACCAACGAGATCCAGACCCGCATCGTGTAGCCGGTCTCGGTCGGCAGCGAGCGCTTGGCCGCCAGCCGCAGCGCGCGCAGCACATCGTCGCCGGGGGCATGCGGCCGGGGCCGCGATGCCGCGGGCAGCCGAGCCGGGACCCCGAGATCGATCTCCCGCCCGAGGATCTCCCGCGAGAACCGCGCGTACGCCCGGCACGCGTAGCCCGTCAGCCGCTTGACCTGCGGCGCCGCATCCCAGCCCAGCCAGAGCGCCGCCGGGGTCTGGCGCTTGCCGCCCTCCTTCAGCCGCTCCATCCATGCCCCCGCCAACCTGGAGTACGTCCTCACCGTCACCGGGCTCGATCCCAGCCCCTCCAGATACGCCGCGAACGACGGCTCCCCCGCCCCACTTGTGTTAAATGCAGTTAATACAAGTTCCCCGCCGCCAGATCCCCACCCCGGATCGCTGATGCTCATGGCCGAGAATAGGCCGCCGCGCACGGCATGGCCGATGCCAATGGCACGGAACAGATCAGGCCAAAGCGGACTTGATCCCCGGCCGGGCCCAGGCATTCTCGCCGGACATAGCTTGCGGAGTCGCGTCTCTCACCGGCTTTGATGGTGTTTCGCGGAAGCCACAGGATTCAGGCTCAGACGAACACCCAGGTTGGCGATCTGGACGGGGCGGGCCCGGGCGTTGAGGCGTGCAAAGCAGTAGATGCGGATGCCCCGCTCGAGAAGCTCTGCAAGCGCCTATTTTTGCTCTGGCGCATCGTTTCCGGCCTTCTTGGCATGCCGACTGCGCTTGGTTGCCATTATCCATCTCCTGCTACTCTGTATATCGGATCGCCAAGAGCACTTGATCGCCCCACTCGTTGCCCAAGCAGACG
>CAZYWZ010000247.1:0-2997 GCA_964651705.1 uncultured Verrucomicrobiales bacterium
ACGCCTCGATCTCCCCGTCGGTCGGTTCCATCTTCTCCGGCGGGGCCGAGGCCTCAAGCACCCTCTGCCGCGCCACCTTGTCCGCCACCTCCCGCCGCAACTGCCTCTCGGTCCTGCCCTGCTTCGCCAGGTACCGCTGGAAGAACTCCTCGCCCCCGAATCGCTCCTTGTACCTCCCCCATGCCGCCTCGACCGCCGCCTCCAGATCCGCGATCCCCAGCTCCTTTGCCTTCGCCCGCAGCCGCTCCCCCACCACCAACTCCCGCACTACCTCCCGGCGCACCACCTCCGCCGAAACCGCCACCGCGTTGCTCGAGCCCGCCGCCCGCACCCGCTCCGCCACCGCCGCGTCCAAGTCCGCGTGCGAGATCTTCACGTCCGGACCCTCCACGGCCGGCCGAGGGCCGCAGCTCGCGAGCAGCCCCGCCAAAGCCAGCATCACCCACAGTCTGTCAAGCATGTCGATCGATCCTCTTGCTCGGGTCATGTCCCGTATGTTGAATGTTCAGATGTGGCCACGCACTCCTCCCCAGAATCAGCCAAAATATTACGTTTCAAGATATGGGATCGATACTCAAGCACCAGCGACGCAAATAGTCTTCAAAGGTTAGTGCCAGTTGCTGAACGGCCCCTGCATCATGATCGGAAATCCAGATTCTTCCGTCACGATCAAGACCTACCGGGTTGCCACTGTGATCCATCGAGATCACAAGCCAGTCACCAACGCCTTCCCACTCGTCATCACGAAACCGTCTTGTAGTCTCCAACGCCGAAGATTCGTGCCGGCCCATGGCCGTCGACGCTCTTAGGCCGAAAATCCGAAAGGGGCCGACGATGGCACCGCCGAAGCGGCTAACGAACAGCTTGTAATCCTCTGCAAGCGGAAATCCGACAGCCTTCTCCAAGTTCCCAATTTCTTGCGCGTCCACCGGGCCAGCGACCATCTCAGGGAACTGCGCAAACTCCTTTTCCAAGATCGACAGTGTTTCAGGTTTCATTGTCCTACCGCCCTACGAGCCAGTTCCTCTTGCGCCCGCCATTTCCAGTATTGAACACGCCATGAATTGAAATCGGCACGTTGTTTGGGTGTCAGTCCAGCGCCCCGCGTGTTTCCAAACGGATGTTGCCGCGGATTGTTGCGCGGAGAAGTGACTGGAGCGATTCGTTGGTTGGACGAAGGCATCTCAACAATGAAGCCTGCGGGGTTCTGTCGGTGGTGATGCAGGACAATGCTATCTCCATGGATAGTCTTCGGCGCGAAGCCTCGCTGCGACATCGCTCTCAATGTCCCGTCATCGATGTGACTCAAGTCCCGAACTGCTCTGACTTCTAGCCCTTGGAAGGTCGTTGTGTGCGTCGATGCACCCTTTGCGGCTGATGCACCTGTTGATGGCTTTACATTAGAATACCTGACCGCATCGTCAAGATTCTCCCCGATCCACTGAGCCCCAGGCCCGCCTCGGTACCCCGGCGGTGGGCGGGAGGACGCCCGCGCGACCGCCATGTCCGACGACCCCGCCCTTGCTGCCCCGAACATCTTCGTGCCGGCGAACCCGCCGGCCAGTTCCAGCCCCGACATAGCGAGGGCCATGCCGTTTTCCTCGTTGAGGCCATTGGCGCTGATGTCGTAGATGGCCCTGCCGAAGTGGAAGCCCCCGGCGGCGATGTCGCGGTAGCCGGCGACGACGTTGTAGCCGGGCGTCATGTAGCCCAGCATCGTGCCCGCGGCCCGGCCCAGGATCCGCCCCGGCCGGTCGACCGAATCGATGTCCGAGGACCAGTTGCCGAAGACGTACCCCTCGGCGGCGCCCACCACGAGCCGCCCATCGGGGTCGACGAAATTGACCGGGTCACCTCCCGCGTAGTCGTAGAGCCCGAGGCTGGCGGCGTGCCCGAGGGGGTCCGGCGACAGGTACCGGTGCCCCGCGGGATCGTAGAACCGCGCCCCCAGCCAGCAGTAGCCGGTATCGGGATCGAAGCGCCGCCCGCGCCAGACCGAGGCCTTCGCCGGACCCGCCGATGCCGACAGCGCGGGCGCGGTCCATCCCGGCTGCGGCCCGTAGCCCCCGACCACGCAATCGTTCCAGTCCACCCGGCCGCTGGCGCTCACCGTGGCGACGGTCCAAACCAATGCCGCCACCGAAGGCCACTGACGCAAGGAAGCCACATCCACCCCTAGCTACAATTCAAACATCTAGCCGACCACCGAACCACGTGACCGAAACACGTCACCCCAAAAAAGCAAGCGTTCCTCATCGGTTACCGAACTCCCTTCGCCATCGTCCCCAGTTCTGGGACAACGCAATCTGATCGTCGTGGCTGAGTTCCATAGAACACTCTGGTCGATGGGTAGCTCGGTCGACCACCTCCATCAGCAACCTGAATCGCGCGATGTGCCCAGCATCCAAGTGTAGGTCGCTTCCCGAATGGTCAAGGTAGCTCACCACGAGTTCCCCAAACAGATCGATCGCATGCTCACACAAGCGTATCGCACCCATTCGTTGCTCTTCAGAACAGCCAGCCAGCGCCTCATACGGCTCTGCTTTGACTCGTCCTAGTCGCCGTGCAGCCTCTCCGGCCTTCAGCATCTCCGTCTGGGATTCGAGCACGGTTTGTCGGAGAGCAAAAATGACTTGTCCAAAATAGTCGATAAACAGCTGAAGTTTCTCTTCGCGTTCACTCGGCAGACGCGCAACATCGATCCCTGAGAGTTTCATAAATTCGGTGGTCTATTCAGTGCTTTGGCAGGCTCACCGTAGTATAATGGATAATCTCGCTTCTTCATCCTGATTATTTTTTCGAGCACCCTATTGGGCACCTTGATGCGGCGAAGTACTCGAATCTCCTGCGCCAGTAGTTCACGAGCGTTTGATGGATTCACCATGATCCGACGCAATTCTTCAACCGTTGGTCCGCTCGTTAGCCTGTACTGATGTTCCGAACCCTCCAAAATACAACCTCAGCCCGGCAAACCTCTCAAAATCCTACGACATCACT
>CAZYWZ010000248.1:0-2957 GCA_964651705.1 uncultured Verrucomicrobiales bacterium
GCCTCAACCAGGAGACCGGCATCGCCCTGGCCATGTCGGGGCTCGAACTGGCCGGCGGGTTCGCCGGCACCAGGATGTTCGGGGCATTCAGGGCGGGGTCGTCGGAGATGGCGTTCGCGCGGGCGTCCTCCCGCCCGCCGGCAGGTTACCAGGGCGGGCCGGGGGCCCAGTGGATCGGGGAGAATCTTGACGATGTTCCTCAGTATTCTAAGTTAGGAACGGGTGGCCAGGGTTATCGAGTGTTTGACACTGGACTCCATCGTGAGCTGTCTCAGAGGGTCAATCGTGCGCCGGGTTTTGAGCCGCCAAGGTTCCAGTCTCACCATCCGATACAGAAGAAGTGGGCCGTGGATAAGAAGATCGCGAATTATGACCCGCGCGATGCTCCCACGATTATTTTGGAGAATGGCCCAGGAAAGCCGCACTCGATCATTTCGGGGAAGCAGCGGCGCGCTGACTCAGGGGCGGGCAACACCCTTCGGCAGGAATTCAACAGAGGATACCGTGACATGATCGATGCTGGAGTGGATCCACGAGCGGCAAGACGTGTAATGAAGAAGAACTACAAGTATTTTGTGGAGGATCTCAAGGCCCCTCTGGACAAATGAAAGGCACAAGATGAAGCTTGAGATGAGGCCGCCCGCGTCGACAGAGCAGATCGCAGAATGGAGAGCAATGGTGAAGGACACGTTAGAACTACGGGATCTGCCTGAGGACTTGTGTGCAGTTTTGAGCCGAAGCAACGGCTTCGTCGGTAACGAAGTGGTCTTCTATTCAATTGACGAGTCACTCGAACAGAATCGGTTGCTTGAAGTGCTTGAATTCGCTCCTGGCCATGTCGCAATTGCTTGTGACGGAGGTAGCCGAGTCGCCCTCTTGGACACAAACCGTGGCGGATCTGAAGTGCTGTTGAACGACATGGGCGACATGAAATCTAACTCGATGGAGCCGACCGGAATGTCGTTGTTCAAGTGGGTAGAGGCAGGCTGTCCTTTTCGGTTGGAGCCCATTCCAAGGTATGCGGCGGTTGAGAAGACGATTGTTCGATTGGACAAGATGCCTGCAGAGGGGCTTGCCGCCCTAATGCGGATTCGAAACGAGCTGAATTTGGATGTTTCGGTGAGTCGGCTGAAGGAGCGTTGTAAGGACTTGCCCTGTCATCTTTGCCAGCTTTCGTACGTCCGGGCAATTAGGGCAGCTGCTAAATTGAACGAACGAGAGAAATGCATTTCCTTGTGGCGGGCGGCCGATCCCACTGAGCCGTTACCCTTGGAATGAATGCGGGGCGGTGCGATTCGGGGGCACATCCAGACCTTGCATTTGGCAAATTAGTTGAGCGAAGGATCCGATGGACATCCGTGACAGAGTAAGCGTTATGGTAGGCTTAACCGTGTTTCTGGCTAGTTGCAGCCCTCGGCCGGCGGTGGAGGGCCCTGGGGTGAGGGTATCGCGTGAGGATCTGGACGCGGCGGTGGCGGAGCGTGTGCGCGCGGCGGGGCCGAGCAACGCGGTGGCGGTGTCGGCGGACGTGGTGCGTCGTGAGGTGGTGCGGGAGCTGGTGGTGGGGGAGCGGCTGCGGGCGAAGGCGCGGGAACTGGGGATCGCGGATCTGGACGCGGCGTGCGAGGCGGCGTGGGGGCGGTACAAGGAGCGCTTCGGGGGCGAGGAGTTCTTCGGGCGGTACTTGGCGAAGCAGGGACGGAGCGAGACGCAGTTGCGGCGGGAGGTGGCGGACAAGGTGGCGCGGCAGAAGGTGATCGAGGCATGCGCCCCGCCTGAGAAGATGGAGCCGACCGACGCGGAGATCGAGGCGTACTACCAGGGGAAGATGAAGGATTGGCCGACGCCGAGGGAGGTCCGGGCGGAGCAGGTCTTCGTGCGGTTCGACGGGGATGCGGACCCGTCCGCGGAGAAGAAGCGGGAGTTGATCGACAAGGCCCGCGAGCGGCTGGTCGCGGGGGAGGCCCTGGATGCGGTCGGCGGGTGGTTGAGGGGGGAGATGCCGGCGCCGAAAGGGGAGGATCCGAAGATGGCCCCTGTCGTGGCGACGACGGTGACCTTCATCGAGGGGCGTTCGGAGCAGGAGATCCAGCGGCGGGTATTCCAGTTGGAGCAGGGCCAGGTGAGCGAGGTGCTGCGCGGCCCGCTGGGGCTGCACGTGTTCAAGGTCGTCGAGCGGCAGGAGCCCAAGCGCCCGACCCTCGACGATGCCCGCGAGGAGATCCGCAAACGCCTCCGCACCCAGAGATTCTACGACATCAAGCGCGCCCTCGACGCGGAGCTGGGCAGCACCGAGGGGCTGACGGTGCGGTGAGATGCGACGCGAGCCATTGATCCGCCGCTACGAGCACCACCACTTCCGGGGCTTCGTGGTGTCCACCAAGCGCGCCGGAAGGCGATGGGTGAAATACTTCTCGGACAGGCCGGGCGGGCGGGCCGAGGCGCTGAAACGGGCGAGGCGGTACCGCGACCGGCTCGTCTCCCGGCTTCCGTGGCCGGCCCGGATCAAGCGGACCTACTCGCTGAACACCTCGGGCGTGATCGGCGTCTCGCGCTTCAGGGAGCGGACCCGTTCCGGCAAGTGGCTGGTCCGTTACGCCGCCTACTGGCCCACCCGGCATGGGGAGCGCCGGAAGGTCACCTTCTCCGTGGCGCGCTACGGCGAGGACGAGGCCCGTCGCCTTGCGGTCGCCGCGCGCCGCAAGGGAGTGGAGCGGCTGCTGTCCCGAACGCGCGAGGCGGGCGTGCAGGGGGTCGATGATTATGAGATCCATAGACACGCTACTACGTGACATCGCGAGGACCGACATCAGGGACGGGTTCGTTGCTCCCAGCAAGGCCCGTGCGAGGGAACTTGGCGCGCTTATCGCCGCTGAGTCCGCGGCGGAACTGTGCGACCTCACTGTTACCGACTTTTTTCCCATCGTGTGCGCCAAGCGAAGCTTGGTGCCTCTTGC
>CAZYWZ010000249.1:0-2905 GCA_964651705.1 uncultured Verrucomicrobiales bacterium
TTTTGTGGGCCGCCTGTGCCAGGCGGCAGCGGGAATGGAGTTTCCACATGAATGATGCGGCGCGTCCCCGCGCCGGCGGCGGGGCTAGCCAGAAACTTCAAACCTCGAATAGCACGGATACCGAATAGAACTCCCTACGATTCAAGAAGTTGCGAATCTTAGGGTAGCCGCCGAGGTGAGGGGGCGGATGTGCGCCACCTGGGACTCCGCCTCCTCACGTCGGAGGCTACGACGCATAGGGAGTTTCACCATGAATCATCCGGCGCGTGGACAACTTTGCTCAGCCCCGACCCCGCGCGCCGGGGGCGGGGCTGAACTGAACCGTGACTTCGGTCGGGGGGGGTGTGGCTCCCGTCGAGGGTGCCGCTCCGCGCGAGGCGGCGAGCCTTTTTGGACTGGCGAAAACCCGCAGTTGACAGGGCGCCCGGCCTCGGCATGATGACCCGTTCACAACTTTCCGGAGCACGCCCATGAAACGCACTTATCAGCCATCGAAGCGACGCCGCGTGCGGAAGCTCGGCTTCCGCGCCCGCATGAAGACCAAGGCTGGGCGGGAGACCCTCAACCGCCGGCGGCGGCATGGTCGCAAGCGCCTGCTGCCCAAGGGCGTCACAAAGAAATACCGGCGGCACAACCACTGATGGGCCCGGCGGCCCGGGCGGCCGTGAGCGAGGTCGACCAGCGTTTTCGGCGGTGCCATCGGCTCCAGTCCCGCGCTGACTTCGACCGCGTGCGCCGGGAGGGGAGAACGTACCGCAGCCAACTTTTTTCTGTGATCATCAGGCCCGACCCCACCCTGCCAGCCACGAGGCTGGGGATCATCGCCGGAAGGCGATTCGGCGGCGCGGTGTCGCGCAGCCGGATCCGGCGGCACATCCGCGAGGCTTTCCGGAGGCGGCGGGCCGTTTTTTCGGGGCCGGCGGACGTGCTGGTGATCCCGCGGCCCGAGGCCGATTCGGCGCGGGGGACGGCACTGGCCGGCGAGCTGGAGCGCCTGTGGCGCAAGGCGGGGCTGCTGCCCCCCGGTGCCGCGCAACTGACGGAGTGACGCGATGGATCGAAGGGACACTTTCTTGCTCGTGGCGTGCCTGCTGGCGCTGATGTTCTGGCCCTTCGCCGTCAACAAGATCTGGCCGCCGAAGCCGCTGCCCCCGGAGCAGATGGCGGCGGCCACGGGGACGGTCGTTCGCGCGGAGATGCCCGGCGCGGAACCGGTCCTGCGCGCGCAGGCGCCGCCGCCGCCCGAGCCCAAGGATCTGGAGCGCTTTCGCGGGGCGGCCCCCGCGGCGGTGCTGGAGAACGACCTGATGCGCCTCGAGGTGGTCGCCGAGGGCGGCGGCATCCGCGCCGCGACGCTCAAGGAGCACAAGGCCGAGGGCGAGGAGCCCATCGTGCTCAACCGGCACGCCGAGGGCCCGCTGTTCGAATTGCGCTTCGGCGGGGATTCGCGCGACCTGCGCCCCTGGGAACTGGTTTCCAAGGATGCGCGCACCGCGGTCCTGCGCGCGCGGCCCCTCGAGGGGCTGGAGGTCACCAAGCGTTTCGAGGTCTCCGGCGATTACACCACGGTGGCGACCGTCACGTTTTCCAACGCGACCCCCGAGGCGATGGCGCTGCCGGCCGTGTCCGTCAACTGCGGCACCGCGGGGCCCGTGCACGAGACCGACCAGCAGCTCTACATCGGCGCGGACTGGTTCGACGGCTCCCAATTCAAGGCGCAGCAGGTCACCGATTTCGGCAAGTCCGGCTTCCTGTTCTTCACCTTCCGCGAGGCCCGGACCGCCATCGACGTGGCGCGGCCCCTGGACTGGGTGACGAGCCGCAACCAGTTCTTCGTGACCCTGATCGACCCGCGCGAGCAGAAATTTGATCGGCTGGCGCTCAGGCCGGTGGAGCTGCCGAAGTTCCGCCCGACGCAGCCGCGCCCGCCCACGGGGATGCTGGCGTTGGGCGAGCTGCCGCCGGCGCGCCTCGAGCCGGGCGCCACCGCGACCGTCACCTTCGAGAATTACACCGGGCCGCGCGAATACTGGCGCCTCAAGGGCCTCGGTGACGAGAAGCGCCGCGTGATGAATTTCGGGTTCTTCGGCTGGGTCAGCGTCCTGCTGCTCAACCTCATGAACGCCCTGCACAAGTTCACGCACAACTACGGCATCTCGATCATCCTCATGGTGGCGATCATCCGGGCGGTGTTCTGGCCCCTGCAGACCAAGGCCAACCGCACGATGAAGCAGATGCAGTCGCTCAAGCCCGAGCTGGAAAAGATCCAGAAGCAGTACAAGGACCAGCCCGAGAAACTGCACGCCGAGATGCTCAATCTCTACCAGACCTACGGCGTGAGTCCCTTCGGCGGCTGCCTGCCCCTCCTGGTACAGCTCCCGGTGTTCTTCGGTTTCTACTCGATGCTGCTGAGCGCCGTCGAGCTGCGACACCAGAGCTTCCTCTGGATCGCCGACCTCTCACAGCCCGACACCATCTGGCACATCCCGGGCCTCGACTTCCCGCTGAACCTCCTGCCCCTCCTCATGGGCGCCACCTCGATCTGGCAGACCCACGTCACCCCCATGAGCGGCATGGAGAAGAGCCAGGCCATGATGATGAAGTTCATGCCCCTGCTCTTCGTCGTCATCTGCTACAATTTCTCCTCCGCGCTGGCCCTGTACTGGACGGTCCAGAACCTCATCGCCGTCTTCCAGACGTACCGCAACCTCGCCCAGCCCGCCCCCAAGCTCGAGAAGAAGAAGCGCCCCAAGGGTCGCTGGGCCATGCTCATGGAACAGGCCCGCCAGGCCGCCGAGGCCGAGAAAGAGGCCCGCCGCCGCAAGAAACAAAAGGGCCGGGGGAACTGACTCGAAAATTGGGTCGCGATGTAGGCTGCGCCTTGGGGCACGCGGCCGCATCGAAC
>CAZYWZ010000250.1:0-2845 GCA_964651705.1 uncultured Verrucomicrobiales bacterium
GCTCGCCTCTCCCGTGCTTGTCTCCGGCGGCCCGGCGGATACACTGCTTCAGGTTCGCATATTTGAATGACCCCCATCGGTCCCAGGCTTTGCGCGCTGTTTAGTTCGACGATCATTGCAGCCTGCGCCCTCGGGGAGCAGAAGGCGCAGACGGAGAAAGCGGCATTTCCGGGCCGAGCGTTTGAGGTGCTCTTGGAACCCGACGATCGTCCCCAACCCTATCTATTCTGCTTTCATCAGCCCCACACATTCTATGCGATGGACCAGAAGCGGATTTGCGTCCATGCCGAGGATGTTTCCCTCCAGCAGACTGGCCAGAGGTTTATCGTCACACTGCCCACGCAACCTGGATGGATGATCGCCGGATCGTTCGATGGGCCAAAGGTGACTGGTGAATGGCGAAACAGCGGCGCATTGAAACCGAGGCGATTTCACGGATCAGAGGTGGACTACGCCGCATATCGCTTTCCGGTTGGACCGAGCGAGGTCATAGTTGCGATGCGTTGCACCGACGCCAAGGGTCGCATTTCATTCGATATCCTTGCGCCTCACGAATTCCGAGGCAGACACTTCATTGCTTTTGACGACGGGGGTCCATTCGACCCGCGTTTTCGCGCACTTCTAGCTGTAGGCCACACCTATTTATGGCGTGTGGAACGAGGCGGCTTGACTGATGATCCGCTCGCCATTCCGCTTGCGCGTCTTGCAAACATGGTCGAGGCAGATCCAACGCGACTTGACCCGCGATATCGGCCCGCCGCACCATTTCTCGGTGACCTCGCGTCACCGCAAACACGAGAACGATAATGAATGCGAACAAGGTGGTCGAGCGAACCTGCCGGCAAAGCGCTCGTTTCGGGCTGGCACGGGCTGGTGGGTCCATCGTTCAGCGTTTTGCGACATCCCTCAGGCAGGTCACTCACCACCGGCGTTGGCTTAAATAGGAGAGTGGCAGACGATCTCCCAGAATCCCGTCTTTCGTAGAACATGAAGGCGGAGGGGGCATGAAGTCATGATGCGGCGCGCAAGATCCGGGGGCGGGCGAGGGTTCGTGGCCGGTTGGCTGTTGGCCGTCGCTTGGTCTATCTGCTCTGGCGCCCCGGACGAGACGCCGGAGGCAAAGGCGGGCTGGGTTGAGAGCGAGGTAACCAAAGCCATCGAGGAATTCCGTCGCTCCGGTGTCCCGAGCGTGTTGGATGAACAAGGATACACGGCAATCAGGAGAGGCGCAGACAACCGGGTGGTGCGATCGCCGTCGGCGCGTGCTCGGTTGTGGAATAGCGCGATCACGCTGTGGCTCGAGGCGTGGCAGGCAAGGCCATACAAGGATGTCGTCCGGGACGTCGAAAAATCGGAGGATATCAAGGAATTCTTTGCTGACAGTTCGCCCGAAGGTCCAGAGAAGTGGGCTAGGCGGGAAGCGCTCAGGGCAAAGGCCATCCGGGATGGGGAGTTGCGCATGGTTTGCGGCCTGATCCAGTCGGAACTCGGAAGTCAGTACGGTACGCTATATGGTTTCGATGGCGGGGCGCATGCCAAGGAGTACATGGGCGAACTGGAGCGACTGTGGGCGGGGCGTCCGTGGTTCGCGGTCTTCTCCACGAATGTTGTCGAGGATATCGAAATGAAATTCGCAGGGAAGCGACCTGCAGGCGCTACGACCGAGGAGGCAAAACAGGGAGGGCGGTCTCTGTGAAAACACTCTCGCCGGAGCGGCGATGGCTGCGACCGATGGAGAGGAGAACGCACACCACGGCCTCCAGCCGAACCCTCCGCCGCTGTCGCTCCGGAGGGTCGCTGAGGCCGGGCGTTAGGCTCTTGAAGAAGGAATCGAGCAAGATAGAAGTCAGAGGATGGATTTCAGGGTTGTTGGGACGGTCCGGGAGATCGAGGTCATCGCAACGGGCCGGGGGATTCGGGAGTTGAGAAGATTGAACCGGGTCTACGGCAGAGCGAGGTGGAGGAAGCTCAAGGGATGTGGTACCGTGTGCCTGTCCGACGGAACCCTCCGCGAGGCCGAGGTCCACTGGCACGAGGGACACGGGAGGGGGAAGAAGGAGATGAAGATCAAACGGTATTTGGACTGACCATGAAGAAGTCATTCTTGATTTGCGTGGAGAACCGGGGCTACGAGGCCTCCCTTGAGCCCAGAAAGCTCTACGAGGTCATTTCCGACGAGGACGCGAGGCGGCACGGCCAAGTCCGCGTGATCGACGAGTCAGGCGAGGATTACCTCTTCCCCGCGAGGATGTTTGCGCCCGTGCGCCTGCCTGCGGAGACCCGGGAACTGATGGAAGCCTAATCGGGTCGCCGGGACTGACCCGTGAGGATCAGCCCCGGCTCCCACACCACCGGACATGCGGGTCCGCGTCCGGCGGTTCCGACAGTGCGCCCTGAGTTGCCTCCTGACGCATTGCGTGATCCGAGGACCACGCACCGTGCATCCCATGCTTCCCATCAGGACGGCGCTCACCGGATGCCTCGCCCATTCGGGTGTCATCGGCTCCGGTGTCCTTCCTGCGGTCGGATGCTCACTAGTCGGTTCAGCCCTTCCCGGCATCGAGTCTTCCGGTCTTTGGGTGTCCGGCTCGCTGCCCGGTACTATGGCCTCTGCTGACTTCCCGGGGCATTTCCTCCCCGGGATCTCCCGGGGTAAGAGCGCGGTCCTCCGTCGCACAGCGGCTGCATTTACCGTACGGACTGGGTCGGACGGCTTCGCTGTGTGGTGCCAGCTCGCCTCGCCCACTCGGCCTTCTATGCAGTTCTTGTTCATCCGCTCACGACTCTTGCCTAGCCCGGACATTTCATCGTGGGAGAATTTTCTCGGAGGGTCGCAGGATTGATA
>CAZYWZ010000251.1:0-2834 GCA_964651705.1 uncultured Verrucomicrobiales bacterium
CCGCGTGCGCCAAGGCGCAGCCTACATCGCGACCCAATTTTCGAGTCAGCCCCGCAAGCCCCACGGCCCGCGCAAAGGCCTGTCCAGCATCTTGTCGGCCTCGGCGTCGCCGACGAATCGCTCCTTGGCGGGATCCCACTTCAGTTCCTTCTTCCCGAGCCGCAACATGATGTTGGCGACGTGCGCGATGGTGATGCTACGGTGGCCGACCTCGACGGGGCAGATCGTCGGCTTGCCCGTGTACACCCCCTCGATGAAATTGTCCTCGTGGTCGTTGCTCTCGTAGAGCCGCACGTCCCCCTCCTTGGGCGGGATGCGGCGGATCTCCTCGGGTCCCGATTCCAGCACCCCGCGGCTGCAGAAGATCCACTTGTCGCCCTCGCCCTCGAAGCGGACGCCGCCGACGCCTTTGCCCTTTTCCGCCTTGGACACGACCACGCGGACGCCGTTCGCGTACTCCATCTCGAACGAGAAGTCGGTGGCGACATTGTACAGGGCGTCGGGCGGGGGCAACTCGGCCTTTCCATTGAAGAACCTGACCGGCCCGGTGTCATCGGTCCCGAGGCCCCATTGCATGATGTCGAAATGATGGGCCCCGAAGTCCGTCACCATGCCCCCGGAATAGTCGTAGTTGTGCCGCCAATTCAACGGGTGGAGCGCGGGGCGGTACTCCCTCGCGGGCGCGGGCCCGAGCCACATATCCCAATTGAAGCCATCGGGCACCGGCTCCGGGTTCTGCCGATCCCCCAAACCACTCCAATTCGTGTGACCCGCCGGGAGGAACACGCGCACCGCCTTCACCTTGCCGATCGCGCCGTTCCGCACCAGCTCGCACGCCTTCCGGAAGTGAACGCTCGAGCGCTGCTGTGATCCCACCTGGAAGGTCACCCCCGCCTTCCCCACCGCATCCGCCATCGCCCGCCCGTGCGCCACCACAAGCGACATCGGCTTCTGGCAATAGATGTGCTTGCCCGCCCTGGCCGCATCGATCGCCATCACCGCATGCCAGTGATCGGGGGTCGAGATGTTCACCGCGTCGATGTCGTCGCGCGCCAGCACCTCCCGGAAATCTTCATAGGTGTCGCAGTAGTTCGCCGATGCCGGATCCTTGCCCTCCTTCTTCGCGTAGAACTCGTTGACGATGCGCTTGCCATATTCGCGGCCACCCTCCAGTTCGCCCTGGTAGCCGTAGTGGCCCGAGATGCGGTTCACGTCGCAAACCGCCACTACCTGCACCCGGTCGTTGTTCAAGAACTGCCGCCCCGTGCTGTGCGCGATGGTCCCGAAACCGATGCACGCCAGCCGGACCTTCTCCGATGGCGCCGGTCGGCGCGGCTCCCTCCGCGCCGCCGCCGGCGCGCAACCGATCGGGATGATCGCCGGCATGCCGATGGCAGCCGCGCCGGCCTTGAGAAAATTTCTACGGGAGAGTCGGGATGTCTTGCTCATTGATTGGCGATTCTGGCGCAAGAGGCACGCCGGGGTCAAAACACAAAAAAGGACCCGCCGACCGAGGCATGGATGCATCCAGAGGGTGCCGCGGGGCAGACATTCCTGCCTGCCACCGAGACTCTTGGGCGCCCGCGCGGCAGACAGGAATGTCTGCCCCGCGATGGACTATCCCCCCGCCACGCGCTCGGCCACCAAGTCCCCGACCTCGTCGGTGCCAAAGCCCATCTTGCCCGCGCCGAGACCCTTGAGCTTCTTGGCCGTGATCTCCATCACGGCGGCCTCTATCTCGGCCCCGGCTTTGGCCTCGCCCAGCGTCTCCAGCATCATCTGGGCCGCGCAGATGGCCGCCAGCGGGTTGATGACGTTCTTGCCCGTATATTTCGGTGCGGAGCCCCCGATCGGCTCGAACATGCCCACGCCCTCGGGATTGATGTTGCCGCCCGCAGCGATCCCCATGCCTCCCTGCGTGATCGCGCCCAGGTCCGTGATGATGTCGCCGAACATGTTCCCGGTGACGATCACATCGAACCACTCGGGGTTCTTGACCATCCACATGCACGTGGCATCCACGTGGTAGTACTCGCGCTTGATGTCGGGGAACTCCTTCTCGCCCATCTCGTGGAAGGCGCGCTCCCAGAGATCGAAAACGTACGTGAGGACGTTGGTCTTGCCGCAGAGGGCCAAGGTCTTGCGCCTGTTCCGCTTGCGCGTGTACTCGAAGGCGTAGCGCAGGCAGCGGTCCACCTGGAAGCGCGTGTAGATCATGTTCTGGATCGCGACCTCGTTCGGCGTCCCCTTCATCGCGATCCCGCCGGTGCCGGTGTACACGTCGCCGCTGTTCTCGCGCACCACCACATAGTCGATGTCCGCCGGACCCTTGTCCTTCAGCGGCGTCTCCACCCCGGGGAACAGCTTCACCGGCCTCAGGTTGATGTACTGGTCCAGCTCGAAACGCAGGCGCAGCAAAATCCCTTTCTCCAGGATGCCCGGCTTGACGTCCGGGTGCCCGATCGCGCCCAGCAGGATCGCGTCGAACTTCCGCATCTCATCCACTGCGCCATCCGGCAGCACCTCCCCGGTCTTCAAATACCGGTCCCCGCCAAAATCGTACTCCTGCAATTCCAGCTTAAATCCATGCTTGCCCGCGGCGGCACGGACTACCTTCACCGCCTCCCGGGTCACCTCCGGCCCCGTCCCGTCGCCCGGGATGACCGCAATCTTGTACTGACGTGTGCTCATAGAGTCTTCCCGTCTAGAGAACAGGCGCCCAAAGGAGAAGGAAAATCCGCATGTGGAGAGAGTCCCTGGAGTCCCCGTTAACCCGTAGTCTGACTCGAAAATTGGGTCGCGATGTAGGCTGCGCCTTGGCGCACGCGGACGGT
>CAZYWZ010000252.1:0-2776 GCA_964651705.1 uncultured Verrucomicrobiales bacterium
TCAACTCCCGCTTCTTCTCCGCGGACGGGTCCGCATCCCCGTCGAACCGCACGAAAACCTGCTCGGCCCGGACCTCCCTCGGCGTCGGCCAATCCTTCATCTTCCCCTGGTAGTACGCCTCGATCTCCGCGTCGGTCGGCTCCATCTTCTCAGGCGGGGCGCATGCCTCGATCACCTTCTGCCGCGCCACCTTGTCCGCCACCTCCCGCCGCAACTGCTCCTCGGTCCGTCCCTGCTTCGCCAAGTACCGCCCGAAGAACTCCTCGCCCCCGAAGCGCGCTTTATACCGCGCCCACGCCGCCTCGCACGCCGCGTCCAGATCCGCGATCCCCAACTCCTTCGCCTTCGCCCGAAGCCGCTCCCCCACCACCAATTCCCGCACCACCTCACGACGCACCACGTCCGCCGACATCGCCACCGCGTTGCTCGGCCCCGCCGCACGCACCCGCTCCGCCACCGCCGCGTCCAGGTCCGCACGCGAGATTTTCACGTTCGGTCCCTCCACCGCCGGCTTCGGGCCACAGCCGGCCATCAAGCCGACGAAGGCTACCATCACCCACAGTCTGTCACACATGTCCCACAACCCTTTCGCCCGCCTCATTTGCTAAATGTTCAATGAAATTTCATGCGTGACCCCAGATCCCTTCCTCCATGCCTGCCGAACTCAGTCGAGTCCACACCCTTTCGAAGGCCGAGGCGAACCCCGTCGCGACTTGCATTTCGATTTTGAAGTGACGAAAGAAATCTGAGTTAGGAAGTCCGTAACCAACTTCCTGATCTTTATGCCAAAACCTCAAAGCGCGTCGTTGCGATTCTTCGTAGTCTTCAAAGCGAAAATCCTTTCCATAAAAGTCAATCTGCTGACCCAACTCTGCCAGGTCGAATAGGCTGCTTTGGAGTTCTTCTAGACCCTCTTGATCAATAAGATACCATTGATGTTTGAATTCGCCTGGACGATCAGAACGAATCGAGTATCGCGCCCATTCGCATCGGCCTTCTCGACCCAAGATGATCTTCACCTGATGAACGCCCGGCTCCACGGGAAAGTACCGGGCAATGAGGAGATCATCCTCTCGAAGTTTCAAAACTGCGCCGCTGTTGTAATGTTTAAGTCTTTCCACCACGGTCAAACCTCAGCCAAACAGGATTCACATTGGACCCTTGTGCTTGAAAAAGAACACCTCCAAATCCGGACCGAATTCGTCTGATAGGTTCTTCGAGCAGTCATTTCTTTTAGGGCCACATGGCATTCGGTCAGAGTAGACGCGCTCAACCTTCACGTTTCGGCCTCGTTTCGTCATCCGATCGGCCCACTCGATCAGGCGTTGCTCTGAATGATATCCGCCCGGGAAGCTTTTACTACTGGGATCGTTGATGAATCTAACCGTACGCCTCTGCCCGTCAACTACCACGTCGGCCACGACGACGTTCCGATACGCCTTTTTCGCATTTGTTCCAGGAAACCGGGAACGATATGCTTGCGCTTCCTGACGCAACCGAACGCCTTCAGGCGACATCGAAAAGTGCTTTGATCTGATCGATCCCCTCTCGCCGAATGGATTAGGTATCGTGACTGATCCGCGCCGGCTGGTATCCGTGGCGAGCCGGTAGAATGGACTGCCGCCTTGCTTGGATTGCCCCAGCGAAGACGCGAAGTCATCGATGCTGGATCGGACATGCGCCCAAGAACTTGAGAACGCCATCTCCGACGACCCCGCCCTTGCAGCCCCGAACATCTTGGTGCCGGCGAATCCTCCGGCCAGCTCCAGCCCCGACATGGCCAGGGCGATGCCGGTCTCCTGGTTGAGGCCGTTGACGCTGATGTCGTAGATGGCCCTGCCGAAGTGGAAGCCCCCGGCGGCGATGTCGCGGTAGCCGGCGACGACGTTGTAGCCGGGCGTCATGTAGCCCAGCATCGTGCCCGCGGCCCGGCCCAGGATCCGCCCCGGCCGGTCGACCGAATCGATGTCCGAGGACCAGTTGCCGAAGACGTACCCCTCGGCGGCGCCCACCACGAGCCGCCCATCGGGGTCGACGAAATTGACCGGGTCACCTCCCGCGTAGTCGTAGAGCCCGAGGCTGGCGGCGTGCCCGAGGGGGTCCGGCGACAGGTACCGGTGCCCCGCGGGATCGTAGAACCGCGCCCCCAGCCAGCAGTAGCCGGTATCGGGATCGAAGCGCCGCCCGCGCCAGACCGAGGCCTTCGCCGGACCCGCCGATGCCGACAGCGCGGGCGCGGTCCATCCCGGCTGCGGCCCGTAGCCCCCGACCACGCAATCGTTCCAGTCCACCCGGCCGCTGGCGCTCACCGTCGCCACGGGGTTGCCGAGCATGTCGTCGATGACCCCGGCGACCACCGGGACATGGCTCGCCTCCGCAGCGGCGGCCAAATCCACCGCCCCCACCCGCACCGCCAACATCAACTTTGCTCACAAGACATGATGAGTTGCCTGCCCCCGTCGCCCCTGCAATATTCGTAGTTTCCAGCGCTTCCGTATCGTGCACGCCCACAAGACCTTTCGCTGGGAAAATGATTTCTAACCGAATCAGTCTTCACTTTACAGCGTCCCAGTGATGTGACACATTTTTGCGGCGCTGAGGGAAGGAAGATGGAGGCATATCGCCAGGGCGAAGCAGTTGGACCCCAAGTGCCAAGCGGGTTTCGCAGCATGGCGCGAAAGGGGAGCGCGTGGAGCATTTCTTCAAGAGTATCGGCGGGACACTGGAGACTGTCGTCAAGTTCGAGGCCGTGGCGGTCATGCTGTGGCGGTACTGG
>CAZYWZ010000253.1:0-2735 GCA_964651705.1 uncultured Verrucomicrobiales bacterium
CGTGGCGCGAAAGGGATTTCGCGCCCTACATTTTCACCCCCGGTGGTGCCCCGCCGTGCGGTGCATGGGATCTGAGTTCCTGATTGTTCAGTGCCCGGCCGGGAGCCGCCGCCCCCACTTCCCTGTCTCTGCCTCCTCTTCGGTGACAACCTCGCCCCAGTCGGCCTTTTTCCACGCGCGCACGTAATCGATCCTGAAGAACGAAGGCAGGTCCTTGTCCTCTGGCAGGCCAAACCAGTCGGGCATGGTCTCGGAATCGAAGATCAGGTGCATCGGGTAGTGCCAGTGGCCATTGGGCACGGAACGCACCACCACCCCATCGACAAAATAGCGGATCACCTCCGGCGACCACTCGAGGCCATACACGTGAAAATCGTCCGCCAGCCGGAACGGCGCCATCCACGTCCCCCCGGTGTTCCAGTGGTCATCTTTTCCTCCCTCCCGGAACACGTGGAGGTTCATGTTGTAGGAATGCTCCTTTCCCGGCGCCTTGCCCCCGATCTCGAACACGTCGATCTCGGTGCGCCAATCCTTCGCCCCGGCCGCAAACCAGAAGGCGCTCGATCCCGCGGAATCCATCGGCTTGGCCCGGATCTCGAAATAGCCATAGCGGACCAGCCTCCGCGTGCTGACGTAGGCCGAGGTGTAGGTGTGGTAAGTCCCTTTGAATTTCGCCATCTCCGGGACATCCTCTTTCCGCATCGCCAGCGTCAGCATGCCGTCGCCCACCGCGACGTTGTCCCGCATGAAAAGCCCAGGCGGCCTCCCCTTCCACTTGGCGGGGGATTGCCACTTCGCCTCGTCCAGGGCCCCGCGATCGAACTCGTCACCCATCTCCGGCAATGGCACCCAGCCTCCCGCGTTCGCCTGATCCGACAGGGGCCATTTCTCGTTGGCCCGCTTTGGCGGATTCTCCAGGGGCCCGGTCAGGGTCCAGCCCATATTCTCCCGCCCGATCGCCGCGCCCCACTTCCTTTCCAGATAGCGGAAGACGTCGAATAGCGCGTCCTCGGAGACGAAGCCCCGCTCGTAGACCAGCACCTCCGCGATATCGCCCCGAAAACCCGAACTCCCATCGGGGCGCGCGCCGATCCCGAGCGGCGCCGGCTCGATGCCGTCCTTCAGCATCACGTAGATGACCGGCTCGTAGGCGCCGGCCTCGCCGCGCCGATCGCCCGTCAGGCAGAAATATGGCTCCTTATTGTCCGGCTTTCCCGGCGCACAGGTCGACAGCAACCGCTGCCATTTGCCGCCACCCGCCTGATCTGGCAAGCGCTGCGATACCACAAACGCCGTCACCGGGCCGCGCTTCGACAGATACGGTTCCACCCCAAAATGGTCCTTGCCGGAGAATCGGATGGCCGGTCTCCCGTTCATGGCGCCCTCTACGAGCGTGGGCTTTCCCGATGCGCGCGCCTCCCGGCCGGCCCCCGCGAGATCCCCCCATTCCAAGACTGCCCCATCCGATCGCTTGACGGACTCGGGCCGCGACGCATCAATCCAAAGAACAAGCCCGCTTCGCGGCGGCCCGTCCTGGGCCAACCCGCATCCGAATGACAGGACACCCAACACGACGGCACACACGATCCGTGACATGGCAGCAGCCTTAGCCCAATTGCCCCCCCCTTGCCAGCCCTTCGATGAATAGGGCCACAGATGGCTTTCCCGACCGCGAGAAGTCACCTATCTTTATCTTTCGCATCCCGGGCAATGCCCGCGGCTGCCGGAGGAATCGTTAAGGCTATGCGCGTGGTATTTATTGGCACTGGCGAAATCGGGGCGCCGACCCTGGAACGGTTGGCGGCCAATCGGCGGCACGACCTGATTGGCGTCGTGACGCAACCCGACCGCCCCGCGGGCCGGGGGCTGAAGCCGCAACCCTCGCCGATCAAACAGGCGGCCCTCGCGCACCACCTCCAGATTTTCCAACCCGAGAATATCAATGCCCCGAGCGCCGTGGCACAGCTGCGCTATCTCCGGGCCGACGTGTTTCTCGTGGCGGCATTTGGCCAGATCCTCTCGCGCGAGGTGATCGACATGCCGGCCCGCGCCTGCCTCAACATCCACGCCTCCCTCCTCCCCCGCCACCGCGGTGCCGCGCCGATCCAGGCGGCGATCCGGGATGGGGACCGGCATTCCGGCATCACCATCATGTGGGTCGCCGAGGCCCTCGACGCGGGGGACATCCTGTTGCAGAAGAAGACCGTCATCCGGGCCGAGGATACCGCGCAGACGCTCCACGATCGCCTCGCGCTAATGGCCCCGGCCGCCGCGGAGGAGGCGCTCGACCTCCTGGAACGGCGGCGCGCCATCCGGATCCCGCAGGATCCCACCCGCGCGACCTACGCGAAAAAGCTCAAGAAGGAGGATGGCCGCATCCACTGGGACCAGCCGCAGCGCGCGGTGGACCGGCATATCCGCGCCATGAATCCCTGGCCCGGGGCCTATGCGTTCATCGCGTCGCCCGAGGGACCACGGCTCCTGAAGATCTTTTCCACCATCCTGTCAAACCGCGCGGAGGGAAAACCCGGCGAGGTGCTGCGGGCCGACGAGCATGGCATCCTCGTCGCCTGCGGCCAGGGGGGTCTCCTGTTGCGCGAGGTCCAGCTGCCGGGCAAGCGCCGGCTCCACGCGGCAGAATTCCTCCGCGGCCACGACCTCCCCGTCGGGACCGTGCTGAGCTGACTCGAAAATCGGGTCGCGATGTAGGCTGCGCCTTGGCGCACGCGGACGGT
>CAZYWZ010000254.1:0-2656 GCA_964651705.1 uncultured Verrucomicrobiales bacterium
ATTCGGCAGCGTGCGCCAAGGCGCAGCCTACATCGCGACCCAATTTTCGAGTCAGGCTTTTAGGGCGTCTCTGCGAGATGCCAGACGGGGGTGGCGCGGCTACGACGGTCGCTTGGCATCCCGAAGGTAGCGGTCGATGCCGGCGGCGGCCGTTTTGCCATCGCCCATGGCGAGGATGACGGTGGCGCCGCCGCGGACGATATCGCCGCCGGCGAAGACGCCGGGGATGGAGGTCATGCCGTTCTCGTCGGTTTCGATGTTGCCCCACTTGTTCAGCTTGAGCCCGGGGCAGGCGTTGGAGAGGAGGGGGTTGGCGCGGGTGCCGATGGCGACGATGGCGAGCTCGCAGGGGAGCTCGAATTCGGAGCCGGGGACGGGGACGGGGCGTCGCCGTCCGGAGGCGTCGGGCTCGCCGAGTTCCATGCGCTGGAGGCGGACGGCGCGGACCCAGCCTTTCTCGTCGCCGAGGATCTCGAGGGGGGCGACGAGGAAGAGGAATTCGATGCCCTCCTCCTCGGCGTGTTTGATCTCCTCGAGGCGGGCGGGCATTTCGGCGCGGGTGCGGCGGTAGGCGATGACGGCGCGGGCGCTACCCATGCGGCGGGCGGTGCGGACGGCATCCATGGCGACGTTGCCGCCGCCGAACACGACGGTGGTCGCGCCGCGGGCCACGGGGGTGGCGGCGTCGGGGCGGTAGGCGCCCATGAGGTTGACGCGGGTGAGGTACTCGTTGGCGGAGTAGACGCCCTTGAAATTCTCGCCGGGGACGTCGAGGAAGACGGGCAGGCCGGCGCCGTTGGCGATGAAGCAGGCGTCGAATTCCTCGAGGATCTGGGCGACGGTGACCGTCTTGCCGACGATGACGTTGCATTCGATCTCGACCCCGAGGGCGCGGAGGTTCTCGACCTCGCGGTCGACGATCGATTTGGGTAGGCGGAACTCGGGGATGCCGTAGCGCAGGACGCCGCCGGTGTCGTGGAGCGCCTCGAAGACGGTGACCGCGTGCCCCATGCGGGCGAGTTCGCCCGCGGCGGTGAGCCCGCCCGGGCCCGCGCCGACGATGCAGACCTTGCGGCCCGTTTTGTCGGTCGGCGGCTGCGGTGGGCCGAGGTGTGCCGTGGCCCAGTCGGCGACAAAGCGCTCTAGCCAGCCGATGCCCACGGGCTCGCCCTTCTTGCCGCGGACGCAGACCTCCTCGCACTGCGTTTCCTGGGGGCAGACGCGGCCGGTGGTCGCGGGCAGGGCATTGTCGGCGCGCAGGATCTCGGCCGCGCCGGCGAAGTCGCCGCCGGCGACGCATGTGATGAACTCGGGGATGCGGACGCCCACGGGGCAGCCGGCCACGCAGGGCTGATTCTTGCACTCGAGGCAGCGCTGCGCCTCCTGCACCGCGAGGGCCTCGCTGAGACCGAGGTTCACCTCCGAGAAATTGCAGGCGCGCGCGCAGGGGTCCTGCTCGGGCATGTGGACCCGGTCGATCCCCATCCGTTCCTTGGTGCTGAGGGGGGTGGCCATGGGAACGATCAGGTGGGTTGGCGCCATGGCCTGCCGAGGCGGAGAGCGATCGTAGGATCGGTCGGAGCGCCCGCGGACGCCGAGGCCGGCGTCCCTCCCGGCGCACATCGGAGAGGGCCCGCGGCCTCGCGGGCCGCGTCCGGGCACCTGCGAATTGGCACTCTTGGTTGCATGCTATGAGATCGTGGTCGCCCGGCAGCAGGCTTCCTTGTACGTGTTCTGGCGGGATTGGAGCTCGCGGAAATCGACCTGGTGGCCATCGAATTCGGGGCCATCGACGCAGGCGAATTTGATCTCTCCCCCCACCGAGACCCGGCAGCCGCCGCACATCCCGGTGCCATCGACCATGATCGGGTTCAGCGAGACGATGGTCTCGATCCCCTCGGGACGGGTCATCTCGGCGACGGCGGCCATCATGGGCACCGGCCCCACGGCGAAGACGCCGGCGGGGCGGCGCGCGGGGTCGTCGATCAGCCGGCGCAGTTCCGTCGTCACGAAACCCTTCGTGCCCATGGAGCCGTCCTCGGTGGTCACGAGGACCTCCCGGGAGAAGGCGGCGAGCTCGTCGCGGAGGATGATGAATGGGGCGCTGCGGCCCCCGATGATGGTGGTGACCTCGTTGCCGGCGTCGGCGAGGGCCTTGGCCAGGGGGTAGAGGACGGCGGTGCCGACGCCGCCGCCGATGCAGGCCACGCGGCCCCACGGCCGGATGTGGGTCGCGCTGCCGAGCGGGCCCGCGATGTCGCGGATCGCGCCGCCCGCGGGGATCGAGACGATCTCTCGCGTCCCGTCGCCGACCGCCTGGATGAACAGCGTGATCGCGCCATCGCGCGCGTCGGCGATGGTCAGCGGGATGCGCTCGGACTCGGGGCCGCAGTGGACGATGACGAACTGGCCCGGCTGGCGCGCCCGCGCGATGCGCGGGGCCTCGACCACCATCCGGTGGACGTTCGGCGCGATCTCGTCATTCTCTAGGACCTTGAACATCGGGGCTGCTCCGCGAGCCTGCAAACCCTAATCCAGGGCCCATAACGGGAAAAGGTCAAAAATCGGATCCTGGGAGATTTTCGGCGCCCCGCCGGCGGCGGCGCGCGAGGGCGCCGGATCATTCATGGGGAGATCGGGCGGCCGATGTGGAGTG
>CAZYWZ010000255.1:0-2603 GCA_964651705.1 uncultured Verrucomicrobiales bacterium
ACGTTCGGCCAACTTATGCCCGCAAAACTGAACGGCGACTATTCAGGATTCCCGGACGCGATCCGGTCAGCCTTTCCGTATCTGGTCGGCGAAACGTTGGCGCTCCGTGAAGCGTGGGAACTCTTTTCACACCTTTTCATGAAGCACAGTGAGCGGACGCGAATCCTCGGAGACCGCCTCGGGCCGCTCCTCGGTGTCTTCCAACGCCTCCTCCAAGATGAACTGCTTTCCTCGATTGCGCGACTCACTGACAAGGATTCCAGGAACCATGAAAACTTGTCGATCTGGCAACTTGCGAGAGGCGTTTCGTCGGCAAAGGGGCCTGATTTCTCAGCAACAGTGGCATCCCGACTGAACCGAATTGAGACAAAGGTACAATCGATCCGACTGCACCGACACAAGCGCATCGCGCATTTCGACATGGCGGTGAGCCTGGAGAGCCAGATTCTCCCGGTCGTGACGTTTCGTGAGATCCGTGAAGTGATTGAAGAGGTAGAGGGACTTCTGAACGAGTTTTACGACGAGTTTCAGGGTGGAGGCGTGGCCTTCGACGTCCTGGAGGTTTACTCCATCACGGATTCGGCATTCGTCACCGTCCTGAAGGCTATCGCCTATGATGCATTGGAGAAAGCCGGATTCGTCGAGCGCTTCAGCTGGCGGAAGTATGCGAATTTGTTAAACGAGGCCGAACCACCGCGTGCAGCGGAACCCTCCTCAGCTGGCGCTTCGGAGGGTCGCTGACGCGGAACGTTGAGACTGTCGAAAAACCCTCTTCGCGGCCCGGTTTTGGTCGCGCGCGGCGAGGCTGGCTGCTAAGTTGGTGCGATGGCGAGATACAAGCCCCGCGATTACTCACAGACGCAGCTGGTGCCGGTGTCGCTGGGCGACCAGCTGGTGCCCGGGACCCTTGAGCACACGATCCATTACGTGGTGGAGGAGCGGCTGGACTTGAGCGCCTTCGACGACGCCTTCAACAACGACGAGACCGGGCGGCGTGCCTACGACCCGAGGGTGCTGCTCAAGGTGGTGCTCTTCGGCTACGCGCGGGGGCTGAAGGGATCGCGGCGGCTGGAGGCCGCCTGCCGCGAGAACGTCATCTTCATGGCGCTGGCCTGCGGGCAGCGGCCCGACCACAGCACGATCGCGGCGTTCATCTCCGGGATGGGGCCGGGGCGGATCGAGGACCTCTTCGCGCAGGTGCTGCTGGTCTGCGCGGAGGAGGGGCTGCTCGGGGGGACGCACTTCAGCATCGACGGGCTGAAGCTCTCCTCCAACGCCTCCAAGGAATGGAGCGGGAGGCGGGCGGACCTGATCAAGAAGAAGGAGAAGCTCAAGGAGCTGGTGCGCCTGGCGGTCAAGGAGCACCGCCGCATCGACCGGGGCGAGGGCGACGGGGGCGCGCCGGAGCGCCGGCGGCTGGAGAGGCTCCGGAAGAAGGCCGAGCGGATCGAGCGCTTCTTGGCGGAGAACCCGGCGCGGATGGGGCGCGGGGGCAAGGAGGTGCAGGCCAACGTGACCGACAACGAGTCGGCCAAGATGAGGGGCTCCCACGGGATCGTGCAGGGCTACAACGCCAACGCGTGCGTGGACGGCGCCCACCAGGTGGTGGTGCACGCCGAGGCCTTCGGGGAGGGCGACGACGGCGCGGCGGCCGCCCCGATGCTGGAGGGCGCGGCCATAAATCTGGCGATCGCCGGGATGGGCGAGGACGCCCTGCAGGAGGCGGTGGTCAGCGCCGACACCGGATACTATACGGCGGAGAATCTGGAGGTCTGCGAGGCCGCCGGGATCGACGCCTACATCCCCGACCGGCAGTTCCGCTCGCGGGACCCGCGCTTCGCCGACGCCCGGCGGCACCGCCGGCCCACCGACAAGCACAAGATGCAATACCGCAGCAAGAGGCGCCTCTTCTGCGCCGGGGACTTCACGTTTGACCAGGGCTCTGGGCGGCTGATCTGCCCCGCCGGGGTCCGCATGCACCGCGGCGGGACGGCGTTCAAGAACCGCGACGGGGCGATGGCGACCAGCTACCGCGCGGCCCAGGGGGCGTGCGACCGCTGCCACCTGCGCTCAAGGTGCCTGAGGAATCCCGGTCAGAAAACATCGCGCCAGGTGCGGGTCTTCTACCGGCCCGGATCGGGCGGGCCCACGCACGCCATGAAGGCCAAGATCGACACCCCGCACGGCAGATGGACCTACTCGCGGCGGCTGGGTATCGTCGAGCCGGTGTTCGCCAACATCGCCGCGCAGAAGGGGCTGGACCGCTTCACGCTGCGCGGCCGGGCGAAGGTCAACATCCAGTGGAAGCTCTACTGCATGGTCCACAACCTCGAGAAAGTGGCCAGGAGGGGCTCACGGTGGAACTGAGGGACGACTTCGGGGTGACTTACGCGGCTCCTGATGCCTTTCAGGCCCCGCGTGGCCTCGCCCGCGGCACCCCGCGAGGCTTTTGCGCCTTGGAAACACCGCAGCCATAAATTCCAACCCATGAACCAAAGAGCTGGCTCGGAGATAGTTTTTCGACAGACTCGTTCGGCATTATCATGACGCTACTGTCCTTCGATGGCGCTCAGGATTGGGCTCGATCCGAGGGGTATTCACTG
>CAZYWZ010000256.1:0-2352 GCA_964651705.1 uncultured Verrucomicrobiales bacterium
GCTTCGCCGCGGGGAGGGGATCGGGTGGCGAAGGGCTTGCGCCCTTCGGCGGGGGGATCTACGCGTCGCCCTTGCCGGGTAGGGGGACGATCCCGGCGGGCGGGGCGGTGACCTTGCCCGTCTCGAAATCCTCCGCTGCCGGCGAGAGCGCGAGATTGTACCATGGGCTATCGGCGCGCTCCATCAGGTCGATCCAGCGTACGATCTGGCCGGTGTAGGCGGAGATGCGGCCCATGATGGCGGCCATCGTGGCCTCGGCGACCCCGCGCGCCTCGTTGAGAGGCTTGCCCTCGCGGATGCTGCGGATCAGGTCGACGTGCTCCTGCACGTAGGGATTGGCCGCGTCCTTCTTCCCCTTGGATCGCTCGCCCGCGACCTTCCCGCTCGGCCACATCGCGCCCTTCGTGCCGACGAGGTGCTCGCCGATGCGCTGGTAGCAGCCGTTGATCTGGCGGGCCATGCTGTGGACGGTGACGTCCTCCCCGTAGTCGAAATCGACGCTGAAGAAGTCGTATCGGTTCCCCAGCTGGCGCCTCGCCCGGGCGCCAAACCCCATCGCCATCTGGGGCGGGCGACCGATGAACCAGTTCGCGACGTCGATGTTGTGGACGTGCTGCTCGACGATGTGGTCGCCGCACATCTCGGTGAACTGGTACCAGTTCCGGACCATCAGGCGCGCGTCGTCCTCGCCCTCGACGCGCTCCAGTTCACGGCGCGCGTCGCCCCCGCACCACCAGATGCGGGCGGAGACGATCTTGCCGATGGCGCCATCGGCCACCGCCCGATAGTTATCCAGATAGACCGCCTCGTGGCGCCGCTGCGTCCCGGCGCCCACCGCCAATCCCTTCTCCCGCGCCAGCTCGCCCGCCGCGATGACGCGCCGCACCCCCGCCGGATCCACCGCCGCGGGCTTCTCCATGAAGGTGTGCTTCCCGGCCTTCACGCAGGCCTCCAGATGCAGCGGGTGGAAGGCCACCGGCGAGCAGATCACCACCAGATCCAACGGGCTCACCGCCAGCAGCTTCCGGTAGGCGTCGAACCCCACGAACGTCGTCTCCGGCGTCAGCCGCACCCGCTCCAGCGGATCTCCCGGCAGTTTCTCGCACAGGCCCCGCAGCTTCGTCTTGAACAAATCGATCCTGTCCCCGAGGGCGTCGGCCACCGCCACGATCTCCACGCCGGGATCCGCCTCCAGCACGTTCGCCGCGGCGCCAGAGCCGCGATTGCCGCAGCCGATGATGCCGACGCGGACCTTGTCCGTGCCCGCGGCAAAGACCGGCGCGGGGATCGCCCCCGCCAGCGGGGCGAGGCCCGCGATCGCGGCCGTGGAGAGCTTCACGAAATCCCTTCGGGAGGTGGCTTGTGTTTTCATGACTTTTTTTGATTTCGAAAGAAAAGGCTACCCCGCCCGGCCCGAAGGGGCAAGGGAAAAAGGCGTGCGGCCCGTCGCGCTATCGCGGCAGGTGCTCGGCGCAGTATTCCTCGCCGTCGGAGGCGACGCGGAAGTCGAGGGTGTCGTCATCGCGCTCGGTGCGGCCGCAGGTCTTGCAGCGGTGGAGGGGTTCGTCCTCGGGGAGTTTCCGTTCCTCGAACCTGGCGCGTCTGGCGCGGGCCTCGGCCATGGCGGCGGTGGCGCGGGCGGCGGTGGGGCCGAAGAAGAGGATGTAGTTGGCGAAGGCGCAGCCGATGGCGAGTTTGGCGGTGGCGTCGCCCCCGAAGAAGGCGAGGGCGACGAGGACGGCGGAGATGACGGCGAGCCATTTGACCTTCACCGGGAGGATGAAGAAGACGAGGATCTCGTATTCGGGGTAGAGGGTGGCGAAGGCGAAGAAGAGCGAGAGGTAGAGGTATTGGCCGGTGATGTCCGGCAGGCCAAAGCCCATGGCGCCGGCGGCGGTGCCGAGGATGCCGATCAGGAGGTAGACGTTGGTTTTGAAGGGGCCGAAGCCCTCCTCGATGCCGGTGCCGATGAGCCACATGATCATGACGACGAAGAGGATCCAGATCGGGCTGAAGGTGGACGGGATGAAGGCGTAGGTGACGAGGCGCCAGAGCTGGCCGGAGCGGATCAGCTCGGGCTGGAGGGTGAGCATCCGGACGAAGCCGGGCTGGAGGGTCTCCAGGATGAAACAGAGCAGGTACAGCAGCGCGATGCCGCGGATGGAATGGGGCACCGCGAAGCGGCCCAGTCTGGACTCTAGCCAATCGAGCATCGGGACAGGCTAGCGGTCTGACGGGGCATGGGAAGTCCCGCGAGCGGATGCTACGTCTGGACTTTTCGAGCTAGATCCCGTGGCCCGCACGCGGGGCACCACCGGGGCGGAAATTGGTAGGCTGCGCCTTGGCGCACGC
>CAZYWZ010000257.1:0-2324 GCA_964651705.1 uncultured Verrucomicrobiales bacterium
GCCTCAACCAGGAGACCGGCATCGCCCTGGCCATGTCGGGGCTCGAACTGGCCGGAGGATTCGCCGGCACGAAGATGTTCGGGGCTGCAAGGGCGGGGTCGTCGGAGATGGCGTTCTCAAGTTCTTGGGCGCATGTCCGATCCAGCATCGATGACTTCGCGTCTTCGCTGGGGCAATCCAAGCAAGGCGGCAGTCCATTCTACCGGCTCGCCACGGATACCAGCCGGCGCGGATCAGTCACGATACCTAATCCACTCAGTGCCAAAGAACCGGCCGCCGGAACCCTTCGTGTAAGCAGACACGACGGACCGCGCGATTTCCTCAAGAGGAACCCAGAGTACAAGCGGACTCACGAGGTTCATCACTCCGTTGAGTGGAATGTCTTGAAACGATTTCCAGGAACTTTCTCACCGCAGGAATTGAACCTGGAACGCATGATGCGTCCAATCGTCAAGGGCCAACAGTTCCACGGGACCCCTCTGCACCGATCTCATATTCGGAAGAGCTGGGACTCATTCCAGAGCCTGTTTCAGGATCGATACAATCGTGGGGAAATCACTGTTGAAAAGATGCGGGAGCTGCTAAACTGGCACGCTGGCTATATTGACCGAATTTACCTTGGGGGAGATTAGTGGATTTCTACAGGTTGTCATTTATAACCGCGCCGGCGACGGAGGGTGAGGATTTCGAGTACCTCAGCGGGCGAACGTGCGCGGATTGCGGTTTGCGCTGCTTCCCGATCACACATCAGTTTTTGGTCCCGGAAGACACAGTGAGCGTTTTGCACCTTGAAGCGGACGACTCGGCTCTCCCGTCCATCTTTGAAGCTGCTGGCATGTTGGTGGCACAAGATCAAATTGTGAAGGCGATGTCTAAAGCAGGAATCACAGGTTTTGACGTCCGCCCAGTAATGATCAGCATCGCGGAGAGCGATCCCTCCGTTTCCTGCTATCGCTGGTTGGCAATTACGGGACGATGCACGACGAATCCGGTGTGGGAGCGAGTCGTTTCGGTCTGTCCTACCTGCGGTATGGAGAAAACGGAGCGGGTGACGTCTTCCCAGCGAATAGTCACCATTGTGGACCCAAAACCGACCACCGACTTCTTTCGGAGCCGAGAGCGGGCTGCGGGAATAATGATAACCGAGGTGGTGCGTGGATTTCTGGTATCCACGCTATCGAAACTGGAAGATGAAGTGCATTTCTCGAAGCTACGCCAAAGTTGAGCTTTCGATCTTATAGGATTGGGGTCACGTCCTTTGATTTGAGCAAATGGCGAACGGGCTTTGGGTATAAAGTTCAACTTTCGGGGCGTGATGCGAGGGAGAGGAATGATGAGTGCAGGTGACAGGCCGCTGGTGATGGCGGTGTACGTTGGGCTGCTCGCTGGCTGCGGCCCTCGGCCTGCGGTGGAGGGTCCAAATGTGAAGATCTCTCGTGCGGACCTGGACGCCGCGGTGGCGGAGCGTGTGCGTGCGGCGGGGCCGAGCAACGCGGTGGCGGTGTCGGCGGACGTGGTGCGTCGGGAGTTGGTGCGGGAGCTGGTGGTGGGTGAGCGGCTGCGGGCGAAGGCGAAGGAGTTGGGGATCGCGGATCTGGACGCGGCGTGCGAGGCGGCGTGGGGGCGGTACAAGGAGCGCTTCGGGGGCGAGGAGTTCTTCGGGCGGTACTTGGCGAAGCAGGGACGGAGCGAGACGCAGTTGCGGCGGGAGGTGGCGGACAAGGTGGCGCGGCAGAAGGTGATCGAGGCATGCGCCCCGCCTGAGAAGATGGAGCCGACCGACGCGGAGATCGAGGCGTACTACCAGGGGAAGATGAAGGATTGGCCGACGCCGAGGGAGGTCCGGGCCGAGCAGGTTTTCGTGCGGTTCGACGGGGATGCGGACCCGTCCGCGGAGAAGAAGCGCGAGCTGATCGACAAGGCCCGCGAACGGATGGTCGCGGGCGAAGCATTGGATGCGGTGGGCGGGTGGTTGCGGGTGGAATTGGCACCGCCGGGAGGGGAGGGCGCGAATAGAGAGGCGGCCAGAGCCGGCCGCCCTCCAGAAGCTGAAGGGCAAGAGGCGAAAGGCCCGGCAGTGGTGGCGACGACGGTGACCTTCATCGAGGGGCGGTCCGAGCAGGACATCCAGCGGCGGGTGTTTCAGTTGGAGCAGGGTCAGGTGAGCGAGGTGCTGCGCGGCCCGCTGGGGCTGCACGTGTTCAAGGTTGTCGAGCGGCGCGAGCCGAAGCGCCCGAGCCTCGACGAGGCCCGCGAGGAGATCCGCAAGCGCCTCCGCACCCAGAGATTCTACGACATCAAGCGCGCCCTCGACGCGGAGCTGG
>CAZYWZ010000258.1:0-2157 GCA_964651705.1 uncultured Verrucomicrobiales bacterium
CCGGGACCTACTCCGTGGCCACCGCGGTCGCCCAGGCGATCGACGTCGCCGTGAAAAACTGCTTCGTCAACCTCTTCGGCCTCGTCGTGGATCCTGCGAAGGCGTTTGCGACGGCGCTGAACAACTGGGGCGGGTAGGCCGGGTGATGCGCCAAGGGAGCACGGCCATGACCAGGCGAGAGCGGAAGACCCGGACGATTCCGGGGTGGTCGATTTGGACGACGTAGCGCGCGTCGCGGCCATGATCCGGGATGGCGTTTACGACATCCTCGAAGGATTGGGCGATTTCGCGGCCCCCGCCGACCTCTGAGTCGGGGTGGTGGGCGCGCGCTTCCAGCGGAACGGCGAGGCAACAGGTGTCCGGTTCCGTGAGCCCCGGGGGGCCTTCGGCACACACGGCGTGGGAGACCCCGCGGGCCACAGCATCGAGGGTACAGTCGCCGGTCCGGCGGTAGATTCAGCGCCAGAGAGGCCGACTTCGGGGCGATTTGGAATCGGATGTGACCCGTTCCTTCGGCCGATCACTCTCTGATTCGGACCGACTCCCTGGGATGGCCCGGCGCGCGCCACGTGACGGTGTCGCCGTCGACCTGGAGATGGCAGGGCCAGCGGCGCTTCCGCCACTGGCCGGCGTTGACCAGCAGGGTCGGACCGATCCGGCAGTGCCAGCGGCCCCCGAGATGTTTCTCGAAAGGTGCCTCGTGGTTGTGGGCACAGATCACCAGGTCGGGGCGACGGCTGAGGACCAGGTGGTTCAATGCCGAGCTCCCGGCCATGCCGACACAGATGGGTGTGGCATCCGGGGGCTCGTGGTGGATCACCAGCCAGGGCAGTCCTTCCCGGTCACGCGCCCCGGCGCCGGTTCGAAAGAGATCGGCCACCACGCGGTCGGTATCGCTCGAGCCAAAATAGGTATCCGGACACACGGTCAGGATCAGTCGATGATCGCCAACGCCGATCTCGCCCGAGAAGCCCGGCCACATCACCGCATCCAGTCCCGGCCCCGGGCCGAGCCATCCGGGTTCCACCGCGTCATGGTTGCCCTCGGCGACCGCGATGGGCACGCCCGACGCGGCCACGAGGGCTACCTGGCGCAGCACCTCCCGGCGCTGCGCGCCCAGCGTCATCCTCTGGGTGAAGATCTCGCACAGGTCCCCGCCGAGGCAGACCAGGTCGAACCGGTGGGCGTGGCGGTTGATCCAGGCGAACCAGCCCCAGTTCGCGTGGAGGTCCGAGACGGCCAGGATGCGCGGAAACATGGTTCAGGATAGCCCGTTGGTCGCCGCGCGGAAGCGCCGATCCAAGACCGGTCGCCGACCATGTCGGGCACCGGCGCGGCTTTTCATTTCCGGGGCCCCGGTTTTGGCCGCGGGAGAGCGTACCGCACAAAGGCAAGGTCCGATCATCCCCCGCCCCCCGCGACCGACAGCAGCCGGGCGATCTCGGCGGCATCGGCCCCCGTTATCGCGTACTCGATCCTGGCGGCGTCGTTGATGCGCCTGGCGAGGCGAAAGGCCCCCGTTGGCCCCGGGGCGTGGAAGGACCACTCCCCGGCGACGAGGGTCGCGGCGGTGGCGGGCTCGCGGGGGGCGAGGAGCCGGGCGAGGTCCCGCGCCTGTTCTTGGCTCAGGGGCACGGGGCTCTCCTTCCACCAGAGGACGAGGCGTCGGCCCCGGATCTCGACGGCGGCCTCCGTGCGACCGGAGAACACCATGCGGCCGGCCGTCCCGGCGGCGCGGATGGTTCCCGGCAGTCCCCCGTTTGCGATGCGCGCCGCCAGGGCTCCCATCCAGCAGAGCGATGCCACCAGCAACAGTGCCTCGATGGCCCGGGCCATGAACTCGCCCGTGCCCCTATTTGTCAAGCGCACACTACTTCTATTAGATTTTTTGGGACGGTTCTGGAAGATCATGGGCTTTGTCCTCGGGCGGCCAGCGCCAGCGGGAAGGGGTCGGCCGTATCGGAGACTATCTTGGCGTGGCGCGGCTGGTATCGGATGTCGGGCCGCAGGGCGGTCCTGGGCTCCCTGGCCCGCCGCTCCCATTCCACCCAGTCGGTCGCCTCGTCCAATCCCGCTGGGCGCCGGGTGCGGTCCCCGGCCAGCGCGACGCGGGAGGAGGCGCCGGTGGCCCGGTCGGCCACGCGGATGATGTGGCGG
>CAZYWZ010000259.1:0-2152 GCA_964651705.1 uncultured Verrucomicrobiales bacterium
TCGTGGCGCGGATGGGAATCCGCGCCCTACAGGCCGATCCCGTGGCCGATTTTCGGGTCAGCCCCCCGCGATGGCGGGGACGATGGAGATCTCGTCGGTGTCTTTGACGGGGGTCTGCTGCTCCTGGAGGAAGCGGATGTCCTCGCCGTTGACGTAGACGTTGACGAAGCGGCGGATCTTGCCTTTTTCGTCGCAGATGCGGTTTTTGATCCCGGGGCACTTGGCCTCCAGGTCGTCGAGGATGGCGGCGATGGTGGGGCCCTCGGCGGTGACGGTATCGGCGCCGCCGGTGAGGGTGCGGAGGACGGTGGGGATGGTGATGGGGGTTGGCATGGGGTTTACTCCTTATGGTTAAATGAATTTCAGGCGGCCCTGGGTGCGGCGTCGGGCCATTCGCGGGCGAGCAGGGCATCGAATTCGCGCAAGCTGGCGGGGATGACTCGCGGGGCGCCGACGTGATCGAGGACGGCTTCTTGGGTCTTGAGGCCGTTGCCGGTGATGCAGAGGACGACGCGCTCGTCGCGCGGGATCTTGCCGGCCTCGATAAGCTTGATGGCGCAGGCGAGCGTGACGCCGCCGGCAGTCTCGGCGAAGACGCCCTCGGTTTCCGCGAGGAGCTTGATGCCCTCGACGATCTCTGCATCGGTGCAGTCCTCGGCGGCGCCGCCGCAGTCGGCGAGGGCGCCTAGGGCGTAGTACCCGTCGGCCGGGGTTCCGATGGCGAGGGACTTGGCGATGGTCTGGGGCTTCTGGACGAACTGGATGAGGTCGCGGTGGTCCTTGAACGCGTGGGAGATGGGCGCGCAGCCGGTGGCCTGGGCGCCGTGGACACGGAAGGGGGTTTCTTTCACGAGGCCGACGCTGGCGAGTTCGTGGTAGGCCTTGTGGATCTTCGTGAGGAGCGAGCCGGAGGCCATGGGCACGACAGTGTGGGCGGGGATTTCCCAGCCGAGTTGCTCGGCAATCTCGAAGCCCATGGTCTTGGAGCCCTCGGCGTAATAGGGGCGGATGTTGACGTTGACGAAGGCCCAGCCATAGCGGCCTGCGATCTCGGAGCAGAGGCGGTTGACCTGGTCGTAGGGGCCGGTGATGCCGACCAGATTGGTGCCGTAGACGAGGGAATTGAGGACCTTGCCCTGCTCGAGGTCGGCGGGGATGAAGACGTAGCTGCGCAGGCCCGCGGCGGCGGCGTTGGCGGCGACGGAGTTGGCGAGGTTTCCGGTCGAGGCGCAGGCGACCGTCTCGAAGCCGAGTTCGCGCGCGCGGCTGAGGGCGACCGAGACTACCCGGTCCTTGAAGGAGAGCGTGGGGTAATTAACCGCATCGTTCTTGATGTAGACCTCGCGGATCCCGAGGTGGCGGGCGAGTCGCTCGGCGCGGATCAGCGGGGTGAAACCGACCTGGGTGCCGACGGTCGGTTCCCCGTCGATGGGGAGCAATTCCCGGTACCGCCACATCGTCTGCGGGCGAGCGGCGATTGCCTCGCGCGAGAGCGCGCCGCGGATGGCGGAGTAGTCGTAGGCGCACTCCAGCGGGCCGAAGTCGTCCTCGCAGATGTGGATGGCGGCCTTGTCGTAGAGCTTGCCGCATTCGCGGCACTTCAGGCTGGTGAAGAAGGGGTTTGGTCTCATAGGGGTCGGGTGGGCGTCGTGGGCTCCGAGGCCGGTCTCGGCTGTGATCGCTGTCTCATTTCCATGCGTGTTGCCTCGGGACCCCATCTCGAGCGGCGGGGCCAACAAAAAACCCCTTCCGGTGAGGGAAGAGGCTACGCTGGTCGTAACGTCCCCTCATCTTCCCCCGGCACATTGGCGCCGGAGCTGGATTTGGCACCTGACGGAACGCCCTAAGGCGAGACCCGGTTGCCGCGGTTTCGCAGGGCCAGTCCCTCCACCGCTCTCGATAAGGTCAACTGTTGGGTATAGAAGCAGAATTGCCGGGAATGTCAAGGGGGGCCATTTGGGGCCAGTCATTATTCATGAGGGAATTTCCCCTCGTGGCGCAGGCATTCCCCGGCCAGAGGCGGGCAAGTCGCCTGCGGCCTGCAGTTTCTGGCTAGCCCCGCCCCCGGCGCGCGGGGGGCGGGTCCAGCCAGAGTCCTCCACGCGCCGGATGATTCAGGGGGAAACTTCGGATGCGCCCGAGGGGCCGTTTG
>CAZYWZ010000260.1:0-2034 GCA_964651705.1 uncultured Verrucomicrobiales bacterium
CCCATCCTTTCCCTATTTCCTGACTCGAAAATTGGGTCGCGATGTAGGCTGCGCCTTGGCGCACGCGGACGGTGGATTCGGCAGCGTGCGCCAAGGCGCAGCCTACCATTTTCCGCCCCGGTGGTGCCCTGCAGGTGGGGCATGGGATCTAGCTCGAAAACTCCAAATCCATCCGCGTGAGGCAGACATTTCCCCGCCAGAGGCGGGCAGGTCGGCTGCCGCCCGACGGCCCAGAAGGCGCGGGCGCGAGGTGGCCAAGGAATATGGGTATGGGTACTGGGACCGAAGCGGGCTCTCGCAGATGGTAAAACGGCTCCCAGCGACCGCGGAATCCAACGAGCGCTCGCGGCGACAAAGGGGTGCGTGGAGCCAGGAGCGGTCAGTTGTCAAGGGCTGACCCGGATGGCGCTATGGAAGAAAGCCAGGGAGCTGCCTGTCCGCCTCTGGCGGATGAGCGACCCGTGTCACGGCCCTGTCACGGAGCGTTCCGGGGCGGTCAACCGGACTTGCCCGTCCGGGATCCGGCACCTACGCTGGAGACGCAAACCCGAAGGAGATCCCACACCATGAACCGAAGACATTTCCTCACCACCCTCGGCGGCGCCGGGGCCGCCGCGGCGCTGGCGCGCTGCTCGAAACCCGCGGGCGAATCTTCCGCCCCGTCGTATCTCAAGGACCACGCGGCGCTCTTTTCGAAAGACCCGCGCGCCGCGGCGCTGGCGTGGTTCAAGGAGGCGAGGTTCGGGCTGTTCATGCACTACGGGCTGTATTCGATCCTCGGCCGCGGGGAATGGGTCATGTACCGCGAGGCGATCCCGGTCGCGGAGTACGAGAGGCTCAAGGGACAGTTCCGGCCCGACAAGTTTGACGCGGACCGGATCACGGACATGGCCGCGGGCGCGGGCATGCGCTACGTGAATATCACCGCGCGCCACCACGACAGCTTCTGCCTCTTCGATTCGAGGCACTCCGACTATACCAGCGCCGCCGGCCCGGCGAAACGCGACCTCGTCGCCGAACTCGCCGAGCAGTGCCGCAAGAAATCGCTCGGGCTGTTCCTCTACTATTCCTACGCGCTGGATTGGCGGCACCCGTACTTCTACCCGCGCGAGTTCAACCCCATCGCGCGCCCCGATTACAAGCAGCCGGAGCCGCGCTACCTCTGGCGGCAGGACGAGGACTTTCGCCATTACGTCGATTTCGTCCACGGGCAGTTGAAGGAACTGCTGACGAACTATGGCCCGCTGGCCGGCATCTGGTTCGATCCGATCATGGGCTATTACGCGCGGCCGGACCTCTTCCCCATCGCGGAGACCTACGCGATGATGCGGGAGCTCCAGCCGCAGACCCTCATCTGCTTCAAGCAGGGCGCGAATGGCACGGAGGACTTCGGCGCGCCGGAGCGCCGGGGCCAATCCCTCGCCGACCGCGTGCGGAAGCAATACGGCGACGCGAAGGCCAAGATCGCCCACGACGCGTGGGAGTCGAACAAGGGCAAGCACAACGAGATCTGCGACACGCTCCAACCCCACGTCTGGGGCTACAAGCAGGACGACGACGACAAGCACCTCGACGCCGACGAGACCCTGCTCCGTCTCTCGCAGGCCTTCTGGCAGAACTGCAATCTCCTCATGAACACCGGCCCGCTGCCCGACGGCTCGATCCATCCCGTGGATATGAAGACCCTGGCCGAGGTGGGGAGGCGGATCCGCGAACAGGGCTGGCCCGCCCCCGTCGCCCCACCCGAAACCCCGCCCGAGAAACCCAAGGGCAAGAAGGACAAGGCCGCCGCGCCGGCGGAGTGAGGGGAAAATGTTGCGGGGCCTCGGGCCTGTTGCCGCCTGGCACAGGCGGCCTACAAATTTTGTAGCAGGGCGTCTCTGCGACGCCACCGGGGCGAAGTTTCTGGCTAGCCCCTCCCGCGGCGCGGGGACGCGCCGCGTCATTCAGGGGGACACTTCCGATTCGGACGAGGGGCCTTTTGGACTTGTAGGATTCAAGTCGTGAGAATTATTCACAAATGCCCGTCAGGGC
>CAZYWZ010000261.1:0-1941 GCA_964651705.1 uncultured Verrucomicrobiales bacterium
TTGGATTGCCCCGAACGGCCCGGTGTGTTCCGGCCGCGAGACTCTCCAACAGGGCCCGACGCGCCCATCCAAAGCGGCGCTGCTACGCCGCAGTCCAAGTTGGCCCTCCACTGGATCTGAAGTTTCCACGGGAATGACGCGGCGCTTTCTGGAAAACAGCGACCGGAGGGGCTGCATTTTCACCCGCGGTGGCGCCCCCCGTGCGGGGTACGATGACCCGTCTTGACGATTTCGCCATACGGGTTGCAAGATCATGGCCATGGACCGGCGGAATTTCCTTAAGGGCGTCTTGGGGGTTGGGTTGGGGGGTATGGCGGCGGGTTGTGGGGTGCGGGCGAGGCGACCGCTGGGCAAGTTGCGGTTGGGGTGCGTGGGGATCGGTGGCATCGGGAAGCGGGATTTGCAAAATTTCCGCGAGCACGGGGATGTGGAGGTGGCGGCGCTGTGCGACGTGGACGCGGGGATATTGGAGGCGGCGGGGAAGGATCTGCCCGGGGCGCGGCGATACGCGGACTGGCGGGAGATGCTGGGTGGGGAGGGGGAGCGGATCGACGCGGTGCACGTGGCGGTGCCGGACCACATGCACGCGGCGATCGCGATGTCGGCGATCCGGGCGGGCAAGCACGTGTATCTGCAGAAGCCGATGTGCCATGACGTGGCGGAGGTGAGGGCGCTGACGGGGGCCGCGCGGCGGGCGGGGGTGGTGACGCAATTGGGGACGCAGCACGCGTCGGGGATCGGGGACCGGATGGCGGTGAAATATTTGCGTGAGGGGGTGATCGGGAAGCTCAAGCACGTGTACCTGTCGGCCAACCGGGAGGGGGCGATCGAGCGGTACCGGTTGCCCGGCCCGCGGCCGGAGAAGGGCGAGGCGCCGCCGGAGAAATTGGCGTGGGACCTGTGGCTGGGGACGGCGCCGGCGCGGGAGTTCGCGCCGAAGGTCTATCACCCGTTGCTCTGGCGCTCGTGGCAGGACTTTGGGACGGGCTGGTCCGGCGACATCGGGTGCCACCTCTTCAGCGCGCTGTGGATGGCGTATTCGCCCGGCGCGCCGAAATCGGTCGTGGCGGGGGTGCAGGAGAGCTGGAAGAACGACCCGGCGCGCTTTGGCGAGACCTGGCCGCAGAGCATCCACATCACGTGGGAATTCCCCGGCAACGAGCGGACCGATGGGGATTTCAAGGTGGAGTGGTTCGACGGGCTGTTCTTCCCTCCGGAGGATATCCGGGCGCTGTATCCGTACGAGGGCGCGAAGTATCCCGGCGAGGCCGCGATGTTCGTGGGGACCGAGGGGGCCCTGCTCTTGCCGCACCAGTCCGGGCCGATACTCCTGCCGCGCGAGAAATTTGCCGGCGTGGCGAAGCCCGAGCTGGAGCCCGGCAACCATTACCACCAGTTCGTGGATGCCTGCTATGGCCGGACCCAGGCGGTCTCGGATTTTGCGGTGACGGGGCCGATGAGCGAGGCGGTGCTGCTGGGGACGGTCGCGGTCCGGATGCCGGACCGCGCGCTGGAGTGGGATTCGCGGCGGATGCGTTTCCCGAATTGCGCGGAAGCCGAGAGGTTTCTGAGGCGGGACTATCGGGAGGGGTGGGGGGTCGAGGGGTTGGGGTGAGACGACGCCCAACAACCCACATTCGACAGCCAACGGGCGCTCGCGAAAATCATCAGCGTCGCCGCCGGCGTCCGAGGGCGGCGTTTCGTCCAAGTTCGTCCACGCGCCGGATTATTCGTGGAGAAACTTCTTACGCGTCGTAGCCGAGGTCAGGAGGCGGAGTCCCAGGTGGCGCACATCCGCCCCCTCACCTCGGCGGCTACGGTCGGATTAACAAATGCGTAAATTACGTGGAGTTACGTGCGGTGTCCGCGCTATCCGAGGTTTGAAGTTTCTGGCTAGATCCCGTGCCCCGCACGCGGGGCACCACCGGGGCGGAAAATGGT
>CAZYWZ010000262.1:0-1938 GCA_964651705.1 uncultured Verrucomicrobiales bacterium
CCTGCCGGTTGCCCGTGGCGCGGATGGGAATCCGCGCCCTACATTTTCACCCCCGGTGGTGCCGCCCTGGGGCGGCACGGGCTCTGGCTCGAAAATTGGGGTTCCGGGCCGCCGAGGCCGCCTGAAGGGCGTGTTGATTCATTCCAGGCCGCGCGGGTTTGTCGTGAGCCGGGATACCATCGGGACGCCATCGTGTGCTCCGAATCCGGCGGGCGGGCCTTTGGACTGCGGTGGCAGAATCCGGCGTTGGCCGGATGGCGACACCGCTTTGGATCCGCGCTCCGATCACCTCGGGCGATCTGTGCGGCGCGGCACCCGCCCACTCCGCCAAATCCCGGCTCCGCCGGACGAAAAAGCGGCGTCGACGCTTCGCTTTGCCGCCGCACTCCACACTCGGCCTCCGCTCCATCGTGATCGTCGAATAAATCGACACGCCCTTGGGCGTCGGCGTGGCCTACGCGTTGCGGAAGCGGAGGCCGGAGAGGGGATCGAGCTCGCCGATGAGGGCGTCGAACTGGATCTTGGCGTAGCTATCGGTCATGCCGGCGAGGAAATCGCAGGTGGCGCGGTGGACGCCGTCCTTCTTGATGCGGCGGACGGCGTGGGCGCCCATGAGGGTGGGGTTGTGGGCGTACGCCTCGAAGAGGGCGGCGAGGGTGGCGGCGCCGCGGCGATTGAGGCCGGTGACGATCTCGTGATGATAGAAATTCTCGTGGAGGAAATCGCGCATGAGCTGGAGCTCGTGGGCCATGTCGGGGCCGAAGCGCGCGAGGGGTTCCGGCAGCTTGCGGACGTCGTCGGCGGAGGCGGGTTTGGCGGCGGCGACGGCATCGCGGGTGGCCCCGATCGCGTCCTCGACGAGGTGGTCCATGAGGCAGCGGACGACGCAGGCCCGCATGCGGTTGGGCTCGAGGCGCGGGTATTGGGAGAGGACCCCGGTCTCGACGCGGTGCCAGAGGGGCACCTGGGAGACGGAGGCCAGGGAGACCAGCTCGGATTCTAGGGCGTCATCCAGGTCCGCGCAGGTATAGGCGATCTCGTCACAGAGGTCGACGATCTGGGCCTCGAGGCTGGGCTGCAGCGCGATGAAGCCCAGCGCGATCTCGGACTCGAGGTCGTCGAGGCGGCCCTTCTTCAGGCCCTCGCGGACCTCCCAGGTGAGGTTCAGGCCGTTGTGCTCGGGATATTTGACCTCGAGTTCCTCGACGATGCGGAGGCTCTGCACGTTGTGCTCAAAACCGCCGTGGCAGAGCATCAGCTCGTTGAGCGCGTTCTCGCCGGCGTGCCCGAAGGGCGAGTGGCCGAGGTCGTGGGCGAGCGCGATGCACTCCGCCAGATCCTCATTGAGCCGCAGCTCGCGCGCGAGCGTCCGGCTGACCGAGGCGACCTCGATGGTGTGCGTCAGGCGGGTGCGGTAGTGGTCGCCGGTGCCATTCAGGAAAACCTGCGTCTTGTATTCCAGGCGGCGGAAGGCGCGCGAGTGGACGATGCGGTCGCGGTCGCGCTGGAACGCGCCGCGGAACCGGTGCTGTTCCTCGAAATGCTCCCTGCCCCGCGAGTCCTCGTCGCGCTGGGCGCACGGCAGGAGTTCGGCGCCCGACCGCGTCGACCTCGTCGCCTTTCCCTGCGCCATGGATCCAGATTATGCGCCCGGCCGCGCGCGGCAAGCCCCGCAGGAAAAAATTCGCTGGGGCCCCGCCGGCGGCGCAACCCGTTCCCACCAAGAAACTATCCGCGGCATCCGATATCTGTGGTTCCGAGTTTCTGGTCAGATCCCATGCCGCCGGAGGCGGCACCACCGGCGGTGAAACTGGAGCCCATCTGGCAACAGATGGGTCACGCGTGGGAAGATCCACGGCCTCACGGCCGTGGCTACACCCGGCATTTTCGAGCTAGATCCCGTGCCCCGCACGCGGGGCACCACCGGGGCGGAAAATG
>CAZYWZ010000263.1:0-1915 GCA_964651705.1 uncultured Verrucomicrobiales bacterium
CGCCTCGGCGCACGCCGCCGAGTCGACCGTCCGCGTGCGCCAAGGCGCAGCCTACGTCGCGACCCGATTTTCGAGTCAGCCCCGCCGCCGGCGCGGGGACGCGCCGCATCATTCATGTGGAAACTTCGCGTCCATCGTAGCCGCCGACGGGAGGAGGCGGTGGTACCAAGTGGCTCGAATCCGCCTCCTCACGTCGGCGGCTACCAAGGCGGTCGCAAGTGTTCTATTTGCAGATTATTATCTGAACCATGCCCGTTATCCGCGGTTTGTAGTTTCAGGTCCGTCAGGCGGCGACACTCTGTTCGACGGTCTCTGGCCGCTCCGGCCCCGTGGCTACCCCGAGCGCCGCCTCGCCCGTCTTGTCGACCACGGTGTCCCCGTCGATCCACTCGCCCCCGACCAGCACGACCTTGGGGTGGTCGGGGATCCCGCGCTCGTTGTGCTCGAGCTGTTCCACCACCAGATCCACCGCCGCCGCGCCCACGAGCCGCGCGTTCTGCCGGATGCCCGCGCACTCGGATTCATCCTCGCCCCACTCCATGTAGACAAACCCGACGTCCTCCGGCACCCGGGCGCCCGCCTCGTCCATCCACCGCTTGGCCTCGAGATCGGTGCTCAGCACCACCTCCGGCCTGGAGCGCCGAAACCAGTCGCGGAACACCCCCTCGTTCCAATCCTCCGCCACCAGGACCGCCCACCGGTCCTGCGCACCCAGGCGCTCCCGATGCAGCAGGAAACTCGCCATCCACGCGTTGTCGGCCCGGGCATCCGCCTCCGACGGCATCGCCATGCCGATCCGCCCGTAACCCATCTTCGTCAGCCGCCGCACCGCCAGGCTGAAACTATGCATCTGATGATACGCCGCCCGGTGCAACCGCGGCCTCACCAACGAGTAGTTGATCGTCGCCGCCGCAAATCGCTCCCACTGCAGGTGCACGTGCCCCCGCCCCTGCGGCAAGGGCGCCACGATCACCCCGTCGATCGATCGCGTCCACAGGATCTTGCTCAGACGATCCCCGTTCATCCCCGGCTCCTTCAGCCACACCTCCTCGACCTTGTACCCCAGCTCAGCCGCACGCCGGCACGCCCCCGCAAAATTCCGCCGGAATACGCCCCGGTCCCGCCACCCATCCTTGTCCGGATGCGACGTCACGTACGCGATCGTCGGCCGCTCCACCACCCGCCGCCGACGCCTCACCTGCTTCATCAGCGCCGACACATACGGGTTCGGCCGATACCCCATCTCCTCCGCGATCGCCTTGATCCGCTCCCGCGTCCGCTCCGGTATGCTCGGATGATTCCGCAACGCCAACGACACCGCCGTCTGCGATACCCCCGCCGCCTTCGCCACCAACGCCTGACTCGCATGTCCCATTCTCATGATTACTAATCTGCCACACATCCCCCATCATAAAACCCCTAATTCAAAAACCGATTTTTCAGCTTTTTTCTTCACAAGTGCCTCATTCATATGTTACTAGAAATGCCCAATCGACCTTTCACTAATCGCTAGTAATTATTTTGTCTACCTCAAATGAGCCGCGGCAGGAGAAAAGGCTACCGGGGTCAAAGCCCGTGGCCCATCGGGTCACCGATGGGCCACGCGTAGGAACACCCACCCGCTGACGGCGGTGGCGATACCCCGAGTTTTCGCGTGAGGCCTCGTGCCCCGCGCACGGGGCACCACCGGAGCGGAAAATGTAGCGAAGCCGCTTCCGGCTTCGGCCTATCCCCCACCGAAGGGCGAAGGCCCTTCGCTACTAGAGAGTTACGGCGAATTTTCGAGTCTGTCTTCTCCTGCGTCCCCGCGTCCCTGCACAAGTTTCCTATTTTCGACTCAGCCCCGTCGCCGGCGCGGGGACGCGCCGGATGATTCAGGGGGAAACTTCGGATGCGCCCGAGGGGCCGTTTGGAC
>CAZYWZ010000264.1:0-1860 GCA_964651705.1 uncultured Verrucomicrobiales bacterium
GGGCTTCGGCGCCCCACCGGGCCCCCGCCGAAGGGCGAAGGCCCTTCGCCACTAGAGAGCTGAGGCGTATTTTCGAGTCAGGCGCTCACGTCGAGCCAATCGACGCCGACCTTGGCGAGCGCGTAGCCGGTCTCGCGGAGGTAGTTCCCGTAGCACGTCATCCAGTGGAAGCCCTTCATTTCCGCGAGCAGGCGTTTCCAGTCCCCCCGGATGGCGACATCGATCTGCGACCGGCAGATATCGAGGAAGGGGTTGCCGACGATCTTGCCCTCGAAGCCGACCCATCTGGCGCTGGCGAAGTCTGGCACGAGGTTGGTGACGGTCTGGCCGAGGCGCATCTCGACCTTGGGGGCGGCCCCGTAGTCGGATTCGAAATGGGTGAGCAGGCTGGCGCGCTCGCAGCGGCAGCCATCCATGCGGCGCGGCGCGGTGCAGTGCGCGAGGGTGACCAGCCCGTGGTGCGGGTAGGTCGGGTCGTTGAGGAACACGGGCTTGCCCGAGATCCCGTGGAGAAGGATGCCGGAGGGGATCACGACGAAATCCGACTCGCAGAAGGCGAGGTACCCGTCGTCGTTGAGCAGGCTGAGGGGCAGGCAGGCGGTGGTCTGGGAGGCCCCCATGATCGCGCCCATGCAATGGTGCACGGTGATGGCGTCGGTCCCCGCCTCCGCCAGGATCTGGCGGAACACCTCCGTCAGGACGAAGGCGCGATCGATGTACTCGCGTCTGGTGTCCACCCGGGTGACGCCGTCTTTCAGGTAGCGGCCCGCCGCATCCCGGCAGCGCGCGACCAGCGCCCCGTCGGCGAAGGCCTTCTGGATGCGCTCGGACAACTGCGGGTAGGGGACGTCGATGTACTCGAGCCGCCACAGCTCCTGCGCGCGCTGCGGCGCGGTCTTGCCGCCGGCGCCCCAGCCCCCGGGGCCGCCGATGGTGACGATCTTCTTGCCGAGCGCGTTTTTCAGGCCGTGGAGCGCCCGCAGCCGCCACACGATGTCATCCAACTCGTCCACGACGACGTCGTCCACCGTCATCCCCGGCTGGCCATAGTCGTCCACGGCCTTGCGCAGGTATCTGGGGTGGACAATCTCGTACCACAGATAGGCCGGGCCCGTCCGGTGGCGGCAGAAGATGAGGTTCCACTTCCCGGGCGGCGTCGCCGCGCGCAGCACCGGCTCCCCGCAGCCCGCCGCATACACGATCAACCCGTCGTGGGGCTCGGCAGCGATCGCCGCGGCCTGCGCCTCGGTCGTCGCCGCTTTCAGAGGCAGCAGCTCGACGGCGAAGTCCACCCTCTGCCTCACCGCATCCAGCTCGCGGCGGATCCGGGTCTTCTCCGTCTCCGCGTCGGCCTCGGTCTGCAGCCCGCCCCACTGCCGCCAGCTCGTCGCCTCCTTGCGCTGCGGCAGCGAATGCAGCAAGAGGGGCTGCATCCGCAGCGGACGGTCGTCGCGCCGCGGCACGGCCGGGGCCGATGACGGCGCCCGCGGCGCCATCGCCGTCAGCACCGCCCCGCCCAGCGCCGCCACGCCCACCTCCGCCAAGAAATCCCGACGATTCAGCCCGGCCCCATGGCCACCCCCGCAACAGCCGCAGCCGAAACCGTGCCGTGATGCATTTTGCCCTTGGTCCATGGGATTAGCGTAATCGCAGCTAATGTTAAAATCAATCGCCCATGCGCTCCTCTAATACAACTGCCCTCGGTCACGAGGCCGGTCTTCTCCGGGGAGCGCGGCCAGCGCGTCCACGGTCTGACGACCGTGGCTACAGCCGGAATGTGAAAATGTAGCCCCTCCGGTCACGGAGGGGCCGCGCGGTGGGGGTCCACGGCCTCACGGCCGTGGCTACGTCTGGAATTTC
>CAZYWZ010000265.1:0-1854 GCA_964651705.1 uncultured Verrucomicrobiales bacterium
AAAACCTGCCACAACCGTCGAGTATGCGCAATTATTTATGACGCTCAGTATAGATAACTTCCTTGCCACCGACCGATTACTGAGAACCTATCTCAAAATCACATTTATTACAACGGAGCTTGTCATTACGTAGCCACATGCAAGCATAACTCATGCATCTGACTGACGAGCAATGGGATAAGATCAAATCGCACTTCCCGGAGGAGAACATCCCCGAGGGTCGGCCCGGTCGCAAGCCGGTGCCCACGCGGCGGGTGCTCGAGGCGGCGCTCTGGATACTCAACACCGGCGCGCAGTGGCACATGCTCCCCCAGAGTTTCCCGAACTACAAGACCGTGCACCGCCGGTTCCAGAGGTGGTGCCAGAGCGAGGTGCTGCGCGCGGTGATGACCTCGCTGGCCAACGAGCTGCGCGACATGGACCTGATCAAGACCGAGGAGTGTTTCATAGATGCCACCTTCTCTCCCGCGAAGGGCGGCGGCGCCGAGATCGGCAAGACCAAGCGGGGCAAGGGCGTTAAGATCATGGCGATCGTTGACAGGCAGGGACTTCCGCTGGCGGTCAGCACCCACGCCGCAAACCACCACGAGGTGACCCTGGTCCAGCTGACCTTCGATTTCTACATGATCGAGGCCAGGCCGGAGCGGCTCATCGGCGACAAGGCCTACGACTCCGACGGGCTCGACGCCGCCCTGGCCGAGGAGGGCACCGAGATGATCGCCCCGCACCGCTCCGGCAGACGCAAGCAGAAGACACAGGACGGCCGCGCGCTGCGCCGCTACGAGCGGCGCTGGATCGTGGAGCGCTTCTTCTCGTGGATCCAGTGGAAGCGGAGACTGCTTGTAAGATGGGAGTTTCACCCAGAGAACTTCCTTGGGTTCGTGCAACTTGCGTCGATTCTCGTCTTACTCAGGGTATTTTGAGATAGGTTCGAATAGATTTCCCATCATGATCCATCGGACTCGGCTGTTGACGATTGCCGCGGTGATGCAATTCTTATGCGCCAACGCGCTTAATGGGTCCGTCATATTCATCGACAGTTATTCGTACGGTTCTGGGAGCAATGCCGCGGGCGAATCGCTCCCCGACACCGTATCCGACCCCGTGACGGACCTGTCAGCGCCTATTGCGACGTTCTATGTTCCGGGCGGCGACCCGTTAGGCGGCTCGCGGTACTAGAGCGTCTGGAATCAGAGCGGGCCGAACCTTGTGTCGATGTCGTTGGACACGAATAGCGGGGTCATGAACCTGACGACCACCAACGCCAACAGGGCGGGTCAATGGCTCATGCAATATGGGAATTCCCCTTCCACCCACCTTAACCTGGACGCGACCGCGGGCGGAAACGACCGTTTCCGCCTCCAGATCGCGAACACCGACTCGAACATCCAGCTCACGACCATCACCGTGACCGCATCGAATGTGGTCGGGTCCGCCTCCAGCGTCAATATTCCGCTCACGAACCTGTTCATCGACGTGCCATTCTCTCTGTTTCCGAACTCTGGAAATTTCTTCGATGTCGACGTGATCTTCCTCCGGTTCGATACCGTCCCATTCGCTTTTTCGCAGCCCATCGACGACGGGCTCGACGCCTTCCTGGTCATCCCGGAGCCCACATCCCTGGCGGCCCTCGGGATACCGATGGCGGTCGTCGGCCTGCTACGGCGCCGCAAGCGCGGCGCAGGCATTCCTGCCTGAGTCGGCGACCCTGAGCGGACCAGGGCAGACAAGAATGTCTGCCTCACGAGCAGTCGGCGCAACCCATTACAGTCCAGGAAAATGGCAGCGAAGCCGCTTCCGGCTTGTCACGTCCTGATTTCCGTTTGACACTTTTTTCTCCGTGGACATCGGGTT
>CAZYWZ010000266.1:0-1839 GCA_964651705.1 uncultured Verrucomicrobiales bacterium
CAGAACCCGGCCCCGGCATCCCCCGGCGCGACAAATCCTGATTCGTCAGAGCTGGCGGATCCCCGCGGATTCCCCCTCCCGCTCCGGGGACGGGTGTGTTAGAGTAATCGCAATGCGCGCGCCCCTCACCCTCGTATCCCTGACGCTGGCCCCGCTGCTCTGGGGCCAGCAGGCACCGCCGACCATGACCGAGGCCATGATCCCGGGTCCCTCGCTCCGGGCATCGGCCGTGGCCTCCCTCCTGCGCGAAACGCCCGGCGCCCTGACCAACGACGCCGTCGTATTCGATGCGGTCACGCGATTCTACGAGGCGCGAAAGTGCGAGCCGGCGTGGACCGGCGAGACGTCGGCGCGCCTGCTGGAGTGCGTCGCCAAGGTGGCTGAGCTGGGGCTCAATCCCAAGGACTACCTTCCGCCCGAGCCCGATCCGTCGGCTCCCGCCGAGGGCGGCGACGCCCTGGCCCGGCGCGACGTGGCGCTGACCGCCGGCTTCTTTGAATTGGCGCGCGACCTGATGGTGGGCCGCGCGCTGCCGCCCGCGGATCCCCCCGCCGCCCAATGGCAACCGGCGGTGCCCGATCTGGTTCCCGAGCTGCAGGCCTCCCTCGCCAGCGGCGATCTGGCGGGCCGAGTGGCCGGGCTCGAGCCGACGTGGGATGGCTATGTGGCGCTGAAGGGCGCGCTCAAGCGCTACCGGGAGATCGCCGCGGCGGGCGGTTGGCCCGACGTGCCATACATCGGGCGCTCCCTGAAAATCGGCGTCCGGAGCAGCGCGGTCGCGGCGCTGCGACAGCGCCTTGCCGCGGTGGGGGACCTCCCCTCCCGCCTCGCGCCGCGCAAGGACGAGAAGCCCGCATCGTGGCACCTCCAGTTCGACGGCGCGCTGGATAACGCCGCGCGCCAGTTCCAGGCCCGCCATGGCCTCCAGGTCGATGGCATCGTCGGGCCGATCACCCGCACCGCGCTCAATGAGCCGGTCGGGGCGCGCCTGCTCCAGATCCGCGTCAATCTCGAACGCTGGCGCTGGGGCGAGCGCGAACCTCCCGAGCGCGGCCTGGTGATCTTCCTGCCGCAGCGCGAATTGGTCGCCTTCGACCGCGGCCGGCCGATCTTCCGGATGCGGGTCGCCCACGGTCCCGCGCTCCGGGGCCTCTCCCGCGATTCCTTCGCCGACAAGCTCGAGTATCTCGAATTCGCGCCCTCCTGGAGCGTCCCCGCGCACGTGGCCAAGGGCGAGATCCTCCCGAAGGCCCGCAAGGATCCCGCCTGGTTCCAGGACCAGGGCTACGAGATCGTCACCGATTACCACCCCGGCGCCGCCACCCATCCCCCCGACGAGGCCAGCTTCGCCAAGGTCGAAGGGGGCCAGCTCTTCCTCCGCCAGAAGCCGGGGCGCCACAATCCCCTCGGCCAGGTGAAATTCATGGTGCCAAACTATTTCGCGATCTACCTCCACGGGCGGGAAAAGGACCCCGGCTTCGAATCCGAGGCGCTGGATATCGGGCGCGGCTGGATCCGCGTCGAGGAGCCCCAGAAGCTGGCCACCTTCATTCTATCGAAGGAGCCCGACTGGGACGCCGGCCGCGTGCGCAAGGCCATGGCCTCCGAAACATCCGAGCGCGCCCCGCTCAGGCAGCCGCTGCCCGTCATCGTGTTCTACCGGAACGTCTACCTCGACGACCGCGGCCTGCTCCAGTTCCGCCCCGATCCGGCCACCGACGCGGCGATCGCCAAGGCCGCGGGCTTTTCCGCGAAGGACCCGTAGGGCGCCGCGGCCTTCGGCTATCTTCGAGCTATACTGAGCGTCATAAATAATTGCGCATATTCTGCTCACCCGAG
>CAZYWZ010000267.1:0-1661 GCA_964651705.1 uncultured Verrucomicrobiales bacterium
CGGGACCCACTTGCCCACTTGACACACGCACGTCTATATCAACGCCCGTGCTGAGCGACAGCCTGACGGCATGTCCCAACCAACCCGGTCGGGAACATCCACCAACGCCGGCCAGAAACGAGCGCTTTGCTGGCGGTTCGCTCCAGCACGTTGTTCGGCTTGATCATAGGGAGATTCCAAAGCCGGCCTTCGACAGAATAATGCGAAGACAAAACATAAAAATTAATGGAACAATCCCGACGAGGAAGATGGAAGACGGGAAGTCCACCTGCTTTCGGAACCATGGAATCCATCCGATAATGAAACCAGCATATCCCCAAACCCTGGCAAACCAGATCGCCGGCTCGCGAGCGAGGAGATCTGCCTCGATGGGAACCAGTGCAAGCGGCGACGTCCACGCGAGAATATAAAACTGCCAAAGGGCTTTGTGCGGCCACAAGACCTGTTCTCGCTGTCTCGCGTTCATGTTCCAATTATGCCGAGAACGTGCCGTGTGACCGACCGCGACTTTGGGAGCGGTTCGGTCGACACGGTGGTTCGCCTCTTGGATTGGCTTCATTTTAAGAACCCTGCGAAAGAGGCGCCGACCGCGACTGCGCCTGCTCTGCAGGAAAGAATAGAGCGAGCCACCGCGGTGTGTGAAACATGTAGATGACAAATCCTGCAAAGGCCATCGCCAGGACACATCCCACGACGTGTGCGCGGAAATCAACTGGAGCGTCGGAACCCATCGCCGCAACACCAGGCATGAAGAGAGCCGCCGAAGCGCAACCAAAGCACGCGGCAGCGTAGACCATAGCAAACAACCGACCCCAAGCTCTCAAAAATAGTATTCCGATGCCCGAGGCGAATGCCAAAGCTCCGACGCCAATTATCACCGGGGGAAGGACCATCGATAGCGTCATGATTTCGTCGCTGTCTGCGCGCCCACTGCGTCTCAGTCTCTCTGCTGCCCGCAGGATCGTCAGCATGCCCGCAATGCCGACGACGCCTACGGCAATGCAGCAAGCGCCCTCGGCCATGTTGATCAGTGCGATGACAATCATCAAAGGCGTCGGAAGGCGTCTCACCATGTTCGTCTTTGGTGGCTGTTGATTCATGGCGAACGCCGGTGATGAGGGAGCCGCCTGTGGGTCCGCGCAACGGACTCATGGCTTGAAACATCCTCCCGTGTCCGCCCGAAACGAGCGCTTTGCGGGCGGTTCCCTCCATCACCTTGTTGGGATTTCATTACCTTGTTGATCCAAGATCATCCGCGGTCCCGAATGCACGATCGGGTCCCGCGGACTCGATAATCGCGCCGTGCTCACTCATCGTCACTCGAAATGGGGTGTCCCACGCGTCGAGGAACTCTCCGTTCTCATTAATCTCTCCCTGCGCCGGGCTCAGAATCCCTCTGTGGCGAAGCTCCGCGACCAGCGACGCATTGTCGACGGCATGTGGAAGGGCCCCTGTCGAAGCGTAGTACTGGTCTTGGGCCATCTTCAGTACTTTGATCCGATCGCGGGTTTGAATCTTGCGGAAGGTCGAAAAGCCGCGAGGCAGCGCAATAGCCACGTATGCGGCTAGGCCCACCAGTGCAACAATGAGTATCTTCCTAATCATCCCAACGCTCAGCGTGAGCGACCCTCCGGAGCGCCAGCGGAGGAGGGTTCGCTCGA
>CAZYWZ010000268.1:0-1617 GCA_964651705.1 uncultured Verrucomicrobiales bacterium
CCCTGACGGGCATTTGTGAATAATTCTCACGACTTGAATCCTACAAGTCCAAAATGGGGTCGTCTCCTACCCTCGGCGGCTACCCCCGAATGCGCAAGTGTTGAAATTATAGAGAATTATCCGCGGCATCCCCGATATCCGTGGTGCAAAGTTTCAGTTTCCGGCGGCGGCGGCGTGCCGCTGGCGGAATTGGCCGGGGGGGCTGCCCTTGACCTGGTGGAAGAGGCGGCAGAAGTATTGCACGGAGGCGAAGCCACTCTCTCTCGCGACGTCGGCCACGGAGATATCGCTCGTGCGGAGGAGGTGCTCCGCCCGTTTCAGCTGCGAATTCAGGATCTCCTTGTGGACGGTCTTGCCGAGGATCTTGCGGAATCGTCCCTCGAGGGTGCTGACGCTGACGCCGACATGCCTGGCGACATCGCTGACCTGGATGCGATCCAGGACCTTGTCGTGGATGAAGGTGACGCCGGCGGCGATGAGGGGATCGTCCGAGTGGAAGACGCGGCTGGAGGCGCGCTCCTCGAGCCCGACGGGGGAAATCACGCGCTTGGGGGTGGTCTTCTGGCCGCGCAGGAGGGCATCGAGGGTGTGGGCCGCCTCCCACCCCACGCCCTCGGCGTCCTGGATCACGGAGGACAGTGGGGGGTTGGCAAAGGAGCACATGAGGGGATCGTTGTCGACACCGACGACCGCGACGTCGGTGGGCACCCGCAACCCGCTGATCCGACAGGCCTCCAGCACGTGGCGCGCGCGGACGTCATCGGCCGCGAAGAGCCCGATGGGGGGCGTGAGGGTTGCGAGCCATTTGCGGATCTCTTCGAGCATGCCATCCCAGTCGCGGGGATTGCCGCGGGCACCCGTGAATACGCTGCACGCATGGCGGGAGGTTCGGAGGGCGGCGGCGAACGCCTCGCCGCGTTCCTGGGACCAGCCGTTGATGGCATCCGGGCGATACCCGCAATAGGCGAAACTCGGGCAGGCGCGATCCCGGAGGTGCGCGGCCGCCAAGTTGGCGATCCCGACGTTATCGGTGAAAATGTACGGCGCGTGCGGGAGCAACCGTCGACCCCCGAATCCGCCGCCGACGCCGACGACCGGCACGGCCGCGTGCCGGAGCGCGGAGGCGATCCGGGAATCGTCCAGGTTGGCGATCACGCCGTCGCCGTGCCAGGAGCGGAATTTTGGAAGGCGCTGCGCCGGCTCGTCCTCGAGGTAGATGCTCCATCGCTCCCGCCGGCGCCCGTCGAGATAGCGGGCGATTCCGGCCGCGACCTTGCGGTCGTAATCTTTGTTGACGTCGAGGATGAGGGCGATGCGGAGGGTTGCCATGGTGGGTGAGTGGTTAGCAGGTCTGGCAAAAAATACAACTCTGGGGGTAGAAGTGGGCACGGGGGGGAAGGGAATCCGGGCAGGATGCGCCCCCTTCGGCTTCGCTCGGGGAAATCCAAAGCGGTGCTTCGACGGCGCATTCCAAATCAGGGTCGCCCGCTCGGCCTTGGCGGGGCACCACCGGGGGTGAAAATGCAGCCCCTCCGGTGACGGAGGGGCCGCGCGGTGGGGGTCCACGGCCTCACGGCCGTGGCTACGGCCGCAAAGAGGTAGCCCCTCCGGTGACGG